>NZ_SMBR01000003.1:0-721209 GCF_004346455.1 Bradyrhizobium sp. R2.2-H
GGTCTGCGCGATGGTCGTTGCGCCCTCTCCGGAGGAGGAGGATCGCCGCAGGCTGTCCCGCGAGCGACGGACCTTGATCGCGGAGCGGATCGAGCATGTGAACCGGATCAAGGGCCTTTTGTTCGCGCAAGGAATCTTCGACTACGTGCCGCTGCGGCGAGATCGGCGGAAGCGGCTCGAGGCCCTGCGGACGGGAGACGGGCGCGCATTGCTGCCGCATTTGCAGGCGCAAATCAGCCGCGAGCTCGACCGGCTCGAACTGCTGCTCAACCAGATCGCGGCGGTGGAGCGCGAGCAGGATGCATTGCTGACTGCAAGCCGACCAGCGAGCGAGAAGACGGCGTCGGATCCGGTCACACTGCTGCTCAACCTGAAGAGTATGGGCCCGAACTTCGCTGCCGTTCTCTGGTCGGAGGCGTTCTGGCGGCAGTTCGCCAACCGCCGCCAGGTTGCGGCCTATGCCGGGCTTGCGGCCACGCCCTGGCGCAGCGGCGGCATCGAGCGCGAGCAGGGCGTGTCGAAGGCCGGCAATCCGCGGCTGAGAACCACGATGATCCAGCTCGCCTGGCTCTGGGTGCGCCACCAGCCTCAATCGGCTCTGACCCAGTGGTTCAGGCGCACAGCCAGCGCGGCCGCAAGCGCACGATCGTGGCGCTGGCGCGCAAGCTGCTCGTGGCCCTTTGGAAGTACGTGACCGCCGGGGTCGTGATCGAGGGGGCCGTGATGAAGCCCATCGCCTGATGCGAGGCTCCCCACAACCTTAAAACCAATCTGCCGAGGACCGATCAGCCTCGGCCGATCCGGGTGGACGAACCGATGGATTGCATGGCTTCAAACGCCGCAACGAAGAATGGTCCCGTCCTCTCGAGCCTGCCCGCCGCAAGCGGAATGTTGGTGCAGTCGCTATCGCGCGACGACCGAATGTGAGTTTGATCTGGCATGCAAACCAGATTGCCAAAACCGGCTCGACCCTGAGATCGCCAACGATAGGAGCTTCCGCCGCCCGCTACGCCCGACCACAAAAGCCTGATGGCGTGCTCGCTCACGTCAAGACCAAGCCGCTTCGCGGCGGCCCTCACGGGCCGGTCTTGACCTGATCTGCGCGCGCCATCCGGAAGTCCACACGGTCGGGACGAAGAGCTGGCCTGCAGTCGAACAAAGAGCTGACCATCCCACTTGACACACCAAATCCCCATGTGAGCAATCCAGACTGTCTCCGCGGCGGCAAGATTCTGGATTGCTTCACCGCGCTCGCAATGAGGGAAACGGCCCATCAGATCCCCGTTCAGGCCGGAATGGCGGGAATATCTTGCCGCCCCGTTGCCCGAAACTCGGGCGAGTCGAAATCCTTTAAGCTTAAAATAAAGACTAGGAGGGCGGCCTTGCCGGTGGCAGACTGGCTCCGGTTCGCTGGCCTCAAGTCAAGGAAGTCACGATGCGCGATTGGGATGACGCTTACGCCAATTCGGCCCATATCCCGGGCGCGGACAAGATGCCGGCGCTGTGGGCGGAGCGGGCGGCGACGTACCGCGCCGGACTGACAGAGTTTCGTTCCGACATCGCCTATGGCGCCGGCGAGCGCCAGAAGCTCGACCTGGTCCTGCCCGACGGCGGCAGCAAGGGCCTCGTCGTGTTCGTCCATGGCGGCTATTGGCTGCGCTTCGACAAGTCGACCTGGACCGATCTCGCCGAAGGCGCGCGCCATCATGGCTGGACGGTGGCGCTGCCGAGCTACACGCTGGCGCCGGCCGCGCGCATCTCCGACATCACGGCCGAGATCGCCGCCGCGATCGCCAAGGCGGCCTCGCTGGTCGCAGGTCCGATCCGGCTCGCGGGCCATTCCGCCGGCGGCCATCTCGTCACCCGCATGCTGTGCGACGACAGCCGCCTCGAGTCCGCCGTCTACAACCGCATCGCCGGCACACTCTCGATCAGCGGCCTGCACGATCTGCGTCCGCTGCTGAAGACCAAGATGAACGAAACGCTGCGCATGACGATGGAGGAGGCGACGCTGGAAAGCGCGGCGTTGCATCTGCCGCGCGGGCATTCGCCTGTGACCGCCTGGGTCGGCGGCAGCGAGCGGCCCGAATTCATCCGCCAGTCCGATCTGATGGCCAATGTCTGGACCGGCTTCGACGTGCCGACGCACCTCGTCATCGATCCCGGCCTCAACCATTTTACCGTGATCGACGGACTGAAGGATCCGTCGTCGCCGATCACCGCCCGCCTGATCGGCCTCGACTGACGAAGCATGGAAGATCGATCGAAAGGACTTGGCATGACGTCCAGCGATTACGATCCCACGAGCGAAGGCGCCGAGACCGATTTCGCGCGGCGGATGTCCTACGGCGACTACCTTGCACTGGATGCGATCCTCGGCGCGCAGCACCCGCTGTCGGAGGCGCATGACGAGATGCTGTTCATCATCCAGCATCAGACCACGGAGCTCTGGATGCGGCTTGCCATCCACGAACTCAGCGCCGCGCGTCGGGCCATCGCGAAAGACGAGGTGCAGCCCGCCATGAAGATGCTGGCGCGGATGTCGCGCATCTTCGAGCAGCTCAACGGCGCCTGGGACGTGCTGCGCACGATGACGCCCAGCGAATATACCCGCTTCCGCTCGCAGCTCGGGCAATCCTCGGGCTTCCAGTCGCGCCAATACCGGCTGATCGAATTTCTGCTCGGCAACCGCAACCACGCCATGCTGAAGCCGCACGCGCACGATGCGGAGACCACCAAGCTGCTCGAAGCGGAACTTGCAACGCCAAGCCTCTATGACGAGGTGTTGCGCCTCGCCGACCGCAACGGGCTCAAGATGCCTGCGGCGGTGCTGGCGCGCGATATCCGTGAGACCCACAGCTTCAACGAAGGCGTGCTGCAGGCCTGGCGTATCGTCTACGAGGCGCCGGAGACGCACTGGATGCTCTATGAGCTCGCCGAGAAACTGGTCGATTTCGAGGACTATTTCCGGCGTTGGCGCTTCAACCATGTGACGACGGTCGAGCGCGTCATCGGATTCAAGCGCGGCACAGGCGGCACTGGCGGCGTCAGCTATCTCAAGCGCATGCTGGAGGTCGAGCTGTTCCCCGAACTCTGGCGCGTGCGCACGATTCTGTAGGGATGTCCATGACCCGGCTTCGCGTCTACGACGACACTAGGGCGCTGTTCCATTTGCCCGACGGCGTGATCTATCTCGACGGCAACTCGCTGGGGGCGCTGCCGCTGGGCGTTGCCGAGCGCGTTGGCCGCGTCATCACGGACGAGTGGGGCAACGAGCTGATCCGCGCCTGGAACACCGCCGGCTGGTACGCACAGCCGCGTCATGTCGGCGACCGCATCGCGCGGCTGGTCGGCGCGGAAGCGGGCTCCGTGATGGTCGGCGACACGCTGTCGCTCAAGGTCTATCAGGCGCTCGCCGCCGCGCTCGACATGAGCGTCTCGCGCAAGGTGATCCTGTCGGATACCGGTAACTTCCCGACCGACCTCTACATGGCTGAGGGCCTGATCGAAACGCTCGGGCGCGGCCATCAATTGCGCCTGGTGGCGCCGGAGGAGATCGAGACCGCATTGTCGGAGGAGGTCGCGGTGCTCTACATCACCGAGGTCGACTACCGCACCGGCCGCCGCCACGACATGGCGAAGTTGACCGCGAAAGCGCACGCCCTCGGCATCGTCACTGTCTGGGATCTCGCGCATTCCGCCGGCGCGCTGCCGGTCGATCTCGCCGGCTGTGGCGCCGATTTCGCCGCGGGGTGCACCTACAAATATCTCAATGCCGGTCCCGGCGCGCCGGCCTTCCTCTACGTTGCGCCGCGCCATGCCGACGGCGCTCGCGCCGCGCTGTCGGGCTGGATGGGCCATGCGAAGCCGTTTGCGTTCGAGCTCGCCTATGCCGCCGCCGGCGGCGTCGAACGCATGCGCGTGGGCACGCCGCCGGTGCTGGCCATGGCGGCGCTAGAGGCTTCGCTCGATATCTGGGACAGGGTCGACATCGCCGAAGTCCGCGCGCGCTCGCTGGGGCTCGGCGATCTCCTGATTGCCGAGGTCGAACGGCGCTGTCCGTCCCTGAAGCTGGTGACGCCACGCGCTCAGGAGCGCCGCGGCTCGCAGGTCTCCCTCGCATTCGAGGGCGGCTACGCCGCGATGCAGGCCCTGATCGCGCGCGGCGTCATCGGCGATTTCCGCGCGCCCGACATCATGCGGTTCGGCCTCACGCCGCTGTATATCGGCGAGAGCGAGATAGTGAGGGCGGCCGAGATCATCGAGGATGTGATCGCAGGCGAAGTGTGGCGCTGGCCGGAATACCAAGTCGTCAACGCGGTGACTTGAGGAAGACGACTCCTCGGGCTTCATAGCGACGACCCCTTGCGACGAGAATCCAGAATGCCTCCGCAGTGACACTGTGGATTGCGTCGCTTCGCGCGCATGACGGTAGTGGATCGGGCGCTTTCATCCCCACAACGCCGTCACGATTGCCTCGAGACCGTCCGTCAGCGCCGCGGGTCCCGGCTGCAAAATGATCGGCGACTTGATCTCGATGATGCAATTGTTGCGCACGGCCGGGATGCCGCTCCATCCGTCGCGCTGCTTGATGCGGGCGGGCACGACCTTCTTGCCGCACCAAGAGGCGAGGATGACGTCAGGTGCGGCCTCGCGCACCGCCTCTGTCGAAACGATGCGATCCTTTGCCGCCGGCCGATGCCGCAGTTCCGGGAAGACATCCACGCCGCCAGCGATCTCGATCAACTCGGAGACCCAGCCGATGCCCGAGATCAACGGATCATCCCATTCCTCGAAATAAACTTTTGGCGACGACGAGGGGCGAGGCGCTGCGGCGATTGCCGCAAGGCGCCGCTCGAAGCCTTGCGCGAGTTGTTCCGCGCACCCGGCGGCGCCGACCAGTGCACCGAGCGTGCGGATCATCGCCAGGATCCCGGCGATGTCGCGCTGGTTGAAGACGTGGACATCGATGCCGGCGCGGACGAGATCGGCCGCGATGCCGGCCTGGAGATCGGAGAACGCGAGCACGAGGTCTGGCTCCAATGCCAGGATCTTCGGGATGTCCGCTGAGACGAAAGCGGACACCCGTGGCTTCTCGCGCCGGACCTGCGGTGGGCGCACCGCGTAGCCGGAGACGCCGACGATACGGTCCTGCTCGCCGAGCAGATAGAGCGTCTCGACCGTCTCTTCGGTGAGGCAGACGACGCGGCGGGGCGGGAAGTGGCGCATGGAGGGAGCATATGCGCGAACGCGGCGCATATGTCAGCACCGCCATTACCTCGGAGGTCATTGCTTTGCCGCGCGAAGCAATTCACCCTGAGACAACAAGCAATTGGGAGGAGATGTGATGACGCCGCTCGAGAAACTTAAAGCGATGAAGATGCCGTTCGCCGAGCTCAAGGGCGTCGAGTTCGTCGAGGCCGGGAAGGACCGCGTGGTGGCGCGAATGACGGTCCGGCCCGATCTCTGCACGCTTCACCACACCATCCATGGCGGGGCAGTGATGGCCCTGGCCGATTCCGTCGGCGCGGCGGCGACCGTGATCAATCTGCCCGAGGATGCCAAGGGCACGACCACGCTGGAGAGCAAGACCAATTTCATCGGCGGGGCCAAGGAGGGAACCACAGTCATCGCCACCGCCACTCCGGTTCATCGTGGCCGGCGGACCCAGATCTGGACCACCCGGCTGGAAACCGAGGACGGCAAGCTCGTCGCCGTGGTGACCCAGACGCAGCTGGTCCTGTAAGACTACGGGACTTTGATTCTATTAACGAATTAGTCGCTCTCGCTGCCTCTAACTTGGGCAGGTCTCCGTCTTGAAAATTATGGTGCGATGCACAATATAGGAGGCCTAGGGATTCGAACGCCTCCTCGAGGGACACCAAGAGGAGTTTCTGACGTGGTACTTGAAGAGACCGTCCGCACCGCTCCCGGCTATGTGCGGACCTTGATCCAGCAGGAAGAATTGCCGCTCCTGCGCGATCATCTGCTGAGGCTTGATGCCGGCAGTCGACACGATCGCTTCAACGGCTTTCTCGACGACAGCTTCATCGAGCGTTACGCCGCCCGCTGCGCCGAGGACGGCACGGTGATCGTGGCCTATATCGTCGATGGCGTGGTCCGCGGCGCGGCCGAGCTGCATCCGCCGGAACATGATTGCTTGCCCGAAGTCGCCTTCAGCGTGGAAGCCTCCGCGCGCCGCCAGGGTGTCGGCACAGTGCTGTTCCGCCGCCTGATCGCGGAGGCGCGCTGGAAAGGCTACAAGCAGCTGCGCATCACCACGGGTGCCGAGAATCACGCGATGCGGGCGCTCGCCAGGAAGTTCGGGGCGCATCTGGCTTTCCGCCACGGCGAATCGACCGGTACGATCGACCTCGCGAGGACGCCTGAGGCCGAACTCGCCGATCTCGCGGCGTCGCCGTTCACGGCCGGGCGCGCGCTTCTCAGCTTCAACAGCACTTGCTGGAAGCTGATCTCGAGTATGTACGGCAGTCGCGCCGCATAGCCTGAAGGCAACGGACACGAATCAAAAAGCGGACCGGCATGGCCGGTCCGCTTTCGTATTCTGGGTGGTGAAATGAACGCTCAGGTGCCGGTGCGCTTGTCGTTGCCGAAACGGCGGACGACGCGGCGCTCGACCACCACGGAGCGCTGCGCGCCCTGTTCGCCGGCGATGACGCGCGTGGCCGTGATGCGGCTGTTGGTGCGAGCCTGCTTCTTCACCTCGGCCTGGACGACGTCGAGCGGCATTCCCATCAAGGCTGCGGCGATCTCGGCCTGCTGCGCCTGATCGTCGGTGATGCCGACGGCGGCGAAGATCGCCTCGTCCAGGGTGGGCGGATCGTGGCGCACGCGCCGCGTGCCATATTTGGTGTTCCAGTCTGCGCTCATAACGGCCTCGTTTTGATGCCGGGATACCTAGTGCCCTGAATGTTGCATTGCAATATGAAATCGGAGTGGCAGCTCAGCTATGCACCGTTCGGGTGTCATGGCGGTGACACAGCACCTGCGACGACCTCCACACGTTGCTGAGGCCAGCGTTTCAGAGCTGCGTCTCCGGCTTCGGTGAGCCGGTAAATCCCCCGCTCAGTGCGTTCGAACCAGCCGTACACATTGTTAAGCAAGATCTTGCCGGCATCGGGACAGCGTTCGCGCAGCTCGCGCACGCGCTTCGGGCCCTCGGCAAGCGCCGACGCGCAGGCCAGTGCCTGCTGCCGATAGGCCGTCATGATCGGTGCGCGGGTGCTGCCGCCGAGCACGGGATCGCCCTGGCGGCGTTGATGCTCGGCGACGAGCCGCGAGCGCACCTTCGGCTCCCGGCGCGGCGCAGCGGTCGGCGGTTTCACCAGCACCTCGACCTGGCCGCGATCGGTGACCCCGAGCATGCCGAAGCCGAGACGGCGGCAGAGATTGCGGTAGCGCGCATCGCTCTCGCGTCCCTTGCCGCGCGCTGACATCTTGGCCGCGATCCAGACCTCGTCGCCGGCCGGCGCGCGGTCGACCGCCTGGAGGATCAACTCGAGATTGAAGGCAAGCTTGAGCTCGCCGATGACCACGACCGGCGGATCGCCGGCGCTGAGACCGACGAGATCGCAGCCGCCGATCTCGCCCTTGACCGTGAAGCCGAGCTCTTCGAGGAAGCGTTTGACGGGCAGGTATAGCGCGGTTTCCAAGGCAGTTCCGATCGGAGAATCAGTTGCGGCTAGTCTAGTGCCTTCTCGCCTCCGATTGAATCAAGCCGGTGTTCGGACGATCAGATCAAAACGCAATCACACCCGACCACCTACCGGAATCAGCGCACCGGTGACGCCGCTCGCGGCGTCGCTGGCGAGGAACAGGATGACCTCGGCGAGTTCCTGCGACGTCACCCATTTGGAGAAATCGGCCTTCGGCATGTCGGCGCGATTGGCCGCGGTGTCGATAATCGAGGGCAGCACGGCATTCACGGTGACCTTGCCTTTCCATTCGTTGGCGAGCGCCTCGGTGAGGCGATGCACGCCGGCCTTCGACGCGGCATAGGGGCCCATCCCGCTGCCGGCCTGAAGCGCGCCCATGGCGCCGATGTTGACGATGCGACCGGCGTTGGACGCGGCGAGATGCGGCAGAGCCGCGCGCGAGGCGTTGAGCGCGGTGAGCACGTTGAGCGCGTGCATGCGCTGCCACGTCTTGATGTCGCCGTCGCCGATGGTCTCGAAGGCGAAGCCGCCGGCAATGTTGATCAGGGCATCGAGCCGGCCGAAATGCTTTGCCGCCGCATCAACGGCCGTCGTTGCCTGCGCCGGGTCGGACAGGTCGACGCCGCCGATCTCGATGCGGTCGGCGCTTGCGGGGGCTTGCGAAGGCGCGTGATCGATGCAGGCCACGCGCGCGCCGCGCGACTGCGCGGCCTCGGCAACGACCTTGCCGAGTGCGCCGAGCGCGCCGGTCACGATCAGGATCTTGTCTTGCATCATCGTTCTCCCGGCGCGGGGGCCGAAGATTGCAGATAGCGCTCCTTGAGCGCGGTCCGCTCTGCCGTGCCGAGCTTGAGCCCGTCGCGCAAATAGGTTTCGAGATCGCCGTATTCGCTGCCGACCGCTTCGAATGCGGCCGCAAGGTAAGAGGCCTCCACGCTGCCGATCGCGTCGAGAACATCGGCGGGGAGATCGGAGGCGTTTGAGGCGTCGCGCCTGTAGTGCCGGTTGGTCAAGAGGTAGTCCTCGGCAATGACGTCGTCCGGCACGCCCAGCGCATGCAGGATCAGCGCGCTGGCGAAGCCGGTGCGGTCCTTGCCGGCGGTGCAGTGGATCACCAGCGGCGCGCGGTCTTCCAGCAAATGGCCGAACAGCGTGCGAAAGCAGTGCGTGTTGTGGCGAACATAGTTCCGATAGGACTCGCGCATGAGCTCGAGCGCCACGGGTGCGGTGAGCGCGCCCCTGGCGAGCTCGGCGCGCAGCGCGGCCACGACGGTCGGCTCGATCGGCAGCGAATGCACCGTGATTTCGTTCACGACGCAGATGCCGGCTGCGCGCTCCTCCAGGCCGCGGAAATCGAATGCGCTTCTGACGCCCAGCGCGCGAACGATCTCGACGTCGGCTGCGGTGAGCTGGCCGAGATGATTGGAGCGGAAGATGTGCCGCCAGCGCGTGATGCGGCCATCGGTGGTCGGATAGCCGCCGAGGTCGCGAAAATTGCTGGCGCCTTGCAGGGAGAGATGGCGGGCAGGAGAGTCTGACATGAGATCAGCTTGGGTTATGTTCCATTGGACGCACGACGGGCGTTCTTAAGGGCTACTAGAGGGGGCGATCATGGGCTGCCACAAGGCCATTCTTTTGGCGGTCACCATGCTGGTGGACGGAGTTTGCCACGCGCCGCAGGCCGATGCGCAGACGGTCCGGACCTATCGCTGTGCCGATGGTACACGGTTCATCGTTGGTTTTTATGATGGCGACAAGCGCGCCTTTGTGCAGATCGACGGCGAGCCCGTAACGCTCGCGAAGCGGCTGGCGGTCTCTGGCGCGCGCTATTCGGGAGCCGGTATCACGCTGACCATCGGGAAGGCCGGGACCACCACGGTCAAGCATCTGAAGCGGCCGGTCACGGCCTGCGCGGTGGTCTGAACAGCCTGGTGCCCCTCAGAATCAAAAAGGACCGAAACTTCGTTGTTTCGGTCCCTTTTCAAACTGCCGCCGCTTGGAGGCGAGAGTGCGGCGGTCTCAAACCAAGTACAGGCATCAGCGTTCCCATTTGGGCTTGGCTTCATCGACCGCATCCTGATGGTACCAGCTGTCGCTGCAGATCGAGACGTTCGCGGGAAGCGAAGCGTGATCGGCGGGAAGGCGGGTATCGCCATAGCGGCGTCCGGCGAGGGCCGCACGGCCGCCGACGGGGAAGTGGTAGATCTTTGCAGATCCGTGACTCAGACCATTGTTCATCATTGCGATTCTCCTTGGTCGAAGCGCCTTGGCCTCCATGGTGCGCCCGACTCGTTCGATTGTGGTTACTGGAATCCCCATATCGGCCGGGCTTCCCGGATTGGAAAGTGCTGAAAAGGAAATCAGTTTCCGCCCAATTTGTGGGCAGGCAGCCTTCTGCATCGTCTAAGGCACGATCCCTCTGGCCAACGCGTGGGCCATTCCGAAGGTTGCGGGGCAGGGGGCGGATAGTTTGCGAAAATTGCCGGACGTTGATGCGCGTTTAGTCGGCAACTTCCGGGACGATGCTGGCTGCTCCAGAATCGGGCGTTTTCCGAGGAATTTTGCAGTGCAGCTTCACGTGAAGGTGCGCGGCTATGACGCACACTGCCGTGAGTGGTTCGCCGGCGACGTGGGGAGGTCGGCCGCGGTGGAAAACCGCCCGTACTGCGGCTTTTTGGCACGTAAAATGCTTGGGAAGCGCCGGCCGATGATGGCCGGGTACAAAACGTGCGGGGGCCTTCAGGCCCCCAACCTTTCGCATCATCTACAGAGAGGCTCAATGACCAAGTACAAGCTCGAGTACATCTGGCTCGACGGATATACGCCGACTCCGAATTTGCGCGGCAAAACTCAGATCAAGGAATTCGCGTCGTTCCCGACGCTCGAGCAGCTTCCGCTCTGGGGCTTCGATGGCTCCTCCACCATGCAGGCCGAAGGCCACAGCTCCGATTGCGTGCTGAAGCCGGTCGCGGTGTTCCCGGACGGTGCCCGCACCAACGGCGTGCTGGTGATGTGCGAAGTCATGATGCCGGACGGCAAGACCCCGCATCCGTCCAACAAGCGTGCCACCATCCTGGACGACGCCGGCGCCTGGTTCGGCTTCGAGCAGGAATACTTCTTCTACAAGAACGGCCGTCCGCTCGGCTTCCCCGAGGCCGGCTATCCGGCGCCGCAAGGTCCGTACTACACCGGCGTCGGTTACTCGAACGTCGGCGACGTCGCCCGCAAGATCGTCGAAGAGCACCTCGACCTCTGCCTCGCTGCTGGCATCAACCATGAAGGCATCAACGCGGAAGTCGCAAAGGGCCAGTGGGAATTCCAGATCTTCGGCAAGGGCTCCAAGAAGGCCGCTGACGAAATGTGGATGGCCCGCTACCTGATGCTGCGCCTGACCGAGAAGTACGGCATCGACATCGAATTCCACTGCAAGCCGCTCGGCGATACCGACTGGAACGGCTCGGGCATGCATGCGAACTTCTCGACCGAGTACATGCGGACGGTCGGCGGCAAGGAGTATTTCGAGGCGCTGATGGCCGCCTTCGACAAGAACCTGATGGACCACATCGCCGTCTACGGCCCGGACAACGACAAGCGTCTGACCGGCAAGCACGAGACCGCGCCGTGGAACAAGTTCAGCTACGGCATTGCCGACCGCGGCGCGTCGATCCGCGTTCCGCACTCCTTCGTCAACAACGGCTACAAGGGCTATCTGGAAGACCGCCGTCCGAACTCGCAGGGCGACCCCTACCAGATCGCTTCGCAGATCCTGAAGACGATCGCGTCCGTGCCGACCGACAAGAAGGCCGCGGCCTAAGATCCTCCCGGCCCGGGCTTGGGGGCTGGCCCGGGTTGGTCTCAATCCGCCGGAGCTGCAAGGCTCCGGCGGATTTTTGCATTTGAATGACGGCCGTTTCCGGGTCTGCCGACCGCGGCTCCGCGAAACTTGTCCATTGCCGCCGAAACCGGGATAGAGTGCTCCAGGATGCGCGCAGGGCCGGGGCACGGCTGGTGTTTGAAGGTTTCTACAAGGTGAGATTTCAGCTCGGCGATGCCATCGGCCGGAGCGTGATGCATGCCGGCAACGGCAAGATGCTCGGCGGCAATTCGGCCTTTGCGCATATCGGCACCTACGTGAAGACCGGCGAGGGCGTGGACATCGTGATCAACACCGTCCGCCATAACCCGGATCCGAGCTATCGCGCGATGGCGGGCACGGACGATGCGACCTTGATCGCGAAAGGCTGGGCGGACGGCGACCTCTATCGCTTCAAGGGCGAGCTGAAGGAGCTGCCCGGCGTGCCGTTCCAGTCGGTGATGACGCCGATCACGGATGACGAAGTGCCGATCGCCGGCGGCGTCGGCGAGGCCGGCATCGCCGACGGTCTCTACTCGATCCATCTGCGGATGCTCGACGGTCTCGACGGAGGCCTCACCGGCGTGATGCTGCTCAATCAGGGCCGCATCCTCGGCGGCGATGCGTCGTTCCACTATCTCGGCAGCTACACCGCTGCGAACGGCCGCTGGAAGGGCCAGATTCTCAACCAGGAGCACACGCCGGCCAAGGACGATCCGATCTTCGGCGGCCACGAGGTCGGCATCGGCTTCTCCGGCAGCTACGATGCGGAGCAGGCGGTGCTCGAGGCGACAGCGCTTGCCGGCAAGCGCAGCCTGCGCCTGACCGCCGCGCTCAAGCTGATGCATCGCGCCTGATCGCGCCAGGAACTGCTCATGGAAAATGTCCGCATGCTCTCGACGCTCGGCCTCATGGGCGGGATGCGCAGCCTGTCCTCGGCCTTCGAGACTGCAACCGGCATCCATGTCGATGCCGATTTCGCCCCGACCCTGGCGCTGCTGAAGCGGTTGCGCGAGGGCGAGGCCGCCGACCTCGTCATCCTCACCCGCGAAGGGCTCGACGAGATGATCGGCGAGGAGCGCGTGATTGCCGAGAGCGCGGCAGATCTGGCGCGGTCCTTCGTCGGCATCGCCGTGCGGGCCGGGCAGGCGCACCCCGACATCGGCAGCGAAGCGGCGCTGCGCACGACCCTGCTCGCAGCGCGGTCCGTCGCCTATTCGCGGCTCGGTGCGAGCGGCGTGTACTTCGCCCAGCTGATCGTGCGGATGGGGATCGCGGCCGAGATCAACGCCAGGGCCACCATCGTCGAGCAGGGATTTACGGCGGAGCGGCTAGTGACCGGCGAGGCGGACCTCGCCGTGCAGCAGATCAGCGAGCTGAAGCAGGTTGGCGGCATCGAGGTCGCCGGCCCGATCCCGCACGATTTGCAGACGCCGGCCGTGTTCTCCGCCGGCCGCATGGCGAATGCGAAACATGCCGACGCCGCCGACCGGCTGCTGCGCTATCTGTCATCGCCTGATGTCGTGCCCGTGCTGCGCCAATCAGGACTCGAGCCTTGAATTCGCCGGGACGGGGACGCAACGTGACGACCATGCGGACTTTCCTCCTTGCCATGCTGTTCGCGCTCGCCGTGCCCCTGACGGCGCAGGCGCAATCGGCCGACCTCGTTCTGTGCGATCGGGTCGCCGCCGATCCCAGCGATCCCGACAAGCCGGCTGACGTGAAGGGCGTGGCGGAGATTGCGGCCTCCGACATTGCAACCGCGGTCAGGTTCTGCAAACAGGCCGCGCCATCCTCGCGGCGCGCAATGTTCGCGCTCGGCCGCGCCTATGCGGCCAACAGGCAGACCGGAGAGGCGATCGCAGCCTGGCGCAAGGCCGCCGACAAGGGATCGAGCGCGGCCATGGTCGAACTCGGCGTGGCCTATGCCACCGGCGCTGGCGTTGCCAAGGACGAGGCGCAAGCGCGAAAGCTGTTCGAGAAGGCGGCGCAGGCCGGCAACCCCCGTGGCGTCAGCAATCTCGCCGCGCTCGGCGGCGCAGGTGGCGCCGCGCCGGCCGATCCCGCGCAGGCGCGCGCGCTGCTCGGCAAGGCTGCCGAGACCAACGCGGAAGCGCAGTACCAGCTCGGCCTGATGCTCTCCGAAGGCACGGGCGGTGCGAAGGACGACGTCGCGGCGCGTGCGCTGTTCGAGAAGGCGGCGGCACAAAACCATCCCGGCGCATTGGAGCGGATGGGCGCCTTCGCGCAGGAAGGCCGCGGCGGGCCCAAGGACAAGGACGCCGCGAAGGCCTATTACGAGCGCGCCGCGGCGCTCGGCGACGAGGACGCGAAGAAGGCGCTGGAGCGCATTCGCTGTCCCTACGCGATCAAGGACAAGCAGGGCAGGCTTGTCACCACGCTCTGCTTCTGAGCAGAGCCGGGACCTGACGGAACCCGGCTCGCGCGTACGTCGTTGTCGTCCGGACAAAACGGAGCGCGATCATGATCCGCAAACTGGCATCGGGCGAATATCGCCTCTATTCCCGCAAGGTGAATCCGAAGACCGGCAAGCGCCGCAATCTCGGCACGTTCAAGAGCCGTGCAGCCGCCGAGAAGCACGAGCGCGAGGTGCAGTACTTCAAGCGTCATTGACGCGTGAGAGGGCCTTTCCCGCGAGCCGGACGCAAAAAGTCGAAAAACAACCTCATGCACAGTAGCCAAGCCACTGAAATCACAGGGTTGCTGATTTTGCGAAATCGATTTGACCGTCGCGCAAAACAGGGGCATATGGCACCATTGGCGGCGAGCGTCCCGGGATCGGCCCCGCGCGGAAAAGCCGGATGGCTTCAATGCGGCGACGATGCTAGATAGCCCGCATTCTCATTTCTATTTGCGGGTTCAGGCGTTGCTGGACGGGCTCTACAAGGTTGAATACGGCGTGAACGATGCGTTCGGCTGCAGCATCATGTGCCTGCATGACGGCAAGATGCTGGGCGGCAATTCGGGCTTTGCGCATCTTGGCACCTATGTCGAGCGCGACGGCGAGATCATCGCCGAGGTCATCACCGAGCGGCATAACCACGATCCAAACTACAAGCCGCTGCTCGGAGCCGATGTCGCCTCGATTGGGGCGCGCGGCCGGCTCTACGGCAACCAGATCCGTCTCGAGGGCGGCGCGAATACCATGCCGAGCGCCAGATTCTGGGCCAATCTCACGCGGCTTGACGATGGGGCGCTGCCGGCATGCGGCACGATTGGGCCGGGCGGCATCGCCAACGGGCTCTATGGGATGAGCCTGCGCGCGCTCGACGGGGTCGATGCCGGACTGTCCGGCGTGATGCTCCTGATCGACGGGCGCATCCTCGGCGGCGATGCGTTCTTCTACTATCTCGGCTCCTATTCCTCGGCGGACGGCCGCTGGAAGGGCGAGATGCTGAACCAGGAGCACACGCCGGCGAAAGGCGAGAACCCGGTGTTCGGCGGCTACGAGGTCGGGATCGGTTTCTCCGGGACCTGCACGGAAGACAGCGGCGAACTCGAAGGCATCGCGCTCGCCGGCAAGCGGAGCTTACGGCTTGCGGCGTCGCTCAAGCTGATGCGGCGGGCGTAGTCTCGCCGCCGCTCAATGGTAGGGAACGAATTTCGCACCCTCGGCGAGAAATTTCGCGGCTGCCTTCATTGCATCGAGAAACATCGACTTCATCGCATCTGACCTCGTCTTTGCATGAGCAAGCAAAGACCGTGCCCGGCTCGGGCAGCTGCCATGCCGACGCTTCGCGCACGTTGCCATGGCTAGAGAGTCGATATCGTGAGTTGCTGGGCGGCGAAGCTGACGCTTTTGAAGAACTCGTCGACGAGCCGCGGAGCTCGAAATCGGTACAATCGGGCGAGCACGAGTTGCTGCGGTCGGTCCACATCGGCAAGGGGCCGGGACGTTAGCGTCCCATGGCCATAGACATTGTAGGGTGGCACAAAGTTCAGCAGCGCGTAGCCGAATCCGTTCGCTACGAGACTGCGGACCATCTCGAAGGAGTCGACGCGGTACGCCACAGTTGGACTGAGGCCGCGGTTTGCGAACAGCGACAGGAAGTAGTCGCGCGTCCGCGGCTGATCGAGCAGCACCATGGGCAGTGCGACCAGGTCGGAGAGGCTGCAACTCTGGCTGGAGGCCAGGGGATGTGCACTCGGCAGGACCACCTGGATCGGCATTGATCGCAGCGGTGAGGCGTGAAGCGTCGTCGGAATATCGTAGTCGTAGACAATGATCAGGTCGAAGCTTCCGTTGTGCAGACCGTCAAGCAGCGCTTCGTGCTTGTCCGCGCGCCAGCGCATTTCGATGTCTGGATGCTTCTCCTGGAGGTCGCGCAACACCAGCGGGATCAGATAGGGGGCGATCGTCGCAAGGCATCCGACGTTGATGCGGCCGGCGGCTCGAAACGGTCCTCGTTGCGCAACGGCCTCGATTTCGCGGGCGTGGAGGAGAATGTTCCGAGCATGGGCGGCGAGATCCTGTCCGGCCGAGGTCAGCACCAGACCGCGCGCGTGACGGCGGATGAACAATTGAGTCTGCAGAAATTCCTCAATCTGGGCGATCGCAGTCGAAATGGAGGCAGACGATACGTTCAGCGTTTCCGAGGCGCGCAACACGCTCTCGTGGTTCGCAGTTGCGAGAAAATACGTGAGTTGTCGCAGCGAAAGCTTAGGAACGGCCTCGCCGACCTCGATCTGGTCCCTGTATTTCTCGGCCGCCAAATCGGTTCACCTCGCAAAGGTCCATTTTCAGGCAGTGTCTGCTCGCATCATAAGCGCTGCCGCTGATCTATTGAGCAATTCAAGATTTCCAAACTCGTCTTGCATGTAACTATTATTGGCAGAACCAGAGCCGCACACAATACTCGAATGAGACTAATTCCAACGACCCGCGCGAGCGGAACGAGGGCAGCGATGGTTGCGCAAAAGCAGTTTCTGACGACCGCCTATGGTGGCTACCTCAAGCAGGAGATTCCGGGAGAGAACGTCGAACTCACGCACGTGGAGAAGGGATCGCCTGCCGGCGAGCTGCTGCGCCGCTACTGGCAGCCGATCGCGTTGACGTCCGAGCTCACAGACGTGCCGCTTGGCTTTCGTATGTTCGGCGAAGACCTCGTGGTGTTCCGCACCACCCAGGGCGAGTACGGCATTCTCGACCGGCATTGCAGCCATCGCGGCACGTCGCTGGAGTTCGGCCTGCCGACGGAGAACGGATTGCGGTGCTGCTATCACGGCTGGCTGTTCGGCGTGAACGGACAGGTGCTGGAAACGCCCGGCGATCCCCCTGGCAGCGCGCTCAAGGAGCGGCTGTTCCATGGCGCCTATCCCTGCAAGGAATACAAGGGTCTCATCTTCGGTTACTTCGGGCCGCCCGACAGCATCGCTGAATTCCCGATCTTCGACAGCTACGACTATCCCGGCGACAGAATGGTGCCGTATTGCATCACCTATCCCTGCAACTGGCTGCAGGTGCAGGAAAACGTGATGGACCCGGCACATGCCGTGTTCCTGCACACCCGCGTCACTTTCTCGCACTTCTCCGACACGTGGGGTGAATTGCCGGTGATGGACTTCGTGGAGACGCCGACCGGCATGATCTACGTCACAACGCGGCGCTGGAAGGACAAGGTCTGGGTCCGCTCCAACGACATCATCATGCCGAATCTCGCGCAGGTCGGCCATATCTGGGAAGACGGCCAGGACGCCAAGCAGTTCGGCCGCGTCGGCATCACCCGCTGGACGACGCCGATCGACAACACGACTTGCAAGGTGATCGGGTGGCGGCACTTCCATCCCGATGTCAATCCGAGGGGGATCGGCAAGGAAGAGGATTGCGGCCTGGAGAAGGTGGACTTCTACGGCCAGGGCGCCGGCGGTTCGTTCGAGGAGCGGCAACGCCTGCCAGGCGACTATGACGCGATCGTCACGCAGCGTCCCATCGCGCTGCATGGACTCGAGCACCTCACATACTGCGACAAGGGTGTGGTGATGCTGCGCAAGCTGCTGCGCCGCGACATCCGAAAGGTCGCCGCCGGCGAGGAGCCGCCGCGCTCGACGCTCCGCTCCGGCGGCGCGATCCCCACTTATTGCCACGATACCGTCCTTGCAATCCCGCCGATCGCGGGTGTCGATGATCTCGAATTGCAGGAAGAGGTCGGACGCCGTGTTACCGAGATCGTGATCGCGGGCGATCATCACGCCGCCGACGACCGGCACGACGTCGTCCGCAAGCTTTTGATCGAATACGAAAGCAGCGTCGCATCGCAGGCCGCGGCCTGAGCCTTCAACGAAGAGAGCGTGAACGTGTCGAGCAAAAGTCCCATTCATCCCGGCGCGGTAGCCTGGACCGGCGAGAATCCCGGAATTTATCTGAAGGACACCCAGGACGGTCCGTGGACCGGATTGATGTGCTTCTTCCGCATCTTCTACTCCGCGCACGGCATGGGTAGCGGCATCGTGGTTCTGGACCAACCCGGCCTTGCGAAAGGCCGCCCGGACGCCGACAATTTCTGCATCAGTGACAACGAGCCGCTCGCCAGATATCTGGTTGCGGAGTTTTTCTCGAAATTCGCTTCGTTCCGGGTCTCGCCCGGCATTGGCGCACTGACGTACCTGCCGATGGTCGAGTGCCGTCGCGAAGGCAGTACGCTGTCGAGCTATTCGGAGATCGTGCGCGCCGCCGACCTGGAGGTTGTCGCGACATGGTCGAAGCTCGGCGCGCCCTATGCGGTCGACATGCCGGCCGAGAGCGGCCCGACCAAGCTGCACCAGATGTACAGCCTTTTCCTCGATGCCGGTGATGGCGCTGTGACCATCAACGGCCGTTCGCTCGCGGGCAAGGTGGTGCAGCGCGATTTCGCCGGAACACGCAAGAGCACGGCGTTCCTGGCGTTCTCCGAATCCTGGATGCAGGTCTAAGCAGAGGAGGGGCAATGCCCGACGCCTTGCAGTTTCTCATGAGCGGACTGGTGGTGGGCAGCATCTACGGGCTGATAGGCGTCGGCTTCACTTGCATCTACAACGTCACCGGCATCGTCAATTTTGCCCAGGGCGATTTCGCGATGGTAGGCGCGATGAGCGCGATCGCGCTGAACGTCGCAGGCGTGCCGCTGTGGCTCGCGATTCTGCTCGCCATCGTGATCACCTGTGTGGTGGCGGTGTTGATCGAGCGCACCGCCATCCAACCCGTCCGCGGCGACGTCATGCGCGGCATCATCGTCACCATCGGCGTCGGGGTGGTGCTGCAAGGTCTCGCCGCGATCGTCTGGGGAACCGACGCGCAGCCGATGCCTGCGTTCTCGGGCGAGAAGTTGATCCATCTTCTCGGCGCAACCGTGATGCCGCAGTCGCTATGGGTGATCGGGATCGGCATCCTGGCGATGGGCGGCCTCGACCTGCTGTTTCGTCGCACCTATCTCGGCCAGATGTTCCGGGCCTGCGCGATGAATCCGTTCGCCGCGCGGCTGGTCGGCATGAAGGTCGAGACGATGAGTCTGGTCGGATTCGTCATGTCGGGCGCGCTGGGTGCGATCGCCGGCATCGTCGTCGCACCCATCGCGCTGACTCAATACGACAGTGGCCTGCAGCTGGGGATCAAGGGCTTTGTGGCCTGCATCGTCGGCGGCTTCGGCGGTCCGGTCGGCGCCGCCCTGGGCGGCCTGGTGCTCGGTGTGCTGGAGGCGTTCTCTGCAGGCTACGTGTCCTCCGGCTACAAGAACGCGATCGCCTTCGCGCTTCTGCTCGGCTTCCTGCTGTTCCGTCCCGGCGGGCTGCTCGGTGACTACGATCGGGTGCGCGCATGATGCGATGGCGTATTCTCGCGCTTGCTGCGGCTCTCCTGGCCTGTGCCGCAACCGGTAACGGCTACATCATCAGCCTGTTGGTGGTGATCGGGCTGCAGGCGCTGCCCGCGATTGGCCTCGCGCTGATCGCTGGATTTACGGGGCAGATCTCGCTCGGCCACGCTGCCTTTTATGGGCTCGGAGCCTATGGCGCGGCGCTGTTCGGCCGGTGGCTCGGTGTTCCCGCCTGGGTCGATATCGCGCTGTCGACTGCGATGGTGGCGCTGCTGGCCTGGGCGATCGGCTGGCTCGTGTTTCGTCTCAAGGGCCATTACCTTGCGATGGCGACACTGGCGTTCGGCATCATCGTGCAGATCTGCTTCACCGAAATGCATGGTGTCACCGGCGGTCAGGACGGACTGACGGGCATTCCGCCGCTGAGCCTGTTCGGCCTCACTTTCCGCAGCGATGCCGCAATGCTGGCGGTGGTCTGGCTGGTTGCGATCGCAGCGATCCTGGCCGCGCAAAATCTCGTGGCTTCGCCGACCGGTCTCGCCATGCGGGCGATCGCGGAAAACGAAGTCACGGCCCGGTCGGTCGGCAACGACGTCCAGTCGATCAAGCGGCTGATCATGATGGTAAGCGGCGCATTCTGCGCGCTCGGCGGCGGGCTCTATGCGCACTACATCGGTTATCTCAGTCCAGGCCCGTTCGACGTCGGTTTCTCCATCAAGCTGTTGCTGATGGTCGCGATCGGTGGTTTCGCCGACGTCTGGGGCGTGCTGCTCGGCGTCATCTTCATCACCTTGATCGGCGAGTTGCTGAAGCCGCTAGGCGCCTATGACATCGTGGCTTACGGGACGCTGCTGGTCGTCAGCGTGATCTACTGCCCCAATGGATTGTTGCGCGGCATGGCGGCGCTCGTCGCTCGTGCCCGGCGGACGGCAACCGCGGGGAGCACGCGATGACGATCCCGTTGCTCTCGGTCAAGACCGCGTCGGTGAGTTTCGGCGCCTTTCGCGCGCTGACCGACGTCAGCTTCGACGTCGATGCCGGTGAACTGGTCGCGCTGATCGGCCCGAACGGCGCGGGTAAGACCACGCTGCTCAACGTGCTCTCCGGAGAGATCACTCCGCAGACCGGTTCGGTGCAGTTCGACGGCCAGACCATCACGGGCGAGGCGCCGCACGACGTCGTCGCGCGCGGATTGGCGCGCACGTTCCAGGCAGCCGAGCCGTTCCAGAATATGTCGGTGCGCGAGAACGTCATGGTCGGCGGCGTCGCGCGGCATCGCATGGGTCTCTTGTCCTCGATGATCGGCCGCGGGACGGCGGTGCTCGACCAAGGACTGTTGCGGCGCGAGGCCGACGAACATCTCGCGGCGGTCGGATTGGCAGACCTTGCGGATCAACAGGCGTCGATCCTGACCGCCGGCCAGCGGCGGCTCCTCAGTATCGCGCGCGTGCTCGCCTCGGGCGCGCGGATGCTGGTGCTCGACGAACCCGGCGCCGGGCTGAACGAGCTTGAAAAACGTGCGCTCGGCGACATCATCTTGTCGCTCTCGCGCGCGGGCAAGACCATCCTGTTCATCGACCACGACATGCCGCTGGTGAGCCGGCTGGCGCGCCGGATTCTGGTGCTTGACCAGGGCCGCATCATCGCGGACGGCGAGCCGGCGGATGTGCGGCGAAATCCGCAGGTGCTCGATGCCTATCTCGGGCGCCGCGACGTCGCCCAGGAAGCGCCGAAGGTGATCCGGGCCGTCACATCACCGTTGCTGGAGATCGGCGGTCTCGGCGTCAGCTATGGCGGGCTCCTGGCGCTGGACAGCGTCTCGCTCGGGGTGGGCCGCGGAGAAATCGTGGCGCTGGTCGGCGCCAATGGCGCAGGAAAGAGCAGCTTGTTGCGGGCGATCGCGGGGGTGGAGCCGTGCAGCGCAGAGAAACTGACGTTCGGTCAGCGCGACCTGCGCGGCATGATGGCGGACCGGCGCGTGGCGAGCGGCATCAGCCTGGTGCCGGAGGGGCGTGCGTTGTTCGGATCGCTCACGGTGCTGCAGAACCTCGCTGCCGGCCGCTACGCGTTGCGGCGGGCGAGGGGCTTCCATCACGTCGTCTGGCGCGACTCCGCCGAACGAAGCGCCTTCGAGCAACGGCTCGAAACCGTGTATCAGCTCTTCCCGGTTTTGCAGGAACGTGCGGATCAACTGGTGGGCACGCTCAGCGGCGGGCAGCAACAGATGGTGGCGATCGGTCGCGCCCTGATGGGTGAGCCGAAATTGCTGATGCTGGACGAGCCCTCGCTTGGCCTGGCGCCGCAGGTCCTCATCGAAATCCTGCGCTGCGTCGAACGGTTGCGCGACCAGGGGCTGACGATCCTGCTGGTGGAGCAGAACGTGTCCGCCGCCTTGTCGATCGCCGACCGCGGCTACGTGCTCGCGGGCGGGCGGGTCATCGCGGAGGGCGCGGGCCGGACGCTGCTCCAGGACCGCGGTCTCACCGAGGCCTATCTCGGGTCGAGCGAGTCAGAAGCGGACGACGCCGGGCCAGGCCGTGACGCCGTCGCCGTCAACGGAGGTTGAATTGTCCGATCCTTCCTCCGCAATGATGGATCGCTCGGTCGAGACCAGCCTTCACGCTGCCGATCGCGCGGCGCTGGCGCGGATGCATGCCGTGCGTCCGGTCTGGCGAGGTGTTGCGGCGGCGCGGGACGTCATCGCGCTTCCGGATCGCACCATCCTCCATGCCGGCCCTCCGGTCCGGCCCGATGCGATCGCCGCGCCAATCGTCAACAGCGCCGTGATGGCGATCCTGTTCGAGCGCTGGGCGGCGGACGAAGGGGCGGCCCGGGCAATGCTGATGCGAGGGGAGGTGCGGCTGGCGCCCGCCCAGGATTTCGACGCGATGGTGCCCCTCGCCGCGGTGCTGTCGCCCGGCATGGCGGTGCAGATCGTGACCGATGCCGCCGACGCGACCAACGTCACGTGCAGTCCTCTGAACGGCGGAATGGCGCTGGCGCAACGGCTGGGTTTGTGCAGCCGCGAAGTGCTGACGCATCTGCGGTGGATGAACGGAAATCTAGCCGCAACCCTCGAGATCATCGCCGACCGAGACATCCCGCTGATCGAGATTGCCGATCCGGCGTTGATGGAGGGCGACGATTGCCATTCGCGCACGTCAGCGGCGACGCGTCGCCTGATCGAAGAACTCGCACCGCGCCTCGGCGGCGACACGCCAGAGCGCCGCTTTCTCGACCGGGCCTCGGCTTTCTTTCTCAATCTCTGGATGGCGGCAATGAAGTGCATCGCCAAGGCAGGGGAAGGAGAAGGGAGCAGCATCGTCACTGCGCTCGGCGGCAATGGGGTCGATTGCGGCGTCAAGCTCGGCGGCAGCGGTCAACGCTGGTTCGTCGCCGCGGCGGAGCCGCCCGAAGGCAATCTGCTGCCGGGCTTTCAGAGCAGCGATCGCCTCGGTGCGATCGGAGACAGCGCGCTGGTCGACGCCATGGGCTTCGGCGCGATGACCGCGCGATCTTTGCTGGCAGATGGCGCCACCGCGGCGGAAGCAGTCCAGCTGCTACCCGCGGCTCATCCCGGCTTCGTACGAAGCCGGATCAGGGTCGGGACGGTCGCGCGGGCCCTCGTGTCCGGCGGCATGCCGCTCGACGTCGTCCTCGGCGTTCTCGATCGCAAGGGACAAAACGGCCGCATCGGCGGCGGAATCTACCGGCCGCCCAGGGATCCGTTCGCTGCCGCGGTCGCTTCGCTCGCACCCACGACTTTCCAAACACAGGGGATCTGATGATGACGACCAAGGCCATACTGGCTGCGCTGCTACTGATGACGTCCGCCGTCGGCGCCCAGGCGGAAGACACGATCAAGATTGGCGGATTGCTAGAGACCTCCGGGCCTCTGGCCTCGCTCGGTCAGCCCGGACTCGAAGGTGCGATGCTCGCGGTCGAGCAGATCAACGCCAAGGGCGGTGTCGCCGGCAAGAAGCTCGAACTCGACAACGTCAACACCGAGGGCGACAACACCAAGACAGTGACGGCCGCCAAGCGGCTGCTCGAGCAGAACGGCGTGGTCGCCCTCGTCGGACCGATGAACAGCGGCTCGTCCTACGCGATTATCGACACCGTCCAGAATGCCGCAACGCCGATGATTTCCAACGGCGGCTCGCGTGGCATCGTCCTGCCCGCGCAGGACAAGAAATGGCTGTTCCTGTCGCCGCTCACCGACGTGCTGGTGCAGAGCGTCATGATGACGGACATGCAGAAGCGCAGAGCCAAGAAGATCGCGCTGCTGTATGCGGACTCGCCGTTCGGCACCAGTGGCCGCGACCAGCTCGTGAAGAATGCAGGCTCGTTCGGACTGACGCTCGTCGCCCAGGAATCCTACGCCAACGCCGACAAGGACATGACGCCGCAGCTCACCAAGATCCGCAGCGCGCAGCCGGATGCGGTGGTGATCTGGGCGACCGGCCCGGGCCAGGCGATTGCTGTGAAGAACTACCGCCAGCTCGGTCTCACTGCGCCGTTGTACATGTCGCACGCCGCCAATGACTTCAATTTCTTGCGGCTGGCCGGCGGCTCCGCCGACGACGTGCTGATCCCCTCGTCTAAGATCTACGTGATCGATTCACTCAAGGACTCCGATCCCCAGAAGGCCGCGCTGCGGCGCTTCGTGACCGACTACCAGAACAAGTACGGCAAGCCGCCGGCGACCTTTGCGGGAAACGCCTATGATGCCGTCAACATGATCGCGGCGGCGATCGGGAAGGGGGGCACCGATCGCGCCGGAATTCGGGACGCCATCGAGGGTCTGAAGGACTATGTCGGTGTGACCGCGGTGTATTCCTACGGCCCCGACGATCATTTCGGTGCAAAGGCCGACAGCGTCGTGATGCTGACCGTGAAGGACGGCAAGTTCACCATGGCGCAGTGACCGCCGCTGGCCACAGGAGCGAGCCATGCCGACCCTTTTCCTCAGCTTTGCGGATGGCGATTGCGTGCGCATCGAGGCGAATCCAAGTGAGACGGTCCTGGTTGCGGCGCGGCGCGCCGGAATCCCGCTGAGCTCGGATTGCGAGGTTGGCGATTGCCAGACCTGCCGTGCGACCTGTTTCGGCGGCGATCTGGACTACGAGGACGGCGCGTCGGTGTCGCTGTCGCGGCAGGAGATCGACGCCGGGGAGATGCTGCCCTGCGTAGCCAGCGCCCGCACCGACGTGCAAATCAGGCTGCCCTATGAGCGCGGCAAGCTGATCCCAGCGAAGCCGTTTTCGATGAAGATCGAGAGCATCGAACGGCTGAGCGCCTCCGTGGTCCGAGTCGTTACGCGCACGCTCGGACTTTCACCGATCCGGTTTCTGCCGGGCCAGTACGTCAATTTTCACGTGCCGGGCACGACGCACTGGCGCTCCTACTCGATGGCCAATTCTCTCGGCGACGATCGCTGCTTGGAGTTCCTGGTTCGCCTGCTGGAGGACGGGGAGATGTCGCGTTATCTGACCGAGCGCGCGGCCGTGGGCGACGTCGTCCAGTGCCGCGGCCCGCAGGGCGTTTTCTATCTGAGATCGGGCGGGCGGCCGGTGCTGATGGTGGCGGGCGGAACGGGCGTGGCGCCGATGATGTCCATGCTCCGGCAGATCAAGGCGTCCGGCGAGAGCCGCAACGTCACGCTTTGCTTCGGTGTGAATTCTGCCGATGATCTTTTCTTCGTAGACGAGCTGAACGAGCTCGCCAGGGCAATTCCGGAACTGGACGTGCGGATTGCGGTCGCTCATGGGCCGAGCCCGACGGGTATCAGCCAGGGACTGGTCACCGACCTGATCGGGGAGCGCTCTCTTTCAGGGCACGATGTCTATCTGTGCGGCCCGCCGGCAATGGCGGACAGCGCGCGCCGCATCGCGATCGGGCTGGGCGCGGCTCCCGACAACGTCATCGCGGAACGTTTCGTCGCGGCCGGGGCGGCGGCTTGAACCGGCAACGCTGCGAAAGCGAAACCGGCGTCCGGCTCCGGGCCCCTACACGCCGGTGGTGACCCCAACGCGGCCGAGGCCTGGCAGTTTGAGCGCCGGGCGCCGGATGTCGACGCCGAGCACGGCGCCGAAGAAATTGATCTCCAGGCCTTCGACCCAGCCGATCGAAAAGCCGATATATCCGGCAAGTGAAGCATAGATGCCTGTGCCGGACGCCGTTACCCCGAACCATCTGCCGGTATACGGGAAGTCCTTGCCGATCGCGGTCGGCGGCAGGACGGCTCGGAGCTCAGGGACGGAGTCGAGTGCGGCCTGCACGAAGGTATTAGAATTGGGCCCCGGCCAGACGCTGTAATCTCCATAGGATCGAAACTTGTAGTTTTCGATCACATGTCTGATTTTCGGGATCAGCGCCTCCGCGCGCGCTCCATCCACGGCGACAATGGTTTCCGGCGCCGCGCCGAACCACCGCCCGTCCGGAGCGAAGCCGTTGGTGCGGATCGGCTCGCCCCACGCCGTGTAGTCATAGCGGGTGTAGGTCGCCGCATCCTTCTCTTTTACGACGATCCAGGTGTGAATTGCGAAGATGCTGCGCCATCTCACCGTTCTCGCCCCGAATACCCGTACGACGGCTTCGCGATGATCGGCCGCGGCGGCCAGAAGCCCCGCGCTCGACCGATCGGCTGTTTGCCAATTCTGGCGGCCATCGCCCAGCCAGAAATATCTCGCCGCTGATGCGGTAAGCGGTGCGATGACGAGGAACAGAAAGATGAGCAAGGGCTTCTTCAAGGGAGCGGTACGGGCGGGGGCTTCGACGAAACCATATAGTTCGCATGAACGCCGCCGCCATAGCTGCTCCCATTGGTTCCCAACCCGCTTGTCAGCAGAGCCGGACGGGCAGCCGAGATCAAGTCGTTGTTCCGCACCAGCATTGGAGCGCGCCCATGGACATGAAGGAAGCCGCGGCAATGACGGAAGCCTCCGGGCTGACGGACGACCAAGGCGGCATGCAGCAGGCTTCAAGCCCGCGGTCGGGTTCCGGAGAGCAAAGAGGCGCTTTCAGCCGGCAGCTCCACTCGCCCTCGTCGGAATCGGTGAAGCGATGGGCCGACCAGTTGCGCGAGGTGACGGTGAAGGCGCCTTTGGTGTCTTTGCTTGTTGCTTTTCTGGCCGGGGCATGGATCGCTCGCCGTCGATAGGAACTGTGCGCTGCGCGACTTCATCCCAGGAACCCAGCGCTTCCGGAGCTGGCAACGGATCGAGGGAGAGGACACAAATGAGGCTTCTGGCGGCGGTTGTGACCATTCTTCTGGGCACCATTTCGTTCTCCATGGCGCAAAGCTCGGGAGGCTCTTCAGGCGGTTCTTCATCCAGCGGCGGCGCGAGCGCGGCTGGTTCGAGCGGCGCGGGTGGCTCGACGCTCT
The DNA here is from genome assembly GCF_004346455.1 of Bradyrhizobium sp. R2.2-H. Classification (NCBI taxonomy): domain Bacteria; kingdom Pseudomonadati; phylum Pseudomonadota; class Alphaproteobacteria; order Hyphomicrobiales; family Nitrobacteraceae; genus Bradyrhizobium; species Bradyrhizobium sp. R2.2-H. The sequence goes on from NZ_SMBR01000003.1 coordinate 26,725, forward strand.
CGAACGGGACGACGCTCAGCGGAACTGGCGGTTCGCCAGGCCCCAACACGCTCAATGCAAAAAACCGGAGAACGACGGGCGCGAGACCCGGTGCTACCCCTTCTGATCAGGAAGGCGGTGGATCTCGACCGACCTACAACACGCCCGCCGCAAACGCTGCCATCCAGCAGCTCGGAAATACCAATACGGGCATCCTCAAGAAGTGACGATCATCAAGACCGGGCGGCGGCTGGACCAACCAAGAGGTGGGTCATCGGGGGTTATAATCCCGAAAGCTGCGGTTTGAACGACGGTATTGCGGCCGGGTGGTGCGCTGGTCCCGGGCTTCCCCTGGAAGCCCGTATGGCCTATGACGCTGCAACGCAAAAATCCCCCCATAAAGACCTCATGATCCGCCTCGACAACGTCAGCAAGCAAGCCGGCCACCAGATCCTGTTCATCGAAGCCTCCGCCGCCCTGAACAAGGGCGAGAAGATCGGCCTCGTCGGGCCGAACGGCGCCGGCAAGACCACATTGTTCCGGATGATCGCCGGCGAGGAGCTGCCTGACGAGGGGCAGGTCTCGACCGATCGCGGCATTACCATCGGTTATTTCAACCAGGACGTCGGCGAGATGAGCGGCCGCAGCGCGGTGGCCGAGGTGATGGATGGCGCCGGCCCCGTCAGCGAGGTTGCGGCCGAGCTGCGCGAGCTCGAGGCCGCGATGGCCGACCCTGAAAAGGCCGATCAGATGGACGAGATCATCGCGCGCTACGGCGAGGTGCAGCATCGTTTCGAGGAGTTGGACGGCTATGCACTCGATGGCCGTGCGCGCGAAGCGCTGTCCGGCCTCGGGTTCAGCCAGGAGATGATGGACGGCGACGTCGGAAAACTCTCCGGCGGCTGGAAGATGCGCGTGGCGCTGGCCCGTATTCTCCTGATGCGTCCCGACGTGATGCTGCTCGACGAGCCGAGCAACCATCTCGATCTCGAAAGCCTGATCTGGCTGGAAAAATTCCTGCACGATTACGAAGGCACGCTGCTGATGACCTCGCATGACCGCGAGTTCATCAACCGCGTCATCTCCAAGGTGATCGAGATCGACAGCGGCTCGCTCACCACCTACACTGGCAATTACGAGTTCTACGAGCAGCAGCGGGCGCAGAACGAGAAGCAGCAGCAGGCCCAGTTCGAGCGACAGCAGGCCATGCTGGCCAAGGAGATCAAGTTCATCGAGCGCTTCAAGGCGCGCGCCTCGCATGCCGCGCAAGTGCAGAGCCGGGTGAAGAAGCTCGACAAGATCGAACGGGTCGAGCCGCCGCGCCGCCGCCAGAGCGTGGCGTTCGACTTTTTGCCGGCGCCGCGCTCGGGTGAGGACGTCGTGGCGCTCAAGAACGTGCACAAGGGCTATGGCAGCAAGCGCATCTATGACGGCCTCGACTTCATGATCCGCCGCAGGGAGCGCTGGTGCGTGATGGGCGTCAACGGCGCCGGCAAGTCGACGCTGCTCAAGCTCGTCGCCGGTGCGAGCGAGCCGGACCAGGGCACAGTGGCGCTCGGGGGCAGCGTCAAGATGGGCTATTTCGCTCAGCACGCGATGGACCTGCTCGACGGCGAGCAGACGGTGTTTGAGTCACTCGAATATGCATTTCCGACCGCTGGGCAGGGCTCGTTGCGCGCGCTCGCCGGCTGCTTCGGCTTCTCCGGCGACGACGTCGAGAAGCGCTGCCGCGTGCTCTCGGGCGGCGAGAAGGCGCGGCTCGTGATGGCTAAGATGCTGTTTGACCCGCCGAACTTCCTGGTGCTGGACGAGCCCACCAACCATCTCGACCTCGCCACCAAGGAGATGCTGATCAATGCGCTGTCGGATTTCGAGGGCACCATGCTGTTCGTCTCGCATGACCGGCATTTTTTGGCGACGCTGTCGAACCGCGTGCTGGAGCTGACGCCTGATGGCATCCACCAATACGGCGGCGGCTACACGGAATATGTCACGCGCACCGGGCAGGAGGCGCCGGGATTGCGGAGCTAGCATTCCGCTGCGCGGCTTGACGCGTTGACACCTCCCGCTACGCTCCCTCAAAATGGGAGCGAAACGGCGATGAAGCAAATCCGGATCGGCGACATCACCATCGACGCGGTGATCGAGCGGGAAGGGCCGTGGCGGCGGCCGCAGGATTTCTTCCCGGCCTATGACGAGCGCGTGTTCGCCCGCCATCTGCCGACGATGGAGCCGGAGGTGTTCGATGCCGCGCGCGGCATGATGGTCATCACGTATCAGACTTTCGTGGTGCGGACGCCGCGCCATACCATCCTGGTCGATACCTGCACCGGCGAGAACAAGGGTCATCCGCCGCCGTTCGACTTTCCCGGCAAGGAACGCTGGCGCAACGAGTTGTTCGCGCTCGGCATCGGCTTCGAGCAGATCGATTATGTCTTCTGCACGCATCTGCACATCGACCACACCGGCTGGAACACGAGTTTGCGCGACGGCCGCTGGGTGCCGACGTTTCCAAATGCGAAATACGTCTTCCACAAGGGGGAGTATGCGGCCTGGGAAGCGGAGCATGCCAAGGGTAACAACCCGCCCGGCACTGTCTTCCGCGACAATTGCCTGCCGATCGTCGAGGCCGGGCAGGCGCTGCTGGTCGATGACGACTACGCGCTCGACGATACCGTGACGCTGACGCCGACGCCGGGGCATTCACCCTGCCATTGCTGCGTGAACATCTTCTCCAGAGGCCGGCGCGCGGTGGTCGCGGGCGACCTCATGCATCACCAGATCCAGTGCCGCGAGCCGGACTGGTCAGCTAAGCCGGATTGGGACCCGAAGCAGTCGGCGGTGTCGCGGCGAAAATTCTTTGGGTCGGTTGCCGACACCGACACGCTGATCCTGCCGGTGCATTTTCCGGCGCCGACGGTGGGATGGATCAGGCCGCTGGATGGGGCGTTCGACTATCGGTTCAAGCGGGATTGAGGCGCGAACATCCCGGTCAACGCTTGCTGCGCTGCGCGAGCACCAACGCGATGCCGCCGAGCATCGCAGGGGAGGCGAGCAACAATCGGAGCGTAACCGGCTCGGCCAGGAACAGCGCGCCGCCGATCGCGGCGATGGCGGGGACGGAAAGCTGGACGGAGGCCGCGCGGGCCGCCGTCAGGTAGCGCAAGGTGACGTACCACATCACATAGCCGAGCCCCGAGGCGATCGCGCCGGATGCGATCGCATAGGCGAACCCGGTCGGCGTGACGTGGAGATCGGAGAGCTGCCAGAGGTTCACGGCTGCGGCAAGCGGCAGGCAGCAGAGGAAATTGATGGCGTTGGCCTCGATGGGATGATCAACGCCCCGCGCCGACAGCGAGAACACGCCCCAGGCGATACCCGACATGGCGATCAGGACCGCGCCGATGGGATCGGGGGCGCTGACGCCGGGCAGAACCAGATAGATGAGGCCCAAGCTCGCGATCGAAAGCCCGATCCAGCCAGCTGTGGAGAACCGTTCTCCCTCCCGCAGCGCGACGCAGAACATCGTGAGCTGCACGGCGGTGAACAGGATCAGGGCGCCGGTGCCTGCCGGCAGCCGCACATAGGCAAACGAGAAGCAGATCAGGTAGACGAACAGGGCGGCCACCGACCTGACCTTGGCATAGGCAAATGACGGCAGATGCCCGTAGCGTTGCCAGACCACCAGCGCGAGAATTGCGACCGCCGCAAGCACCCGCACCGTCGTGAAGCTCGCGGGATCGATCAGCCCGGGCCCCAGCGCGAGCCGGCACAGCAGCGAGTTGGCTGCAAAGCAAACCATCGTCGCGGTCGTCAGCACAGCCGCCTGGGTGGTTTGCGAACTTGTGGTGATCAAGATCAGGATACTCGCCAGTCGCGACGCTGAAGCCGCAAAGGCATCGAAGCGGCTAAACCGGAGACAAGGGAAACAGCAAATCGGGCTCGATACGGTCTGGATCGAGCCCGATGACGTCTTTCGAAGATTACCGAGGATCTCTCCGGGCGCTTACGCGTTCGTCTCGCACTTCTTCATGAAGCTGTTCTTGGCGGCGCCGGCGAGCGGCTTGCCATCGGAGCCGACCGCCTTGGGTGCGCAGGCATCGGCCTTGCATTTCTTCAGGAACGAGGTCTTGGCGGCGCCGGCCAACGGCTTGCCGTCCTTGCCGATCGCTTTGCTCTCGCAGGTTTCTTGTGCGAATGCCGAGCCCGCTGCAAAGGCGGCAACAATCGCTGCGAGGAAAATCCGCTTCATCATGGGTGTCTCCTGAAACCAGAAATGGCCGGGAGATTGGAGCTGGGAATCGTGGCGCAATCAAGCAGGACGAGCGGACGTCGTCCGGTCGACGTACCGATTTTTCGAGCGCGGTCGGCGGCCGTCCATCCTTGTTGCACTGCTCGCAGACCCCGCCGCGCGACCCTGCTAGCTTCGATCGGCTTAGCTGAATGGAGCATCGTCATGGACGCCACGATCCCGAAGGGCGGGGAATCTGCTGATCGGCATTCCCACCTGGTTCGGCCCCAGGACATGGACTGGCAGAAGACCCGCTTTCCGGGGTGCGAGGCCAAAACGCTGCTGTTCGATCGCAGCACGGGCCTGATGACCGCCTTGATGCGCTTTGCGCCGGGATCGGTGCTGCCCGATCACGAGCATGTCGGCATCGAGCAGAGCTGGGTGATCGAAGGCGCGCTCGTCGACAAGGAGGGCCCGGCCGAGGGTATCGCCTGCAAGGCCGGCGAATTCATCTGGCGCGAGGCGGGCAGCCGCCACGCCGCCTGGTGTCCGGACGGCGCCTTGATCCTGGCGATCTTCCAGGTGCCGAACAAGTTCTTCGAAGCCGACGGCCGCGTCGTCGACGCCGCCGGTCAGGACTGGGACGAGACCTGGGGGCATACCGGCGCGCAACGCGCGCGGAGCACCTGACCGCTTCAAACGCCCCGCATGAGCAGGGCCTTGAAGTCGGCGCGTGCGCGCTGCGCCTCGGCGCGCGCGACCTCGGAGGCGTCGCCCATGCCGAAATAGCCGTGGATCAGGCCGGGGCCCTCGTGGTGCTTGACGCGGACTCCGGCCGCCTCCAGCGCCCGCACGTAAGCCGCACCCTCGTCGCGCAAGGGATCGAACCAGGCCGTGGTCACGATCGCAGGTGCCAGCCCGGCAAGCGATGCGGCGCGCAGCGGCGAGGCACGCCAGTCGGTCGCGTGAGCGGGATCGGCGAGATAATGGCCGCAAAACCATTCCATCGTAGCACGCGTGAGGAAGTAGCCGTCCGCATTCTCCGCGCGGGAGGGATAGCGCGCGTTCTCACGTGCGTCCGCGTAGCTGCCGAGGACGTCGGTCACGGGATAGACCAGCAATTGCGCGGCGAGCTTGATGCCGGCGTCGCGGCAGGCGATCGCGGTGGTGGCCGCGAGATTGCCGCCGGCGCTGTCGCCGGCAACGCCGAAGCGCTTTGCGTCACCGCCAAATTCCGCGACGCGGTTGAAGATATCTCCGACTGCGGTGAAGGCATCCTCGAAGGCGCCGGGAAAGCGCGTCTCGGGCGGGCGGCGATAGTCGACGGAGACGACCACCGCGCCAGTCTCGATCGCGAGATTGCGCGCCTGCCGGTCGTGGGTCTCGAGGTCGCCCGCGACCCAGCCGCCGCCGTGAAAGAACACCACGGTCGGTGCCGACGTGGTGCCGACCCGATAGACGCGTGCATCGAGCGGCCCGGCGCCGCCTTTCACCTTGATGTCCTGCACGGTATCGACGGGCGGCGGCGGTATGGCCGCGCGCGAGGCAGCCAGTGCGCGCAAGGAATCGCGGGCACTCTGTGGCGTCATCGTGACGGGATCGCGCATCGGCATGAGCGGAATGATCTGGGCGATGACGGGATCGAGCGGCGCGGCCATGAGGGTCCTCCGGGATTCTTGGTCTTGCTTGCGGACCAGCATAGGTTTTGCGGGCCGCATCGGCAACCGGCCTGCGTCGCAACGCCGGACGAACGGGCAGGGAGGTTCACGAGGTGGAATTCGAGACGCTGGTCCAGTCGCGCCGCAGCGTGCGCGGCTTCAAGAACGAGCCGGTGCCGCGCGCGGTGATCGAGGTGATCATCGAGAGCGCCAAACGCGCGCCCTCGTCGATGAACACCCAGCCCTGGCATGTCCATGTGCTCACGGGCCATCCGCTGGAGGAGGTGCGTCGCCGCAACATGGAGGAGATGGCCGGCGGCGCCAAGGTCAAGCGCGACATCGTCAGCCACGGCGAGTACCAGGGTGTGCATCGCACCCGGCAGGTCGACATTGCCAAGAAGCTGTTCGGCGCGATGGGAATCGCGCGCGACGACAAGCCGATGCGGCAGGACTGGGTGCTGCGCGGCTTCCGCCAGTTCGACGCGCCGGTCTCGCTGGTGCTGACCTACGACCGCGTGCTCGATCCCGGCGCCGTCTGCCATTTCGATCTCGGCGCGCTCTGCTACGGCATCGTGCTCGCGGCGTGGGACCGCGGGCTCGGCTCTGTCATCAACGGGCAGGGCATCATGCGCTCCGACATCGTGCGCGAGGTCGCCGAGATTCCGGAGGACGAGGTCATCATGACCTGCGTCGCGATGGGCTATCCCGACGACGGCTTTGCCGCGAACGCGGTACGCTCGGACCGCGAGCACAACCACCAGTTCGTGCGTTACGTGGGTTTTGCCGATTAGCGCGACAGGAGGAGATTATTCTCTGGCGGAAATTTTTGCTGCGGAGTCCCAAGCGGCCTCTTGCAATCTCGAAGGTGCAGGAGGAACAATGTGCGGACTGAGAGGTTTGTTGCTGGCGCGAGGGAATTGACATGCGGCGGCTGGCTAGCCTGGTTCGACGGTTCTTCGGTCCGCGACTCCGGCACAAGATCGATGACGATCCAAGTCTTCCTTTCACACCCGAAGAGTTCGGCCGGCTGATACGCAGCGGCCGGCACGAGGACATGAAGCTGCTGGCCGAGGGGCTGGCCTGCCGATCCATCCCGCGCCGCGCCAGCCATCGCGCTACTCATTAGGCCGCGTTCGAGACCGGTCTGCCGCGCTCACCGCGTGAGCGCGACCTGCTTGAATGAGTGGACCAGCGCCTTCTCCAGCTTCCCGTTCATCCCGCACAGAATATTGTAGGCCTCCGCGCGCGGCATGGTCGGCTTGTAGTGTCGGTGCTCGATCAGCGCCGCGAAGATGTCCGAGATCGTTAGAATTCGCACGATGTCGCCGATCCTCTCGGCGCAGAGCGCGTCGGGATAACCGCTCCCGTCGAGGTATTCGTGATGATGGCGAACGGCATCGAGTATCTCCGGCGAGATTCCGTCGTGTCCCTTGAGAAACTCGTAACCGGCGGCCGGATGCGTTTCGATCAGCGCGCGTTCGGCGGCATCAAGGCGGCCCGGCTTGTCGAGGATGGCGAGTGGTATCTGCGCCTTGCCGATGTCGTGGAACATGGCAGCCGAATAGAGCCGTTCCAGGTCGGCCCTGCCGACGCCGAGGCTCAGTCCGAAGTCGATGGCAACGCCGGTCACGAGCAGGCAATGCTGATAGGTTCCTTCGTGGTGGCGCCGCACCGTCATGAGCCACTCCGTCAGGCCATGCTGGGTGATACGCTCGGCAATCTGGCGACCGGCTTCCTTGGTGCCGTCGACGTCGAGCGGCTGGCCCAGGGTCACAGCCGTGAACATCGATGCGATCGCGGTCGCGGCGGTCTCGACGGCGTTGTCCGGTTGCGACGCGTCGCCTGACGACGCCGACGGACCGTCGGCCGGATCGGCCAGCGCCGCCAGAAGCCTGGTCCGGCTAACCGTGCCGGGAAGGACCAGCGTCGCTCCGAGCGCGTAGGCTTGCGAGATGCAGACATGGGAGGCGTGCTCGAGCAGGAAGATGCGCTTCCTGGCCTTCGCCAGCTTGCCGGCCCGCTTCTTGATCGCGGCGATGTTGTCGACGTCGCGCAGCTCCGCGCGGATGACGATGGCGGCCGGCGTCTGCGACAGCCTGGAATCGGCGTCGAGTCGCTCGCCGGCAATGGTGAATTTCTCTTGGAGGATCGCGCAGACGCCCGAAAGTTTGTCGGACGTGTCGGCCAGCACATGCAGGAAGGGGCGATCGGTTCGTGTCTGACGGATACCGCCGTCACCATCGACCGGGCCGGATCTTGTTGGCGCGTGCTGCACGATCTGACCTACACTTTGCGACCGTATGAAAGTCAAACACCAGGTGGAATGCTCGAATCTATTTGCCCTGAACCGCGGTCTGCGCAGGCGCTGGTGCGCCTGCAGGTTTCTTCTTGCCGTCAGCCGTAACGAAGTGAACTCCAGCCGTGGTGCCGTCGATCCAGACCAGTTCGCAGCGCCGGTAGGCGAGGCCGGTCGACGACAGCAGCATGAAGAACTCCTTGGCCTGGAGCACGTCGAGTGTGCCCTCGACCTCGATCTTGGCGCCGCTTTGCGATACGTCCAGCAGGACGCAGCTGCGTCGCCAGGTCCCGTCCGAACCCATGAGATTGACCGGCTGCCTGTGGTCCATTTTCACACGAGCCGCTTTGCGACCGTCGAATTTCATCGGCTAATCCCCATCTTTGCGCCGCGATGTTCCCGACTGCTCTCCCTGGCACTTGCGGCAATTTCCCCCCAACGCACCGTCCACTGGCTGGTGGACAGGAGTAGTGTCTCAAAAGTGTGCTGCGCGCGTTCGCGCTCGGCGAAGGAGAGCCTTCTGCCGCAGCGATTGCCCAAGATGGCCAACGTGGTCTGCCAGTTCAGCCGCGAGGCGCGGCAGGCCATCACGAGACCCTCGCAATCGTCGTCCGTCATGACATGCTCGACGATTTCGATGGGGGTCCCCGAAAGCACCGATAGGGCCGTGACGAGGTTGGCGGTCTCGCCGCGGATGGCGAAGCGGTTCACCGTGGAATCGTTGAGCTTGCCGATGCGGTTGAGCGCGACGATCTCCGGCCGCGCGCTTGCATAGGCGGCCGCGCAGGGCAGCTTGGGGACGATCGGCGCGGCCGCTACGGCTTGAAGCGAGACGGTCGCCTTCGGCCCTGTGCCGGATGCCGGAGCCGCCGACAGCAACTTCCGCATGACCGTGTCGGGCGTGTCCGGCCTGAGGGCCAGCGCCTTCGTGAGCTCATCATCCGTCAGGCACTTGCCGACCAGCGCGGCGTAGGCGGCGTCAGAGAATCGTGCGTCCGTATTGGCGATCAGCGCAATACAAACGCCGCGGGAGCCGCCTTCGATCAGCGTCTCGATCACCGGCGGATCGATCGGCGCGCGGGCGGCGATCGCGCGTTGCTGCCGTTCGCCGCTCGAGGCCGCGATCGATTTGAGGTCGGCTGTGGACAGTGACGGCGATCGCAGCAAGACGGGGCACGCCACCTCCGGATCGTGGTGCGAGGCGAGACGCCGCATGGTCTTCGGCGGGGCCACCGCGAGCTCCGCGAGTGCGGTGCTGAGCTCGATCAACGCACTGGCCTCAACCCGCTCCGTCAGCCGCAGCAGAACGCCGTCGACCACATTGGCGAGCAATTCCTGGGGCCGGTCACGGCTGCTGGTGAGCAGCTGCATGATGCCGGAAAGAATGCGTGCGCAGCGGTCCAGCGGACACGTTGCGACCGCGTCCTCCAACTCGACCAGAACATCAGCAGGCGAATTTGCCGTCATGGCAGGGGCCTGAAATTCGAAATAACTTTGACGATCAAACGTGAGCTATTGCGCCTCAAAGTCGTTAATTTTGAATTTTAGATATCGAGGGTCAGGTAGCCTGGCACCATCACTGTGCGGGAAACGCTATCGAAATTCGGCGAGAGAGCAGACGTGCCCGCTTGTTCTTTCAAGTGGCTCCTCGCCAATTTGTCAGGACACGTTAAGATTGATCCTTTCTAGGGAGCGGAAAACCGAAGGGGGAAACGAACCGGCGTCGCGGCCGGACGCACGTCTACGCCACGTTGCGTTTCATATTTTCATGAACAGCATTGACGATGTGCCGAGACTGGCACTCAACACTTTTCGCTTTTCAGACGTCGACGAATTTCGAAGTGCGATACGCGGGCTGAATTTCGAATTCACGCCTTTCGTACGGAGGATTTCGGCTGAGCAGACAATCCTGTCGTTGCCCGGCTGCGACGTGAATTTGACGCGGACGTTTCCGCGAATGGTCGATGCGCAGCTGGTCGAGAACTGCACGGCGGTCGGCTTCATGATGGACGACCTCGACGTCCCCGTTCGCTTCAATGGCTCGCAGCGCGCCCGACCGGTCGTGGTCGTTGGCAGCGGCGGCGCCGCCTACACCACCATTGAGGAGGTGCAGCGACAAATCGCCTCGGTGGTTTTCAGGCCGGAGGTGCGGGACCGCGGCTGGCCGGCCACGCTCTCGAGCTTCAAGATTTTTGAAGTCTCAGCGGCCGGCCTGCACCGGCTGCGCACCGTGGTTCGTGAGGTGCTGGCCGAGGCGTCCGGCCCGGTCGAGGCGCCGGAGCTCTTGTTGAAGGGCGCGGCGATGAAGGAGTCCCTGCTCGGAGCCGCCGACGAGGCCTTCGAAAGCGTCGTCTCGGCCCGCTGGACCCACGGCCCCAACGACGAGCGGAATTTCAGGATGTTCCAGGACATCCGCGCACTGCTGACCGAGGATTTGTCGCAGCCGATCTACAGCGATGAGATCGCGCGCAAACTCGGGCTGTCCGTTCGCACCATGCACGACGTCGTCCGCCGCTATCGGGGCATGAGCCTGCACCGCTATTTGCGCCTGCGCCGGCTGTGGCTGGTGCGGCGGCAGCTGCTCGCCGGCGCCGATAGCGTCAAGGCGGTCGCGCTGGCGTTTGGCTTCTGGCATCTCAGCGATTTCTCTAGAAGCTACCGCGTCCAGTTCAACGAGTCGCCGTCGCAAACGCTGCGCCGTGGTCGCGGACGATAGTTCGACAAATCGAGTAGGGCGGACACCGGTTTCGTGCTACCGTTCGGCCATGAGCAATCGCATTCTCGTTCTCTACGGTTCCTACCGTTCCGACCGCATGGGCATCCGCCTTGCGAATTTCGTCGTCGATCGGCTGCGCGGCCGCGGCGAGGAGGTCGAATTCATCGACGCCAAGGCGATCGGCCTGCCGATGCTGGACCGCATGTACAAGGAATATCCCAAGGGCGCGGCGCCCGAGTCGCTGGAGAAGCTGGCCGGGCAGATCCGCGGCGCCGACGGCTTCGTCTTCGTCACCGGCGAATACAATTGGGGCATCCAGCCCGGGCTGAAGAATCTCACCGACCACTTCCTCGAAGAGTGGTTCTGGCGTCCGGCCGCGATCGTGAGCTATTCCGCCGGCCGACTGTCCGGTGCGCGCGCGGCGACGGCCTGGCACGGCACGCTTTCGGAGATGGGGATGGTGGTGGTGTCGAGCACCATCGGCGTCGGCCCGATCGCGCAGACATTGTCGGCGGACGCCGAGCCGATCGGCGAGGGCGGCAAGGCGCTGGAGCGCTCGTTCCCCCGCTTTGCCGACGATCTCCTGTGGTGGATCGAGGCGGCGAAAGCGCAGCGGGCGCGGAAGGCGCCGCCTTACTAAAGCGCGATGCGACCGGGATGAACCGTCATCGCGCTTTGGGTTGTAGTTTCAGCATGAGCTTTTCGGAAAACCGCTGCGCGCTTTTCCGGATCACGCTTTAAGCGGCCCTGACCTCGCCGAGGAAACGGTCGAACTGTCCGGCGAGATCGCGCGACTGGCTCGATAGCTGCTCGGCGGCGCCCAGCACCTCCCTCGCGGCAGCTCCCGTGTCGTCGGCGGCGCGCTGTACCCCGGAGATGTTGCTGTTGACCTCCTGGGTGCCGCGGGCGGCCTCCTGGACGCTGCGGGCGATCTCCTTGGTAGCCGAGCCCTGCTCCTCGATCGCAGCGGCGATCGCGGTGCCGATCTGGTCGATCTCGCCGATGACGTCGGCGACGTTGCGGATCGCGGCCACGGTCTCGTCACTTGCGGTCTGGATCGCCGTGATCTGCTCGGAGATCTCGGTGGTGGCCTTGGCGGTCTGGCCGGCCAGCGACTTCACTTCGGAGGCGACCACTGCGAAGCCGCGGCCGGCATCGCCGGCGCGGGCGGCCTCGATGGTCGCGTTCAGCGCGAGCAGGTTGGTCTGTTCGGCGATGCTCTGGATCAGCGTGACGACGTCGCCGATCTTCTGGGCGCCCTCGGCGAGCGCGCGGGCGGTGTCGCCGGTGCGGCGCGCGTTGTCGACGGCACGGGCGGCGATCTCGGTGCTTTGGGCGACCTGACGGCCAATCTCCGCGATCGAGGAGGTCAGCTCTTCGGTGGCGCTGGCGACGGTCTGCACGTTGCTCGAGGTCTGTTCGGAGGCGGCGGCGACCACCGCGGCCTGGCTGTTGGTCTGCGCCGCCGTAGAGGTCATCGACTGCGCGGTGCTTTCCATGGTCGCCGAGGCCTGGGACAGTCCGCCGACGAGCTCGGTGACCTTGGCCTCGAAGGCTCGCGTGAGGCTGTCGAGCGCCTGCGCGCGCCGCATCTTGCCGTCGTTCTCAGCCTGCTTCTCGGCGGCGAGCCGGTCGGCCCGGATCATGTTGTCCTTGAAGACCTGAACGGCCGCGGCCATCGCGCCGATCTCATCGGAGCGCTGGGCGCCGGGGATCTCGCCGGCAACGTCGCCATCGGCAAGCTGTGTCATGCGCGTCGTCAAGCCGACGATCGGGGCGCAGACGCGGCGTCGGACCATCACGATCAGGCCGGCGCTGGCGATCAGCACGGCGAGGAGAACGCCGAGGGCGATGATGAAGCTGGTGCGGGCGGCGGAAGATGCGCTGGCGAGAATCTGCTCGGCATTGTCGTAGAAGGCATCGCGAACGCCGATGATGGTGCCGAGGCCGCGCTGTGTCGCGGCGTAATAGGTGTCCATATCGTGCTCGTACTTGCCGGTGACGGCGCCGTCTTTCACCAGCTTGAGCTCACGACCGAACTCCTCGACATAGATCGCGTTGAATTTCTCCAGGGCCTCGGCGACGTTCGCAGGGGTTGACGGATTGCCGCGCAGTTCCTGCAGCGCCATCACGATCTGGTCGTTGCGGCCCTGTGAGCGGGCGATGTCGGCCTTTTCGGCGTCGGTCGCCGGTTTCTTGCCGCCGACCAGATTCTTGTGGAGGCTGGAATTGAAGCCGCCGACGTCCCGCAACGTCATGGCGATGTTGGCGTAGCTGGCCTGTCGGTAGGCATCGCCATTGAGGATTGCCATGCGGCGGACCTGCTCGTTGAGTAGCGCGGTCACACCTGCATTGAGCACGGCATTGTCGGCGACGATCTTCTTGGCCGCGTCCTTGCGGGCCTCCGCCGGTCCGGCGAGCGCCTTGTCGATGGCTTCGCGCAAGGCGGTGAATTTCGCATTGATCCCGTCGATATTGCTGCCGATGGTACTGCCGTCCTCGAAGGAGCCGGGCAGCTCCTTGCGTCGTGCGTTCATCCTGTCGCGGGCGCCGTCAGTCTGCTTGCGCAATTTGTCCTGCTCAGTGAGCAGTGCCGGGTCGATACTCGCAGGGCCATAGAGAATGTTGGTGGAAAAGCCGCGCTCGGGATTGAGGTAACGCGGGATATCGCTGACGGCGCGGACGATGGCCAGGCGGCCTTGCGCCTCGCCGACCCGTTCCATGGTCTGGTATTTCGTCACGGCGACGTAGACGGCGAGGCCGCCGCCGACGGTCGAGAGCGAGACGATGGCGCTGGTCAGGAGCGTACCGATTTTCATGATCTGTCCGGCAATGGCATGCGACGAGAGTTAAATTTGCACAGACGATAGATAGCCCGTGTTAATCTCGGGTTACGCCCCCGGCGGCCAATTCAGCCGGATGCGCGGTCGAGCCTCGACAGGATCTCAAGCGTGGCGCCGTCGCGTTCACCAGCAAAATAACGGGCAATCGCCTGATCGAAGACGGGTGCGTCGGACACCGCGCCGAACAGAGTCATCGACGAGCGGAATTTGGCGTCATCAGGTGCGCCCAGGATCGCGTTGATGGTCCGACCCTCGACGGCGAGCACGAGCCTCGTGCATTCGATCAGGCGCGCCCCGAGGACGGGATGGGCGAGATAGGCCTCGGCCTCCGCGCGGGACCCGATGGCGTAGCGCTGCGACATGGCGCTGAAGCCGAGGCCTGCGACCTGCGGGAAGATGAACCACATCCAGTGAGTCTGCTTTCGACCCCGGGCCAGCTCGGCCTGGACGTCGCGATAGACCGGGTCCTGGGCCCGGACAAAGCGGTTGAGATCGAAGAGATCGGTCATTGGATACCTTTGGGAGGTTTTCCGGCCGCGATTATGCCTAACTTTTGGCTCCCAATGTGGTAGCTGGTATAGAGTCTCCGGGTGGGGGTGGGCACCCCCGGGGTCGATTTTGGGGATCTGATGGTTTCCGACGCAGCAAACGCCGATAGGCTGTTGTCGCGCCGCCGTGTCGGGCGGGCCGAGACGATTTTACTGTCTGTGGCAGCGGTCGCGCTGGCGCTTGGCGCCGCCGCGTGGGTTTCTGACATCGGTGATTCGACTCCGCTGGTCTCCGCTGCGCTGCCGCCGGCCAATGCTCCTTCGTTCGAGGACCGTTTCGCGTCTGCTGCCGGCAGTCCGCCGGCGCGCGAGTTCGGCCTGCGGGCGCTCGAGCGCTCCGCCGTGAATGCGGTCCAGCTCAAGCTGCGAGACGCCAAGGCGATGCTCGCCCAGAGGCTCCAGGGCGACGACTGGCGCTCGATGCTGTCCGATGACGAACAGCCTGCAGCCGAAGAGGCGAGGCCCTCGCAGCGTGCCGACGCTATCCCGATCCCGCGCTCGCGTCCGGTCCAGGCAGATCTGGCCGCCCAGATCGCCTCCAGCCAAGCCTATGCCGATACCGGTTCCAGGACCGACAACCGCAACTTCTTCGAAAAATTCACCGACAAGATCAAGCTGGCTTCGTTGACGCCGGACAGCGGGCTGCTGACAAAGGCGCCCGATCTCGCTTCCCTCGGCTACGACTCGCGAACCGCGGTCTACGACATCTCGGCCAAGGCGGTCTATCTGCCGAGCGGGGTGGCGCTGGAGGCCCATTCTGGCCTGGGCGCGCTGATGGACGACCCCGACCACGTCGACCGGCGGATGGTCGGCGCGACGCCGCCGGCGACCTACGACCTCAAGCCGCGCGAAAAGCTGTTCCACGGCGTCCGGGCACTGCGCATGACGCCGACTGAGGGCACCAGTGCGCTTGGCCGCGTCGGTCTGCTCACGCACAACTACCTGCTCGGGCCGCGCGGCGATTCCAACGGTTGCGTCTCGATCAAGGACTACGACCGTTTCCTGAAGGCCTACGACAATGGCGAGTTCAACCGCCTGGTCGTGGTGCCGAGCCTGCGCGGGACGGCGACCGCTTCGCAGCGCGCGAGCACCAATTCCTGACCTTGCCTGCGACGGCGGGGCTGCCGTTTCCTCTTCGTTAAGCCGTCCTCGCCCAGAAGCAGCCCATGAGTGATCCATCAAGTTCCGAAACCCCGCTGCGCACGACGTTCAAGATCAAGCTGAACGGTGACACGTTGGCGATCGCGACCGTCGGTCAGGCCTACCAATTCCTGACCAACTTCAAGTCGGTCGAGTGGATGGAATTTCGCTCCCTGCACGAGGATGCAGTCGCAGCCCTGGAAGGTGCCGCCGGTAACGCTATGCTGGCGGTGCAGGCGACCAACGCCGTGCGCGCGCTGTTCGTCAGCGCCAAGCTGCTCTGAGAGCTCCGTACGGGCCTTCTCCTCGCAACTTGAACTCCGCTATAGGAACGGGCAAACGGTCCGCTAAGACCGTCGTCACAAAGCCCATATGTTCGAAATCTACTTCCAGGGAGAGTCCACATCATGAAACGCCGTACATTCCTCCAGGGCGGCGCGGTCGCCGGCGCGACGACGCTGGTTGCTGCACCTGCGATCGCGCAGAGCGCGCCCGAGATCAAATGGCGCCTGACCTCGAGCTTTCCGAGATCGCTCGACACCATCTACGGCACGGCGCAGACCTTCGCGAAATACGTCGCTGAGGCCACCGACAACAAATTCCAGATCCAGACCTTCTCGGCGGGCGAGCTCGTGCCCGGCCTCCAGGCGCTGGATGCCGTCAGCACCGCATCGGTGGAGATGGCGCAGACGCCGCTCTATTTCTACATCGGCAAGGAGCCGGCGCTGGCCTATGCCACCGGTGCGCCGTTCGGCATGAACCATCGCCATCAGGAGTCGTGGTGGCACTTCGGTGGCGGCGCCGACCTCACCAACGAGGCGCTCAAGCCTTTCAAGGCGCACGCCATCCTGTGCGGCAATTCCGGCACCCAGATGGGCGGCTGGTTCCGCAAGGAGATCAAGACCGTCGACGATCTCAAGGGTCTCAAATTCCGCATCGCCGGCATGGGCGGCCACGTGCTGGCAAAGCTCGGGGTCGTCCCGCAGCAGATCGCGGGCGGCGATATCTATCCGGCGCTGGAGAAGGGCACGATCGACGCGGTCGAGTTCGTCGGTCCCTATGACGACGAGAAGCTCGGCTTCTACAAGGTCGCCAAATATTACTACTTCCCCGGCTGGTGGGAAGGCGGCGCCATGCTGCACATGATCGTCAATGACGAAAAGTGGAATTCGCTGCCCAAGCAATACCAGGCGATTGTCAACCAGGCAGGCGCGGCGGCCGGCGCCTGGATGCTCGAGAAGTACGACAGCGTCAATCCGGCCGCGCTGAAGCGGCTGATCGCGAGCGGCACGGAGCTGAAAGCGTTCCCGCAGCCGGTGCTGGAGGCCTGCTACAACGCGACCCAGGACCATCTGAACGAGCTTGCCGCCAAGAGCGATCTGTTCAAGCGGACCAAGGAGAGCCACGACGCGTATATGAAGGAGCTGCTCTTCTACACGCAGATCGCGGAGAACTTCTACGACAACTATCTGCTCAGCAAGATGCGCAACAAGAGCTGAGAGAACGGGGCACGGTGTTCACGCCGTGCACCGTCATTCCGGGGCGCGCCTCTTGGCGCGAGCCCGGAATCCATTTCACCGCGTGTTTTGCTGCCCGATGGATTCTCGGATGCGCAACTGCGCATCGCAGGTCGCGACTTCCTTGCGCCCCGGAATGACAGCGGACCGGCTGTTTACGCCGTCCCTAAGCCCAGCTTCGCATAGATCCGCCTTGCATAGGCGCCGAACGCGTCCGTCGTCTTCAGCGGAAGGTTGCGCGGGAAGGGCAGGTCGATCGCGAAATAGTCGGCCATCTTCGCCGGGCCCGCCGTCAGCACGGCGCAGTGCGAGGACAGGAACACGGCTTCCTGGATCGAATGCGTGACGAAGATGATGGTCTTGCCGCTCTCGCGCCAGATCCGCAGCATCTCCAGATTCATCTGCTCGCGCGTCAGCGCATCCAGTGCGCCGAACGGCTCGTCCATCAGGATCAGTTTCGGATCGTGGATGAAGGCGCGCGCGATCGCCGTGCGCTGCTGCATGCCGCCGGACAATTGTTGCGGATATTTCTGCTCGTAGCCGGAGAGCCCGACGAGATTGAGAAGGTCGCGCGCCCGCTCGCGCGCGGCCTTCATCGGCAGGCCGACGATCTCGGCCGGCAGCAGCACGTTGTCCAGGATGGTCCGCCATTTCAGCAGCAGGGCCTGCTGGAACACCATGCCGATATCGCGGGTCGGATCGAATGGACTCGTGGCATTGCCTATCGTCACGGTGCCGCCATCGGCGCCATGCAGGCCCGCCAGGATCTTCATCACCGTCGTCTTGCCGCAGCCGGACGGGCCGACCAGCGAGACGAGCTCACCTTCCTGCACGTCCATGGTGACGTCGGACACCGCCAGAAACTCGGTGCCGCCGCTGCGATAGACCTTTCGGACGCCTTGCAGGCTGATGAACGGGTCTGAGCTCATGCCAGCCATTTGTCCAAATTCGCGGCGACGAAGGCATCGTCGCTGAGGTCGGCGTGCTCGCGGCAGACGCGATCGATCTCCTCCTTCTGGCCGGGGCTGAGGCCCTCGTCGGGGTCGAGGCACCACAAACCTTTCATCAGGCCCTGGCGCCGCAGCACCTCGTGGCAGCCGGCGATACAGCCGTGGAAATTGTTGGCGACGTCGAAGAAGGCGCTGTTGCTGTCGGTGACGCGGGCATCGAGCGCCAGCAGGTCGGCGGGCACGGTGTCCTTGTGCCGCGCCGCCTTGCAGCGCTCGAACTGCTGGATGGCGCTCGCGGTCCAGACCGACCAGTGGCCGAGCAGGCCGCCCTTGAAATAGGTGCGCGTGGTGACGCCCTTGTCGCGGAGATCGAACGGCAGCATCAGGTCGAGCAGGATGTGGTCGTCATTGCCGGTGTAGAGCGCGACGCGGTCGAGCGCGCCGGCGGCCGCGACGCCGCGCAGAACATCGAGGGTACGGTAGCGGTTGAACGGTGCGATCTTGATCGCAATGACGTTGTCTATCGAGGCGAAGCGCTGCCAGAACCGGCTCGACAGGATGACGCCGCCCACGGCCGGCTGAAGGTAGAAGCCGACCAGCGGAATTTCGGCGGCCACGGCCGTGCAGTGCGCGATGATCTCGTCCTCGGAGGCGCTCTTCATCGCGGCGAGGCTGAGCAAGCCCGCATGATAGCCGATGTCGCGTGCGGTGCGGGCCTCGGCGATCGCCTGGCTGGTTGGGCCGGCGAGGCCCGCGACCAACGCCAGCGGCCGCTGGGTCCAGTGTGCTGCGGTCTCCGCGGCGAGCTCGAGCACAGGACGGTAGAGGCCGACGTCGCGGATCGCGAATTGCGTGGTGTGCACACCTACGGCAAGACCGCCCGAGCCGGCGTCGATGTAATAGCGCGTCAGCGCACGCTGATGAATCTTGTCGAGCTGTCGCTCGGCGGTGAGCGCGAGGGGATGCGCCGGCAGCACGGTGCCGTCGGCGATCAGCTTGCGGACGTCGCTGTTGATCTGGCTGTGGTGCATGATGTCCTATCCGAATTCGGGGCCGGCGACGGCGAATGGCATTTCCCCGGCCATGGCGGTGGCGGGGCCGAGACGCATCCGCTGGAAGGGGCGTTCGATGGTCCAGCCGGACGCTGTCAATCCGTCCAGGAACGTTCCTTGCGACGCGACGGCGTCGAGCAGGAGCGGTCCGTCCTGCGACCGCGCGATCGCGTCGACCAGGGTCAGCGCGGCTGCGGTGTGATCGGCGCACAACGGGCCGATATGGCACGCGGCTCGGCCGTCCCGCACCAGCGCGATGGCGCCGTTCGCGGTGACGATGCGCGAGCCAGGCCGCCGCGCGAACGCCGAGAGAAGGGCGGTGCGGTCGAGGCCGGTCGCGCGCCGGTCCCGATCGCAAAGCGCGTCGAGCGTTGCGGTTGACGGCGCTTGCCCGGATGCGGACGTGGATTTCACCAGCTTCAGCCGGCGCAATTGCGAGGTCGGGGTGAAGCCGAGCGGGCCGTAGACCTTGGCGCCGTCGGGGGTCGCATCGAGCCAGCACGTCAGCCCGTCCCTGCGCGCCGCTTCGAGGCAGGCATCGACGAGCTGCGTGGCAAGACCGCGGCGGCGATGGCTTGCCGTCACCAGCACCATGCTGACCCATGCATTGTTGCCGGAATAGGGCAGCAGCGCCGCAGTCGCGACCAGTCGCGCGCCGTCGCGGATGCCGAACACGACTCCGTCGCGCAGGAAGATGCGCCAGTCCGCTTCGGTCTGGTTCCAGTGCGCTTCCGTCGAGAGCGCCAGCCCGGCGATCGCATCCTGCTCGCTGAGCTTGATGACGGCCGGGCCGTCAGTAGCGGCCATCGCGCACCTCGTATTTGGTGGGCTTGCCGAGGCTCGGCATGGCGCGAGAGACCCAATCCGCGGTCCAGGCGATCAGTTGCTCGGTGTCAACGACGGGCAGGCCGAAGAGTTCGACCGCTTTCGACGTGTCGGTCAGCCAGGCCGTCGGCTCTTCCTTGCCCGTCAGCACCGGCGCGCGGCCGAACCTTGCGCCGAACTTCGCCGCGAGATCGCGCACTGCGAGGATCTCGTGGCCGCTGACGTTGATCGGGGAGGTCGGCGCCGTGCAATGCGCCAGACAGCGCAGCGCCTGGGACGACGCATCGCCCTGCCAGATGAAGTTGACATGGCCGAGGCTGACGTCGATCGGCGTGCCCGTCAGCACTTTCGTCGCGATGTCGTGCAGCACGCCATAGCGCATGTCGATCGCGTAGTTGAGGCGGAAAAGGCGCCCCGGCGTGCCGAACTGGTGCGAGAAATATTCGAACATGCGCTCGCGGCCGACGCAGGACTGGGCGTATTCGCCGGGCGGGTTCGGCGCCATGTCCTCGCTCGAGCCTTTGCCATCGACCGGAACGAACGGATAGATGCAGCCGGTCGAGAACGCCACGATGCGCGAGGAGGGGAAAGCCTGCGCGACCAGCGCCGGGACGTGCGCGTTCATCGCCCAGGTCAGCGACAGATCGCCCTCGGCGCCGAACTTGCGGCCGGCCATGAAGACGATGTTCGGCGCCTTGGGCAGCGCTGCAATCGCCTTCTCGTCCATGAGGTCGCAGTTGATCGTTTCGACCCCGCGCGCGTGCAGCCAGTCCTTCACGCCGGCGTCGCTGAAGCGGGCGACGCCGATGATACGGCGATCCGGCGCGGCGGTCTTCGCAAGTCCTGCCAGCGTCGGGCCCATCTTGCCGGCGACGCCGAGGATCATGATGTCGCCCTCGACCTTCTTGAGATCGTCGATCAGGTCCTGGCTCGGCCGGCACAGGAGATCATCGAGCGCGGCGATGTCAGGGATGGTCTTCGGCAGCGTCTGGCGGGTGAGCAGCATGGATACGTCGTCCTTGGTCTTCAGGTCTGCCTGGCGTCGCCGACGACGAACATGCGTTCGAGGGCGAGCACCAGGCCGTAGAGAGCGACACCAAGCAGCGTCAGCAGCACGACCGCCATCACCATCGCGGGCGTGTCGAGCGAGGACTGCACCTGGATCATGAGGTAGCCGAGCCCGCGCTCGGAGGCGATGAACTCGCCGACGATGGCGCCGGCGACCGCGAGGATGGCGCCGACCTTCATCCCGGAGAAAATGTAGGGCAGCGATCCCGGCAGCTGGATCTTGCGGAACAGAGTCCAGCGCGAGCCGCGTAGCGATTTGACGAGATCGAGCAGGTCCGGCTCGACTTCGCGCAGGCCGCGCGCGGTGGTGAGCAGGATCGGGAAGAAGCAGATGCTGAAGGCGATCAGGATGTTCGGCACGATGCCGTAGGAGAACCAGACGATGAAGAGCGGGCCGAGCGCCACTTTCGGAATCATGTTCAGCGTGACGAACAGCGGCAGCAGCACGAGGCTGAGCAGCGGTGCCCAGCTGAAGATCACGGCGAGCGCCACGCCGACGAAGGCGCCGAGCGCGAAGCCGCCGAGGATCTCGACCGCCGTCACCAGCGTGTTGGCGCCCCAGGCATAGCCTGTGGTCCCCAACGTCTGAATTGTCGCAAGCGGGGAGGGCAGGATGAATTTCGGGACCTGGAAGGCATCGACCGCGACTTGCCACAGCACGAGCACGGCGAGGTGCACGATCAGGATGATCGCAAAGCTGCGCGAGGTGCGTGCCCCGTCTCCTGCCACCGCCTGCTCCCTGTTGCCGACAGCCACCCTGCCGCGGGTCGCGAGCCTAGCCGGACTCGAGGGAAGTTTCAACCAGTTGGTTGATTAGGGCCGGAGCGACTGGAGCACGAGGTCGGCGACGTGCCGGCGGCGGGCGCGCCGCTGGGCCCGGCTCGACAGGTCCTTGCCGAAGATCGCCGACAGCGTCTGCGTGTTGGAGAAGAAGAAATAGCTGAGGCCCGCAATGGAGATGTAGAGCTGGACGGGATCGATCCCCTTGCGGAATACGCCAGATCGCACCCCCTCGTTGAGGATGTGGGAGACGCTTTTGACGAGCGGCGAGTGCATCGCCTCCAGCCGGGTCGAGCCGCGGACATGACGGGCGCCGCCGCGGTTCTCGTCGTTCAGAAGCACGATGAAATCAGGGTTTGCCGCCAGGTGATCGAACGACGCCTCGATCAGCTTGCGGATCGCCTTCTCTGGCGCCAGGCCTTCGAGATTGAGCCTGCGCTCCTGCTCGCGGATGTCCTCATAGACCCATTCGAGCACGGCGAGGTAGAGCGCGTCCTTGTCGCCGAAATAGTGGTAGACGAGCTGCTTGTTGACGCCGGCGCGCTCGGCGATCTCGTCGACGCGGGCGCCCGCAAAGCCGTGCCGGGCGAATTCCTGGCGCGCCGCGGTCAGGAGTTTCCTGCGGGTGGCGACGGGGTCGCGGCGCTGCGGCACGGTGTCGCCAGATCGTTTTGCGGGCATTTCCAACCAAACAGTTGACAAGTGGAGGGCGGGCTTGTTGCATTGGTATCCTCACAAGGGGAGAGCGACAAGCCGGGTCGCGGCAACGAGGAGAGATGCGATGAAGCGTTTGCAGGCGGCGGGTTTGGCCCTGGTGTTGGCTCTGGCGCTCGGTGCGACGGCGATGCCCGCGCATGCGGGAGAGGCCGTCAATCTGATCCTGAACTGGACGCCGACGGCCGACCACTCGCCGTATTATTACGCCAAGGCGCAGGGCTGGTACGAGAAGGCGGGCATCGACCTCACCATCGAGACCGGCAAGGGCTCAGGCGTCTCCGCGGCCAAGGTCGGCTCCGGCGGCTCGCCCTTCGGCGTCGCCGATCTCGCCACCATGCTGGTGGCCAAGAGCAAGGGCGCCGACACGGTCGCGGTGATGAGCGTCTATGCCAACACCGGCCAGACCTTCTACTGGCTGAAGAGCTATGGCGTGAACGGGGTGAAGGATTTCGCCGGGCACAAGATCGGCAACCCGCCCGGCGATGCCTCGCGCGTGATGTGGCCGGCCTTCGCCAAGGCGGCGGGGCTTGCGCCCGATTCCGTCGGCTTCGTCAATGTCGGACCGACCGCCAAGATCGCGGCACTGAAGAGCCACACCGTCGATATCATCAGCGACTTCTACAACGAGCACGACCTGAAGGTGATCGAGTTCGGCGGCGATCTCGGCTACGTCAACTGGAAGGACATCGGGCTCAACCCTTACGGCAATTCCCTGATCGTCAACGGCGCCTACTTGCAGAAGAACCCGAAGGTCGTCGAAGATTTCGTGCGCGTCACGCAGAAAGCCTTCGCGGCCTGCGTCGCCGACGTGGCCCCGTGCCTGAACGCGCTGCTCGAGCAGGTCTCGGGGCTCGACCGGGCCAACCAGGAACGGCAGTGGGAGCGCATCAAGTTCCTGATGACCGACGAATTCACGACCACCAAGGGTCTCGGCTGGATCGACGGCGAGCGGATGAAGAAGGACTACGAGCTGGTCAACACCTATCTCGGCATGGAGAAGCCGTTCGACGTGACGACGGCGTTCACAACGAAGATGCTGGATCCGAACGTCAAGATGGATGCGAGCAAGGTGAAGAAGTGAGCGGCGCTTGCTGCCAGCTGCGTCAGCCCTTCTTCATGTCGTAGACGTGTTCCGGTCCGGGAAAGGCACGCGACCGCACGTCTGCGGCATACCGTTCGACCGCCGCTTCGATGGCCGGACCGAGATCGCCGTAGCGCCGAACGAATTTAGGCGTTCGTGGCGAGAGCCCAAGCATGTCCTCGAGCACGAGCACTTGGCCGTCGCAGGCCGCGCTCGCGCCGATCCCGATGGTGGGGATCGCGATCGTTTCCGTGATCTTGCGCGCTAACGGCTCGGCCACGGCTTCAACGACGACTGAGAACGCACCGGCATCGGCGACCGCCTTCGCATCGTCCTCGATCGGCCCCCAGTCGATCTCGTCGCGCCCCTGGGCGCGAAACGAACCGAGCGTGTTGATGGATTGCGGCGTAAGGCCGATATGACCCATCACCGGGATGCCACGCCCGGACAGGAATGCAATCGTCTCCGCCATGCGGACGCCACCTTCAAGCTTCACCGCGCCGCATTGCGTTTCCTTCATGATCCGTACCGCGGAGTTGAACGCTTGCTCTCTGGAAGCTTCATACGATCCGAACGGCATATCGACCACGACCAGCGCCCGCCTGGATCCCCGCATCACCGCAGCGCCTTGAAGGATCATCATGTCGAGCGTGACCGGCACTGTCGTCTCGAAGCCGTGCATGACGTTACCAAGGGAATCGCCGACCAGAATGACGTCGCAATGCTGATCCACCAGCGCTGCCGTGTGCGCATGATAGGAGGTCAGCATGACGACCGGCTCGCCTTGCTTGCGGGCCCGGATGTCCGGGGCTGTCTTGCGTCTGATGGAGGACTGAATTGACATGATCGGCTCCGTCTGCGGGACGCGCATCGAAACCAGATGGCACGACCGTGTCAATCCGGGTGAGCGGTCCTGCAATCACATGGATGACGCGACATGCGAGGGAAGCGGGCGTGCGCCGTCTCCACGGTCGCTTTCGCGTGACTGCTGCACTCATAGTTCAAGCGAGCGCGCCTGACTTTCACCTTTGTGGCCCAGCGTAGCGTTCCTGACGGTGCGCTGCAGAGCCGGGGCCCGGGCTCATGCTGGCGGTGAGCGTGACCGGCTTGGGCGCGTCATACGCAGCAGAGTTTTGCGTCGCAGCGCGTGTGCGGACACGACAGCGGCGGTCCAACCAGTTCACGTCCCCACGTAATGGCACGGAGACATTAACCGACCGTTAACCATATCCGCCGCATCGTTAACCATTCAATAACAGGGAACGAGTCGGCCGCTATGGAGGCTGCAGCAAAAGTCCAACGTCAAATGGTGCGCCTGCGCGGGCGCTCCTACGTGGCGTTCGTGTTCACGCCGACGGTTCCGGTCCAGGACTGGCTGCATGAGATCGACGCCACCATCGCGCGGTCGCCGGGCTTCTTTGCCGGCCGGCCCGTGGTGATCGACCTGTCGTCGGTCGATCTCAGCCAGGCCGGCATCGGCCATCTGCTCACCAGCCTTCAGGACCGCAACATTCGCGTGCTCGGCATCGAAGGGGTGGAGGAGGGCCGGTTGACCCCCATGATGCCGCCGCTCCTGTCGGGCGGGCGCAGCTGCGTGGTCGAGCCGAGCGCGCCGAAGAAGGCCGAGGTGAAGGTCGAGACCAAGCCGACCTCGTTGCTGCTCGAAAACCCCGTGCGCTCGGGCCAGACCGTGATCTTCCCGGAAGGCGACGTCACCATTCTCGGCTCGGTCGGCTCCGGCGCCGAGGTCGTTGCCGGCGGCTCCATCCACGTCTACGGCGCGCTGCGCGGCCGCGCCATGGCGGGCGTGAACGGTCACACCAGCGCGCGCATCTATTGTCAGAGGATCGAGGCTGAACTGCTTGCAATTGACGGGTTTTACCAGACAGCGGACGACATCGACGCCGCCTTGCGCGGCAAGCCGGCGCAGGCCTGGCTACAGGGGAATACCATGCGAATTACAGCACTGAACTGACCAGCAAAGGAGACATTTCAGATGAGTAAGGTACTGGTCGTGACATCAGGCAAGGGCGGGGTCGGCAAGACCACGACGACCGCCGCGCTGGGAGCAGCGCTCGCGCAACGCGGCGACAAGGTCGTGGTCGTCGATTTCGACGTCGGCCTGCGCAATCTCGACCTCGTGATGGGCGCCGAACGCCGCGTGGTGTTCGATCTCATCAACGTGGTGCAGGGCGTTGCGAAGCTGCCGCAGGCGCTGATCCGCGACAAGCGGCTGGAGAATCTCTGGCTGCTGCCGGCATCGCAAACCCGCGACAAGGACGCGTTGACGGAAGAGGGCGTCGGCAAGGTCATCGACGATCTGCGCAGCCGCTTCGACTGGGTGATCTGCGACAGCCCGGCCGGCATCGAGCGCGGCGCCTCCATGGCGATGCGCTTTGCCGACGAGGCCGTGATCGTCACCAATCCGGAAGTCTCCTCGGTGCGCGATTCCGACCGCATCATCGGCATGCTCGATTCCAAGACGGTGCGGGCCGAGAAGGGCGAGCGTGTCGAGAAGCACATCCTCATCACCCGCTACGATCCCTCGCGTGCTGCGCGCGGCGAGATGCTGACCATCGACGATATCCTCGAGATCCTTGCTACGCCCTTGCTCGGCATCATCCCCGAGAGCCAGGACGTGTTGAAGGCGTCCAACGTCGGCACGCCGGTGACCTTGTCGAACGCGGATGGAGCGCCGGCGCGGGCCTATATGGACGCGGCCAAGCGCCTCTGCGGCGAGAACGTGACGATGCATGTTCCTGCCGAGCGCAGAGGTCTGATGGATCGCCTGCTGCGACGGAGGGCTGCATGAGCATGGGTCTGCTTCGACTTCTCCGCGGTAAGAAGGCCTCGGCACCCGTCGCGCGCGAACGGCTGCAGATCCTGCTTGCCCATGAGCGCGGAATGCGTGGCCAGCCGGATCTGCTCGGCGTGCTGCGTGAGGAAATTCTCGCCGTCGTGTCAAAGCACGTCACGCTGGATCCGACCAAGGTCATCGTCCGGCTCGAGCGCGGCGACGAGGTTTCGACCCTGGAGGTCGACATCGAGGTGCCCAACGATTTCGAGCGCAAGAAGGTGGCTGTCGCGTAAGGGGGCGCGGCCGCGGATTTCCGTTTGGGGTGGGTGAGGAGGCGGTCCGCCGGGCATGGCGGGCCGCCTTCCTGTTTGGCTCACATCGACGGGGCGGAACGAGCTCGGGGCCTCGATCGTTGTGAGACACCCGCGGTGGCAGTTGTGCGCTGCACCGCAGTTCCCTCAAGCGGGAGAGCGCCCATGATGTCCGAGGTCCAGGTTCATACCGTTGCCCGGCAGATGCTCGAACAGCACGGTCTTGCTGCGATTGCGAAGGCCGCCGAGCAGGCCCAGGCCTGCGAGGGTCGCGGCGAGACCGACGAGGCCAGGGAATGGCGTCACATCGTGGACGCCATGAAGATCATGCGCGGCCCGCATCAGAGCTGACATTCGTAAGCGCGAGCGCCTTCAACGCTCCCCACGATCGCTGCCTTGCGGCGACGTGCGGTTCTGTGTCTGCGGCTGCCCGCGCTCGCCTGTCGCTTTGCAGGGGAGTGGCTCCCACGAGCCGTCCGGCGCCTGCTGATAGGCACTGCATGAGGACGGGGTGGAATTTTCCTCGCCTTTCTGGGCGTCGGCATTCCTCGCTTGTGCGGGCGCGATCAGCACCGTGGCCGCCGCAATCGCGCCGGCGAAAACGAAATGGATACTCCGCATGAGGACCTCCTGTTCGAATTCGAAGAGGTCGCATGCTTTCGAGAATTGTGACGATTTTGGGCCGGATCAGCGGTTCCGTCGCGAAGTGCTTAATGCGGCAAAAGCCGGGGCTGGCTAAAGCGCGATGCGATTAGGATGAATCGTCATCGCGCTTCAGGTTGTTGTT
The DNA here is from genome assembly GCF_004346455.1 of Bradyrhizobium sp. R2.2-H. NCBI lineage: Bacteria > Pseudomonadati > Pseudomonadota > Alphaproteobacteria > Hyphomicrobiales > Nitrobacteraceae > Bradyrhizobium > Bradyrhizobium sp. R2.2-H. Next base: position 54,021 of record NZ_SMBR01000003.1, read on the forward strand.
TAAGCATGATCTTCTCGGAAAACCGCTGCGCACTTTTCCGGATCATGCTTTAGCCGCCCTTGCTGCGGATCAGGCCGGCGAGGTTGGTCTTTTGGGCTTCGCACCAGCCGGGCATGCCGAGCCGGCGCTGGTCCAGGTCGGTGGCCTGGGTCGCGATCGCGACCTCGGCCATCAAATCATCGTCCTGCTTCTCGCCCATCTTGCCGCCGGTGTGCATCCAGGCGATCGCTTTGCGCACTTTCTCGGTGGTGCCGTCGGGCAGGTGCATCTGTTGCGCTCTCTGCACGAGGTCCTGATAGACGAGGTCCGTGTTGGGGCACTCGACCTTGGCGGCGAAGGCCTGCAAGACCATCGTCACATAGGTCGACCGCGGCGGCGCGTCGCCAGCCTGGACCGGCGCAGCTAGCAGCAACAGGCCCGTCATCAGAAAACCGATGCGCATCCCTGGAACCTCCTCCGTTTTTTGGGAGGCTAGCGCCCGGCGCGCCGCTCCGCAATGGCGCGCAGCGCAATTGTCGTCGGTCCACGCGGTGGGCTACCCTGCCGCTCCCCAGCCTCGGAGCACGACATGAGCCTGTTCAGCACGCCGTTCGATCCCGCACGCGACACCGCGCTCGTCACCGGCGCAGGCAATGGTATCGGCCGCGCGATCGCGCTAGGCTTGGTCGGTGAGGGCGTGCGGACCTTGTTTGCGGATGTGAGCGCGGAGCGGGTACATGCCGCGATCAGCGCCAGTGAGCATTCCGCTCTGGCCGTGCCCTGGGTCGGCGATCTCGCCAGGCTCGATGCCTGCGACGAACTGCTCGCTGCCGCACACGTAGCGCTGGGCGAGGTCACCCATTTCGTCCATAGCGCTTCGCCGCCGCGACGAGAGGCCGATCATGCCCTCGCGGTCGATCGCAGGACCTGGCAGGAGATGCATGCCGTCAATCTCGATGCCGGTTTTCACCTCGGGCGTGAACTCGCAAAACGACTGATCGCGGCGAAACGACCGGGCTCGTTCTTGTTTCTGACATCGCTGCATGCGGGCACCCCGCGCAACCTCGCGCATTATTCGACGGCGAAGGCGGCCATGGCGATGCTGGTGAAGGAGCTCGCGAAGACGTTCGGTCGTCACCACATCCGCGTCAACGCACTGGTGCCCGGCGCGATCGCGGCCGGCGGATTCGTTGCGGATCCCGCACTGGCGCGGCACATTCCGCTCGGGCGTCTCGGCGAGGCCAACGACCTCGTGCCGATGGCGCTCACGGTGCTGTCGAACAAGCTCTCCGCCTACGTCACCGGCGCGGCCTTCGTCGTCGACGGTGGATTGTCGCTGACGAACTGGTTCGAGCCGCCGACGCTTGAAGAATAAAGTTCGTTCCGATTCCATCGGAACGAACCTTGGCGTCTTTGTTTGACGCGTTTCTCGACGCGAACTGGCATCCGCTTCGCTTGAAAACGCTGTGCTTAGCAAAGTGCTGTGCTTAGCGCTGCCAGGCCGGTACCGGATCGAGCGGCGTGCGATAGAGCTCGTTGTGATCGCGATCGGTGACCCGCACCGCGCAACCCTTCTGCTGCAGCTCCGGCTTCACCTGTGACAGCTCGCATGCCAGTTGATCGGCGCGATCGGAGGCAACCTCGATGTCTTCGAGGATGATTCCCCCCTGGTTCTTGAACTCTCCACCAACCACGAGATCGAAATAGTAGTAGGGCATCTGAATTCCCCGTGTGACGATCTGAGCTTCAGTGCAAGTCTCAACACATCATCGGATGATACCACTGAGTCGATAGTTACCGAATGAACAGGCCGCGCAATCTCTGAGCTTATGGCGCAGAAATGATGTGCAGCCTGTGAGCGCGTTAACATTTTATTAAATATGTCCGGGCGACCATGAGGCATGGAATCGCAGCAGAACCGGGCTCCGGGAACCGGCAGCTGCACGAGAAGGCCGGCGGCATAGATCCCGACGGCCTTTTCTCTTGATCGGAAGACGTGCAAGGCATCGCTTCCCGTAGTAGCCCGGACTCAACGCATTACATCGACTCGGACAGCGTGCGCGAGATAGCGACTAACGCAGCGGCATTGGCGGGCGCACGATAGGTCCATCGTCATCGGCAACGGCTTGCGTCGTCGTGGCCGGCGCAGCTGGCGGCGGGACCGCGGCGGCCTGCGATGGCGGCGGCGGAGGTGCGAGCGGTGCGGGCGAGGAGGCCGGCATGTAGTTCCGCGCCACGGCCGGCTTGGGCTTGCGAACCGGAGGCGCGGCGGGCCGCGGCGGAAGCGCAGCGGCGCGTGCGCGCGGATCGACCGGTGGCTTCGCTTCGGCTGCCGGCTTCGGTGCCGGCGGCTTCGCCATCTCACGCGCCATCTGCTCCTGCCCGGCCTTCAGCTCGGCGATGCTGGCCTTGAGCTGCTCGATCTGCTGCGCCATCGCGGTGAGATCGCGCGTCATCGATTGCACCGACTGCGTTGAGTCGACAGGCGGTGTCGGGGCAGGCGCGACTGCGGCAATTTGAGCGGCGGGCGGCGGCGCAGATGGGTTGGCCGATTGATCTGCCGTGGCTTCCACTGCGGCCGGTGGGGCCGGCGCGGCGGCGACCGGAGCGGTCTGCGACGTCGCAGGTAGCCACGAGGTCACCGGCAGCAACGAAGTCAGTGCCGGCGTCCATTCGGCCAACATTTGCGTTGCCGTGTCGCCGTGCGTCTCCCAGGCGATGCTGGCGGCCACGCTGGCGCCGGCAAACAGGAACGCGACGGACGCACCGCGCAGCCACTTGCCGACCCAGGATCGCTTTTGCCTGACAGGAACGTCGCTGGACGTGACGCGGACATCCGTGTCGACGAACGGTGCCGCGGCGGGCTTTCCGTAGACGACGTTGATGGTGGGCTCGGGCGCACGTGCCGGCTCCGGCGTGAACTTCGGCTCCAAAGTGAGCTTGGGCTCCGGAGTGAGCTTGGCCTCCGGGGTGAACCTGGGCTCCGGGCGCGGCGCGATCTCCGGCGCCAGCGCAGGAGACGCGCTTGTGGACCGCGAGGCCAGCACGATCTCGGGAGAGATCTGAACCGCGTCGTGGGGGTCGTTGTCCTTGACCGTGTCCTTCACGATCTCATCGACGATTTGCTTGGCATTCAGCGTCGCGAGCATCGCAACTCCTTTGAAGCCTGGTGTTTGAAGCCTGGGTCGTCCGCATTGGCGCGGCGCCGATCGGTTGAGGTGAGCCCATCCCGAGCCCCGTGCCTCACGAGTCCAGCCGGGTTTGACCAAAGCAAGGCGAGGGGATGGAGATGATGCGACGGTCCTCCGCCGTTTGTGGTGATGGAACCCGGTTGATCGAACACGCGCACGTGTTCCTCTCCCGCCTTGTTTTCAGCACGGTTTTGGCGATATGTGGCGGTGCTGGGGGTGCTGCTATCCGCTATCGGGGGCCGGCGGTGCCAAAATCTCTACTCGTTTTGTTCGTTGCAGCATTGTTGCCGCTAGGCGGCTGCATGCAGACGACACTCTCGCCATCGACGGATGCGAGCATGACGCCGCGCGACCGTCAGTTGCTCGCGCATACGCCTTACGCTCAGGCGAAGGTGCCTGAGCAATATCTCCGCCATATCGTGGATTATCACCGCAAGGAACAGCCGGGCACGATCCTGGTCGATACCGATGCGCGCTATCTCTATTACGTTCTCCCCGAGGGCAAGGCGATCCGTTACGGCGTTGCGGTCGGCGAGGAAGCCATGGCGTTCTCCGGCGTCGCGCGGGTCGGCCGCCTGGCGGAATGGCCGGACTGGGTTCCGACGGCGGACATCCAGGCGCGGCTGGGCCCGTATCCGGCACGCGTTCCAGGCGGTCCCGCCAATCCGCTCGGCGCGCGGGGCATCTATCTGTATGTCGGCAATAAGGACACGCTCTACCGCATCCATGGCACCAACCAGCCCGAATACATCGGCCAGGCGATCTCGTCCGGCTGCATCCGGATGCGCAATGAGGACGTCATCGATCTCTACGACCGGGTAAAGCTCAATTCGACGGTCGTGGTGCTGCCGCCCGGGCAGAACGCGCAGGCCGAGACGGGTATGCGCTGGCGGAGCTGAGGGCCGCGCCGTCGGCGCTGGTTTGATTTCCGCCAGCCGTTACTTGGCTTAGTTCTCAGGCCGCGCAACACGCCATTGCAGCGTCGTGGCAATGCCGTTGGCGTCGCCCGGCGCCTTGTCAGCGGGTGACGTGTAGAGCGGACGATAGCGGTAGGCCCACATCTTGCTGCCGTCGTCGCGGCTGATCACGGTGAAGTCGCCGACGGCCCTGGCGTCGGCCGTCGCGGCCAGCGGAACCCAGCTCTCGGTGCACTTACCGTTGCAATTCGAGGACTTTCCGGTGGTGTCGCGCTCGTAGATGTAAAGCGTCATGCCGTTGAGATCGACGAGCTTGGGGCCCTGTTTGGTCAGGATCACCTTCGCTGGAGCCGTCGGCGCCTCGACCTTCGGCGGAGGAGGGTCGCCGCCCCCATGGCCGCCTGCGACCGCATGACTGGTCGAGAGCGTCATGGCTGCCGCCATAACGAGGAACCTGAACATTCCGAACTCCGTCCCACAAAGTTAATCGCACGTTAAGTGCCCAATGCGGCCGAGCTTAGCAGGCGAAGGTTAGTTCCTGGTTTCGTGCGCTGCGACAAATTCGGACGTGGTTCGGAGTTAGATTTGCGCATCGCGTTGCGGGGCGCGGCTGAGCTCGTTGCCGGCGGCGATGGCCTTGCGCAGCAGTCGCATCAGTTCCTCGCCCTCCTTCGCGCTGAGGCCACCCAGCATGATGCGCTGCGCAGATTCGACGGCAGGCGTGATTTTGCGCAGCGTGCGCCGGCCTTCATCGGTGATTTGGAGCTCCCGCGCGCGGCGGTCGCGGCTGGAGGGGCGGCGCTCCGCGAGACCTTTCTGGACGAGGCGATCGATCACGCCGGTGATGGTGGTGCGATCGTAGGCGATCAATCCGGCGAGCGTCACCTGATCGAGTCCCGGATTGGCCTTGATGGTCGCGAGCGCGGCGTACTGCACCGGCGTGAGATCGAAGCCGGCGTCTTCGACTTCGGCCAGGAACACCGCGACCGCGATCTGCTGGAAGCGGCGCGCCAGATGCCCGGGCATGTCGTTGTTGTCTTTCACCGACGTCTCCGCGGGGTTTCGAGGTCGTTGACAAGTATACTGATCGTCAGCATACTGAGCAATATCCAAGCAGAAGTTTGACGGGAGAGGTGCTCATGCAATTCCATCTGAATGGATTTCAGCCGGGCGATCCCGAGATTGCCGATCCCGCCGAGCGCGTTCAGGCACCGGGCGCAACGGGCACCGTGCCTGACGAGGTCGATGTTCTCATCGTCGGCTGCGGACCTGCCGGCCTGACGCTGGCCGCCCAGCTTGCGCAGTTTCCTGACATCAAGACCTGCATCGTCGAGCAGAAGCCGGGCCGGCTGCTGGTCGGCCAGGCCGACGGCATCGCCTGCCGCACCATGGAGATGTTCCGCGCCTATGGCTTCAGCGAGCGGGTGCTGAAGGAGGCCTATTGGGTCAACGAAACGACGTTCTGGAAGCCGGATGAACTGACACCGGAGAAGATCACCCGCAGCGGCCGGGTTCAGGACGTCGAGGACGGGCTGTCGGAATTCCCGCACGTCATCCTCAACCAGGCGCGCATCCATGACTGTTTCCTCGACGTCATGCGCAGATCGCCGGCGAAGCTCGAGCCGTATTATAGCCGACGCGTGCTTGATCTCCATGTCGATCCTGCCGCCGATGCTGACGATCACGCCGTGACCGTGCGCCTCGAACGCGTCGATGCCGCGCACGAGGGCAAGGTCCAGACGATCAGGGCGCGCTACGTCGTCGGCTGCGACGGCGCACGCAGCACGGTGCGCAAATCGATCGGGCGCGAGCTGCATGGCGATTCCGCCAACCACGCCTGGGGCGTGATGGACGTGCTGGCGGTGACGGATTTCCCGGACATCCGCTTCAAGTCGCTGGTCCAGTCGGCCAGGGACGGCAGCCTGCTGATCATTCCGCGTGAAGGCGGCTACATGGTCCGCATCTATGTCGAGCTCGCTAAACTCGATGTCGGCGAGCGCGTTGCGAGCCGCAACATCACCGCCGACGACGTGATCGCCAAGGCGAGGCGGATCCTGAAGCCGCATACGCTCGAGGTGAAGGAGATCGCCTGGTGGTCGGTCTACGAGATCGGCCAGCGCCTCACCGACAGGTTCGACGACGTGCCGGACGCCGACACCGATGCGCGCCTGCCGCGCATCTTCATCGCCGGCGATGCCTGCCATACGCACAGCCCGAAGGCGGGGCAGGGCATGAACGTCTCGATGCAGGATGCCTTCAATCTCGGCTGGAAGCTCGCCGGTGTCCTCCGGAGCCGATGCGCCCCAGGTCTGCTGCATTCCTATTCGGCGGAGCGCCAGGCGGTCGCGAAAGAGCTGATCGATTTCGACCGCGAATGGGCGGGGATTCTCGCCTCGGCCGCCAAGGCTGGCGGCGTCGATGCCGCCAAAACGCAGGACTATTTCGTCAGGCATGGGCGCTATACCGCGGGCACGGCAACGCATTACAGGCCATCGGTGCTTACCGGCGCGGCTTCGCATCAGCACCTCGCGCAGGGCCTCGTCATCGGCAAGCGCTTCCATTCCGCGCCGGTGATCCGGCTGGCGGACGCCAAACCGGTCCATCTCGGCCACGCCGCGCAGGCCGACGGCCGCTTCCGCATCTACGCGTTTTCACCTGCGGAAGATCCTGCGGCTGCCGGCTCGGCCATTCGCGCGCTGTGCAGCTTCCTCACCGAGGCCCGGGAATCACCAATGCGGCGATACACGCCTGTGGGCGCCGACATCGACAGCGTGATCGACCTGCGTGCCATCTTCCAGCAGGATCATCGTCAGCTTGACGTCGCGGCGATGCCGTCGCTGCTGCTCCCGCGCAAGGGCCGCTATGGTCTGATCGACTACGAGAAGATGTTCTGCCCGGACCTCAAGGGCGGCCACGACGTTTTCGCAATGCGAGGGATCGATCGAAAGAGCGGCTGCATGGTCGTGGTGCGGCCCGACCAGTATGTCGCGAATGTACTGCCGCTCGACGACTATGCCGGGCTTGCATCGTACTTCGACCGCTTCCTGCTGAAGGTGAACTGACGCCGGCCGCACCTCGTACGATACACGACAGCTTAATGGTGAACCCGCCGGGCTTTCTTCGGTGGGCCGGTTCCCTGCGCGTACAATTTAAGAAAGTTCTTCTCGGGCAGATTTCATCGATCGTAACATGTGTACCCAAAGATGCAGGCATCCACTCGGGGCAGCGGGGCACGGGAGGATGAAATGAGTCAGAGCCAGGCGGAGACGCGCCGTCAGCAGAATGTCGCTAAGCGGTCGATGACCAAGGAGGCCCAGCAGCTGGCCAGTTTGATTGCCGGACTGCGCAAGTCCCTCGAAGCGATCCACAAGGAACGGACGAGCACAAAGCTCAGCGGCGCCGAGATGGGTTTGCTCGACGAGCGCCGCAACAACCTGCTGCTCACCATTGCAGCCCTCGATGACCGCCTTTCGGCGGTGCAGGGCCTGATCAATCTCGGCCGCCCCCACATTATCCGCGTGCATTAGCGCCGATCCGACGCAGCAGGATCGGCTCCGTCGCCGATGGTACGGAGCGGCCCATACCGCGGATGGCACCAAATTGCCACGCTCCCGGCGAATTGCGGCCAAAACCCGCTGTCACGAGAAAGCTGGGTGCAGGGCGACGCTAGGGGATGCGAATTGGCCTACAAAATGGTCGCAGAACGCGACAACGAGAAGTACAGCTTCGCCCGCGAGAGCCGGTTGGTCATCGTGGCGAAGGCAAAGGTGTGGGCGAGCGAGGGATGGCGGGTCGTCATCACCGACCAGGACGGCAAGGCCTACGCGCCGCCCGAATTCGATCAGCAGTCGGCGGCGTGATCGCGAGACAGGGCGAGGGGACGACAGTTTGACGTCGTTGTTTCGACCTTGGCGCGGCCTGACTGTGCCTCTGATGACTGTCGCAGCCGCCAGCGTGCTGACGGTGACGGATGCGGTCGCGCAAAATCTCGACGCCGGCAAATCGCCCGCGAAGCTCTTTGCTGACGGCTGCGCGACCTGCCATCGCAGCCCGCGCGGTCTCGCCAAGGGCCGCTTCAGCCTGACCCTGTCCTGGTTCCTGAAGGACCATTACGCAACCAGCATCGACTCGGCGAGGGCCCTCGCCGCCTACCTCGTGTCGGTCGATGAATCGCCGCCCCGGGGTGCGGCCAAGCCAGGCGCAAAGCCGCCTCGATCCGCGCCGCGTCAGCCCAAGCCGGTGCAGAGCCAGTAGGCGCGCCGGCATCGGGCCGGCATCAACGCACCGTGGTCTCCGAGAACAGGTTAATGACCACGACCCCGGACACGATCAGCGCGATGCCGACGAAGGCTGCGGCGTCCAGGATCTGGCGGAACAGCACGAAGGAGACGGTGGCGGTCAGGATGATGCCGACCCCGCCCCAGATCGCATAGGCGATGCTCAACGGGATGACACGGATCGCCACCGACAGCGCGTAGAACGAGGCGACGTAGAACAGCACCATCGCCACCGTCGGCCAGGGACGGGTGAACTGCGCGGACTGCTGCAGGAACGCCGACGCGGTGACCTCGAACACGATCGCGAGGGCAAGAGCCGTATAGGCGTTGAAGACGGAGCTCATGCGGAGACCAGGCCGACGATGGCTGACATATGACGGCGCATACCACGCGGGGGTGACGAGCCTGCGACAGCTCGGAGCGCGGCGCAAAGGCTCCGCGGTCGGCCCGGATGACCAAGCCGCCGCGCGATGAATCGCGCAGCGGCTCCGTGATACAGCAACGGTCGAACGTGGCTTCAATCGATCCGCACCGAAAGCTCGACGTCGTCGGCGAAGGCCGTGGACATATAGCCGTTTCCGGGCTTGCGCATGCGCGAGAGATAGTCCGGGCTGTCGTCGGCGTTGTCGGCGACGATGATCGCGCCCGGCTTGAGACGGTCTTCGAGCAGATCGAGCGTCATCCGAATCGCGGCGCTGAGGGATTGCCGGCATCAGCGTTCGAAGGTTGATTGTTATCCAGATTTCGGGGGATTATGGGTTAGCCTCGCCGTGTTCGCCATCCATTCATCGAGTCCCCGTGCCATGCACGTTCTCCGCGCCCAGTTCCACATCGAGACGCAACGCGCGCTGGAATTTGCCGCAGCTCGCGGCTTCGGCGTGATCGTGGCGGCGGACGAGCGCGGGCCGCGGGCCTCGCACGTGCCATTCGTGCTGACCGAGCGCGGCGGGAACACTGTCGTGCAGATTCACTTCACCGCCAAAAATCCGCTTGTGGCGCTGGCCGATGGCAGCAGACGATTTCTGCTGATCGTTACCGGCGACGATGCCTATGTCTCCAACGACTGGTATGCCTCACGCGACAACGTCTCGACCTGGCTTTACGAAGCGGTGCACCTGTCGGGCGTGGCCCATCTGCGCGGGCTCGACGAGAACCGCGGACACGGCGATGCGCTGCTCGCAGTCTCCGAGGCGCGCTTACCGAAAGAACCCTGGGACCTCGCGCAGATGGAGCCGGGCAAGCGCGAGAGCATGCTGGCTGCGATCCGCGTCGTCGATCTCGTGGTGGATGAGGTCGAAGGGCAGGCCAAGCTCAACCAGCACAAGAGCGATGCTGACCATGTCGCGGTCGCCGATCGACTGGCGCGGTCGGAGGAGTCGGGTCACCGGCGGCTGGCGCGCAAGATGCAGGCGCTGCGGCAGGGGCTTGGATACGAGATGCCGTAACGCTTGCCCCGCGCGACGTTTGACCTTACGGACCTTCCTCATGCTCGTCATCTCGATTCAGAGTCAGGTGGTCCACGGCCATGTCGGCAACAGCGCGGCCGCCTACGCCATGCAGGCGGAGGGCGTGAACGTTGCGGCGGTGCCGACGACGCTGCTGTCAAACCATCCGCGCTATCCGAGCCTGCGCGGGCGGGTGCTGGAGAGCGATCTCGTCGCCGATCTCCTGAAGGGCGTCGAGGAGCGCGGCCTGGTCGACGAGGCTGCGGTGCTCGTCACCGGCTATTTGGGCTCGCCGGGCAATGCTGCCGTGATCGCCGATTTCGTCGAGCGGGCGCTGACGCGGAATGCGAAGCTCGTCTATCTCTGCGATCCCGTGATCGGCGATGACGGTCGCGTCTATGTCGCGGACGGCATCTTGGATGTGGTTCGGCACCGGTTGCTGCCGGCGGCGAACCTCACGACGCCGAACCAGTTCGAGCTCGAGCTGCTCTCCGGTCTCACCATTGCCGATGCCCAGGGCCTCCGCGCGGCCTGCTCTACGCTCGCAGGGGTGGGCCGCATCGACGTGGTCGCCACCGGCTGCACGCTCGCTGACATGGCGGCGGGGCAGGTGGAGACGATCCTGTGCGCCGACGGGCGATTGTCGCGCTTTGCGACGCCGCGCCTGCCGATCCGTCCCTATGGCACCGGCGACCTCCTCACCGGACTGATCGCGGCGCATCTGGCCAAGGGCGAAGCGATCGAGTCGGCAGTACGGCTTGCGGTCGACACGATCTTCGCGGTGCTGGTGCGCACGCAGGACGCCGGCTCCGCCGAGATGCGGCTCGTGCCGTTGCCGACGCGCGGGCCCGGTGCCTGATTGACGGTTCAGGTCGCGGGCTTGACGGCCGATTGCGCCGACTTCTGCTGCTTGGCCGGGGTCTTCTGCTCGCGTGCGGCGTGCGCCTTGGGCGGCTTGGCGCTGGCGGCGGCCCGCGTCTTTTTCGGCTTGACGTTCGCGGCTTCCTTGCTGTCGGTCGCAACGCCGCGGCGCGAGATGTATTCCTTCCCGTCGGTCGGGCCGACATGCGGCGGATCGCGGCCGAGATAGGGGCGGCCGATGCCGAACGCCTTGCCGTTGGCGTCGACCCACTTCCACAGGATCTCGGTCGAGACCCAGCGCTGCGCGCGGTTGTTGCCCTGGGTGCTGACGATGTCGGCCGCCATGCCGTGGCCATAACCGCCGCGCATGCTGCCCCCATGATAGGAGCGGTCGGAGGCAGCCTTGAGGCCGCTCGCGATCGACTGGCGATAGTCGTCGCGGAACGCGCTGGTGATGCCCGGCGAGAGGCCGGCGGCTTCGGCGGCGAGCATCATGCGGAACAGCTTCCGCTTGAAGCTCTTGTCCATGCCGCCGATGACGTAGTCCATCATCGACATGCCGGCGCGCTCGGCCGCCTTCGGATCCTTCCAAGTGAAGTCCTGATCGACCAGCTTCGTGAAGCTACGCATCACCGTGACCGTCTTGCCCTTGCGCTTGACGGTGACGGCGCGCCGCTCCTGAACCTTGATCGTGTCCTCCTTGGCGGTGCGCTGATAGAGCGCCCAGAGGTAGCGGTCGATGCAGGCCTCCATGACGAAGCATTCGTCGAGCACGGTGACGGTATCGGCCGGCGGAGATGGCTTGCTTGCGGGCGTGACGGGGCCGCTTGCGATTGCCGCAGGCGACAGTGCGTCCGTCGTCACGATCTCGGTCGGATCGGCGGATGCGAGCTTGACGGGCTCTGGCGCGGGAGCAGGGTCAGCCTCGCTGACGATGGCTTCCGGTTCAAGCGAAATCTGCGGCGCGGGCGCCGCCTCTGTCGGCAGGATCAGTGCAGGGTCGGCCGAAGCGAGCTTGATGGCTAAGGCGAGCCCCTCCGGCGTTTCCTGCGCGGTCGCCGCCGGGGCAGGCGCCGCAGCGACGGCGGCGGCGATGTCGGCGGTCAAGGCGATGCCGTCCTCAATCGTTGCAGCGCGCGGCACGTCGGCGAGGTCGAGGCGACTGACATCCTTGGCGCGCGAGACGGCAGCCACATTGGCGGCGCTGTTCTCGATGAGGGCAGGCGCATGGGCGGAGAGAGACAACACCAGCCAGCCGGCGAGAACGGCCGAGGGACACGACACCGCCACCAGAAGAGACCGCCGATCGTTCATGACCCCTGCCTCCAAACGGTTCTGTCCGAACCATCTTGTCCGAACAGTCATGATGCAAACGGTTGACGAAACAGTCTTGTACGGAAAGGCAACGCAGCTCGTCGATTGTTCGGGGGACGGTGTGGCGGCGCAATGGCACAAATCGGCGAGAACGGGCTTTTCAAGGCGGGTGTTGCCGAGCTGCAACGCGGGTTCCACGACGCCAGTGTGAAAACGACGGCAAATGCAGCATTGTCGTCAACTTGCAGCGATTGCGTTTACGCAATCTTGGATTGTGGTCGTGCAATTCTCTCGTGTCGGCAATCTTCGGTAGAAGTTGGAAGGACGTCGCCTGTGAAATTGAAATGCATGTTGGCCGCATTCATCGCTGACGAATCCGGCGCCACCGCGATCGAATACGGCCTGATCGCAGCCGGAATCGCGCTCGCCATCATCGAGGTCATCTACGCTCTCGGCACCGATCTCGTCGCAAAGCTGCAATCGCTGGCAACAGCATTGAAATAAGGTCCCGGCATCCTCCCTCTCGTGTCCCGGACCCAATCATCACCTGGACCACTGATGAGGCCGATGACTATCGCCGCGCCAGTCGGCCCTGCGGGAACGGTGACTGAGTACCGCCCACAGAAGCGTCATGTCGCGGCCACGTGATTCGTCCAAGACCTTGTACGCATTGAGCATATCGCCATGCAATGTGCGCGCTGTTGCGATGCAGCAAGACATGTCGCAATGCAACAAAACGTGCCTAAATAGACTCCGACCATCTTTCTCGGAGCATCACCATGAACAAAAAGACTTTGTCGATCGCCGCCGCCGTCCTGACCATCGTGAGCGGCTCCGCCGCCGTCGCCGCCGAGCTGCCGACCTATGAGGCCAACGGCCTGCCGGTCTCTCCGCTGCAGGTGCGCGTGCTCGGGGCTGCGCATGTCGAGCAGCAGGTCGCCGCGCCCGCCACGGTCGCCTCGGTCCACCAGGCGAAGGTGCTCAGCCCCCGCAAGGTGACGACCGCGGACGTCACCACGGGCGCTGTCCGCTAAGACTGAGGTCGCCTGAGGCAGGTGGGCCTCGCGCAGAGCGAGAGTGCACCGCCTCATGTGCGGCCACGAAGAAGCCGCATGCGCATTGCGCGTGCGGCAAGCACGGTCCTGCGCGGCATCGTCGCGATGTCTGCGTGCCAGCCCTGCAGCTGCGTGGGTTGAGCGGCGTAGCGCGCCGACATATCGCTTGATCCATGGATCAGCGGACGAGCGGCGCTGACGCTCTCACTCAAAAGAACGACGCAGCGCCAGCACTGCTCGGGGTGGTCTGCGGCCTTGCCGCGGCGCTGTTCTGGGCGCTCGGCTTTGCCGCCACGCGGCACGGCCTCAAGGTCGGCTTCACGCCGGTCGATCTCCTGGTGCATCGCTATGTCTGGTCGGGGATCGCGTTCCTGCCGCTGGTGTTGCGCGCCGGAATCTCCGATCTCTGCGGCATCGGCTGGAGCAGGGGCCTCGTGCTGATGGTGCTCGGCGGCCCCGTGATGTCGCTGATCTCCTACAGCGGCTTCCTGTTCGTGCCGCTGGGCCACGGCAGCGTGATCCAGCCCTCTTGCGCGACGCTGGGTGGCCTGCTGCTCGCCGCGGTCGTGCTGAAGGAGCGGATCTCCGCCTCGCGGCTTGCCGGCGCGCTCGTCATTGTCGGCGGCCTCGGCGTGATCGGCGCGGAATCGATCGGCCATATCGGGGCCGACGGCATTCAGGGTGATCTGATCTTCGTGCTCGCCGGATTCATGTTCGCTGGCTTCGGCGCGATGTTGCGCCGCTGGCGCGTCTCGGCCGTGCCGGCTGCGCTCGTCATCAACGTGCTGTCGCTGCTGCTGGTGCCGGTCTACGTCGTCACGGTCGGCCTCGCCCATATTGCGGCAATCGGCGTGACCGAGAACGCGATCCAGGCGCTTGCACAGGGCGTGCTTGCCGGCCCCGCCGCGCTCTATCTCTACGCCGTCTCGGTCCAGCGCCTCGGCGTTGCCCGCGCCGCAGTGTTTCCGGCCTGCGTGCCGGCGCTGACGCTGCTCACCGGCTGGCTGCTGCTCGGCGAGCCGCCGACGATGTTGCAGACGGCAGGCCTCGTGACGGTGCTGTGCGGGTTCTATCTGGCGCAGCGGCAAAGCTAGCGGATCTTCAAGCCTTCCGCACGAACTCCGACTTCAGATTCATCGCGCCGATGCCGTCGATCTTGCAGGCGATGTTGTGGCCGTCGCTGGCGTCCTGCAGGCGGATGTTGCGCACCTTGGTGCCGCCCTTGACGACCGAGGACGAGCCCTTGATCTTGAGATCCTTGATCACGATGACGCTGTCGCCGTCGGCGAGCACGTTGCCGTTGGCATCGCGCACGCCGGCATCCTGCGCCGTGTCCGCGACCGCTTCCGCCGTGCCGCTCCATTCATGGCCGCATTCCGGGCAGACCCAGAGATCGCGGTCCTGATAGGCGTGCTCGGAGCTGCAGGCCGGGCATTTCATCGTGTCGGTCATGTCTGTCTCGTCTCAACGGTTCGTTCGCGGCGCGACCGTAGAGGCGGGAACCGGGAAAGCAAGGAAAAGCTGCAAGCCGCGCGGACCGGGGCTCGCCGGCCGGTGCGATATCACCGAAACAGCGCGACGAAGATCACGTAGAGCCAGCCCAGGATGCCGTGGATGATCGCCCACAGGATCGAATGGTTGTTGGTGTAGGAGATCGCGATGGCGAGCGCCGAGCCGAATCCCACGCCGTATTTCGCGCCCTCGACGCGGACGCCGTAATAGCGGTTGCCGTTCATGGTGATGCCTCCTGAATCGTCGGATGAGCGCCGAGCCTATGCGGTCGCCGTGATCCTGGCGAGCGGCATGATCAATGAGCCAACCTCGCCCGCGCGGGATTGAGCTGCGTCAACGGCATTACGCATGAGGGGCGTATCCTCTTGCCGAATGACCACCGGAGGCGGAGCGATGGACGACACGCTCAGAGCAAAAGTCCAGGCCTTGCTGGACCAGCACCGCACGATGCGGATCGCAACCGTCCGCCCGGATGGCTGGCCGCAGGTGACGACCGTCGGCTACGCCAACGTAGGCTTCACCATCTACTTCCTCTGCGGCATCGACAGCCAGAAGGCGCAGAACCTGTCCCGGGACGACCGCGTCTCTCTGGCGATCGACGACGACCCGGCGGAAGTGATGGAGATCACCGGCCTGTCCATGGCGGCGCGGGCGGTGGCCGTGACCGATCCGGCCGAAGCCGAGAAGGCGATCGCGCTGCTGATGGCGCGCTATCCCGAGCAGAAGGCCCTGGGCCTGACGGTGCCGGAGCCTTCCGAGGTGCGGCTGATCCGCCTCACGCCGACGGTGATCTCGCTGCTCGATTATTCCAAGGGATTTGGCCACACCGATCTCGTGACGTGCTGATGACGCGCGCGGTGGTTTGCGAAGACGAGGGCAATCATCCGCGCCTTCCTTGACGCAGATCAACTTGGCCTCGCGGTGCAAATCTAGGCTCGATCGATGATTCAATCGCGGTGAGGTTTGGCGATGTCGCACACTGTTCGAATCTCCATCGGCATCGTCATCCTGATCGCCTTGTCGCTGCTGTTCCTCTTCAGCGTCGTCCACACCGCCGCGGGGGCCCCAAGGCCCGGCTCGCGCACGATCGCCGAAGGACAGCGCCTGGCGCAGGCGTGGTGCCAGTCGTGTCACGCGGTCGAGCGGCGCATGACTGATTTCTTCGACGAGGCGCCGAGCTTCCAGGCCATCGCCGACCGTAGCGGCACCACCGCGCTGTCGCTCAAGGTGTTCTGGCGGACCAGCCACCGGAACATGCCGAACCTCGTGATCTCGCCGGAGCAGGCGGATGCGCTTTCGGCCTATATCCTGAGCCTCAGGGGCAAATGAGGGACCGGCCAAACTGCATTTCGCGAAAACAACCCCATGCAAAGTAGGCATGGCCATGGAATCGCTGGGGATTTGATTGGACTTCGGCGATACCGAATTTCGTTTGCGCCGTCGGGCAAAACAGGTGCATGATGTCACGGTGGAGTCCCCTCGACGTCCAGGCGCTCGATGCGTAGCCTCCGCCCGTAACGCGCGACGAGCCCGCCATGTCCTTCCTTCTCAACATCGACGTCCCCGACGTCGCCAAAGCCACGACCTTCTACACCGAGGCCTTCGGCCTGACGGTCGGCCGCCGCTTCGGCGCCGACTTCGTCGAGCTCAACGGCTGGCCGGCGCCGGTGTATCTCCTGACCAAGCAGGCCGGCACGATCGGCGCCGGCGGCGACCGCCGCCGCTACGAGCGGCATTGGACGCCCGTGCATATCGACGTCGTCGTTGACGACGTCGATGCCGCAGTCGCGCGTGCGCTCGCTGCCGGTGCGATCCTCGAGGCGCCCGCGCGCGATGCGCCCTATGGACGGATCGCGATGCTGGCCGATCCGTTCGGGCACGGGTTCTGTCTGCTGGCGTTCAGCGCGCTGGGGTATGATGCGTTGTTGGGAAGTTCGTAGCTCGCGACGGGGCTAAGCTTGCTACGATCGCGAGCGAACATCGGGGCGACATGGCAAGAAAGCAAACAAGCAAGTCGACCAGGAAACTGAAGACCTACCAGACCTCGCTGGGGTTCTACGACCAGGCGATCGCCGCCCCCTCGATGAAGGCAGCGCTTCAGGCCTGGGGCGCCAGCTCCAATCTGTTCCATCAGGGCGCGGCGAAGGAGACCGACGACCCCGACATCGTCGCGGCGACCATGGCGAAGCCGGGTGTCGTGCTCAGGCGTCCGGTCGGCTCGGACGGCCCGTTCACCGAGAGTGCGGAGCTGCCGACCGATCTCGGCGAGAGCGAGGGCCAATCCGAACGCAAGCCCAAGAGCAAATCCAGGAAGCGCACGGCCAGGACCGCAAGGAAACCGTCCCGCAAGATCGACGATCAGGCAGGGCGCAAGGCTGCCGCGGCCTTCGAGAAGGAGGAACGGCGGCGCGAAGCCGAGCGAAGGAAAGAGGAGGCCGCCCGCGCCAGGGAACGCGCGCGCCGGGAGAAGGCTGTCGCGACAGCGCAGGCGGCGTTTGACAAAGCGAGGCGGGAGCACGAGGCGCGGGCGGAGGAGATCGAAGCCGAGCGGACTGCGCTCGACGAACGCGCCGAGGCCGAGCAGGACCGCTGGGACAAGCAGCGGATGAAGCTGGAGCAGGCGCTGCGCCGGGCGCGGGAGTAGCTTGCGCAGGCCGGGAGGGATTCCTTTACCACGCCATCCAGTCCCGGCCGAACCGCCGGACGTTTAGGAGTTGCGCCAAAATTCTGCGGTATCCTCGCTGCGATTGCGGATGCGTCGGACACGCCGTGCGCCGCCGCCGCAGGATTACGGGATCTGTCATGAGCGATCATCGCGCCGCAGTCAGGCATCACACCTTGCGCACCGGCATCGTCGAATTCGACAACGGCACCGGCAGCACCGTCAGCGTGCCCTGTACGATTCGCGACGTCTCCGGCACCGGCGCGCGACTGCAACTCAACTCCTCGCTATGGGTCGCCGAAGCGTTCGCGCTGGTTTTCGCGAGCGGCCTGCGCAAGGCCTGCCGCGTTGCCTGGCGCAAGGAGCGGCTGATCGGCAGCGCGTTCGCGGACGGCTATGCCAGCGTGGACGAGCAGGCCGCCATGATGACCGCAGGGGAACAGTCCCGGCACCGCCTCGGCATCGGCGCGCGCGTCAAAGCGGCGCGCGAAAAGCGCGGCTACACGCAAGCCCAGCTCGCCGAGCGCCTCAGCGTGACGCCGGCGTTCGTGGTGCAGGCCGAGCAGGGCGAGGTAGACATTCCGCTGTACCAGCTGATGCACATCGCGGATCTCTTGATGGTCGGCCTCGACGGGCTCGTGGCGGGCCCGGCGCCGGAGGAGGTGGATGCGGCGTAGGGCGTCACGGTCCGTCGCCCGCTCTCGGTCCGTTCGCATTGCGCGCGCTGAAATGCCGGAGCGCGCGCCTTGTCCTTCGAGACGGCGCTGACGCGCCTCCTCAGGATGAGGCTAAGCACGATATTCGCCCGCTGAAGCTGTTGCCGCGCACTTCGTCCTCATCCTGAGGAGCCCGCTCAAAAGCGGGCGTCTCGAAGGATGGCCGCAGAAAAACTCGCGCGAAATTCGCTTGCCTTGCCGCGCATCCTTTTGCACTCTTCGCGCGAAGGAGACCAACGCAATGAAGAAAATGACCATCGCCTATGCGCTCGGAACGGCCCTGGTGCTGAGCCTCGCAACATCGGCTGCCGACGCAAAGCCGCGGAAGCAAGTGGTTCGCGCGCCGCAGGAGCGGCTGATCGTCACGGCGCCGGTGCTGCGGCCGACGCCGTGGGACTACAACATCGTTCCGCGCTATCGCTATCGTCCCGAGGACGACAAGGTCGATCCCTACGGTCCGCCGCTGGTGCCGTCCTATGTTCGCTACGAGGGATGGCGCTGGCCGTACTGGTGGTAGAGCCGGGCTACGGCTAACCGCTCTCCGCTGCAAGCCGCAGAAACTGCCGCTTCATCGCGTTGACCCTGGCGAGATAGGCCGCGACGAGGTGATCGCCGCAGCGCTCGCCGGCGAGCATCTGAAACTTGCGGCGCGCATAGGCCGTGGCGGGACCTGCGCCGCAGAGATGGATGAAGGCGGCCAGATCCTGCTTCTGCGTCGCGTTTGCCTTGATATCGCCCGCGAGGGAGAGAACCAGCGCCATTTGGCGGTCGAGATACACCGAGGCCAGCTCGATGGCGTGGCTCGGGACCGCGCGGATGTAGAAGCTGGTGAAGCCGCAGCCGGTCTGCGTGACCGCGTTGCCGCGAACGCAGAATCGCGCGGCCTCCGCGAAGGCCGGGTCGGTCATCTGGAACAGGCCGACGGCGCTGGAGGCGGGCCGGTAGATCGCCAGTGGATTGAAGCTCCATCGCCAGCGCCAATAGGTGCGCGCCACCGGATTGCCTGAACTCTCGACCTGCGCCAGCGCGGCCAGCAATTCCGGCATGATCGTTGCGGTGGAGGCGTGCCGGAACAGCGGACCGTAGCTCGCCCAGGTCTCCGCCGGCTCCTTGTCGAGGGCGTTGCCGATGAGGACGAACAGCTCGGTCGGCTTGCGGATCAACTGATAGGCGATGTTCAGAAGCGTGACGGCCGCAAGCAGCACCGCCACGCTACCGCCGATCCTGACCATCCGCGGTGCGCGCGCGAACCTCCTTCGAACCCACCGAGCGCTCCGCCGGACGCTGCGAAGGCGGGAGAGGAGGCTCTTGCTTTTGGTCGGCATGGGCTGTGAGCGTGCAATCGCGGAGACTGTGGACCTGATTGGCGCTGTCTACCACGTGAAGCGGGCCGCAGATCCCGCATTTGAGAGCGGCTTCCGCAGGCAATCCGCCTCCCTTATGCGAACGTCCCGGGTTGAGGGGATTTGCGGGGCGGCGAAGGTGTAGCCCGCGTCCCGCCCCGCTGCAGGCGGAGCGAGACGGTTACTTGGACCAACTCGCTCAGATCAGGAAGTCGGTCGCGTGCAAGCTCGCCGCCTGGACGCCGTCGAGCGTGATGGTGTCGTTCGCCGACAGATGAATCACGGCATCGCCAGTGGTGTTGTCGCTGATCAGTTTCGACAACGCCGCCCAGTCCGCAAACCCGTAATCCTGCACGTTGATCAGGTCGTGCTCGGTCACGGTGCTGCCGACGGCCTTGTTGCCCTGATCGAAGTCGTTGATCGTGTCGTTGCCGGAACCGGTGTTGAAGACGAAGAGGTCGCTGTTCCCTCCGCCCCACAACTGGTCGTCGCCGGCTCCGCCGTTCAACGTGTCGATGCCGCCGGTGATCGAGCCGGGCGATGCGGGTTCATAGGTCCGCGCATCGCCATACATGAAGTCCCGGCCGGCGCCGCCGTCGAGGATATCGTTGCCGCCCTGGGAATGACCCGCCATGATCGGCGCGTCGCCGAACAGCGACGAGGCGGCATCCGCGTACTGGCCGTCGATCTGGACGGCGAGGACATCGTCGCCGCCCTGGGCAAAATCCATCAGGGACGTCGACGAATCCCCCGACAGGGATGCGCCGGATATGGGGCTGTCGCCGTTCAGCGTGACCGTCAAACTGTCGTTGCCGCCTTGCGCAAGGCCGCGCAACGCGCCGATGGCGTCGCCGCTGACCGTCGCCGCGCCGTCGATGGTGAGCACGCTGACATCGAGCGTGTCGTTGCCGCCGTGCGAGGTGTCGATCATGGAGCCGCCGGCATCGCCCGCGAACAGGTTGGCGCCACCGCGCCACCCGATCGAGCCGGTGATGTCGTCATTGCCGCCCTGCGCGTTGCCCGACATGTCGCCCGCGACATCGCCGAAGGCCGAGACAGTGGTGTAGACCGTGCCATGGGCATCCGCGACGATGGTGTCGTTGCCGCCCCTGGCGTCGTCGATCATCGATTGGGTGTCGCCGACCACGAGGCCGGTGTTCCAGCCGCCGCCGATGTCGGCGATGAGCGTGTCATTGCCGCCTTGCGAGTGACCAAGTAGCATCGTGTGGTCATCGCCGAAGATCGTCAGGCGCGTATTGAGCTCAGTGACGGTGGCCGTCACGGTATCGTTGCCGCCCCAGACGTCCCTGGCTGCGGGAAAGCCGGGGTCTCCGTAGACGGTCTCGATCTGACCAAACTGGTCGAGGGTGACGTCGATGGTGTCGTTCGGCAGATGCTGCATGGCGTAGCTCCCATTTCATTGTCGGAAGCGGGCCTGACGCCTGCAGAGTTTCTTGCAAGTCGCGTTGTTGACCACGCTTCAGGGGAGAAATCTACCTTTGGTAGATGGCAGAGATTTGTAGGAATTCGGGAGAGAGTTTGGTGGCGTGCATGGAACCGCGGCGGCGTTCGTCGAGATCGCCACGGCAAGTTTGCGCGTCCCGTGAAGACGGCGAGGGTTAACACATTGGTCATTTCTTTGCGGTCATTTTCACGACCTCAGTCAGCAAAGAGGCACCATGTCCGACATCACCATTCCCGGCGGCAAGATCCGTTCCTTCGTCGAGCGGATCGAGAACCTCGACAGCGAAATGCAGGAGTTGAGCGAACAGAAGAAGGAAGTCTTCGCGGAAGCCAAGGGCGAGGGTTTCGACGTGAAGATACTCAAGGAGATCATCAAGCTGCGCAAGGAAGACAAGAACGAGCGTGACGAGCGCGAAAGCCTGCTCGACCTCTACATGCGGGCGATGGAAACGGCCTCGCCGGAGCAGGCGAAGGCGGCGTGAGACGATCGGGTTGATCGGTGAGGAGAGGGCCGCGGTTTGCTGATCGCGGCTATTACTCCCGTGTGTAGGATGGTTGAGCGAGTTCCGTCACTCTCCCTGAGGATGGATCTTCGCTCCACCATCGGACAGGCTAAGGATCGATGGGACGCGGCTGGTCCGCCGCCGTCCAGCCTGGAGGAAGCGGTTCGCTGTGGCCCCCGGCTCTGGAGTAGGCGGCGCCGTAGGCGAATTGGCCGGTCGCGCCCTTGAAACCCAGGATGTACCAGACCTCTACGAGATACCCGCCGGTCCGGTCGCGATCCTCCGTTGCTAACCGAGAGATCAGCCTCATCGCTTTTCCAATGAGATTGGAGACGGTGCGCGCGTGAACAGGACCGTCAGGCTGCGCCAGAACTGCATCGATCACCCCGTTGACGGCCTCTGTAGCCCGCGCGCGATCCTCGGGCGTTTCGGCACCGGTATAGCCCAGAGGCGGGAAATGGTGGGGCTGGAATTTGGTTTCCTTTCTCAGCCGCTCCAGAACGGCGCGCTTCTCGGGCGTGATCTGCACCACCTCGTTCGAAGGCTCGGGAAAGAGCCGGGTGTATTTCCAGTAAAGCACGCATGCGAATGCGAGCACGCAGATAACGAAAGCGCCGGCGAACAGCAGGAGGTACTTCATTGTCCGAGGTTGGGTGAATTCAATGAGAGCAATCTATATCGGTCCGTAGGATGATGTCAGCGCGTAGGATGGGTAGAGCGAAGCGAAACCCATCGATAGCCGTTGTGGAATGATGGGTTTCGCAAGAGCTCTACCCATCCTACGAGCTACGAACTGAAACCGCCGCCATCAATAGCGGCCGCCGCTGCCCTTTTGCTGCGTGATCCAGTCCGACAATGATTTCGGCTTCGATTTCGCAGTCCGGCCCGGTGATGCCTTCGGATTGTCGCGGACCCCTTTCGCCGCACGGCTGCGCGGCGCTTGCGTTGCGCCGACGCCCTTCAAGGCAGAAGTCGATGCCTCTGCGGCTTCCTTCTCCAGGCGCAACTGTTTCAATCGCGCCATCTTGATGCGCTCTGCCTCGACTTCGGGTCGCTCGGCTAGCTGCGGCTTGTGCTGAGCAACCTCCGCCGGGACCAGGACGCCGAGAATGGTCGTCTCGCCGAGCGCCTTGCAGGCCTCTAACCGGTGCAGTCCCTCGACCAGAACGAGGCGGTCGCCGTCGGGCCGAACGGAAATGGGGGCCTGTTGTCCGATCTCCAGAATACTTTCCGCGATCTCCGCGACGGTCTCGGGCTTGACGGTCTTCTTCTGCTTCGTGGGCACGAAGATCTTCTCGATCGGGAAGCTTTCCGGTTTGGGCATAATCTAACTCCGCGTCTACCGGGGCGGTCGGAACCCATGCCGGTGGGGAGGGTAGTTTAGGGGGGAAGGACTCGACGGCAAAGGCAATTTTGACGGCAGAGCATTGATGAGCATCGAAGCCGGAACCGCGCCGGCGATAGCAAACGAACTTAGTGCACTGTCACCGCAAATGGCCTTTTCGCCCTTAGGTGAAGTACCTGAAGCGGGCATTCACATTCTTGCCTACGGGAACGTGCTTCAAAATGTCTCCGACGCGCCGTGCCGCGCGGACGGTGACCGGATCGCCCGTGTCGAACTGCGTGTTGTTGAAATTCAGTTTGGACAAGCCGATGAGTTCCCGCGCGAGTTCTGAGGCGTGCGTCTCGCCCTCCTCGCGGATGAACTCGATCGCGCGCGGGATGTAGGCCCCAGGATAGACCTGGAAATACGGGACGGCGCCCTTGAGGTAGACGATGCCGGATTTCTCGTCGAACAGCATCGTCGTCCCGCGCACCATGGGCGACTCACCGGCGCGGAGGATTCGTGTTCCGGACCTGCGCACCGTCACTAGATCGAGAACCTCGAGCTTTTCGCCCTCTGCTGCTTGCGTGAAGCCCGCCTTCTCGTCGGCATTGAACCCGGACGTCTTGTGCATAACGAGCCGCGCAGGCATCGTTCGATGCTCCCGCCGATAGGTGGCCAAGCCATCTGCCAAAAGCCGATAGGCGTTCTCCCGCGACAGATGCGGGCTACGGTCGTCCTTGTCGTAGGACGCGCTTCCGCCTTGCACGATCAGCCCTTCACCGCGCTCGTCGAATACTTGTGCAACGCTGGTCATCAGCGTTTCGCCCGTTACGCTCTTGAAGAAGCTCACGCCCACGTAGCATGTCGTCAGCGACGATGGCTGCCGTGCGAGCCGCCAAGGCACGCCGCCCGCCTTGTAGTAGAGCGCCGTATGGAAATTCCAGGCGGTCGTGGCCTTGTCCTGCAGCTTCCTGTCGCGCACACGCCCGCCTAGCGAAAAACCGTAGGTGTCCGGACGCACGATCTGGCACGGAAGGGGCAAGTCGACCGCACGCGCCTTGAATAGATCGTGGAAGTTCAGTGACGATGGCATCGGTCGCCGCTGCTCCGGAGCCGGCTCCTGCAGTTCGTCGATTGGAGGGTCAACCTCCGAGATGCGAGGTCCGTCTCCGAGCGCGAAGACCTCGTGAGGCGGCGCAATTATGAGAACGTGGAGCCCGCTTTTCGCCGCCAGATCTCGCGCGTGGTCCATGAACGTCTCGACCAGGCGCGTCAAAGGCTCCTCGCCGGCCAAAGCAGCCGAAAGCTCGTGGCGCGAAATCGCGCGCGTCGTCAGGTCGGAAAGCTCAAGAGTCGTCCCGAAGACCTGAACGGTCATCCCCGGGAACGAAGGGCGAAGGGTCGTGAGCTTCGTCTCCTGGGACACGACGCCGTTCTTGCAGTCCTCAAGCCAGTCGCGGACGCGGTCGACGGTCGCGGTCGTGCCAACCACTCCCAAGCGGATCGGCGTCGGGATCGTGGAGCTGCCCTTGTCGAAGACGCCAAACGAAGTCAATCCGGCGCGTATGTCGACGTGGCTGTTGTTCTGAAAGAACGCCAACGCCGGTTCGTCGATGAACTGGAGTCTCATCACTCGATCTCCTGGTCGCTCGATGGCCGATCAATCGGCGAGTCCAGCGGCGTGAGTGAATCGTCGTCCATGCGTGCGAAGCGAAAGGACTCCAGCGGTGCGAACTCCAGCAAGCGTGCCCGATCGACCCTCGTCCATGGCGCTCGCAGGGTCGCCTGCCAGATTAGAAGCTGGCTGAGAACGGAGCGGTTCTTCTCAATGCGCTTGATCCCCGACAGCCGCTTTTCGTGAAAGCGGTCGAGGTCCTTCCCGTTGAACGTGAAGCGGTACGTGGGCGTGATCTCCAGATACCATTTTCCGCCGAGCCAGCGGAAACGCCCCTGAAAGGCGTTGTGGCGGTAGTACGTGAACTTCCTTCCGTCTTTCGATGTCGCTTCGTAGTGCGAGACCACAGTGGAGGTGCTGCGGACCTTGAGGTTCGGATACTTCAGCCGCCTCGGTCCCTCTTCGGTGCGTCCCATGAATGCATAGACGTCGAGATCGCTGTGATATCTCACCCCATGGCCCCATAGATCGTCGCGGAGCGCACCGTTTAGCAACTGGACGAAAAGACGCCGGCGCAAGTCGTTCTCGGCGAGTGCCCATTCGCCAGTTTCGAAGCGGTCGATCGCGCCGACGTCGATGATGGATTTCAAGCGCGAGAGCTCAGGATCCACGAGGCTGTAGAGATTGTCCTCGTAGATCGTCCATGCGCCCGGAACATAGTCGCCGGGCTGGCCGGAGCCGCTCTGGTTCAGCGCCGCCCACGCTCCTTGTCGCGTGTGGCGCAAGGCAGGCGCCACGTAGAGAGTATCCGGAAATTGCCTCAGATGGATCAGGTTCGCGAACCCTTCTTCCTGCGCATCATTGACTTCCCGATCTGAGACGTTCGCTCCAGACGAGCCCGAGGAAGCTTCGCCGGTGCCGCCTAGCGCGTAGTTACCCGGCGGGACCGGCTGCGTGCGCAAATATCCCCGGGCGAAGGCGGCGGCCGAAAGGCACGCATATTTCGTCCAAGCCTCCTGCCGCTTGAGGCCGACGATGTCACTCAGGCCGCGGATGGATATCATCGGGGTCTTATCTCGCGTCGCGCGATGGACCCCCGCGGATTCCATTTCAACGGCGAGCATCGATCTCGCCGTCATGATCCATGGAAAGAGCAATTGCGGGTCCTTGACCAGCCGATCGCTGGAAGCAATGGAGCCGGCCACGAACCGCGGCGCGCGAGGCGCCACGTTCTTTCCGTAGACCGACTGCAACTTTGCCCGCAGGTCCCGTTGCCATGCCTTCGGCCCGTACAGCTTCCCCGTGCCGAAGGACACAGCCGGCTTAGCGGGGAGATCGGCCGTCCAATCCCCCATGTCCGCAACGCGCGCAGAGAGGTTCGCTATGCCGGCGGCGATCGTTCTGTCGATGGGTCCACCTCCGACGTTATAGGCGGTGGCCTCTTCGAAGCGTCGGGATTCTAGGCTAAAATCATGGATCCGCGTCGAGAGCACGACGTCTCCCAGCGTGACGTCGTCCGATGGCAGGCCCCCAGCGATGCCGACCACCAGTATGAGAGACGGCTGCATGTCGTCGAAGAGATCGCGAGCCGCCTCCTGCGCCTCGCCGTTACCCTGCTCAAGCTGTCGGAGGATGGCAAGGCGATAATGACGACCGTCGCCAGCATCCGCCGTGCGAAGCGTGTACTCGCGGTGGCGGGTCTTGTGAATACGCGGTTCGTCTGGAAAGGCCTCTAAAACGGCAACGAATTCGTCGTCGCGAATGGTCAGGATGCCGACGTCAACAAGCTGCGTCATCGATTTTCACGAGTAAGAATAAGAGTAAGAAGAGGAGTACTTTCGAGGCGAATCCAAAGCTCACCGCGCCCCCTCGCTGCTACCGCCGGTGCGTTCTGAACTTCCGCTTCCCGATCTGCAACCACGCTCGCCATCGTTCGTCTCACAGTTGATTCACGATTCGTTCGTCGCACCATTTTCGCGGCGATGCCGAAGCCCGCCGCGAATCTTTATCTCGAGGGACTCTGATGACGGAGACGAGGAAGTCTATTACGGCGCGGCTCTAGCCTCGTCTCCGTCCGTGTGAAATGCATGCCAAGTCGGCCATCGATGGTGCGAAAAGTGATGTAATTTCTGGCTTTCCGCGACAAGATGCAGGCGGCTTTTGTCCACGATGATCATACTCCCCTGGCACTTTTGACTAGGATAACCTGTCGGAAAGCGGCAGGCGGGGATTCACTTTCTATCAACAGGTTGAACTTCTGCGCCCGGCTCCACCAGACGCGTTGGAAGACCTCAGCGCGAACTTCCTCGTGCAAGAGAACAGGGACGGTGGTCGCGCCTTTGGCGCGGGCGACTGCAAGGCGGTGATTGCCCCATTCAAGCCGACCTCTTTCCGTCTTCTCTCGGCGACACGACCGGCGGGCTCATCCGGCCCCTTCCGACCAGAAGAAGATCGCTTTGGCGCTCTTCGCATAGAATCCCATGCCCCACACTTTCTCCACCGAGCAATTGGAATTGAACATCTTTCAGGCGACCCTAGGCGGCACATCGCCGAGCGACGCGGCGAACTCCCTCAGGAACTCATCCACATCGAGCGCGGTCATCTCCGGATCGTCAGCCTTCGTCATGACAGTCCGCTCCGGCATGCAAGGCTCCGCCACGTTCAGTCGTCACGACGACAGACCCCATCTATCTTTCAGAAGCCGCGATAGGTCGGCTCCCTCGGCTACAGTTATCGCCGACATGGCCTTCGCCAGCTTGGCCACGTTCGCCGACGTCGCCCCGAACGGCGCGTTCAGAATCTCCGGCACGCCAAGCGGCCACCCGGCGAGGGCCTCCTGGGCGTCCTCGGCGGACTTGAAGAGGTTGTTGTTGGCGATGAACTGGATCGACGGTCCAAAAGTGCCGTCGCCATAAGCCTTCTCATTCACGAAGCCGATGAAGTGGAGGCGCTCCCGAGCTTCGGCCGCGCCCTTCTGGTTCGTCTCCGAGTCGAAGACGCCGGTGATCAGCTTTCCCTCGAAATAGTGCCGGAACGGCTGCGGAACGAACTTGCCGCCAAGCGCGATGTGCGCGCGGTCAGCTTTGTCGCCGCCATGTTTGAAAGCGCGCATATCGACGAGCAGGACGTGGGTGGCGCCGGCAGGCGACGGAAATTTGTGAGGTCTTCCGTCTTTCTCGTGCTTTTTACAGATGCGCTGGACGGCCTTCAGCGTCTCGCCCTCCGGCGTCTGCTTCGGGTCACCGGCGTCGGAATGCAGGTGCCGTTCCGCCATGACAACGCCGCCTTCGATCTCCTTCACGATGGTCGCCTTCCGCACGGCATCGGTCTCTTCGAGGCGCATCATCTCGACCAGAAATTCCTTTCCCTCGGAGGCGAAGCCGAAATCGATCTTCGAGGCCGCCTCGCCAGGCACCTCGTAGCGCGGTTGGACCCCGGCCTCGCTCAGCGCGTTTCCGAAGCGAAGCTCGAACAGCTTCGCCATGTTCTCGCTCCTGAGGCCGCCGGAGGCGTCGATCTCGGCGATCAACGGTTTGGCCCAGATGGTCTCACGATGCTTGTCGATGACGCCGTCCATGTAGTCGGCTTCGGCGCCGGTCAGAAAGTCGAAAATGCGGGCGGCGTCCTGCGTCATGTGTCAGCGCCTCATGACCACGTTCCAGTCAATCTGAAAGCCGGCGGCCTGCAGCTCCCGCCCCAGCGCCTGCTTCCAGCCTCCGCCGGAGTCGAAAGGCTCGTAGACAACGCCTCCGAAGTCGGAAGGGACTTCGATGTCGCCTCGCTTTAGAGCGCACACCCGCGCTCGGCCCAGCCGTCCGATGAAGTAGCCGAGTTCCAGCATCACGTTCTGGCGGGCACGTGGACGTTGTTCCGCTCCATGCAGGCCGCCGACGTCGTCCGGGGTCAGGAGTATGACGGCGAACCCGACATCGCCGTGCGCTTCGATCTTCTCGATGATCGTCCGCCCCTGGTTAGCCTGTTCGTGCAGGATGATGGGATCGAAGCCCAGCCGCTCGAGAAACCGCGCGACCGCCTCGCGCGCGCCGTCGTCGTGCCCGTGCACGATGAATATCTTGCGCGCGGCGGGACCGGACCGCTCGGGCAGCAGTGTCGGTTCGGAGGCGCCGGTCGCATGCTTCACATGGTCGATGTAATCGCGGGCGAACGGAACGAACACTTGCGACACGAGATTCTGCACGTTGGCAGTGATGCTATTGCCGGCGTAATAGAACGTATGCGAAAACTGCATCGCCTCATCAGGCGTTTGCGCGAAGCGGTCGATCAGCAGAATGATCAGTCCGAGCTCTTCGCGCGTGTCTTTGGGCCATTCAAGCGACGCCGAACCCACGATGCCTCCTTGGGTGGCTTCACCGGCCTTGATCCAGGCATCCAGATCGACGCCGCGCGTGAGCTCGTCAGTTATCGGGGCGAGCGTCTCGGTATGCAGGATTCTTGACAGCTTCTTTATATGTCGGTCGAACGTGTTGTATTCCGACGAACGGAGGTCGCTGACCACGTTTTCGATCTGCCGGAAGACGGTTCGGTCGACTGGGGCGTTCGTCACGTCGTTGGCCTCGTTGGTCAGGCGCGCCGCAGCGGCGCGCGCTAAGATGTCCGCTTCGTATTTGCGCTTCAGCTCCGCGGCCATGTCGGCCACGGCGGAGCTATGACTGTATGCGGCGACCTTGCGGTCTATCGCGAGCCTCATGTCGGCGATGGCGCGTTCGACGCTGGTCTGATCGGAAGCATTGAACCGCAGCGTCGTGAGCTCTCCGTCCAACGCCTCGGCAGCTTCGGCGAGGAGACGCATCTCGCGCTGGAATTCATCCAGCCCGGTGATCTTTATGGACATGAGAGGCCCGAAAGGCGCGCCGCGTAAGCTAATACTGCCTGATTCGGCCTGCGAATTGCGAGGACCGACGCCGGCAGGACGACCTCAGCGCGACCGGCTTTCGGCGGCTCCAAGGGTGCGCCGCCCCACCGAAGTCGGCCGCGACCTCGTTGGCGGGACCAGAAAGGCCGTCTCGGCTTCAGCGGAGCGCGTGGAGCGGGGGCCGGCCGTTATTCGGCCGCGACAGCGGGCGCACTCGCGGAATGGGGAGCGGCACCCTGACGACGGGCGGCTGCGCCGGAGCGGACGCCGGCTGCAGGACGACCATCTTGGCGGTAATGGCCCACACGCTGGTCGCTCATTTCAGTTACCCCTGCTGGTCGGCAACGGTCTTGCCGAGGGTCCTGCGCCGACTTCTGCTGGCCTGCGGGCAGGTCTGTCAACATCGCCTTACCGCCGGAATCCGCTTCCGTGCCCGCCGGGCGGCTCACCGCCCGCAACTGGGCGTCCGGGTTCTGCAAGGCGTACGTGCCGGCGGCCCCAACCGCGACGACGAACGCCAGCGCCAGGATCCACGGCCACCACCGGCGGCGCCTAGGGACGATGTAGGAGGGCGTCCCGGCCGTGACACGCGAGGTCGAAATCAGCGGTCATCCGGGGGTGTTCGGGTCGAGGCAATCAATAGGGCGGCCGGCTTCGGCGGTCTGCCATGTCGCGAGTGCCGATGGGAACGTTCAGGCCCCGTGGATAACGGTGACCGCCGACGAAAGAGGGGAAAATGGATCACGCTGATTGTATAATTCCGACGCTGGCAGAGTCGCGCCGCCCAGTTTAAGCGGCCGGACGCCGGCAGGCTCATCAGAGCCTTCCGCTCGACACGCAGGCAATGATGACGCAGTTGGTAGACGTCGGAATTCTGACGATTCGTGACGACGAGTTCACGGCCGTCTTGCAAGCATTTCCGGACGACCATCGAATTCACAAGAGCCGACACCGCGAGTACACGCTCCGCAGCGCGGGTGCCGGCGAGGGCCGACGATATCGCTTGGCCATCCTGCGTCAGCTCGAGCAGGGCAACGGAGAGGCCCAAGAAGCGGCCCGCGACCTTTACGACGACCTGCAGCCAGCCCTGATCTTGGTAGTGGGCATCGCCGGCGGACTTCCGTCGGATGACGTGACTCTCGGGGACGTTGTGATCTCGACACGCATCCACGATTTTAGCATCGAGGCCCGTCGCTTCGAAGAGTGGCCGACATACAACGTCGGAGGCGGCCCGATCGACAGAACGATTGCCGCTGGCATCGCAAATCTCTCCGCCCGTGCCGAAGAGATTGGAGACTGGACGGCCGATCTGCCCCCCAAGCCCGCTGTCTCTTTCGGCACAGGCAAGCTGTACGGACCCAAAGCCTGGCAGCGAGATCTTCGCTCGAAACTGCAGGCCGCCTACGGCAAGAATGCCGAACCGCGAGCGTCCCGATTTATGGCGGGCGCGATTGCGTCCAGCGACCGGCTGATAAAGGATCCGCAGGTGCTCTTCCCATGGATCACCACGGCAAGGTCGATGCTCGCCGTGGAGATGGAATCGGCCGGCGTACATCGCGCGACGCGCGACAAGACGCCGATGATCTCGATACGGGGCTTGAGCGATATCGTCGGTCTGAAACGCCAGGAAGCCTGGACGAAGTATGCGTGCCTTTCGGCGGCGGCCTTCGCGCGGGGCTATCTCCGCACGCAACCCGTCTCTCCTGGCGGCGGTGCTGAACCTTCCGATGGTGGCGACACGTCCGGCGTTGCACCACAAGGCGTTGTCGCAGACCAAGTGGGTCAAGACGCGCAAGAGGAGGGGTTTCCAAACCTCATTCTCCTCCGACGGTTTCCGGAAACGTTATTCGTCGCGCCATCCCTGCGCAACACGAGGCAAGCCGTTTGGGCGGCGTTGAATGAGGACGCGTCCGGGCAACCTGCCGAATACGTGCCGAACGCGTGGACTATACACGAGGGAAATTTCTACAGTCTCGTGGATCCTGAGCTTTCCCGCCTCGGCACCGTCATCGACGTCGGCGGGATTGATCGCTTCGAAGCGCGCGAGTGGGCTTATTCGGATGATGACGCACGCCGCCGGCTGTTCGTCCAACTGCTCAACCGAGCCATCCGCGACGACCTCTGGGCACAAGGCGTGCGGTATCACGGCGATCTGGATGTCTTCGCCTTCATGGGCCGCGTCGAGGAAGGCCCAAGACGCCTGAAATATCCGAACCTCAAGCTCCGGAGCACCACCACCGTGGTCTCGCACTACCAGTCGACCTCGAAGGATGGAAAGAAGTTCAACTACTACCGTCACAACGCCGTCCAGGGACGCTTCCGTTGGCTGGCCAAACAGTGGTATCTGGAAATCACGCCCACGTACCGCTTCACCTACAACGGAAAGGATCTCGACCGCTTCCACGAGAACCGTCTGTCGGGCATCAAGCGCATCGAAAAGAACCGATCCGTACTGA
The DNA here is from genome assembly GCF_004346455.1 of Bradyrhizobium sp. R2.2-H. Taxonomy (NCBI): domain Bacteria; kingdom Pseudomonadati; phylum Pseudomonadota; class Alphaproteobacteria; order Hyphomicrobiales; family Nitrobacteraceae; genus Bradyrhizobium; species Bradyrhizobium sp. R2.2-H. The sequence goes on from NZ_SMBR01000003.1 coordinate 85,531, forward strand.
GCCAACTTCTGATCTGGCAGGCCGTACTCCGGGCGCCATGGACGCGTGTCGATAGACCACGCTTGCTGGAATTCGCGCCGCTCGAGTCGTTCCGCTTCGCGCGGGTGGACGACGACTCGTTGACACCGCTGGATACGCCCACCGTTCGGCCGTCGAGTGATCGGGAGCTCGATCAATGAGGCTTCATTTCGTAGACGAGCCGGCGCTCGCGTTCCACCAGAACAACCAGCACGTCGACATAAGAGCCGGCCTCGGATTATTTGGCGTCTTCGATAAAGGTAGCCCGACGATTCCGACCCCGATCCGCCTGGGCGTGATCGGCACGACGGCAACGGTAGACCACATTCGGGACTGGCTCGAGGACTGCAAGAACGGCGTCGCCTCCCAGGAAACGAAGCTCACCAACCTTCGCCCTTCCTTTCCGGGGATGATACCTCAGGTCTTCGGGACTTCGCTCGAACTTTCTGACCTGACGACGCGTGCGATCTCGCGCCACGAACTTTCGGCTGCCTTGGCCGACGCGGACCCGCTGACCCGACTCGTCGACATTTTCATGGACCATGGAAGGGATCTGGCTGCCAAAAGCGGTCTGCATGTGCTGATAATTGCTCCGCCCCAGGAAGTCTTCGCGCTCGGAGACGGGCCACGGACGACGGATGTCGATCCGCCGATCGACGAATTGCAGGAGCCAGCACCGGAGCAGCGCCGGCCGGTGCCGTCGTCGCTGAATTTCCACGACTTGTTCAAAGCCCGCGCAGTCGACCTGCCCCTGCCATGCCAAGTCGTTCGCCCCGACACATACGGCTACTCGCTCGGCGGCAGGGCGCGCGACAGGAAGCTGCAGGACCGGGCGACGACGGCCTGGAACTTTCATACAGCGCTCTACTACAAAGCGGGAGGGGTGCCTTGGAGACTGGCCCGTCAGCCGTCGTCCCTAACGACATGCTACGTGGGCGTGAGTTTCTTCAAGAGCGTCACGGGCGAGAAGCTAATGACTAGCGTTGCCCAGGTGTTCGACGAGCGGGGAGAAGGCCTCATCGTGCAGGGCGGGAGCGCATCCTATGATAAGGACGATCGCACCCCGCACCTTTCTCGGGACAGCGCCTATCAGCTTCTGGCCGATGGGTTGGCGACATATCGCCGAGAGCACCGTACGATGCCCGCCAGGCTCGTGATGCACAAGACGTCCGGGTTCAACGAAGACGAGAGGGCAGGCTTCATGCAGGCCGCTGCGGGTGAGAAGCTCGACGTCCTCGATCTTGTGACGGTCCGCCGATCCGGAACACGCGTCCTCCGCGGCGGCGATTCCCCCATGGTGCGCGGCACGGCGATGCTTTTCGACGACAAGTCGGGCATCGTATACTTGAAGGGAGCAGTCCCGTACTTCCAAGTGTACCCGGGCGCATACATTCCGCGCGCGATCGAATTCGTCCGCGAAGACGGTGAAACGAACGCTTCAGAGCTTGCGCGCGAGCTGATCGGGCTATCGAAGTTGAACTTCAACAATACTCAATTCGACACTGGCGATCCGGTGACCGTTCGAGCCGCCCGGCGGGTCGGGGATATTCTGAAGCACGTTCCGGAAGGCAAGAAAGTGAACGCGCGTTTCCGCTTTTTCACCTGAACGTATTCCTCCACCCTCGAATTCATTGTCGAGAGCGACGTTTTGACTTTGTCAGCATACACGCGGAAAACGTGGGCGCTAACTGTCAGCCGTCCAGGGACGGTAGCCGAGGAGCCATTGTACGGAAGGTTCGGACGGTGAGGATACTCAATACGAACCGAGCTCCCTCCGTCGGTAGAACGTCGCCCCGACACCGTCGAGTTCCGGGGCCGGCCGAATTCCAAGTTCGGTGAGCTCGCGGAGCAGGCCGGGCATGTGCTTTCCCTGTGCACGGGCGAGCGTGAAAAGGGACACGTACTCCTCCTTGAACCTTGCGATCTCCTCGTGGGGAATGACTGTCTGCGGATTTCTCTTGATCGGGTGTCGCTGGACAATCGTCTTGAACGCACCGACCTTCACCAGTCCGGCCATGACTTTGCTGTTGACCCGCAATACCCGGATTGCGTCAGCCGGGACGAGACCAGAGAGCTCGGGCAGCCTGATCAGGGGACGAGCTTCCTCCAAGTTGACGAGCAAGGAGAGGACGCCATCGATGCCTTCCTTGCGGCCGACCCAGGCGAGGCGATCTTCGAGTACAAGTCGGACGTAATCCGCCGTGGACCCATTCGTGCGCTTCGCGGCCGTTGCAACATCGCAGATCCCAGGACCAGGCACCGCGACCGTCTCGGCCCTGCGGAAAAGACGCGCCAAGAATTGATCGAGCTCCGACTTGAAGTAGACTTCGTTCATCTTTCCCAAGCCGACGACGTGCCGGCGGATAAGGTCGGCCTGAAAGAGGATCTGGGCCATCGGGCGGGGTGCGTTGATGTATACCTCCACCTGCTTCATGGTCAGCGAATCGGCCTCTCGCTTGAACAGGCGGTCCGCCACTTCGGCATCGAACAGGATGTCCCTGTCCCTGAGCGCGGGGTCAGAAATCAGACCTTCCGCCTCGATGAGCTTCCGCAGGCGCTTCGGGTGCATGCTGTAAGCGATCGATGCCGTCCGGATCGAGTGGAAGCGCCTGGTAGCGACTGGCCTTCCGAATAAGACATCGCCGGGACCGAGTGGGAAATTGGCCAAGATGTGCTCGGCCATGGCTTCGCGGACCGGATCATAAGCAAGATCCGGAAGTCCTTGAGCGAAGCACATGAACAGCTTTCCGTAGATCGCCTGCGGCCCGTCGGCAGAACCTCGGCCGGACTTGGGCACATGACTACCCTTGAGCGCCCGCATGAAATCTTTGAGGCCTTCGGCTCCGTCCTTCAGGATCTCGAAGCCGGCACATCCGGCTGCGTACCGCTCGTTGTCGGAGAGATTGTCCAGGTTCACGCGCTTTCCGAATGCGGCCACCGCCCCCACGACCTCGGCGGTCCAGGCTGCAGCGAAGAAGGGCAGGGTATCCAACCAGGCGAAATCGCGGCGGCCGTCGATGCGACCAAGGAGATAGGTCTCCAGACCGGAAGGAGCACGGCGATACGCCTCCGCCGCCAGGCGATCGATGTTGGGGATGGCATCGGCGATATTCCGGGTGAAGTCATGGAGCTGGCTCGGCGGCAGATCGTCTCTGACTTCAACAAGTGCGACCGAGTGCCGGACGCAGGTTCGAATCGCTGTGATCGCCCATTCGTATCGACCGTAGGCCGACAAGGCCGGATGAAGGTTCGACGCGGCAATGTCTTCCTGGAGACAGATCGGACAGACGTGCACACGCGCGCGTCTGATAGCGGGCTTCGTGATCTGCTGGCCGCGCAGCTCAAACAAAGTCCCATTCTTGAGGATTGCGTTCCGCATTAGGTCGTCGAAACGACCTCCGGCCAATTCGGTCAGGCGCTGGATCTCGGAGCGATCTCCGTCGACGATCTTCTGGAAAGAGATGCCGAAGTCCGTCGCAAGATCGCGCGCACTTACGAAGTTGCGCGCCGCCACACGCGAGGCAAAGCTGGCCGGCGTTTCTCCGATGCCCTGCTGGACGGTCAATGCGAGCTTTTGCATGGGGGAGCTTCCGTGAATTGATGAAGGGACAGGGCATGCTGCCGGAGTAGCTCCGGCAGCATGTTGTGGCTTACCTGCGATCCTTGTCGCGTTCGGTCGCGAGCGGTGGCCCGGCGGGATCGGCCTCATGCACCGCGGTCTTGCACACGATCTCGTGCCAGCGGTCCGCGAGAAAGGGGTTCTCTGGAGCGGACTTTCCCGATTTCGCGGCATAGACGGACGCGAAATGCTCCTTGGTGAGCGTCGCGTCGCCCTGCTGCTTGCACAGGGCGATGGCGGCGATCGTGTTCTCGATCGACAGACCCCAGGCATGTAGGGAGGCGTGGACTAGCCGCGGGAATAGCGCGTCGTTGTCGGAGTAGGCGATCTCGAGACCAGCTTCCTCCACGTAGGCGTGGACCATATCGGCCACCTTATCGAGATCGGCCGGCGTGAGGCGGTGGAAGTACACCTTCGAAATGCGGCGATCGAGCTGCGGATCCAGAGCCAGGAACGGCAGCAAGGTCTCGATTCCGGACAAGATTACAGTGATCCGTTCGACCTCCATCAGGTGCTTGAGGATGTCGGCGACGGCCTGCTGGTCTTTCACCGGCACATTGTGGACAACGTGCTGGAACTCTTCGATCGCGAGCACGATCTTGCCCATTGCATTGAGCCGCTGGCCCACGATTTCGAAGAGGCGATGAGCCGGCAGCTCCCGTTCGAGCGGGTATCCGCTCGCAATGAGGATCTTGCGACCCAGCTGGATGATCGTGCACGGGGAGGGCGCACTCAGCCAGAGCAGGGGCGACACCGAGGCGGGATCGCGGTAGCCGGCAAACACCGCGTGGTTTCTGAAGAAGTCCCGCAGCGAGGTGGTCTTGCCGGCGCCGGTCGATCCGATCAGGGCCAGACCCTTTCCCTCGATCCGGTTGTCCAGCGAGGGGGGCAGATTGGGGTCGCGGCACTGAACGGCGTTGTTGATGAGCAGGTTCATCTGCTCGGCCAACTGACCATCGCGCTCCGTGCGCACGAACTTCGTGCGCAAGGCTTCGATGGTCGCGTACTGCTCGCCGAACTCCTCGGGGAGAGAGGCGCGCAGGCGGGCGATGGGGTCGTTGTGGTTGATGGGCTTGTTCATCATGAATCAGTCCTCCAGCTTCAGGTTGGGTTTGCGGGTGCGGACGGTCGGCTTGTTGCCCGAACCATTCGCGTCGTCCCCTTCGGGGGGACGGGTCTCGGTGCCGGGTGGCGTATCGGCCACAGGAATCGCGTTCGCGAAGCGGTCGCGGCTTCCGTTCGTGTCGCGGGCACTTGCGGCGTCGGGAGCGTCGCCGTCATTGGGGTCGACGATGTCGAATCCGTAGAGGAGCTCGCGCTCGGCGCGTTCGAGGTCGTCCGCCGTTAGAGTCGGTGCGGAGACGTCGGCGAAGGACAAGGCTAGGCGTCCCATCGATGCGAGATCGCGGATGGCCGTGTCGACGTAGTGCCGGGACAACGACGACTGGATGAGGTTCCGGCGGCGCAGATCCTTGACCGCTTCGCTCCAGTGATCGAGGTGGACGCCGTCAAGGGATCCGACGATCGCGGGCACCGTCAGCCACGCGTCGTCGATCCAGACCGAGACCCGACCGAGATCCTCCGGATCGAACTTCACCGCCACCCTAGCGTCGCCCACCTTGCGCCGGTATTCCTGCAGCCTAGCCGACTGGTAGTGGACGCCTGCGACCCGCACGCCGCGATGATCGAGCGCACGCTCGATGCGCGGTCCGAAGATGTTTCGGACCTCGTCGCGTCCGGGCGGGGGCAGCACGCCGTAGCGCTCGACGAGCTCGAGCCACTTGTCGTACGGCGTCATGCCGCAAAGGGCCGCATGCGGCGTGTGGTGGTAGCGATCCACGACATATCTGACGAACGCGGACCCGATGCTTTCGGAAAAGATGCTTGCCTCCGCAGCCGGATCGTCGTCGCCCTTCTCCTCGATGCTGCCGAACGTCCTGCCGGTGAAGTTCGGCAGGAGGCTGCGGTCGATCGTGCCGAAGACGCGCTCGGCGTGACCTCTCATCTGGGGTAGGCCAACCGGTGCCGTCTCGAGCGTGCAGCGGAGATCGGCGACGCAGCCGCGGAATTCGGTCGAAATCCACGCGCTGCCCGTGTCGGTATGGATCGAAGCGGGACGGGCGGTCATCGGCCAGTCGCTCTTGCACTTAGCGGCGGCCGCGTAGCGGCTCTTGTCTGTCACGCTCATGCGCAACAGCGCCTTCGCCGTCTCCTTGTTCTCGGTCTTGGCGAAGCGGATGCCAGTGATGCAGCGGCTGGCGGCGCAGAGCGACAAGTGCAGGATCAGCCGTTCGCGTTCGGCCTTCCTCTTCTCCTCGGGCGAGAGCGCGCCCCACTTGCTGATCCGGACCGCGATCGTGGAGATTTGGGTCTTGTGACCGTCCATCACCAGGCGCTGGAACGCGCGAACCGACTCCATGCCCTGGCCAACGACGGCGAACTTCCGCTTGGCCGCGTCCAGTCCGTGCCGCCCGGCGTAGGCGTCGAAGACCGGGATCGCCTTGATCGCCTTCCGGAAGGTCCCCTTTGCGGGGATGGAGAGCTTCCCGTTATCGGGCCGTCCCTCGTTTATCCGACGGATTTCTGCCCCGAGCGCGTCGTACTGCGCGGCCATGGTCGGACGGCGCCGGTCGCAGTAGTCCGCGGCATGCTTGTCGATGAGCTGCAGGACGTCCGGATCAAGGTTCGAGTAGGGATTGCCGCTGCGGTGGTGGCCGTCGCGCAGCGACATGATGTCGAATCCCGACCCTTCGTAGGACTTCCACCAGCGGCGGATGGTGCGCGTGGAGGGGATCTTCGACATCTCGAAGCGCTGGTCGCAGCGCTCGGTCTTGCCTTCGGCCGCGCGCGCCTGGTTGCGCTCGACCAGCGTCGCCGTGATCCTCGGCAGCACCTTCTTGAGATGGGCGTCGGTTCGGACGAACGAGGGGTCGGTGACCTCTTCCTGGCGGATGAGTTCGAGTATCTCCTGTCTCTCAAGCAACTGCTTCTGCTCGGAGGGCGACAGATCGAACAGGCAGATAGCGCCGCCGTTCCTCAGGCGCGTCAGGGCGCGGGCTTCGTCGTAGTAGTGGAGATCGTGCTGGAGCACGCCCCTTTCGGCGAGCATGTCGAGGTCTTCGTGGGAGAAGCCTTCGGAGATCGGCTTGCCCGGCCCGAGCACGGGGGAGAGGGCGTGACCGAATTCGTCCGTGGAGACCCAGCGGTACTCACGATTGCGGATAACGATGCGATCGAGCGGGCCGAAGACAAAGCGCCGCGGCTGCTTCTTGAGGGGGTACATTGGAAGTTTCCGTGATTTGGCTTCGCCACAGCGGCGGCGGCATCGACTGGGTCAAATGAGCCGGCCAACCGTCGAGGAGGAGCGGGTAGGCGAAAAAGGTGAGAGCATGCTCGGCGGGTACCGGCACGAGCCGGCGCAGCGAGCCGTCGACGAGCCGCACCGGGATGGTGTCGGCGACGCCGGCGTTCCGTGACACGTCAAACGTGAAGTGCATCGTGATCTCCTTTCTCTGGATCAGCGCAGGTGGGGCTTGGCCGGCTTGTCGCCGGAAGCGCCCCGGACGGCGGAGCCGAACGGACCGCCGGCGAAGCCGGGCCAGGCGTCGGCGTTGAACCGGCCGGGCGCGCGGTTGCTGGAGCGCTGCACGGGGGCGGCGGGATGGCGGCGGAGGTCCTTGAAGGCAGTCATCGGTCGTTCTCCTGGTTTGTTGGGGTGGGTTCAGTAGCGCCGGATGCGGCTGTGGTAGTCGATCCGGTCGTCGACATCCGCGAGATGGAAGAAGCGGTCGGCGATGAGCCGGACCGTCGCGCGGAATCCTTCGGCGGCCAGGCCGCTCAGCTTGACGACGTCAGCGATGGTCACGACGCCGATGATCTCGGCGGTGATCTGACGGACATGATTGTCGTGCTCCGGCACGGGGTGCCTGCGGACTTCATGGACCAGTTCGGAGTTGAACCGCTGGTTCCGGGAAAAATCGGCCTCCGTCATCAGGATGACCTCGTCGGCGACTTTCCTGCCGGCCTGTGCTGCGATCAGCTTGAGGACCTCCCGGATGCCGCTCTTCTCGACGCGCCTGCTGTGCTTGATCGCGACGCAGGAGCGGATGCCCGGCTTGCGGACGGTGAAGAAGTCGAAGGTGTGGTGGCGGATCGTCTTGCCGTCGTGATAGGGCACACGGGGGTACTGCTCGACGAAATGCGTGATGTTGAAGTCGAGCGAGAAGGCCTCGCCGGCATACTTCTCGGGACGCGAAGCGAATCCGATGAGCCTGCCGTCTTCGACCATGAACCCAGTGGTGGCGGAGCGCGAACGCAGCGGCGCGTCGAGCAGACCCTCGCTGGGCCGCGTCGGTTTCCAGGTCTCGGGATCGATGCCGGGACCGCTAGCTGAATCGAGGTGTTGCGTACGCAACTGCATGAGGACCTCCGGACATGGAGGAGCGCTCGCCGGCCATAGGACCGACGGATTTCGCTCCGGGGATTTTTTCGGTGGAGGAGGTCGACGGAAGGACGCGACGGCACGCTTGCGCCATGCAGCGCGAGGTGCGATCGTCTCTTTTGTCCCGCTCAGGACGGTTGGCCTTCCGCCGACCTCTGGACGTGCGCTTCGTCGAAGGGTGAGTGAACACCTAACGGCGAGGCGCGCGTCCGAAGTTTTACTTGGCGGTGCAGATCGACATCAGAAACTCCGTTCGGAATGGTTGCTCGGTGGGCGCGTTAGGGCGATCCTCGGGTCCGAAGTTGCAAGTGTCGAGGGCGGGTCAAGAAAAAATCTCAAGTCTCGTGAATCGGTTGGCGGAGGAAGTTCAGATTTTGATTCGACTTTTTCGGCTCGGCTGATTCAGTCAACCTGACGAGGCTGATGCCGTAGCGGTCAGAAGGCGTGAATCGATCGATGGCTCTTGGTGATTCAGCTACTCGGTATCCGCTGCGCGAAGCCTGAGATATGGGTTCGAAGGGGCAGGGCTTTCGACACATTGGCTGCACGAGAGGAACCCTCAATCGCGCGTTTCCACAAGAAAAAGCCGCTTGTCACAATATCGTGATGCGACCAATGCGGCTGTTATGGAGGCGATCTAAAAGCCCGCCTTCAATGCTTCAGCGATCCCAGCCCCTATCAGGGACCATACGCTCCGAGCACGTGCATGATTACGAACGTAAACAGTCAAGGTGCGAGCTTTCGCTCTGGTCAGAGGATTGTCTCCCTCGGTGATGTCGATCCGGTAGTCACTCTGCGGTGTAAGGTCCGAGATGCTGGCAATGAACATGTGCCCGATCGTGCGGCGGCCTTCAGCGTATCCGCCCAGGAGGATTTCGACGGTCACTCGGATCACGCCAGACCTCCACTGCTTTCGTTAGACGATGCGAGGTCCTGCAACGGATATGCCTTCAGGAGCTCGTCGATACCTGCGCGATCGAGATAGCCAATTTCTTCCAGACGGCCGCCGATGACTTCGACGGCCTCCTTGTTGGCGGCGATGAGGTCGTATGCTCGGGCCAGGCAGCGGTCGAGCCGGGCCTTGACCCGACCAACTACAGCCGGCTCGTGATAAAGGATCTCGGTGGCCTTCTCCGGGAAATGCGTGACCCCGAGTGCGCCGAAGCCGAAGCGCAATTCGAGGTCCATGGCTGCGCGAGTTGCGCGGGCGAAATCGCTGGTCTCGCCGATGCCGGCGCCTGCCGTGGCCTTCGCGGCTCCGAGGATGACAACCTCGGCGGCGCGGCCGCCGAGGAGGGACGTGATGAAGTTTTCGATGCCCTGTTCCGACTGGCCGCTCTCTCGCGATAACTCGACTTGAGTGGCGCCTCCAGCATCGAGAATCGAAAGGGCCTGTGGCTGGAAGACGTTCAGAGCGACGCCGACAACCATGTGCCCAGCCTCGTGAAGCGCAACGACCCGACGAAGCTGCTCGGGAAGACCTGGACGACCGGACCGGATTTCGTTCATGACGTCATCGAGCGTCATTTCGCGCTTTTCGCGGCGCGCGTGGGACCTCGCCCGCCTGACCCAGGCCTCGACATCTGCACCGGTTCTGCCGACGGCCGCGAGCGCGGCGGGCGTCAAATCAACGCCCTTTAATGCCGTTTCGCCGAGATGGAATCGAAAGATCTGCGCCAAGCTGTCGGTGTCTGGCAGTTCGATCTCGATCGTGCGGTCGAGCCTCCCAGCGCGCCTTACGGCAGCATCGATGTGCTCAGCATGGTTGGTCGCGCCGATGACGACGACGCCGGGCCGATCCTCTACGCCCGCCAGCTGTTCGAGGAGGAGGTTTACGATCTGTGTCCAATACTCCTTGTACTCATTGGTTAGCGTGGCGCGATCACTGATGCCATCAAGCTCGTCGATAAAGAGCACGCAAGGAGCGAGCTGCCGTGCTTGCGCGAAGCAACTCTTTATTGCCGCCAGTGTGCCTGACAAATACGCCGATGCATTCCAATCTGCGACGGAAGTTGCGACCAACGGTACGTTGGCAGATTTGGCAACCGCACGGGCAAATTGTGTTTTCCCCACGCCAGGTGGGCCGACGAGCAGCAAGCCTTTTTCGATGGCCTCCCAATCGAGGCGGCCGGCGCGATACTCCTGCAAATCGGCGACGAGGTTGATGCCCCATTCGCGCGCTGCGCCGTATCCGGACAGCTCCTCAAGGCTGGGTCCGCGATGGTCGAAGACCGATTTGTTCGAAACGATCTTCTGAAGATGCGCGACACACTCGTCAGCGCTGCGGTCGGGACGCACTGAAAGCGCCAGATCCGAAACGTCGACTGCTCGGACAAGTTGCTCGTCGATCGTTACCTCTGGGGTCTTGCCTGTCACGGCTTCAATGACCAACGCAATGGCCGAGGCGTCGAGTTGACCGAGCAAAAGGTGATGCTCGGCGGCGCGGAGCAGATCGCGGGGAAGTTGACGTCGAGGATCGGGTGCCATGCCGACAATGGGGGCGCGCACGTGTAAGGCCTCGGCGATGGCATCGTTGCCGCGGTCGGACTTGTGATCGCTCGCCGTGCCGTCTCGGGCAATGAGCAGCACCGGACGCGTGTATCGGTTAGTGAAGTGCTTTTCGTCCAACGACTCTGCATTGCTCCCGAAGCTGCAAATTTTCATCACGTCGCGGACAAGCGCTACGATCTCGGGTGCATGTGTAGCAACGGAGACCACCGGCGTGCCGCGGCGCAGATCGCGCGTGAGCCCATCGACACCTTCGATTGCCCGTGCAACCAGAATAGCTGCGGCAGCGAGGTCGGCGCGAATTGACGTCCGTCCTACCGTGTCAGGAGCGGTCGACAGGTCGTCGAGGAGGCGCTCGATCGGGTCGTTTGGGTCGCCGCTGCGCAGGAGCGGGCCGCTGTTGGTCCCGGAATCGGTGCCTAACATGTCGAGGTAAGCGCGTGCGAGAAGATCGCGCGGACTCGCCAAGTGCAGGTTCATGTTCTCACTTCCAATATCTAGCGGACGTTTAAGGGCGGAATGGAGAGGGGCGCGAAGACTGCGGATAGTGTCAGGGGACTGTTGGAGAAAGCCTGCGGAACTCTATCGAAGCTTGATGCTGTCGAGTTCGCGAGGGTTTCGGTCGACGAGGCCGTTCGGGCCTGAGCGGCCTCGATCGAAGGCTCGAAGCTTAGTCGTTAAGGGCGCGCCAGGCTGAGTGAGGCGGATCTTTTGTAGTTCGGACGCGGAGGCACAAGCTGTCTGATCCGCGTGATTCGTTGCGCAAAGCAGTCGAAACAGCTCACGCGCTTACCGGCAAAGGATCGTGCCTCTCGGTCCCCAATCGATAATACATGGATCGCGTACGTGCCCAGCGCCTGCTCGGATCGATGAATACGATCTCTGAAGTGTACAGCGAGGGGCGGCTACCGAGCAGTGGATGCTGGTAGACCGCGCCAACCAGACAAGCGGCTGGCAGGAAGCCAAGTGACCATTGGTCGAGGAGAGGGCACCTCTCCAAGACCTCGGAAGACGGTGCGACGCCCGCTTGGATGCGTCGCAGGTCAGCTGTCAAGCTGTCAAGGTCGCGCAAGAGGCTGGTTACGGAGGTGATGCGAGCAGTCATGTCGATCCTCGATGGCCGAAGCATTGATGGACAGGAAGTGGCTGCAGGGGGGCCTAGCCAACGTCGGACTTTCGCCAAGAACGACTGAGCTCTGCGCTTCTTGAATCGAAGCGGCTACGCCGGTTCAGGGCGGAGCGAATGACAACCGGTGCGGCGGAGTCCCCTTCGAGGGCGCAACAGAGCACTGCGGAAAGCGCGGCGTCGACGACAGGGTTGGTCATTCCGGCTGTGTGCATCGTTCTGATCGCTACACCGATTGCGGCGGCAGAATCCCCGGTCGCCGCTCCAAGCCAGTCCAGGTCGGCTACACTCTCTGTACGCAAAAGGACTGCTCGAAGGACTCGAATATCGCTGCGACGAAGGCTCTGGGGTCTCCGCGTCCTCCACCAATGAAGCGGTGACGCCTCCAGTGCGCGAATTGGGCTAATTTGTTTTCGGTAGTTGTGCAGATGCATGCGTGTTCCCCAATTGAAGTTCGCAAACGGCGCATGGCCGTTGCAGTCCACAAGGATTTGAAAGTGGAAGACGCTGATTGTTGAGTCCTTAGAGAGAGGTCCTCCTTTGTCGGTGGTGGAAAGCCGGCACGGCTCGTCGACCTGCGGCGGGTAAATTTCCCGGCAAGGATTCGAAACTAGGATTCTGATGAAGGATTCTTCGCCCGGCGCGTCGGGCTCGGCACGTTAAGAAGTGCTTAATAATACCTCGTCGCCCGGCTTTTGAGAACCGTCAGAACCAGGAGTCCATAAACTTGGTTAACGCCGTCCCGACTATCTCACCCGCTCAGCTTCGAGCTGCCAGGGCATGGCTGAACTGGAGCCAGGCGGAGTTGGCAAAGGCCGCCGGCGTCGCCAAGACCGTAGTCAATCGCTACGAGCAGGGGCACTCAGTGCCTCATGCGGAAAGCTTGCAGAAAGTGCAGGGGGCTCTCGAGGCCGCCGGAATTCGATTTGTGTTTGACGGAATGAAGGGCACAGGCCTCAGCGCTGTTGGCTGATCGTTCGACCTACGAACTCGAATAGGAAATCGCGGCTACAGCTACTCAACCAGCTCGAAATCATCTTTCTTATCCGGCACCTGGCCGCCGCCGGTCCGATCAACCTTTACGAGGAAGGCGAACGGCTCCTTCGCTGCTGGCGATTTGGTGACCGTGAACGGCCACAGAAACAGCCCGCGCCGACGCACGTGTCCTGCAACCAGATCATGGAACAGGTCCGGGAACTCGATGCGCTGCGGCAAAGGCGCAGTGGCGAACAGGGCCGTGCCGATACTGCTTCCGTCATGCAGCGTTGCAAGGCCATAGGTCGCGGCGGGCGGGGCGAGTACCGGCTCGGCCACGATGCCGACATCGACGCTCAGGAAATCATTCGGATTGTCGACTTTCAACACGCTCACGCGCAGTCGATCGCCGGCTGCGATCCGGGCCGTTTCGCCGCCAGCTTCCCGCAACGTACTGATGGCGATCGCGTAGGCGGCCTTTGCCGTCCCCAGCTCATAGCGCGGCGTAGGTGGATCCGTAGCGTCCATCGCCTTTGTCGCAGTGAGACGCAATGGACGCGCCGGCGTGCTGTCGCCGGGAATGAGCTCGAAGGCGACTGCCCAGCCAGTCGGAACTGCAATTGGATTCTCCTGTCCATTTTTTGGAGTCTCGCGGCTCCAGAACGCGAAAAAGACGGTGGATGTCAGGTCGTATTCCGCACGGTCAAGCGCGAGTACGTGCGGAATGTCGCTGAAGGCGCGAAGGTCGTTCTTTGCCGGGCTACCCAGCTCGCGGTCATAGGCGGGATCGCCAAAGGCAAGCGTCAGCGTGTGAAGTGGCAGCCAGCGCTCGCGCATCGGCGCATGCCCAAGCTCCAGCGTAAGAACGGATGGTGGACCGGCCCGCAGGGATTGCGCGTCGTCCGTGTCGAGAGAGATCTCGCCGTTTTCCGGTGGGGCCGGGTCGTTGTCGTCTGGTCCCATGGGCGCGTATCCGCTCATGGTGAAGCTGACGCGAGTGTCGGCTGTTGCATCCGAAAGTGCCACCAGCACGGCATTGCGCGCAGCATCGAAGCTTTCTTTGCTACTTCCCACGGCAAATAGGAGCAGCGTCCCGTCCGCGCTCGTGCTCCACTTCATTGAGTCGAACACGACCCGTGTACTGCCCACTGTAAGGGATGCCTGGACTTTGGATTTCGTCGCTGCGTTTTGTAGGAGCCCGACGCGCGCGGCCGCAACCTGCGTCGGCACCGGCGGCTGACCGGTCACCAGCAGTCCGATGGTCCCATCCCATTGCTCAGCAGTGAGCCAGCCGTTCTCCGGCCTCGTTGGCGTAATTATCACTCCGCGTAAAATCGAGAGATCGTTTTCCTTGTGCTCGTACCGTAAGACGACGGCCGGTCCATCGATCAGCTTCGATTTCCTGCTGTAAAATGGCGCTTGTGTAGCTTCACTCATTAGGAAGGTGCGGCGGCGCAGCTCCAGCGCGTCCTCCTCGCGCAGGTTGGATGAGCGCGGGGTTCGCAACTGGCGCGTGATCACCGGCCCGCGCGAGGAGGGGCGGCCGAAGCGCTGGAACTCCTTGTCGAATGGGAGACTAGCATAAGTGAGTGTCACGCCTTCATGCTGCGTGAGCAGCACGCCCGGCCGCCAGCCAGTGAACGTCGTCTCGATCTGGCCGGGCAGCATGGGTGCGAGTTTCGCGCGGTCTTTGGGATCAACATCTTTTTCATCGATGTCCTCCTGGATGCGAGCCTTCGCAAAGGCGGCCTGAAGCGCGCCTGGCGTGGGCGCGCGGGTGCGCGGAGGTACGAGCACGGAGGCCCGGTCCGATGGCGAACGCAGATTCCGCGCGGCGCGTCGGCGGAATGCCAACCGCTGGCCCATGGACAGGAAAGCCGCTTCGCTCAGTTCCTCCGCGCCGCTGTCCCAGGCCACTGCAGGCCAAGCGGTGCTGTGCACGCGGCCAGCCCAGGCGAGCTCTTCATTGCGGCGGACTTCCTCGTCTCCGAGTCGTGGCTGCACCTTGGCAAGTTCTTCGCCGCGCGCGAAATCAGGCCAGCCGAGTGCTGGTGAGGCGTAGATCGTGTCCTCGAGACGGCGCAGCACCCGCGAGCGCCCCATCAGAATGGCCGGCTTCTGTTGTGTGGCGAGCCAGTGCACGTGGGGCGGAGGGAGCATCGCGTCGCCGACGCTCGGTCCGACCGCCAGGGACCCGATGCGCGGTCCGACATCCAGAGCCTGCCGGAGCCCGTCAGCGGTCGTGGCTTCGGTGCCGCGAATGCTAAGATAGGTTTCGTCGACGCGCGCTAGCAGCACCGCGCGCGGATTGGCGCTGAGCCCGAGCGCGCGCAGGCTGGCGGAGGCACGCTGTTCAGACGAGGACACAAGCTCGTCGTCGCCCGGATTGACGAGCGTGCGTGCCAGTGGGGCGGGCAGGATTTCGGTGCGCACACGGCGCTCGTCGGCAACGATCAGGGTGACTGCCGGCGCTGGCGTGTCGAGCGGCGACACGCCTTGGGGCCATGCGGTGACGGCGAACCGAAATTCGGAAACGTCTTGATGGGATTGCGGCACGACAACACTGATGCGCTGGACGAAGTCCCGCGGTGGCTTCTCCTTCTTTAAGAATTCTGCGAAGGCGGTCGCGACAGCATCGAGTGCCAGCAGCGTGCGCACGAACAGCGGACGCTGAAGCCAGCCGGGTGCCGAAGCCTCGTCTCCATCGTATCTCAGGAAGGCTTGATCGACGGCGATTGTGGATTCGACGCGAGCGGTTGGCACACCCATCGCGGCAGCAAGCCGCCCCTCGATCAGGCTTTGCGTGCCGTCCTGTGCGGCAAAGGCGAAAGGCCGTCTTTCGTGCAGCGGTTTCGGCTGGCCCGTGGCAGCGTCATAGGCCGCAATCTCAAAAATGCGTTCCGCGGCATCCACTTGTGGGATTGCAGTCAGAGGGCCGAGATCCATGATCTCATCCCTGGCGCCCCAGCGCAGGATCCACTGCGGTGTCAAGGTGACGCCGATATCCGTTTTTTTGTCCACTGTCTCTAGCGATTCGGTTGTTACCACTGCTGTGGTCACGGCGCCTGCGAGAACGAGCGTATCTGGAGGCGTGGATTCAATGCCGCCATGACAGTCGTTTATGGCTCTCAGCATGGTCCGGACCGGAAACCCCGCGTTGGCAAGGGTGCGGCGGATTACGCCTGCGATCCGGGCCTCCGAATCGCTACCCTTATAGCGGGCCATGAAGGCGTAGCGCTCGTCGGCGCCCGGTGGATCGCAGTCGATGGCGGCCTCGGCCGCCAGCTCGCTCATATCGACGAGGCAAAGCTCGTCGATTGAGCTCCATGCGAGCTTTTCGGAGGCTTGCTGCGTGCCTTCAAGCGTCGGCCATGCACCTTGGAAGGGTTCGAGCACATGATCGCAGAGCGCACGGAAGCGCCATGGCTTTTTCAGCACGAACTCTTCTTGGCCGCCCGCCTTTATGGCGATCCCGAGCAGCTCGGCGACCGGAAGCTCGTGAGCCGACAGGCGCGGTCGCACCTGGTGTCTCAGGACTAGGCCGTTGTCGCGCGCATGCATGACGAGATACTTCGTCCAATCCTTCTTCCTGTTTGGATCTGGATCGAAAGAAATCGACCCTGGAGTTTTCACCTTCGTCGGCGGCCTTGTATCACTGATGCGCGCGCAGCCGACCGGCCATGACATTGCACTGATGTCCATGCGGCTGGCAGTGAAATCGGCGTCGAGCATAAAGCGTGACGTCCATTGTGGCGCCGCATCCGGCTTCGAGTCCTCGGGCATACTGGCGGCGTGACGATGTCGGATAGCGGTCACACGCTGCGGCGACGAGCTGCGGGAAGCATCGAAGGCGAACTCGGAAAAAGCGGATCCCAAGAGAGGATGGGGCCATGTGGTGGACGGCCCGTCCGAACGGAAAACCAGCGCGGCCGTACCGCGGAGCCGGCCGGCTGGCAAATAAAAGCCGCGGAACAATGTTTGATTTTCGGCGAGATCATCGTCGAGGCTGATCGTGACCACGCCCATCTCGTGATCAATACTGACCGTGGCCTGCTTCTTGACATCGAACCAACGTAACTCCTGTTTCTCGAAGTCAATCGTGAATGCGGTCGGCGCGTCCTTTGCGTCGTTGAGAGGCGCGACAATGCGTCCCTTTGCGATCGTGAACGTCAGCTCTTCGGCGGTCCAGCTCAGCCTGAGCAAACTCAGACGCAGGACGTCATCGAGCACCACCGGCGACTTAAACGAGGCGAGCAGCGCTTGGTCAACGAAACGCGCGTCCGTGCTCTCAAGATCGCAGGTCTGTCCGAACAGACGAGTTCTCAGCTTCGCCGCTATGATATCAACGCCGCCGCGGTCGGCCTTGAGCTTGAATTCAAAGGTGATGGGAAGGCTTTCCTGGTCGCCCTGATGGGCGTTCGCCTGGCCGGCAACTACGAGCGGCTTTTGAGAGCTCACGAACGCGCCGCCGCTGTCGAGCTTCACGCGCTGGCAGTTGTCGAGAATCAGCTCGCCGCCAGTAGGGCGCTTGAAAGTCAGGCGCAGTAGGTTTCCCGTGCGATAGGCGTTGTCAGGCCCGAAAGGTCCGTCCGAAGGCTTCTCCTGTGTCTCCTTCGGTGGCTCGTCTGCGATCTGCACCGTCACCAGGACCTGCAACTCCGTAACCGTACCGTTTGCGTCGAGATCGACTTTGAGTAGCCTCAGCGGACGCGCGGCCAGCGGGCCGGCGAGGATGAAATCGTATTGGCGGCGGTCCTCTTGAAACATGCGCCATTCGTACAGGGATCTCGCTAGTCGCTCCCGGTTGAGCGCGGCGGGGTCCGGGCCGAGGCCGGTCTCAAGCCCGCCAGAGAGATCGAAGGAAAGATTTCGACCACTTTTCTTGAGCGGCAGATCGCGGAACCAGAACTGCAATTCGCTGCCACCAAGGGTCAGTGCCTCTGCCTTGCGGAGCGTTGCGAGCAAGAGCGACTGATCAGCTGGCGCGCTGAAGAGCCTGATGTTGCGACCGGTATAGTTCTGCTTCTGCTCTGGCTCTCGTGAGAGCGCCATCCCCCGCGTGTCGCGCAGATGGTCGCTGTCGGGGTGAGCGAAGGAGGATACCGCAAACCCGCTCACCTTCACGATTCCTTTCTCGTCCGGCACGAGCTTACCGGCATCGATCTTGAAATTATCGGAGAGCCCACGCAGCGCCTTGGTGCCGAAGTACCAGTCTTGATCATTTTCCTTGAAGCGATACGCTCCGAGATAGGCACTCATGCCATTGGTCGCGCTAGCGAACTCGAAAACAGGCGGGGTCCACACATAGGGCTCGACCAGCCCTTGCACGACGACGTTCTGGTTCTTTTCTGTCAGATGAAACAGCGCGATCCTGTTCTTCCCGTCGACCACTTGCTCCCGTGACACGACTCGATCCGCTTCTGTGCGGGCGCGCGCAAGGCGCCGCGCATTGGCAAGCCACACTCCGGCAAGCCGCGCTGGTTCAAGGGCCGTCGGCGGCAGTTCTCGTTTTGGAGTCCCCTTGGTGCTCGCTTCGTCCTTCGCAGCCGGTTTATTAGCGTCGACAGGGGACTTGCTCTCGGGCTCCTTGGCGTTTGCGAAGAGTTCGTCGAGAAGGGGCAGATCGTAGCGCAGCGACACGCGCAGCGCCTCTTTGAAAGTCGCAGCTCCTTCCGCCAACGTGCACTCCACCCCCGGCAGGGTGAGCGAGGCCATCGCGACACCTGCCTCCTCCTGGGGTGAAGATGGGTATGGCCGCGCGCTGACCGCCCAGAGCGGCGGCCATGGCCAGCGCCAGGTGCCGCGGCCGAAGAAGATCAGCTTCGGCGCGGCGCTGACGCGAGGCAGCCGTCCCCCCTTGAAGGACAGAACCAGGTCTCCTGTGCCAGTGACCTCCATCGGGATCAGCTCGCGCGTGGAGGACGGCACGGCGGAATTTTCGGCCGTCCGCGTCATCGCAACCGACGACACCAGCGCTAGGCGCGGATGTGGTTGCCAGACCAGCAGCGGAAATCCGTTCACATCGGGGTCTGGTAACGGCAGCTTGAAACGGATCTCCTTGTTGCTCGCGAAATCGACTTCGGTGGTCCAGTTTTTCTTTGCGCCGGTCTGGCCGAATGCGATAGGGACGCTAATCAGAGACGCCGGGCCTGCATCGCGGGGCGGCAGGATCTCGAGCGGCGAGGGGCTTGCAGCACCGGCCCACAATGCTCCGTCAAGCTCGCCAACTGCGTCGTCGACGATGACCTCGATGGTGCGCTTCAACGTCGTGTCAAGTGGCTGCTCCCACTGGATCTTGGCCGTCACGACCCTGGCCATCGTGATGCCAAGTCCGATCAAACTTGCGGGGCTGCTACCAGCCTGATCGGGCAGGACGAACCGTATCTCACCCCGGAATGCGGAGCTTGAGAGGACAGGCACCGCTCGCTGTGGCTCTGCCGGTAGCGGTTTTTCCGGTAGTGGCAGTTGCACATAACCTCGCTCGAGCGCGATGAAGGCGCAGGGCGGCCGTGTGTCCGCGGCGATTGCACCGGAGGCGCCCCATGCGCGCCCGAGCCGACGGGCCAGCGGCTCGACCTCGACGAGGCCCGAGAAGTTCGTGACCTTGATCGCATCGGGATCCAGGCCCTTGTCGGCACCGCCGGACGTCTCCCAGCTCAGTGTCACATCTGGCGCGTCGACCGAGGCCGGAGCGCCTTTCGCGTTGGACGTAACCTCAAGCTCCACAGGTTTGGCCTCGAGGCGGCTCTTCAGTTTGGCGTTGTGGCTGACCAGCTCAGCGGTCCCCGCGATTCCGCCACCGAGATCCTCGCGGCTGAGCACGAAAATCCGGACGCTTTCCGCGCGCAGCTGAACCGCCGGGATCTCGTCTGGCTCCCCGCAAGTGTATATCGGCCCGGCCGGACTATTTTGGAAAGTGAGCGGCCACGACAGCGGCGGCACCGCAAGCGCGTCGATCTGCAGGAGGAGGCAGCCGCGCCGACGCGACAGGTCCCTCGCCATCCAGGATAGCCCTTCAGCAAGCTTTGCGAGCGCTGCCGGATGTCCGCCGACCAGATCCAGGCGCAGGCCAACTGTTTTGTCGAGTTGATGAAAGGCAACGAGGCGCACGCGTAATTCTAATAGATCGCCAGTAGACGTGCCGAACGGGTTGGGAACCTGGAGCTCGAGCTCCACGCCGTCGGCAACAAAGTCGAAAGCGATGGCTTCGCGAATTCTTGGGCGACGGCCGAGCTTCTCCGTCGTCTTGGTCTTCTGAATCCGGAGATTGCCGAGGATACTTGCCGTCTGATCCCTGCTGCTGCCCCAGTCTATGGACAACAGGCGCTTGATGTCATCGCTTTGGTAGTCGCGTGCGCAGCCAAGTGCGATTCGGCCGCTCGTCGCCCGCATCGTTGGCGCAGCGAGTGGTTCGTTCGGGTTAAACCCGGTCTGATTTGGCGGCCATGGCGAGGCGGGAACGACGCGCAGGTCGGAGTAGCGTCCGGTCATCTCTTTGGTTAGGAAAGGGGTGAACGCGGCGCCGCGGATGGTCGCAACTTGCTTCGGGGGATGGTAGTTGCGAGGTGTCACCGCCGCGGCCAGCATCAGCGGCGAGTGAAACGTGACTTTTGCCTCGCCGGCGACGGGAAATTTCTCCGGCTCCGCCCGCTGCACCAGCAGCCGGATCGAGTGGTTTTTCACGAGCGGAGGATCGGAACGCGCCTTCAACGGATGGCCGAGCTCGACGACCGCGCTCCACAGCCGCATCGTGCCCTCGAACGGCGGCCCTTCGATCTCGATTTCGCGGAATTCGAGCATGGATTCCGCCATGGTCAGGGCCCTCCGTTCGCGCGCACGATGTCGTCTTCCTGTGGCACCGCTATGCCGCGGTAGATCTTGATCTTGGGCTTGCGACAGACGCCAAAGATCTGCGCCGCGATCTGCTCATCGACAAAGCGCTCCAGGTCCTGCTGGATGGCGGCGTCGGTCACCACCGCGGCAATCGCGCTCATGATGCGCTCGCGCTCCGTCCCAATCGGCGCCTTTCTTAGGACGAGAGAAACCGGCCGCCATTTCTCCGGTTCGGGCGCAGCTAGCGCAGCGAGAGCATCGACGACCGCTTGCTTGCCGAGGGCTGTTCCAGGCAGGTGAACTACGATTTCCGTAGCCCCCTTGAGCAGCGCGCTTTCCTCGGCCTTGGCGAGATCGAGAGTGGCCGTGGCCGTGAACTGCTCGGCCTCGATTGCTTCAAGCAGTGAGCGAACTTTGCTCTCCGTGTCGCCGCCCGGGGTGATCGTGAGTGTGGCAGCGGCAACGACGTCGCAGCAATCGGGCCAGAGGCGCGCGCCCCCAAGATCCTTGGAGAGCGCCACCTTGAGCGCTGCGGCGCCGCGTTCGTCCGCATCGAGCGAAGTGGTAAACGGCGGATAATTCAAGTGCCACTCGGCGCGGTCTTTTTGCGTCGCGTAGACGCGGCGCATCCCCGCCCGCATCGGCGTGGCGATCTCGGACTGGAACAAGGCCGGATCGTAGGCCGCATCGTGGTTGCTCGGGATCAGCTGCTTGAGTGTATCGCGTTGCGTGATGCCAAATTGAGCCGATGTCGGCCAGCCCCACGATTCGCCGACTGCTTGAACGATATGCACGCCAGCTGGACGGCCGGTTTCGAGCCGCGGCAAGCCGGCAGGGAATGCATCGACCGGAAGCTCCGTCGGGGGCGGCGTGGTGCCAGTCGTGCCTGCCCAGTCGTCGAGGAATTGGCGGATCTTCTCTGCCATCGGGTTCGCCGCGTAGAGCTGGAAGATGTCGCGCCAGACTTTCACATTGGCCTGGAAGGTCGGCCAGTGCGGATTCGTGTTCGGGACCGCATCGACCTTTACCACTACCTGCGCGGTCGGTGCCACCATAGGCCACGCCTCGCCGGCTGCGAATGCGCTTGACGGAAGCTCGAACAGCGCAAAGTTTTTCGTGTCGATCGCGGGCGCAAAGAGCACATCAGCCGGTGGATCCGGTGCCTTGAGTTTCGCTCTTACGAAGAGCTTCCACCAGGGGACAGCGTCAGCCTGTCTTGCCGGAAGGTCTGGCACCGCTTCCGCAGCCTCGAACAGGGGCCCGACTACGTTGACGCGGTACCGCGACTTCGGTCCATTGCCTTTCCGCTGTTCCCCGATTAGGTCGAGTTCGACCGAACTGGCGGCAAGTCCTGCGCGGTCTGGCGTGATCATGCGCAACTCGTAGCGTGCCACCTGATCGGGCAGGGTGAAGACTTCCTGGATTTGGCCAGCTTTCAGCCAGATCTGTCGAGAGTCCTCAGGCATGCCGTCCACGAAGCGCACCAGCGGGAGCCGGAAGATTGCCCAAACGCCGTCATTGTCGCGCGTCACATCCCATTGCGGCACGTCGGTGAGCGCGCCAAACACCTTGGTGTGCCATGGCAGGTTAAGATTGTAGTGACCCTCTTCCACGGTCGCCACGACCGGATCCGATACAACGACGCCCGCGGAGGCGAAGGCTACCAAATGGGAGCGGAAGAAGAACGGCAGTGCTTCGCTGCGCAACCCGCGCAGCGCGCGCCAACCATCGGTGTACCGGCCCGGGACCCTGCCATCTATCGTCCTGCTCTCTGCGAGTCCGCCGAACTGGTCGGAGGTGGTTACAAGGGCCATTGGTTCAGGCACCGGCGTCCAATCGCCGAACTTAGCGGCGGTGTCGATGTCGGGTGCAATGTCCCGCGCCCAGCGCTGTGTCGGAAACTCGCGGAAAAATCCATACGACACACTCTCAAAGGATAGCGCACCCTCGACCTGCACGTTTGCCTCCGACATGACCTCCTCAGGATGCGCGGCAAATAGGAATTCGAGCAGTCGCCGCGTGCTTTGCGCGGCTGGCGGAATGATCTGGATCTTCTCCTCCGGCGCAATCTCGATGCGCTTGCCGTCGAGCAGCACAGGTGGGGCGATCGGCTCGGTGCGGGGAATTTCGATGTCGAAAAACCGGAGATCCCAGCTCTGCTCTAACTTTTGCTGTATGTCGCCGACAGCCTCCGATGAATCGATCCAGACACCGGTGAGCTTGGGCGGCTCTGCTGACGCTTGTGGATTGGCCGCCTGCCACAGTGCCTCGGCGAAGGCGTCGTAGCGTCCGAAGGGCTTGACAGCGTAGCGTTTGAGGCGCCGCTTGCGGTCCTTGTGTGTGAACAGCACCTCCATCGTCCCATCTTCGTTTACGCCAACGCGCCACGGATCGGGACGGGTCACCTCGGCAATAGCGAAATGTGGCTCGGCCGGGTCGATGTTGTCCTGTGGCTGCTTCGGAAGCGCCGGGCCATGTTCGATGAAACGGCGTGTCCACTCGGGGATGCGAGCGATGAGGGCCGCTTCACCCTCGGGCTTTGGCCATCCTTCGGGCCAGCGACGCAGGCAGTAGGCTCGCAGGGTATCGATGTTGCGCAGCACCTCGTCGTGGCCGAGTGGCGCGGTCTTGCCGTCGGCTATCGTCCGCGTTGTCAGCGCGCTGAAGCGCAGGGTGCTGATCTCGGTGAACAGCCCGAACGGCTCCGCAAGAACCTTCTCCACTTTGCCCGTCTTGTGTTGGGGGAAACGGAGCGCGTCGACTGTGCCGTTCACAACCCACTTGACCGTACCGTCCTGCACCCACATGTCTGGACTGAAGATCTTGTGCGCGTTGCCCTTGGTGACGATGACGCGCGCCAGTGCCACAGGCCTGTCATTGCGGCTCGGGCCGGTCTCGATGCTGTACAGTTCACCGGCACCGTCGAACAGTGCCTCGCGTACCGTCTTTTGAGGCCCCTTCGGATCTGGCTGCTTCTTGACAATTGTGAAGGAGGGAGGCTTCGCGAGCCCTGTCGTCAAGTCGAGTATATCCACAACCGCGAATACGTCATCTGGAAGCGCGATATTTTCCAGTGTGATTGTGGTTGGGTTCTCCTTATCGCTTGCTGAGATGACGAAATAGGCGACCGGATTGTCGACCAGATTGCCGACTTTCATTTGACCATCTGCGCCCCAGCCACGGCTGATGCGGTCGACCAGAGGACGCAGCGAGATCTGGGTCAACGCCAATGCATCATTCTCGAGAAAGTTCTCAAGGTCGTCCGCGTTGAAGGCAGGCGCGCCTCCGTCGAACGAGGCGACTGAAGTCGTACCGCCAGCGCGCGAGATGACGTCCACGAAGGGTTGCCCATAGGGCACGAAGCCGTAGCGAGGCAGCGTTTTCTTGAACGCCTCCTGCAGTCGTCGCAGGACTTCTTTGCCGGTGAGGTACTCGCGTGTTTCGGTGTCGTAGAGTTTCAACCCTGCTGCGAGCCCGAGCGTACGCAGGATCCCCCAGCCATACGGGTCTCGCTCGGCCGGTGTGTCGTCGAACCAGGCTGAGACGTCCTTTGCATTGGTCTGTGGGGCCGGCTCGAGCACGGGTTCGTAGCGGCGATAGAAGGAGCGCGCGAGCTCCTCTCCTTGCGCAAGTGCGAGGCCGTCGATCTCGAATGTTTCCATAAACTCGGTCAGACCCTGGTTCAGCTGCACTGTGAGTTTTGCAGAGGGAGGGTTTTCCTTGATCTTTTCACGCGCCTTCTTGTCGAGACGAACCGCCAGCCGACCCGCGGCGCAGACAATGTCGTGTACAATCGCACTTTTCGGGTCCGCCGCGTCGGGTCCGGGCGTGAAGAAGCGGAAGTTGCGACCCTCGAAGTTGGCAGCGCCTTTCGAGACGAAGCCGAGTAGCGGTTCGGCAACTACGGCGTTTGCCGGCCATTCAAGCGAGAACGTTGCGGTGCCGCCCTCGGAAGTCAGCTTTTCTTTAAGCCACGCGCAAAGCGACCCCTTGAGCCGAAGTGGCACATAGGGTGAGAAGCGTTCCTGCACCTGATCATAGCGAACCCAATCGATGACGTCGGCGAGTACCGGGTGCAGCGGTGGATCGAGATCGATCGTCCATTCTGCGCTTACCGGCTCCTTGCGGTCTGACCTCGCCTCGATCTTGAGGCGTGCAGCACGGAACGCAGCCGGTTCATCGGAGAAGTCCTTCCGGATAGCGCTGGAATTGCTGTCCCACACCAGGTCCTGTAGGAGTGAGCGTATATCACGCACCGATTTCGGAGCCAGGAAGCCATCAGCGGGCTGGGGCGCGTTGTCCAAGAAACGGCGGATGACTGGTGTCAGAGTGACGGGCTTGCCTTGAGCATCTAGCCTCGAGAGCGGGATGGTGAGTGTAACGAAAATTGTCTTCGGCCGGCCCTTGGACAGGAGTTCTGCCAGGACTGGCTCGTCCACACTGATGGAGAGCGAACGGCGCGGCGTGTGTTGCGGCCAGACGATGAATGACTCGGCCGGCGAGAACCAGGACGCTCGACGGCTGCTTCCTGCATTGGCAAGTCGCCAGCTTTCACTGGGATACTGCGCCTCGAGCCTGGCGAAGTCGTCGATCTCAGCCGGTTCAAGGGCGCGAAGTGATGGCGGCAAAGCCTGGACCCGCGCCACATGCTTGGCCGCGTCGTTGCGGATGAAGGCGAAGATGATCCGGTCGTTCCTCGAAAAACTGCCGGCACCTCCTTTGAGAGCGACCGAAAGAGTGTGGTAGCCTGCGTACCGCGAGCTTCCGAGAAGATCGAACAGCATCCATTGGTCCGGAATGCCATCCTTGACCAAGCGAATCTGACCTTTGATCTGCTCTCGTGACGCAGCGAGTTCGTCCAGTACCCTAGCCCGATCTTTGCCCGCGACGTCCTTGATCGATACGTGGATCTCGTACGGCCTATCGCCGGCTCCTAGCTTCAAGAATCCGGAGCCCGGATCGCCCGTGTTGCCCGCCTTGAACTTGTAGACTATCGCGGCAGCTTCGGGTGCGCTGGTGGCGCCCTCGACTTCGCCTGCTGCGTCGACCTCAAAGACATCGAATCCGCCGAAATAGGCACCTAGCTTCCGCGCGCTTCGGCGGTCGACGGTCTTGCCATCGATCGTATCATGGTCGATCGGGTCCGAACTTGCCGGCTGCGCGTTCCATTGCAGGCGCGTCGCCACCCGTCGGCTGCCGTCGCGCACGGGGATTATCGGCTTTGATGTCCCATCAATCAGTTCGGCCAACCGCGCTGTGGGGTTTGGTTGGAGCACAAGCACGCGCCCGGCATCTCCGCCGAGGTCCTCGGATATCAGTGGCGCCGACGACATCGTGACCGGGTGCTCGAAGATCTCGACCGGGACGCCGACGGCCGGCAGCTTCTTTGGCGGCACGTCCTGGCCTCTTTTTGCGAGATCGATAGGTGGATCGATCAGCAGTGTTATGTCGACTGGGCACCAGGGCGGCGGTTCCTCGTTGGCTTCGGCTAGCGGAGCAAGCGCGAACCGTACGCCGAGCGGACTCTCGATGCGAAGATCTGGCTTCCGGTCGACCCCGATCGCCTTTAGGAAGTTGTCCAGGCGCACCATTCTGAACTTGGCGTTCTCACTCTGAGAGATTGTTTGTGGATCGTCGTAGGACTCCTTCTTTTGGTCTGACGCAATCTCGAGCCTGAAATCCTCGTCGGTCGGCCGCTTCAGGGCAAAGTCTCCGGCCAACGGGCGGACGCGCGCATCGGTGACTGCGTCCGAGCCATAGAGTCCGGTGGCTAGTCCACGTTCATGGCGCACGCGCAGCATATAGATGCGCGTCTGCTTCGCCGTTGCTCCCACGTCGTCGAGCCCGAGCCTGATATCCGGCGTAGGCTGCGCGTCCGCGGTCACCTCGGCGAGCTCCTTCCGGTATTCGAAATGCATGACCGCGCGGCTCACGCCCTTTCGCGCTGGCGTGGCCTTCCGCACGGGTAGCCGCAGCTGCGCGGGCGGCCCCTCGGTTCCCGCGCAATCGATGGGTATCACGGTGTACTTCACATCGACGACCTCACCATCCTCCAGCGCCAGCGAGATCTCATCGATTGTTCCTTCAGCATTTGCTAGCGGGTTGGCGCCGAGTATCAGTGCGCGCGCTCTTGGTGTGAGATCGGCGAGGTCGTCCACGAACTGGGCTTTGCGGCGTCTGTAGCGCCATACGAAGGCTGCGGTCACTGCATCACGTCCAAGGTAAAGCGCGGCCGCAGATTTTGCGGTGATGCGCATTGGCTTCACGAGGCTCGTGGTGCTCTGTCTGGACGTAATGGTCCGCTCGAGGCGGTAGTGCTTCACGTTGAACTCGGGATCGTGCCAAATCCCCCGCGCGCGTTCGAATGGCGGCTCCAGATCCCAGTCCAGGCGAATGCCACCTGCGACGGCTTCGATTACGGGCTCGGCAAGTTTCGGCCCGAGCTGATCGAACATGCGCTCCGGCGGATTAAACAGATGTACGCTTTGATGTTCGGGGAGCGGATCAATTCCTGCGGTGTTGGCGACCAGGTCGAAATTGGCTCGCCGCGGCATGCCGTTGATGCCGGTCTTGAACAGCACGTCAATATCGGTTTCCTTGACTACGAACGCGAGGTCGAAGGAGCGCACGTCGAAGCCATCGCCGGCCGGATCGTCCCAGGCCTTCGGGCCGCCGACCGCGAGCTGCGCAGCCGAGTCACAGAGGGCGGCAATGGCCGCCGAGCGACGCTCTTCGATGTCATTTGTCGCACGATCCTCCACGCCCAGCGCGAGCTGGTCGAGGTTAGCTTCGGCCAACGCCTGGGCAGCAGCCTCGCGATTGTCGGGCAGCCGCTCGGCATCGGTCTCAATCCGCTTGGCTTTCGGTTCATGAAGGCTTTCGTCGCTGCGTTCAACGAAGCAGCTGCGCATGAAACCATTTTTCAAGTTGTCAGGCGGATCGATGAGTGGAATCGTTTCGCTGTCCTGACGGGCGACGACGGCGGCGGCATTGTATGAGAGTTGAACATCCTGAGTGGTCCATGTCTCATCCGGGTGCTTTCCGTCCCATCGCAGTCGCGTCAGGGTTACATCGCGGGCCAGCTTTAGGTTCTTGATGGTCAGCGCATCGGCCGAAGAGGCATCTGCGCCGTGCGGCGGGTAGAAAGTGCCGAGCAGGCGACCCTGCTTATCGTGGCGGGGGAGATCCTTCTCCTCCAGGCCGGTCTCGGAATGGTCCCGTGGCACGAACGTCATGACGTACTGCCGCTTGTCTGGTTCGCCGCCTGGCACCAAGAAGAGCATAGCCCAGTAGCCCGTCGCGCGCAGATCCTCACCCTGCGGCTCCAGGCCACCACCGACCGGTGCGACGTCTTCCTGCTTGTCCAGCGCCTCGTCGATCTTGTCGTCGGCCTCCGTGACCCCAGGCGCCCGTGGCAGCTCAGGCGCCGGCGGCGCCACGCCTTTCTCGGCATCCGGCGTAGCCACCGTGAGCCCGAGTTGGAGAAAACGTTCCACCCGAGCACGGGCGCCATCGAGCTTGTCGGCATTCAGCGAACAGCCGATACCGAGCCGCACTTGGCGACCGAAAGCGCCGACAACTACCGAGGCCGAGCCTCGCGCGGCGATCTGGTTGGTCCAGGCCGCGGCTTCCAGCGCGAGCGAGATGGTCAGCGACATCGAGAAGCCGACCTCGAGGCTTACCTGGACCAGGCCTGCTTTGAAGCGAAGCCACACTCTTACCTGCAGGCCGAGGGTCAGCTCGAAGGAGAGAGCGCCGTAGAACAGCGTATCGCTGGAGCGCGTGACCGACACATAGGCGATGAACTTCGCGTCGATAGCAAAGTCGGCGCGTGCCGTCACCGAGGCTCCAAAGGAGCGACCACCCACCTGGCCGCCGATAGTGGCATAGCCGTTAGCCTTGAACGCAATGCCAAACAGGAATGCGCCATCCTCGACCCGGTTGACGAGGCCGCCGCGGCAGTCGATCCGCAGCTCGCCATAGCTCTCGTGCCGCTCGAAGGTAAAGGCGAGCTCATAGGGCCAGCCGAACTCCTGATGAAAGAGTCCGGGCCGAATATAGGTGGTGGCCGACCAGCGGACATTCTTCATGGCTTCCATGAGCGGCTTCGGAAGCTGCGGGTGGGTGCCTTCCACGTCGCCTGTGCCGTCCGCGACCAGTCGGCTCAGGAACTCCCGTCGCGGCACCGAAAGATAGGCATAGCCGCGCAGTGTCGGATTATTGCGCCAGGTGTCGTTCGCGCTCGAGTCAACCCAGTCCGCGTAGTTGCGACAGAGCCAGAAGCGCGCGTTCATGAAAAAAGTGAGATCGCTGCGCAGCGCCGCGACGATGTCGAACAGCACCAGATTCGGTAGCTCCTTTTCGCCATCGGCGTCGTAGGAGCCCTCCGATGCTGTCGTGAGGGTGATCAGTCCACGCAAAGCAAGCGTCAGGCGATTGCCTTCAGCCTCGGGTTCCCACGAGCGGATCGAAGCGAGGTCGCCCTGGTATTTGGAGATGTCGTCCAGCACCTTGATCAGGCCCTTGACGTCTGTGACCTGGTCGGCGCGGTTGAAGGCGGCGAGCGTGAAGCGATAGCCGAAACCGAAACCGACTTCGCGCAGCCATATCGATCCCAGCGGGGTAGGAATCTCGATCGATAGCTTGTCCTTCTGGGCGTAGATGAAGAAGGCCTGGCGCGGTGGGCCGATTGTCTTCTGCTCTTCGTTCGTCTTCTGCAATTCCAGAAAACCCATCGCCGCGCTCATCGCGCCCCATCCCTTGATGGAGAGTTTGCCGGACGCAAGAAAGCCGCGTGCGGTGACGTCCTTCGGCAGGGCTCCGGGCCGGTACAGACTCGGCAGGGCTTCATCGACCGCAATTGCGGTGGCCTCAATTGATGCAGCACCGCCAAACCGCACACCGACGGTGAGACCATCGAAGCGGATCTGGGGCCGCCAGTCGCCCGGTTTGGCGGGTCCGATCCACATCTTGTGAAAATCGAATTTCGGACTGACGATGTCACCAGCCTCGACGAACTTGACTTGGCCGGAAATGGATAGCGCGGGTCTGCCGTCAAACGCCGGAGAGGCTGGATGGAAGCCAATGCCGCGCAGTTCGAAGGTGAACAGATTGAAGACGTTGAAGCGCTTCTTGGGCTCGATTGCGACTTGAAATTCGATCTTGTTGAGCAGCATCTTCGGATCGCGGGCGAGGGGCGCCTTGTCCAGCGTGATGGTGATGCTGCTGAGGTTCTTGAGCAGGCCGTCGGTGAATTCGCCCGGCTTCGGCTTGAACTGGGCGCTGCCAGTGAGCGTAAAGTAGAAGTGGTACCCGGCGCCCTTGTCTTCGAAATTGTGAAACTCGAGGCCGAGCGCCGTGATCGTCAGTGTAAAGCGGGTCGCGTGACAGACGATCGGATCGTTCGACTTGTCCAGCGTGGCTTCGGCACTTTGCACGATGAGCGATCCGCTGGCCCCGCGCCCCATGGAGATCGAAATCGTGGCATTGGCCTCTCCGACAAGCTCCGGCGGTAGCTGGCCGCTGCCCCTAATGGAGAAGGCTTGCACCTCGCTGCGCTTGATGGAGAGTCCGCCGCTATCGAACCGAAACGGCATGTCAACGCCGGCGAGCTGCACCGGCGTCTCGCGGTCAACCTTGGCGTTCAGGTCGAGACCCGCGCGAGATAGCCCCAGCTCATCTACACGGAAGACGATGCCACGCCCGCTGCTTGCGACCTTGCCATAGGAGAGATCAAGACGTGCACTATCGGCGAGCGCAAGCCGTGCGTCGCCCTTGGAGAAGTCGAGCTGGAAGAAATTGTATTTGTCTGGGGGAGTGCCTCCGGGTGGAGTGTTTTTGGGCAGGATTTCGCCGTTGAGTCCAAAAATGTTGAACTTGTTCTTGCCTCGCTCCCCCTCGATCGTGACCTTGTCGCCGCCCTCGACAGTGACCCTGAAATCCGTGAACCGAACCTTGATGACGAGCGGGAAGGCAACATCCGCCCCCTTGATTTTCAGGGTCGCATTGAGGCGAAGAGTAGCCTCGCCACCCCGAACCTCGGGATCTGCTGCTGTTACCTCAATCCATTGGCTCAGGCTGTCGGTGAACGAGCTGCCGTTCTGTCCCCCGCTTTGCAGGAAGGGCAGAAGCCGCTTTGTCGCATCACCGAACGCGACCGTGATCCCGAGCGACTTCCAATCCAACTGTTCTTCATAACTGATTGGCCCGTCGAGAAGTGATAGCCGCAGCCGATCCTCGTTGATCGGTGTGACCGTCGTCTTCAGGTGCTCGAAAAATGTCGGCTTTCCGCGTGAAAGGCGGATCAGGCTTAAGCCTTGCCCGACATTGCTCTGCTTGGCCGTGACCTGGATCAGGCGCTTTGTGGGGCGTACTCCCTGATCATCGGTTTCGCGGATGGCGTCGACGCCGACATCGCGTGCAAGCCAGAGGTCCGTCCCGATCGCGAATGGGTAGGCACTGCTGCCCGTGAGCGCCACCAGCGCGACATCGACGCCGCGGTCGAAATCGAGCACGAGTGCGGGCGTCCAATCGATAGGTAGTGAAATGTCGATTGCGGCCGTAGAAAAATCCAGGGTATCGGCCGCGCCTGGTGCCGCTTCCCAGGCCGGCGAAATGAGGATCTGGCGCAATGCATAGCTGCGCGCGTCGAGGCGGACCTCGATGATCAGGTGGGGATTGGAAGCCTCGAGCTTGCCGAACTTTTCGATGAGGGAGCGGATCGCGTCCGCGAGCGCCTCAAGCACCGCTTCCGCGATCCCAAGGAGCGCATCCACCGCGGCGCCAGCCTTGCGCGCCAGCCACCGTACCGCCGCAGCCAGCATGTCGGCGATGCGCTTAAGCAGGTTCAGGAGGCCAACATCAGGTCCGTCCGGCTTGGGGATCTTGATGCCACTGACCAGGCGGATCAGCTCCTTCGCCAGGTCGGCAGCGCCCTGCGCCGCTAGCGCAATCAGCTCGACCGGATAGGGCTCGACGATCTTCAGGGAGGTTAGCTTGCCTGCCGTCTTACCCGCGGCGCGATCGAAGGTTTGTTCGTAGGTCGCCGAAAAGCCGAGCAGGAGAGATGGATCGCTCTTGGCCCGTACCAGGACCCGCGGCAGGGTTAAGGTCGCGACCACATTGAGGTTGAGGTTCGCGGTGGCGAGATCGATCTCATCGTCGATCGTTAGGTTCACCGTCGACGGATCCACCTCGATTGTGAAGGGCAGAATATCCGGCCTGTCGATAAAGGCGCGCTGCAGATGCACCTGTGGCGGGTTCACTGCCGGCTTTAACTTTCCCGCGATATTCGCGCCTGCCGGCGAAAGCGAAAACTCAAAGTCCGTGAGGTCGGCTATCTCATCTCCGCCCGGATCGGTGACCAGCTTGCCTGTGTAGGGGCCTGCCGCCAGCGTGAGCGCCTGATTGTTCACAGCAAATGTCAGCTTGAGTTGCGGCTCGAATCTAAGAGGTGGGGCCGCACCCATCGCACCGGGCCAGGGTAGGTCCAGGCGCAGCAGTTTACCGATTCCGACCGACCCGAATTCGGGCCAGTCGAGTGTTTGCATTTTGATGCGTGGCCACTCGAAATCCAGCGCTGGGAAGCCTTTCACCGAGTCTATCTTGAGCGAGGGCAGCGCGTTCACCACGGCGCTACGCGTGACAGTCACCTCGACCCGCATGGCGGCGGCGCGCTCCTCGTTGGCAAGCCTGACCTGTCCCGCCGCTTCGATGCTTGCTGTCAAAATCACCGCATCGTCAGAAGGCGTGGGTTTCTGGTCGGCGTCGAGCAACGTCAGATCGATGGCGATGCGCGCGGTGACGGTACCGGAGAGCGCCAGCTCGTTGGTGCCGAGAAAGCCGCCGGCCGCCGCTCTGAGGTCGACCGAGCGATTGGCGAGGTAGTCGCGCAGTTCGTCCCTATCTTTTTCAAAATCGTTCAGGAGCTTGCGGGCTGTATCGATGGTCGCGGAGTCCTGGAGCAGCGCGTCCTGAACGGCCTTCCGGAGACGTTTGGCGTCGTCCTGGATTTCAGTCCATGTCATCAGCCTGTGTTCGGCTTTCCTGATAAGCTGCTCAGGAATTTTGACAGGCGTGATCTTGAATTCCCCGCGACCCACTTGGTTGCCGCCAGCATCCAAAACGGTAATGACGATCGCGTCCGCTGTGAATGTTCCGTCAATCGTGCTCGCATCGATGCTGACGCTAAAGCCATCGACAGCCTTGCGGGTGAACAGCTGAACTCGTCCGGCCATTGCTTCCGCCCCAATTCAACTCATACCCAATATGCTTTGGTAATGGCGCGCAGCCTGCAATTCTCATCCTCGGCAACGGCACCATTGCCGAAGTCTAAAAATGCATTGACGTCGCCGTGCCTAAAGGACCGGCGGTCGCAAGAAATCGAATTCCGTTTGCAATAGAACCTAGCGGCGGATGACCGGTGGACCACGCTGGCGTTGGGGCACTTTATGCGGGGTTGCTAAGGCAGCACTTGTGGTCGGTGCGAGGATCGGCCCGCACAGCAGCACTGCACTCGAAATCGAAAGCCATAAGTGCATGACTTCCCCCGACCAGCGTGCGTTCTACCCGAACGAGCATACGCCACAAGGGAATGCCGTCAAGCGAGACACTTGCGCGCAGCTAGTAGTCGTGCCACGCTGCGGAGGCAGCCTGCGGAGCGAATGATGCTATCGCTAGGACGAGGCCGGCAAAGAGCAAGCGGATCGCGACCACAGGCGAGCCTGCGAACGCCGCCCGCACCGATCGTGATGTCGATTGGAGCGCCGTCACTCGTGAGGCGACACAATGGTCGTTCAGCACCGGTCGAACTGATCTTATTGCCGCTCGGAACGTTTGCGGAGAGTCAGAAACGCGCGCTCCAATATAAGTGTCACGGCTCGCTATTTTGGACGATCAACTAGAACGGTGGTGTCCGATGACAGATTATGTTTTCGACCTGACAAGTAATGATAAGGCGTTAAAACTCAAACTAACCAAGGCTGGTACGGAAACGTGGACTGATCTGACGGTAAACGACAGTTGTCTCGCTATTCCAAGCGGTTTCGTTGATAGCTCTCACCCAGACAAGCTCATTTGTCATAGTGGTCCCCCCGACAATGACGCCGTAATTACATTGGATGGTGCGTCCTGGACAAGCAAGGTTCGCGACGAGGGGACTGCAGTCTGCGAGCTATGCAATATAGGCTGTCCAAACGATTGGGATTGGATACTCTCGTCAAAAAACTAGCTCTTTGTTCGCCTCGTCTTCGTGTTGGCGGCAGGCGAGCTTTGCTCAGCCATCGCTCGCCGCGAATTCTCGCGACACCTACTTTGCTCGAAGCCGCTAGACAGAGCGAGACGATCGTCGTCAGCCTGAGGCAGGTCGGTTGCAACACGCTCCGCGAGAGCCGACCACGCCATATCGACCTTGTGGTCGCAGATGCATCTCGGCACTCAGAAGCGCCTAGACCGCTAAGGAGGCAATCGCCGGCGCCCGACATCGGCGCCGGCCCTATCACGCCTCATGCGCGGACCGAAAACCGGTCGAACGCAGTCAAGGTCTGCAAGCGCGGCTCCATCTCACGGAGATAGATCTTGGCCCTGAGAAACGCGATCTCGTCGTCGAGTTTGTTTTCGTCGGCGTCGATAGCGGGCTAGCGCGCTGGCAGCGTTGCACGGTACGGGAGCGTTCTAGGGCCTTCGGGCGATAATTTGTGATCCGGCCAACTCAAGACCCGGTTTCTTTCTGCTAGAGTGCTGCCTCCTGTTCATTTAGAGGTCGAGGAGGCCAAAATGAATACTGCAAACAAGAAAGAGGAAAAAGAAACAACTGACGTATTCAAGGCAGCAGATAACTCGGTCAAGTTTGTAACGTCGCTCGCCGACTTAGCAGCTAGAGTAGCAAATGCATTTGGACTTGTTCCTGAAATGCGCCGCGCTGAATATGCCGAGCTAATCGATAGGACCTTTGCAACATTCATTGACCAAGTTGAGGCGGTCAGGCGCGCTTTAAGGGAAATAGAAGACGAGTGTCACGATGAGAAAAATAAAGAAAGTAAAGAACGTGTCGTTGAACACCTGAAGAGGCTTGGAATCAGCTCCCAATGGGAAAAAATGGAGCGGGAGATGCGCATGTGTGCGCAAATCAGGTCCCTCCACAACCGGATGCATAACTTCTTCGGGAAACGCGCTGACAAAATCGCCAATGTAGATCGTGAGAAACTCACGGAACTAATAGACGAGATGATCTACGTGACCGAAGAGCGCATGGCGGACTACATCACCCAACAGCTCGAAAGTTTCGCTCAAAAGGGTGAACTTGTTGAACGCGGCAAATTAAGTCTCAAAAGCCTCCGCGCTGAACTGGCGACACCAATTGCGGAACTGACGAGGGCGCGCGAGCATCTTATGCGCCTTGAACTCAAAGCACGAGACGCGATCAAGGCTCACGAGAACCCTCAAGCGGCCTGATTGGATTCGCCGGAATAACTACGCGGCGTCGACCGACAATCCGACCTTCGCCGCGATCTGGCCGGGGTCGACGACGCGGTGCGCGTGATGGGGGCCGACTTGTCGGTAGGTTTGAGAAACGGGATATGGATCAGCACAATTTTGTGCGATTCGTGTTCCGGAAGGGATCGAAGATTGGACGCTGGATCAGTGCCTCACGCTCTTTTTGCTGTTGCGAGACGAATGGGGCTTGTGCCGAATGGCGGGGCGTAGTTCATCGCTCAGGATGTCGCTGCTACCGCCACCTATCAAGGATCCGACCACTGCGCGCATCACCGGCGCGCAGACCCCGTTGCCCAGCACCTTGATCTTGTCACGTCGGGTCCCGTGATCCAGTTCGAATCTCACGCCTTCGCCGAGGTGGTCCTTCAGGTAGGTGAGTCCCATGGCTCGCTTGAGCTCGGAGACCTGGAGCATCCGAAGGGTCGGTTCTCCGTCTATCCACTGGACGAGCCCAAAGCGGTCAAGCGTCGTAAGCGTTCTGAGTGGACGATCCAGTCTTTGCCAGCCGCCGGCCCGATCGGAGCCGTAATAGACGATGAGGAAGTCCTTCTTGCGCCCAAGCTCGGCAATACCCCGCTCGACGCGCTCGATCGTCGAGGTGGCCCGACGGCCGTTATAGACGGGCTCCGCGGGGTAGGTGCCGACCCGATCCAGGATGCTCGTTGCGTCCCGTTCGGTCCTGAGGATGGGTTTCACCAGATTTGGTGTGGCAAGCTTGTCGCCCATGATGAACAGGCGACGGCGATTTTGCGGTGTGCCAAAATCGGCAGCATCCAGGGGCTCGATCCGAAGCTTGTAAGATCGCTTCAGTTCGGCGATGAGCTCATTGAACCCCGGCCAGTGGCGCATGGGCGTGACGTTCTCGAGAACGATCCATCGGGGATCCAGCTTCCGAATGAAGTTCATCACGTACCAGCCGGAACGACGGCTCTCCTCGTCGACCGGCTTGTTGCCTCGGGCAATCGAATGATGGGTGCATTCGGGCGAGGCGATCAACACGTCGACCTTGCCTACACGATTGAATATCTCGGGCCCGCTGCGATCCGTCAGTCGAGCGGTGACGACCTCGGCATCCTTGAAATTCGACTTGTAGGTCTGGGCGGCGATGTCCCACGCGTCGACGGCAGCGACCATGTCCAGACCGGCATGACGCGCGCCGGCGCTGCCGCAACCGCCACCGGAAAAGAGATCGATACCCTTCATGATTTCATCCCTTCAATGGTGCAGGCCGGTAGCTGCACGGTCGGTCGCATCTGGCCGATTTAGTCCGATTCGGGCATCAGGCACGACGATCTTCCCGATCGTCCGCTGCGGAGGGGGCGATAGCCCGTCGAACAGGCATCGGGAGGACGGAATCGGACGCCAGGGATGCCTTGAGGTAGATCGCCTCGCGGCAGAAGTCCTCTGCGATATCGCAAATTTCGCCGATCGATTTCGCTCTCGAAAGGGCCTCTTCGGAATTCATGAAGAACAGCCGGGAGAGTTCGTCGGCAAGTGGACCGGCATCGAAGTCGCGCGCACTGCAGCAGGTGATGATATCCTCTATGCCATGGTTGTTGGCGGCCGCAGCCCCCATTGCGACTTTCATCTGCTCGTCCAGATGTGCCGCCATATCGGGATCGAGCAGAGGAGCACCTGTCGCGGTGCGCAGATCAGCGAAGGATCCCGAGCGGGGGATGTCGATCCCGTCGTCAAGAAGCGACCAGACCCACTCGACATAGTTCGAGCCGTCCCGACGTAGATTGTCAGGAATGTCGAAGATCGGCTCCCACTCGTCGCCGTCTTCCTTGTTCTGGTGATCCTCTGACATGTCCTTCGGGCCTTTGTCTGGTTCCACCATGCCAGGCCGAGCTGCTTTCCGCCAGGCCTCGGGAGGCCTTGGCCGACAATATTTTGTCGAGACAGAGGGACGGGGACTTTCGGACCTGGTGCTCCCAGATACGGATGACCTTCCAACCAGCGCGTCTGAGGGAGCGAAAATTTCTGACGTCCCTGCGGATGTTGCCTTCTATCTTCCGCTCCCAATGCTCCGAGAGCTTCAGTCGCCACACCGGAAAGCGCCAGCCATGCCAGAAGTCGCCGTCGACGAAGATCGCGATTTTGAGGCTCCGGAGCACGAAGTCGGGACGTCCCGGAAGGTCCCTGCAATGCTCCTCCCATTGCAGGCCGGCGCCCGCCATAAGTTCTGCGATCGCACGCTCAGGTTTAGTGCCCTTTCCCCTTATCCGCGCCATGACGGCGCTGCGGGTCGCAGGACTCATGATGTCCCCACGGTGCAGCCGGACTGGGCGTGCTTCCACTGGTTTCTTGCGGGTGCGGCTTGCGTAAGTCATTGATTAAAAGGACAACTGGAGCGGGGGGCGATTCTACCATGGAAGTTCACGATCGGCTCGAAAGCAAGGTCACGCAAGGCGATTTCCTTGTGAACATGCTGCGGGTAGCGCGGTCGGAAGGTCCGCGCCTGGAACAGGCCTTCATCCAGCACGTCGGCAACCTGGCCGAGAACCTCAGTGACTTTCTTCGCGCCAACGATCTCATCCGAAAGGCGTTGTACGATCCAGCCGAATTCTGGCCTCGACAGCAGGGCCAGGCGTTCGGCTTCGTGGATGGTGGGGTGGCGTCGATCGATCTTCCGGGGGCTTCGCCCCTGGGCATCCGGGTTGGCAGTTACGTTGTACGGCCCGGCGACGAAACCGATGCGCGTGAAGAGTTCAACATCGAGTTCTCGATCGTTGATGATCTGTACGCCGAAAGTCCGTCCACCTTCGCAGTGCCCGATGACCTTGAAGATCGCTACGAGGATCGAGCGAAGCTTCGCGACGCTGCCAGGATCATTTCCGAGATTGCGGCAGCGTTGGCACTGACCCGGAGGCGGGCAGACGTTAGTACGGTGCTAGTGCATGGACCTCTGATCAATCCGGCCGCGCCCTACGGCCCCCCAGGGTTCCCATACTTCACTGCCGAGACTGCAGGCAGCCTGTTCGGAGCGCCGGTGCCGAGTGAAAGGCGGCATTTCGTCCCGCTTTATCGCGACATCCTTGAGCAGGTGAGGGCTGCCAACGCCCGAGCTTTCGGAATCGTGGAGCGTGATGGAGGCGGCCGGCCTCTTCTTCTGCGAGTGCTCGACGAGATGAAAGAGGCTGGCGACCTGCCAGACAAAAACTACGCCGCGGGGGCGGCGCTGCTGCGCAAGTACGATCTGTCCGATACGCAGATTCTCGACGTGGTGCTTGGCGCCGGCGAATACCTTGAACCAAAAGTCGTGCAACGACAGGAGCCCAGCAACAAATGGCCGGTCGCATGGGAGGAGAGTCTCAAGGCCTATCCGAACCCTTTGACGACATATCTTAAGCCGTCCGAAACAGTTCGTCCCTTCAGGGTGGAAACCTTCGAGGAAACGGAGGGCTATGAGGAGGCCATGACACTGATTCTGGCGACGGCTCGACTTCTTCCCGGCTACGGATTCCCGGTAGCCCTGGATATCGTCGACAAATACGCGAAGGTGCCCAGCTGGCTCAGCAAGGAAATCGGCGCGGGACACAAGGCGGTGCTGCTCAGGAAGGCGTTCGAACAGGACGACCGGAGACTGCAGGAGTACGCCATCAAGATGCTGTCCGTGAGCAGCAGAGACTGGTTCTTCAGGCCTAAGGCATAAGGGCGCCCAAGATGACGTGGATCACCGACCCGGAAAACATGATCGGCACTGTCGTCGGCAATACGTCGACGGACAGCTACCGCTTCATTCTGCGTAGTCTGCGCGCAAAGGTGGGCGACATCGTCGCGACGGTCTCGAAGATTCCGAACGACAATCGCAAGCACGAGGACGCGGTCGTTTGGGGGCGCATAATGTCGATCGATCGGCACAATCCCTTTTTTCCCGCCGAAGCAGCGCAGGAACTTGCCGAACAGAATTTGCGCCTGATCGACACCGTGCTTTCTACCAGCCGGGACTACCTGAA
This sequence comes from Bradyrhizobium sp. R2.2-H, assembly GCF_004346455.1. NCBI lineage: Bacteria > Pseudomonadati > Pseudomonadota > Alphaproteobacteria > Hyphomicrobiales > Nitrobacteraceae > Bradyrhizobium > Bradyrhizobium sp. R2.2-H. The sequence goes on from NZ_SMBR01000003.1 coordinate 124,503, forward strand.
TGCCGAGGTATTGATCCTGGGCTCTTCCGGAGAGAACTCAGCGGAGAAGATGGAGCTCTCTCCGCTCACGTATCCCGTCCAACCCGCGGCCAGGGTGATCAATCCACCCGCCGCAAGCATTCGCAAGCTGCTGGGTGCCGCACAAGACAACGCACCCAAGCTGCACGTAGGCACGTTGCTTGGCCGCTCCGACGTCGAAGTATCCCTCGCTGCCAACAAGGTCGTCTCGCGCCATCTGGCAATTCTCGCGATGACCGGCGGCGGCAAGACAGTCGCCGCGCGCAGGATCATCCTTGAGCTTATCGCGCACGGATATCCGATCGTGATCTTCGATCCCCACGGCGACTATCTCGGACTCTACGAAAGGCGCGACCGCCTGCCGCCAGACACCGAGATCAAGCTCTTCTATCCGATGATGAAGGTGTCGGACGAAAACGTCACGGTCGTTTCTGATCTCCTTGCCAAGATGGGCAAGAAGATGACCGAAGCGCAGCATGATTTCTTCAACAAGATCGTCACGGAAACCAAATTTTCGGACGGAACGCGGGCTTCCGCCTACATCCAGGAACTGATCGAACACGCGGAGCGTATCGCCTCCAACATTCAGAGGAGGGACAAGGACGCGGAGGCGGAGGATTCGCCAAAGAAGTTCGGCGCGATGACGGTGAACGCAGTCAAGCGCTCGCTAAGCTTCGTATTGAGTGCGTTGAAGCAGATGGAGCAGAACAACAAGCAACTCTGTGAACGACTGAAGGAATCGTACGTCTTCCACGAGATGCCCGATCCGAAGCGCGATCCGGAAGACATCGTGCGGAAAAAGCAGGTATCCATCTTCTATCTGGCTGGATACGATCACCTGACGCAGTCGACCATTGTCTCGATGGTCCTGGACGCACTGTTCCTGCATCGCGCTTCTCTCACCAACCGGATTCCGCCGTTTCAGACGGTGATCGAGGAAGCCCACAATTTCATTCCCAGTCGCCAGGAAGGCACGGATGAGACGCCGTCACTCTCGACGGTCAGAAAGGTGATCACGGAAGGTCGCAAGTTCGGCACCGGCCTGATGATCATCTCACAGAGGCCGGCGCGACTGGATGAAACGATCCTTACGCAGTGCAATAGCTTCCTCGTGCTGAGACTCGTGAACCCAAAGGACAAGAACTTCGTTCGGTCGGTCATGGAGAACCTGTCGGAATCCGACGCGAACATCCTTCAGACTTTTGGCCCCGGTCAGGGCATCGTTTCCGGACAGGCCGTCCGTTTTCCTTTGCTTGTAAAGGTCCAGCACGACGAGAACTTCGAGAGCTCGAAAATCGGGGACGAGGATTTCCTGAAAGTCGCGGCCGGATGGAACGAGAAGGAGGCGAGGGCGCGCAATCGCTCGGCGTTTGTGTCTGCTGACGCGGCGGCTGGCCAGAAGGAGGGAACCGAGCGGGCAGGGAGTAAGAACACGGGTGCTGATCCGGAGCCGAAGGCCTCGAAGGGCAGCGGATCGAAGCCCGGGCGGACGGACCTGAAGTTCAGCACTGTCAGCAAGCGCAAGCGCTAGGAAGGGCGGACCACCTCGTGGTCGATTGCGCGACGGGCTATGCGGCCGGCGTGCTTCGCCTGTTTGGGACTCGGATCCCTTCGCCATCCACCGATGGCCATTCTCTGCATGGTCGCAACGATGCTCCGCTCGAAGTCGTCGAGCGAGCGGGTCTCAGCTCCCCACATGGCAATCTGGGCCCAGGCCCGCTCGTTCAGCCTTCGGCAAAGCTCCACATCGCCGATTTTGGCGGCGTCGATTTCAACCAAGTTTGTTCCGTTGGCCGATTGTGGCGGCGGCGCGATGTTGGAAGTCGGAGGATTGACCGAGAACAGTGGATCCCTGTCCTCAGGAAGCGCTTCGGGCGGCAGCTCCTTTGTCGATAACTCGATCTGGCTGACTGCGTCCCAACAACCATCCTTCTTGCACCATTCGGTGACGTTCTGACCATTCGCTGAGTCGATGATGGACTTCTGGATGACGGTGGCCCACTGCTTCAGAAGGTCGATGAGCTCATCCGAGAGGCATTGTTCGGCCCAGACGCGACTGAGACGGAAGCTGTCCTTGAACTCGAGCGCGCAGCGAGCGACGAGGTACGCGGTAATCTGGGCGCGATAGGCCGGGATTTCCGCTTCCCGCACGGCTTTGGCGGCGCGCTCGAAGAGAATACCCTTGGCGATCGCGTCTCGATAGAATTGCGGATCCGGATCCTGTCTCTCCGGAACGAATTCGTCGAGCTTGTTCATGAACTGGTTGAAGTTCTTCTGGGCACCGAGACAGACTTTCTGCGGCTCGCAATTCCAGGCCATGAGATAGGCGGCTAGATCGGTCTTGCCGAACTTCTGTTCCTTCGGGCATTCCTCGCGGAATTCCTTCTTCTTCTTCGGCGTCGTGCCGTACCGAATGTACGCCGCCTCATAGGCACCGCGGGCGCGTTCATAGAACCAACGACTTATCCCATCGGGGCACCAGACGTCGTTCGACAGGTCTTCCATCTGACGATGGAATTTGATGTTTGACTGAAGATCGGCCGCCTTGATCGGATTTTGGGTGTTTGCGTATTCGGTGATGCGCGGAATGAACTCTTCCAGATCGTCTGCGTCTACTCGCGTGAGCTTAACCGCGACGTGGATCTGAGCGACATCCTCGCCACTCTTTCGAGCCCGATGTATCGTGCTGGTGGTTTGCGCACCGTTGACGATCTGGAACCCGATCAGCTTCTTTATGACCGTCTGCCCGTGCTCGAGGCCGGCTTCAATCAGGTCGGCCGTCGCGCAGATCCCGTTGTTGTAGGCGAGGAAGCGCACCGGAGCTGTCTTGATGGTCTCCAGCATCTTCCTGTTAACGCCGGTCTTCGGCTGAAGGTAAGAACGGAGGTTCAATTCGTAGAGTTTCGAACCGTAGCGCTCGAAGATCTTGAAAAGCGTTTCCCCGTCGAGAGTCAGGAGATAGGTCTTGTAGTTGTAGTCCTTTCCGCTCACCTCGATGCACGGCACGCCGTTTCCGAGCAAATGCTCGAAGTCGACCTGTATGTCCGATCTCCGAATAGTGACGTCGGAGATTCTGTAGAGGCGATCGATGTCGTATTGCTCGCTCTTGAAGGTGATGCCTTCGCCATCGGCTTCGATATCGTCGACATTGATACTCGCATTCGAGACGACGATGACCCGAACCTCCCGAAGCTCGGAGAGGTGATCCCGGATATGCTTCACCAGCTCTATCACTTCGGGGCGGTCGTCGAGCTCCTTTTCATCGGAGACTGCGGAAACCAAGTTGCAGGCATGGCGAACGAGCGCTACGAAGTCAGTTCTTCCGACAGAGGCTCCGTCCTGGTAGGCCGTGGTGACGAGGCGCAGTGTCCCGGTGTCATCGATCGGCGAATAGCCACGAACCGTTACCTTGTTGCGGCCAACCCTTTCGTTGATTGAGCAAGGAACAAATTCGGGAAGACCGCCGTCCTGGGTGATGTAAGCGCCTGCGACCTCCGCAAAGGCGGCCTGAACCTCGTCGTCCTCGGCCGATTCCTTGGCGAGCCTATCCGAAACTTGCACGGCCAGTCGCTTCGAGAACTCGCTCGCTTTTTCTTCCTCGATCGTGGTGATGCGCTGCTGAGACACCTTTCCCCCCTGCCAACCCAGACCATTCCACGCGGCCGTCGTTGGTTGCAACCGTTAGGTGAGGTCATTAGCCTCATTCTTTGGGTGAATCCAGCTTTTCGATCGTTAAAACAACGGCTTATTGGGTCTGTTGATGAGGCGGGTTCCGCGAAGGAAGCGCTCTGGCGCGGGTCGGGAATCACCGGCGGCATTGGCCTGCTGGATGAAAGGCAGCCCGACCCGGACCATTCGGGGGCCAGTCGATATCGAGGCATATAGTCGGATTGGCTCTGGCTACCTTGGCCATCACCACGAAACTATCGGCACCATCGAAGGATCCGGGCTCCGGTTTCACACTTCGAACGTCTTCGGCGCTGAGCACGAACGACCTCTGATTTCGGTTTATGACCCGCGCGAAGGTTTCGAATGTGTCGGTCGGAAGAAATTCATATCGGGTGAAGGACCATTGAGACCACTGCCTGAACAGATCGTCCAGGCGTCGGGTAAAGAAGGCGCTGTGGACATCATCCTGCAGGTTTTGCGGCTTCGGTAGCATGGTATGGTACGTCGGCAACCCGATCTGCGCGCTGCTGCATTGTGTCTGAACGTAGAGCTCGTCAACGATCATTGCTCCGGTGAGCCCTCCAAGAACGGGCTCCGGAACTGTTTCGTAGGCGCAATGGACGAGAGGCGCCTGCGAATGTGAGGCGGCGCGTCGCGTGTTGAGTAGTTCCTCCCATCGTCTCTCCAGGTCACGAAGGTACGTGTTGAGGAGACCTGGGAACATGTCCTGCGCCTGCCGTCCGCACACGCCTGCGACTTTGTCGGCTCCCATCAGCTTATAGAGGTAGCTTTGGACGCCGGGATTTGGTGCCTGTTTGCTTCCCTGTGAAGGGACGCCGAGAAAAATTACCGCGATCGTTCGTGCCAACATCCCGTCCGGATCACCGGCGGTTTGCCATTCGAGCAGCATGTTCTTTGTCAACAAGCCACCCATACTGTGGGCGACGATGATTATCTGTTCGTAGCGATCGAACAGTCCGCTGGACTCGATTCTTGAACGCACCAGCCGGGCTGTTTCCGGGATGCTGAAGGGCGCGCAATCCGCGTTCGTAAGTCGGCTGTAGTCGACTCCCCAAACTCCGAGATCGTCGATCCTCAACGGAGATGGCAGAATGTCCTCAAGTTGATTTGCTGCGAGATGATGGTCATCGCTCGCGATCATTTCCGGCCAGCTCTTCGAGGCCTTCGGATTCTTGAAGCTATCTTCCGAGTTTGCGGCACATGCGCTTGCGGCCGTCTGCCCGGGGGGAACAGCGCAGCCGCCTATGCCGTGGATGAAGAGCAACGCAATCGGAGAACGCCCCTTGCTCCACTCGAAGATGCGGACCGTCTGCGCCTGGGTTTGGGGCGACACGCAAATAACCAAGAAGAGTAGTGTAAGCGCTCGGCAAGGCATCATTCGCATCGGCGCCCCTTGCCTGGCGACGACGGTGTCTTGACCATGGAACCGACGGTAAGCTGGTCGCTCCAAATGTCGAAGCAGCCGGGAATGGTGCGCGCTCTTATAATAAACTCGATAAATTGGCCGGTGGGCAGCTTCGCTTTCCCGGGTTGTTCGAACGATCCCTGACCGTTGACCGTGAACGCGGCGAGGCGATCACGATTGCGCATCATCGCGACCAGCATCTGCTGCCGAATCTCCGGATCAGTCCCTCCCTGTCGAAGATTGACGACGGTAACGTATGTTAGCGCGCCAATTGTGAATTGACGAAAGTCCGCCCCCGCGTCGGAGTTGGCCAGAAAGGCAAGCGAGAGATCGAAGGTGCCTGGTTTGATGCGGTCATCGATCGAGGTGCGCTTTCTGATTTCGGATTGGTACTGGCTCCAAAAGCTGGGATCGGACATGCGCGAAACGCCTGGCGCAAGACTCTCGGCGTCGGGTGAGGGGGCGAGAGCGGCGGCACGCGTGATCTCGCCATAGATCGAATTGTCATCGAAATACGATGCTCTGGCTTCCTTGGAGGCGGGACCGGGCGGCATGCCCCATACCAAATTGCAATCGCGAGCCATGTCTTCGCGCACGGCGCACGTCCCTACACTGGACTCTGAATGTGCTTTCTGGAAGCGGCAACCGCAGTCAGCCGCCCATACTTGCGTCAAGGAAAGAAGCAGAATTGCCAGTGCAATGATGTTCGAGATCGAAGACAAAAGGGTGCCCCATATGCGATTCAAAAGCCGAACGTAACTTCAACTTAAGCGAGAAGTAAAGAGACGGGCCTCGGCAGGGCGGGAATTGTCTATGTTGGCGTCGGCCGTGGCGACGAATCGGCCGTCTACTACGTTCCGGCAATGTTGCTATGGTGGCGTTCCCGTCCCGAGGTACCTCATGGTTGCGGCTTTCAAGCAGAACGGACTGTTTAGGGGTCTCCAAAATGACCTTTCACGCTTCAACGCGTGCGTCGGCAACAATGGCGGCCCCTACGATCTTTACGACTACGCCTGGAGATATTTCGAAGGCACCCGATTGCTTTTGATCGATGCGAAGGTGCCTGGAGCCACTATTGACGTTCTAGTCTATCCAATTTGTTTCAACTTCCGTCACGCCGTGGAGCTCTACATAAAATACATTATCGCCGACCTGGGGCGGGTGAAGGGAACAGGTCAGCAGTATCGGACAGGCCATACGCTTCTTCGGAACTGGAGAAAGGCAGAAAAGCTGTTGGGCGCGATCGATTATACCGCCGAGGACGCTGCGCTCTTCGAGCAGGTGGTCGCACACATCGAAGAGGTCGACCCGACCGGTCAAACGTTCAGATACCCCGAGTCGATCAAGTACGATCAGCATCTGAAGGATTGGCCCAGTATCAACCTCGCCGTATTGGAGCATAACTACACTCGCTTGTTCGCAGTCGCGAAGGATTGGCAGTATCGTATCGACGCCGTGGTCGATCGTGCGGCGCAAGACGGAACGCTGGCGCCGCCGTATCGACGGCCGCCCGACAAGAATGCACTCGTCGGGCACTGGCATTTCTTCATTTACAGAACCAAGAATGCCGGTCTAAGAGCCTGGAATTTCTTCAGCCCGAATTCGAGAAAGACGAGTGGTATCTCCCGCTAATGCCTCAAAGCTTCCAGCGGGGACGAGCCCCGAACGATCCGGGATGGACGAATTGCGTCTTTTGCGGAAAACCGGTCGGCAAGGCCGCGCGGTGGCGCGAGCATGTCATTACCCATGTTACTCGCGGCTCTAGCCATTCTTCTCTTCGACGTGTTCGATGAAGGTGAGGCCACCTTCACCATGATCCATGGCCTGATAGATAGACAGGCCTGAGTTCTCGAACATCACCCTCCATGCAGCTTCCAGGTCCTCATAGGCCGCAAGCACAATGTCCGGCGTACAGGTCTTCTCCCATTCCGGGCCGATGTCGTAACGCTTACCATCCAGCTCGCCGACCTCAGCTTCAATGATCTTGTCCATCTCGAACGTCTGCGGCTTGCCGTGGGCGAACACGTCACGCAGCTCCTTCATGGCCTTCATGCTACTGAACGGCCGTGCCGTCCAATTTGGTGCCAGCTTCAAGGCCGCGAAAACCTGTTTGATCTTGTCGTTCATCCCCTGGCGCTCCTGCCATGGCTTGACCAGTTCGGCGCCGAAGAAGTTGAGGTAAGCCTCGAAGGCAAAAGCAATCATGGTCGAGCAGGCCATGCAATCGAAGAAGAGTGCATCGCGCGTGTTCGACGCTAGCTTGTCCCTGATGATCTTCTGGAAATAGAAGGCTGCGCTGTCGAGGTCGTTATGCGGGCGCACGTGGCGTGTTTCCTGGACGCGAGCTCTTATCCTCTTCGCCATTCCTGCCTCCTTTTAGCTCGTCAAGCCAACATGGCCGCCTTCGGCGCAAAGGCTAGCCTCGGCTCAAATCCTCGGAGGTTGAATGGCCGGCATCGTAGCGAGTTTCAAGCACCCGCAAGTCACCTCAGCGTTGACGGCAGCAAAAGACGTGGCTCGAACCTGAGATCCGCACGCTTGGTTTCAAGCCGGGTGAGGTCAATCGATCATCCTCGGCCGCAGTCAAGTATCGCAGCCTCCGCGACCCGTCCAGGACGTGGGCGGGCCGCGGTGCTGAACCAACCTGGCTAAGACTGAGATGGCCGCGAGTGGTAAGTCGTTGGGTGCTTTTAAGGTCGGTTAGCCCTCCGTGGTTCTGGGACGGATGGCGAGGCCGATGACCATGACGCGAAACCCGTAGAGGAATGCGTCAATGAGCCGATGCAGCTCGCTCGGATCGCCAGAGAGGATCGCGGCGGTCATTGCGAAGCCACCTGCGGCAAAAGCCATGGCCGCAGTCACGTAGAGCCGGTGGGGGATCGATTTTCCCATCGTCGATATGCCTTCTATTTGGCCGTATCGGGGATGGGTTCATCAGGGGGAGCTTCCCACATGAAGACCACCACCCGATACCGGTGAGGATCTTCGACGTGGCCGACTCGTCAGGGAGGGCTCAGACGAAGTTTAAATTCGGTCCAACCGGCCATACTGGCCGTCCGCGCAGCTTGCGTTTCTGACGAGTCCACCCAACGTGGGCGTCCAAAAACACGGTGGCAATTCTACCTCGCCGTGGCTGACACGGATAGGTGGGATGGAACGCCGTTCAAGGTGTCGGCAAAAAATAGCAGGCGCTAGCCCGTTGCGACGTCGGCTAGGACGGCACCGAGCCCGCCCACAGGAAAAAGCCCATGATCGGGGCTCCTTCAACCGCAGCTCCGGCTCCCGCTCGCTGAAGCGGCGCGGGGATATCGGCAGGTAAGGCAGCTTTGGATGTGCCACCATGGCGATGGCTGGCGCCGGGCGTCGGCCGAGTATCGGCTATTCGCCATCTGCACAGCAGCGAAGTGGGCGGTTGTTGGAAGTGAGAGCTTCCGAGCGTGTCGGCCTTCATGGACGATCTGAGGCCGACGATTGGCCGCAACGTGCTTGAGCGCTACCGGCCGTGCCGCTTCTGAAACGCTCTTGGTGCAATGCAGCAAGTGTTTCGGACGTGATGTGGCGGGGCCCTGCGTACCTCCCATTCAAGGATACGCAGCTATGCACGACTCTATCGAACTCACCCTTCTCTGGGGCACCAAGATCAAGGCGACGGGACGCCTGCCTTGCGTTTTGGGCTTCTTGATCGGGGTGGGCATTTTACTCGTTGCCCGGTTCTGAGATGCACAAAAAGAATCGCTTAGCGGGTTGTAGAGCGGGCTGGACTCTTTCGGAGCACTCGATTCAGAGCGTCGAGCCCACGGATATGTTCGATAGCTGCGCGCTACACGAAAAGCCGAATGGCGAATTGACTTCGCACTTTCCAGCCGTGGGCTTAAGGGCCAATCCTCGGTAGTCGCGAGGTAAGCCGAACAGTGTTTTCGGCTCGAAGGGGCCGAGAAGCATGTATAACTTCTCGGACCTGCACTGGCTGCGTGTCAAAAACGTTCGGCGACGAAATCGCGGGAAGTTGGCCACTGTTATCAGCGCGACTTGCGGCCAAGAGCCGAGCCACTGCCCGAAGTGCGGCGACCGTCGTTCGCTTCGTAACCACGGCAAAAAAATTACCACTTTCCGGGATTTGCCTCAGAGTGATGGGCGGTTCGTCGCGATCGAGGTCGATCGACTGCGGTATCGGTGCGCCTCCTGCGGAATGACATCGCTTCAAGCGGTGGCGGACATGGACGACAAGTACCGCATGACCGAGCGCCTGGTCGAACGCATCCGCCTCGAGGCCGCCCAACGTCCCTTCACGGCCGTTGCCGCGGATTTCGGGATGCATGAAAAGACCGTGCGTCGGATCGTAAGAGACCGCATCCCGTTTTTAACGCGCCGCACTCGCATAGCCGGGGAGCAAAGCGGAAGCGGTCTGGACGGTCAGTCGTTGGGACAATTGGTATTGCCGGCGGACGTCGGTACCCTTGAAACGATCGATAGCGATCGCGCTTCCGACGGCGCCACTTCTCATGCATCCGGTACACGAACCGGCTAAATGTTGGCAAATCGGCAGGCCCGGTCGCATCCACCGATCTGCATTTTTAACGATTGACGATGATGGCCTTATTTGTGGTCACGGGCGGCTTGCCACGCTCATAGGTCAGGCAAGTGGGGTAAGGGGCGGCGGCAGTCCTCCACGCGAAAAGCCGAACGCATGAATCCTCAGTTTTACGACAATTGCGGACGCCTGATGCGATCGGTCACTCGGTAGGCCACACGGTAAGCCGAATCCCGCACATCGCTGCTACTGCGCCGCCGGCGTTCCGCCGCGGCTGCAAGCGGCCTGCTGGCAAGTCCGTGCGTCGCGCAACAGGCTGTAAATTGCAGTCGCCGATCCTAAAAAGCGAAAACCTGCCGGTGATGGCGGGGTTTTTATGTTTCCAGGCGAAGTGAGAGGGGCGGCGCTCCACACGATAAGCCGAATCCGGCATAGCGCAGCTACTGCGCCGCCAGCGGTCCGATGGAACCGTTGGCAACGCGGCCGCTACGCGGACGTCTGGATACGCGGCTGATTTGCGGCAATGGCGCTTGCCCGGCTGTCGCCCATTGCGTAGCGGCGTTAGGCCCAGGCGCGTCCGTTGCGCGGATACCTGAAATCCTTTTGGAAGAAGTCTCGAGCGCTCAATTTCCGGTGAAGGACTGGGATGCTCTGTCTTTTGACCGGCACGTGGCCCAGCGTGTACTTCTGAGCTCGAACCAGCGAGTTCACGTCGTAAGCTCGGATTTGCTGCCAAAGGAAGTCCGCCAGATGCTGGGACAATCCAACCTCCCAATCGACGAGCAGCCTGAGCGTTCTGGCTATGGCTCCCAAAGGATTGGGGTTCTGCTCCAAGTTTATCGTGACTACGCCACTGTCGATCCGTTCGAAATAATCGGCACTACAGTGGAGCTTGTGCTCCAACGGAATGTACACGACCGCGTCCCAATCGAAGAACGTGGTCTTGATAAGGTCTCCCAGGCCCGACGCTCTAACGAGACCTTCCTTGATGGCCCACGTGTTGTGAAGAGCCCATACGTCGAACTTCACGTGGTGACCATCTAGGCGATAGCCCCCAAATCGGTTGCGCTCTGCGGTACCGCCAGCGAAGAGCCCTGCCAAGTCGTCGGCATCACCTTCGACGACCAAGTCGATGTCCGAGGCGAAAGCGTCGCTGCCGGACCTGGCGATGTCCCGCACCATGCCGCCGAAGATGCCGACCTTGCCCACCGTGCTCAGCCGTTGGATCAGCTCGTGAGCCTCGATTCCTCGCGCGTCGGACTTCAGGAAAGTGTCTATCCTTCGTCCGAGTTCTCGTTGGTTCCGGGTGGGCGCCTGCATAGTCATCCCCTGAGCGCCACCAGGTCGCGGCAGAGCTCGACGGCGAACGAATCGGTCATGCCGGAGATCATGTCGGTCATCAACTGCAGTTCTCGGTAACGCATAGGCATTTTCGACATCTGGGCGGCGCGCCGGTAGTTCTCCGAAATGCGGGAGTAGACATAAGCGTCATAAGGCGCGGCGCCATTGGTCTTCGTGAAGTCTTCGCTGCCACGATCGCGGATCGCCTGCCAAAACGCGTCCATCAAGGCGTGAATGGTCCGATGGCCCTCCAATTCTACCTCAATTACGCTGCGGTGAGAGTAGACGTGCTTTTTGGCGAAACTCTTAAAGGCCTTCCAGAGCGCATCAGAGCGTGACCCCGCGAGAAGCTCTCCGTTGAATTCTCCCACCATAATCGTATCGTGATTCGCCACGAACGCGTCAGTCACGGCATTGACCATCAAGCCGATGGCTTGGACCCTCAGCATCTGCATCGAGATGTCCGATAGCTCCGCTCCGGACAGCTGGGCTTCGCGGTATTCGCTCTCGCGTGTGCGGGATTCTTGGCAAATTTCAAGGATTTGCGGGTCGTCTTTGGCGTCATGATTTAAGGATGCGATCAAATCGTGGAACGAGATCAGCCCCTTTTTTGCGGCGTCTTCGAGGTCCAGCACTGAGTAGGCGATGTCGTCGCATGCCTCCATGATGAGGGTCAGGGGATGGCGCACGCCTTCTTCCAAGCCGGTGTGCTGCCATACCTCTTCAACGATTGTGGCCTCCGACTGGAAGAAGTTGAACTTCTTCCGGGCCCCGATTTTTTTGTCGATCTTGTCGGACGAGACCGGATACTTCATGAGCGCGGCAAGGGCGGCATAGCTCATGTTCAAGCCGAAGCCGTCGTTGATGATCTGAAGCCTAGTCAGAAGACGTAGGGCCTGGGCATTGCCCTCGAATTTTTCGAAATCCCGCCGCTGGGCCGGCGTGAGGTCAGCTCCCGAAAATATGTTGAAGCTCTCGCTGTCCTCGTCCGAATGCCGGGCGATCCAGGACTGCATCGCATCTTCGCCCTGATGACCGAAGGGCGGGTTCCCGAGGTCGTGGGCGAGACCGACGGCAGCAAGCAGGGAAGGGATCGCTCGTGCCGCGTCCGGGATTCCGGTGAGGCCGAGCTCAGCCCCGTGATTGTAGACCAAGGTGGTCCCAATGCTGCGGGCGAGGTTGGCAACCTCGTGGCTGTGGGTCAAGCGAGTCCGGACGCTGTCGTTCCGCTCAAGGGGAAAGACCTGCGTCTTGTCGGCCAAACGTCGGACCGGAGTGGAAAAGAGGAGCCGATCGTAGTCCCGCTCCAGCGAGATCCTGTTTTCGGCGCCCTTCTGCCGGCTCGGCGCGGTCGGCGGCTTACGCCGTTTGCCGTTCAGCAGTTTTGCCCATTCTAATCGGCGCTGCGCGTTACCCATCACAACGCTCCTCAAGACCAAAACATACCACGGCAGTCACTACAACCTGGAATACTGAACGCATCTGAACTGTACCAAAAAGTGCGGTGGGTCAATTCGTCGGAGGTCGAATTCGCAGGCCATCGAGCTAACCAGACTCACCTGCGCCGGAAGGCCCGCTCCCGAGACGGAGCCGGCGGCCCTTAGGCCGCCGGCTAGAAGATTTTTCGAATGGCATCCGAGCTTGATCTAAATGGACACGGAAATGCTCAGGATGGACGACTTGGGCTGAACTTCACAGTCCGTTGGCATAATCACGAACACCCCGTCGTGCTGCCGCAAGTATCGCACTTCATGCACGTGCCATTCCGCACCAGCGTGAAGTTGCCGCACTCCGAGCACATCTCGCCCTCGTAGCCCTTGGCCTTCGCCTCGGCGCGGCGCTCGGCCTTGGTGGGGACGAGGGTTTGCGCGGTGCCGGCCTTGCTCCACTGGAGCTGCTCGAGCTTCTCCGTCGGCGAGAGGTCGTGCTGGACTTCCTGCTTCAGGGCGACGGCGCCTTCGAGGGTATCGCCCACGCGGGCGCTCGCACCATGCGAGGCCATCGCCGTGACCTTGCTGCCGCCGGAGGGCGCGCTGTCGTTGCCTTGCGTGACCGCGGCGCTGCCGCCGCGCATCACGACGAGGTTGTCGGTCCGCGAGCGGGTGAGGCCGCGCGAGACCAGCCGGGTCGCGTGGTGGCCGCCGTCCTCGTCCGGCTCCTTGCCTTCCTCGACGCCCTTGCCGAGCGCGTCGAAGCCGGTCTCGTTGGGATCGACATGGGCGAGATCGAACCGCGACATGTAGCTCACCGCGAGCTCGCGGAAGACGTAGTCGAGGATCGAGGTCGCGTACTTGATGCTGTCGTTGCCCTGCACGGGGCCCGCCGGCTCGAAGCGGGTGAAGGTGAAGGCGTCGACATATTCGTCCAGCGGCACGCCGTATTGCAGGCCGAGCGACACCGCGATGGCGAAGTTGTTGATGAAGGAGCGGAGCGCGGCGCCTTCCTTGTGCATGTCGATGAAGATCTCGCCGAGACGGCCGTCGTCATATTCGCCGGTGCGCAAGTAGACCTTGTGGCCGCCGACGACCGCCTTCTGGGTGTAGCCCTTGCGGCGATCCGGCATCTTCTCGCGCTCGCGCATCACGATGATGCGCTCGACCAGCTTCTCGACGATCTTCTCCGAGACCTGGGTCGCGCGCGCGGCCATCGGCTTCTCGTAGAGCTGCTCGACCGCATCGTCCTCGTCCTCGTCGTCGCTGATGAGCTGCGAGTTGAGCGGCTGGGAGAGCTTGGAGCCGTCGCGATAGAGCGCGTTGGCCTTCAAGGCAAGCTTCCACGACAGCATGTAGGCGGACTTGCAGTCCTCCACCGTGGCGTCGTTCGGCATGTTGATGGTCTTGGAGATCGCACCCGAGATGAAGGGCTGCGCCGCCGCCATCATGCGGATGTGGCTCTCGACCGAGAGATAGCGCTTGCCGATCTTGCCGCAGGGATTGGCGCAGTCGAACACCGGATAGTGTTCGGCCTTGAGGTGCGGGGCACCTTCCACCGTCATCGCGCCGCAGATGTGGACGTTGGCCGCCTCGATCTCGCGTTTTGTAAATCCGACGGCCTGAAGGAGATCGAAGCCCGGAGCCGCAATGGCTTCAGCGCCGATTCCCAGCTGGTCGCGAATAAAATCCTCGCCGAAGGTCCACTTGTTGAAGGCGAACTTGATGTCGAAGGCGGTCGGCAGCGCCTTCTCGACCTTGGCGATGGCGTCATCGGTGAAGCCCTTGGACTTCAGCGTGGTGACGTTGATGCCGGGGGCGTTCGCCAGCGAGCCGTGGCCGACGGCGTAGGCCTCGATCTCCGCGATTTCAGCTTCGCGATAGCCGAGCGCGCGCAGCGCGGCCGGCACGGCGCGGTTGATGATCTTGAAGTAGCCGCCGCCGGCGAGCTTCTTGAACTTCACCAGCGCGAAGTCGGGCTCAATGCCGGTGGTGTCGCAATCCATGACGAGGCCGATCGTGCCGGTCGGCGCGATGACAGTGGTCTGGGCGTTGCGATAGCCGTGCTTCTCGCCGAGCTCGAGCGCCGCATCCCAGGCCGCCTGCGCATGGCTGACGAGATCGGGTTGCGGGCAGGAGACGAGGTCCATCGGCACCGGGTTGACGCTGAGCGCCTCGTAGCCGTTGGACTGGCCGTGCGCGGCGCGCCGGTGGTTGCGGATCACGCGCAGCATGTGCGCCGCGTTCTTCTTGTAGCCGGGGAAGGTGCCGAGCTCGGAGGCGATCTCCGCCGAGGTCTTGTAGGTGATGCCGGTCATCACGGCGGTCAGCGCGCCGCAGAGCGCGCGGCCTTCCTTGCTGTCATAGGGCAGGCCCATGGTCATCAGCAGGCCGCCGATATTGGCGTAGCCGAGGCCGAGCGTGCGGAACTCGTAGGAGAGCTCGGCGATCGCCTTGGACGGGAACTGCGCCATCATGACGGAGATTTCCAGCACGATGGTCCAGAGCCGGCAGAGGTGCTCGTAGCCCTCGACGTCGAAGCGCTTGGTCTCGGTGTCGTAGAACGTCAGCAGGTTCGCCGAGGCGAGGTTGCACGCCGTGTCGTCCAGGAACATGTATTCCGAACACGGATTGGAGGCGCGGATGTCGCCGGACGCCTTGCAGGTGTGCCAGTCGTTCATCGTGGTGTTGAAGTGCAGGCCCGGATCGGCCGAGGCCCAGGCGGCGTAGCCGATCTTCTCCCAGAGGTCGCGCGCCTTCAGCGTCTTCGTCACCTTCTTGGAGGTGCGGGCGGTCAGATTCCAGTCGCCGTCGGTCTCGACCGCGCGCAGGAAGTCGTCACGCAGCGAGACCGAGTTGTTGGAGTTCTGGCCTGATACCGTGAGATAGGCTTCCGAGTCCCAGTCGGTGTCGTAGGTGTCGAACTGGATGTCCTTGTAGCCCTGCTTGGCGAACTGGATGACGCGCTTGATGTAGTTGTCGGGCACGAGGCTGCGGCGGGCGAGCTTGATCTCGCGGCGCAGGGCAGGGTTCTTCTCGGGGTCGAAGCAATCGTCGCCCGAGCCTTCGCAGTTCACGCAGGCCTTCAGCACCGCCTTCAAGTGCTTCTGGTTGATCTTGGATCCCGTGACGAGGGCGGCGACCTTCTGCTCCTCCTTCACCTTCCAGTCGATATAGGTCTCGATGTCGGGGTGATCGACGTCGACCACGACCATCTTGGCGGCGCGGCGCGTGGTGCCGCCGCTCTTGATCGCGCCCGCGGCGCGGTCGCCGATCTTGAGGAAGCTCATCAGGCCGGAGGAGCGGCCGCCGCCGGAGAGCTTTTCGCCTTCGCCGCGCAGGCGCGAGAAGTTGGAGCCGGTGCCGGAGCCGTATTTGAACAGGCGCGCCTCGCGGACCCAGAGGTCCATGATGCCGCCCTCGTTGACGAGGTCGTCACCGACACCCTGGATGAAGCAGGCATGCGGCTGCGGATGCTCGTAGGCCGACTTCGACTTGGTCAGCTTGCCGGTGAAGGGGTCGACGTAATAATGGCCCTGGCCGGGACCGTCGATGCCATAGGCCCAGTGAAGACCGGTGTTGAACCATTGCGGCGAGTTCGGCGCGACCATCTGCCTGGCGAGCATGTAGCGGAGCTCGTCGTAGAAGGCCTGGGCGTCGTCGTCGGATGAGAAATACTTGCCCTTCCAGCCCCAATAGGTCCAGCAGCCGGCGAGGCGGTCGAACACCTGTTTTGCGCTGAGCTCGCTGACATAGCGCTCCTTCTCAGGCAGCTGGCCAAGCGCGTCGGTGTCGGGCACGGAGCGCCACAGGAAGGAGGGGACGGATTCCTCCTCGACCTTCTTCAGGCGCGCGGCAACGCCCGCTTTACGGAAATATTTCTGGGCCAGCACGTCGGAGGCGACCTGCGACCACTCGGCCGGCACCTCGACATTCTCAAGCTTGAACACGACCGAGCCGTCGGGATTGCGAATCTCCGACGTGGTCAGGCGGAATTCGATTCCCGCATAAGGTGACTGTCCCGAAGTGGTGTGGCGCCGCTCAATCCGCATGGTCTTGCCCCGTCCTTAATCTTTGACCGGTCCCGCCCCTCGTTGAGGGCGTACCGGGTCGACATTTCGTTTCGCGGCGCCTTCCGGCCGTCCGGCCTTCGGTCACCGCAGTTCAGCCGGTGGATCCGGCCCTGTTTTTTCCCGGCGCGACGTCGATGCGTGCATCGATCATCCCGCCGGCACGTCCACACCCATCCGCCCCCAAGGGGATGTGCGCGACATGCGTTCAACGCCCCACAACGCCGCTACTTCTCTCACTTCACGCAGGTGTCACTTCGAAACCACCGTGAAGTCTGCCTTCCGAGCCTGTTGCCGGCCCGTTCCGGCTCCCCCGGGAGTCCGCATGTCGAGGGCAGACAAGCCCTCATCCCGCTGCCTTTGGCTGGCCGGCGGAGCTGAGATTTGCGAGACCCTTTGGGGGAGTGCCGGCGGGACGCAAACTCACTCGCGCCGAACGGACCGAAAGCTAGGACTCTCCGTTGCGCCGGTCAAGAACTAGTGCGAGTTCCTGAATCAAATACTAAATATGGTGGATTGTGGGGGATAACAGGGGTCTTCGCCGCGCCTGTTGTGGAGCCAAGTATCAGTGAGTCCTCAGGGATTCCCAACCGAAAAAATTCGTATCCGGTAAGCTGCGGAGGCTTCATCCCGCTGTTCACAGGGCAGGTATATTTTTCCGGACCGGGATTGCGCGAGGGGGACTCACGTAGCCCTACGGAAGGTGAGGGCAGGCATGCCCGCCGGGACGGTGGTTCGGCCTGCGAATCCGGGCCAAGCTGACCGCAAGATTTTGCCGGATTGCCCACATGCATGATTCGACTCGCCGGGATGCGCGGCCGCGCATCGCCCCGGCCGGCCTGATGTTCCTTGCGATCACCTCGATCGGCTGGGGCTTCAACTGGCCGGTGACGAAATTCCTGCTCGCCGAGCTGCCGCCGCTGACGCTGCGCGGGGTGACCGGCGTGCTCGGGGCGGTGCTGTTGGCGCTACTCGCGGTGATGCGCCGGCAAAGCCTGCGGGTGGAGGGCGCGATCTGGCCGCGCCTGCTGACCGCGGCCGCGCTCAACGTCACCGGCTGGATGGTGCTGATGGGGCTGGCGCTGCTCTGGCTGCCGGCGAGCGAGGCGGCGCTGATCGCCTATACCATGCCGGTCTGGGCCTCGATCATCGCCTGGCCGGTGCTCGGCGAGCGGCCGACGGTCCTGCGTACGCTCGGGCTGGTGCTGGCCTTCGCGGGGCTTGCCTCGATCATGGGCGGCAACGGCTTTGCCGCCAGCGCTTCGAAGCTGCCGGGCATCATCATGGTGCTGGTCGGTGCGTTCGGTTTCGCCCTCGGCACGGTGCTCTCGAAGAAGTACCCGATTCACCTGCCGCCGCTCTCGGCGGCGGCCTGGCAGATCGGGATCGGCTGCCTGCCGATCTCGATCGTCGGCCTCCTGGTCGAGACCACCGACCTGTCGAAGGTGACGCCGCTGGGCTGGTGGCTGCTGGTCTATTCGGTCGTCGGGCAGTTCTGCATCGCCTATGTCAGCTGGTTCGCCGCGCTGGCGCGCCTGCCGGCCTCGGTCGCCGCGATCGGCACCATGGCGGTGCCGGTGATCGGCGTCGTGGCCTCGGCGATCGCGCTGGGCGAGCCGCTCGGGGCAGGGCAGATCGCCGGGCTGGTGTTCACGCTGGCCGCCGTGGTGCTGGCGACGCGTTAGCCGCCCAGCGCCTTCCGGATCGTCTCGGCGAGCTGGTTGCGGCGGTAGGGCTTGGTCAGCAGCATCACGCCGTCATCGAGCTTGCCTTGATGGATGATCGCGTTGTCGGTGTAGCCGGAGGTGTAGAGCACCCTCACGCCCGGCCGGCGCCTGGCCACTTCTTCGGCGAGTTCGCGGCCGCTCATGCCGCCGGGGATGACGACGTCGGTGAACAGCAGATCGAACTTCTGGCCGGCCCCGATCAATTCCAGCGCGGCTTTGCCGTCGGGCGCGGCCACCGTCTTGTAGCCGAGGCTCTGGAGCTGGGTGGTGACGAAGTTGCGCACCAGCGGGTCGTCCTCGACCACGAAGATGGTCTCGGCGCCGCCTTCGGCCTGCGGCGCGATGCCGGCTGCCACCTCCGCCGTGCCTTCGCCCGGCGGCAGATAGAGCTTGATCGTGGTGCCGTGGCCTTCCTCGCTGTAGATCTTGATGTGTCCGCCGGACTGCTTGACGAAGCCGTAGACCATGGAGAGGCCGAGGCCGGATCCCTTGCCGACCTCCTTGGTGGTGAAGAACGGCTCGAACGCCTTCTGCTGGATATCCACCGACATGCCGGCGCCGGTATCGCTGACCGCGAGCATGATATAGGGGCCGGGCGTCACGTCGGCATTGGCCAGCGCATAGGCCTCGTCCAGCACGACGCGGTGGGTTTCCAGCAGCAGCTTGCCGCCGTTCGGCATGGCGTCGCGGGCGTTGATGGCCATGTTGAGCACCGCATTGGTCAGCCTGGACGGATCGATATGCGTCGTCATCGGCCCCTGTTCCAAGACGGTCTCGATCTGGATCTGCTCGCCGAGGGTGGGGCGCAGAAGCCTCGCGATGTCCGCGATCGCGGCGTTGATCTCGACGTTGCGCGGCTCGAGCGGCTGCCGGCGCGCAAACGCGAGCAGATGCTGGATCAACTCGGCGCAGCGCTCGGCGGCGTCGTCGATCAGCCGTGCCGTGCGCTGGAGCTCGGGTTGGTCCTTCAGGCTCTCCACCAGTGTCTCGGTGTTGCCGGAGATGACGGTCAGCATGTTGTTGAAGTCGTGCGCGACGCCGCCGGTGAGCTTGCCGATCGCATCCAGCTTCTGCGACTGGTGTAGCTGCCGCTCGGTCTCGCGCGAGGTGGTGGCATCGTGATAGACCAGCACCGCGCCCGAGACATTGCCTTGCCCGTCCCGCATCGGCCGGCCGCTGATCATGAGATGGCGGGGAGGATCGCCGCTGTGCGGGCGGACGATCATCTCCAGCTCTTCGAACTGCTCGCCGCGCAGCACGCGCGTCGATGGCAGCTCGTCGGCATCGAGCGGCGTGACGCCGTCGCCGTGAAACACATCGGACAGCGCGCGCAAATTGTTCAAATTCATGCCGGCGCGATGCAACAGCATGCGCTCGGCGGCCGGATTGGACAGAAGGACATTGCCCTCGTCGTCGATGACCAGCACCGCCTCCGCCATGCTGCGAAACGTGCTCTGAAGCACGTTGACCGACAGGCGCAGCTCGTCATGCGCGGTGACCAGGTGCTCGGTCCGCTCCGCCACCGCCGCCTCGAGCGCCGTCTTGGCGGCCTGTGTTTGCTCGAGCGAGCTCTGGAGCTCACCCGTGGCGCGCCGGCTTTCGCGCATCACCAGCGCGACCAGGAGCAGGATCAGCACGGCGCCGGCGACGTCGATACCGAGCAGCGCGATGCCGGTGCGGCGCGAATCCCGGGATCGCTCGGCGAGCAGGCGCTCTTCCTCCGCGCTCAGATGGTCGAGATTGGCCATCACCCTGTCCATGAGGCCGCGGCCCTCGGCCCTGCCGTTGAGCGCGGCAATGCCGGCCTGGTCGTTCTCGGCGCGCAGGCGCATCGCTGTGGCGGCGATCTCCATCCGGCGCAGCGCCAGCGGCTCGGTGCCCTCCAGCAGCGCGACCTGATCGGGACTGTCGCGCACGTCGTGCTTGAGGTCGGCGAGGGCCGGCGCGATCCTGGCGTGCACCGCCTGAAACTCATCGCTGAAGCCCGGGGTGCGATAGAGCTCGTAGCCGCGCGCAGCGCTCTCGGCACGGCGCAGCAGCACGCGCAGATCCGAGATCTTCTTCTGCACCTGGACGGTATGGTTGACCCATGCCGCGTCGGAACGCGACTTGACGTCGAGGGCGATCGAGGCCGCGGCGATGATCAGGAGGATGGCAAGTCCAGCACCGAAAATGACGCGCTGCGTTGGAATCAAGGGGCTTCTTTCTTGTCCTTCGGCTGCGCGCTCTCGCCTGCGCCGGCGAGGCATTCCCGGATCGTGGTCATCAGCGCTTCCGGCGTGAACGGCTTGCGCAGGCAGCGCGTCGCGCCAAGCTCCAGCGCCATGCGGAGAAAATCGGGAGAGGGCGAGGCGGATGAGGCGAAGGCGTAGCCCGACATCGCGATCAGCGGAGTGGTCGGCGCGCGTTCGTGAAAGATGCGGATGGATTCGAAGCCGCGCATATGCGGCATGAAGATGTCAACCAGCATCACGTCGAAGGGCTGCGATTCCAGCGCAGCCAGTCCCGTTTCGCCGCCGTCGGCCAGCGTGACGTCGAAGCCCTGGCGTTGCAGGAGGACCTCGATGGTCGCGCCGACCATCGGATCGTCGTCAACCACGAGAATGCGCGGCATGACACTTCCCAGATGATCGAAGTCCCCACTGCATTTGGTGATATCCGCGAATCGTGTGTCCGGTCAATTTTGGATTGGGCCTCCAAGGATATGCACGGCGCAGTGCATAGAGGTCCGTGTCCCCCGGTCCGTTTCTCTGGCGGCCGCAGGACGGAACCCAAGCGGAGCGAGGGATACGCCGATTGCGAGAAAGGCGCCGCATCGCTGCGGCGCCTTTTGCTCCATGCCTGGCGGTCTGCTTATGGGCAGGGGTGCCGCTTGCCGTCGTACCCGAGATAGGTGCCGGAAGCCGGGTCGTATGATTTGAAGCGCTGCGCGCAATAGGCGGAATCGCCGCCGCCATCCTGCACCACCGCGACCGACGGTTCGTCGTAGTAGTTGCCGTAGTAGTAGGGATCATCGTAATAGCCGTAGCCGCCGCCGTAGCCGCCATAATAGGCGTACGAGCCGAGGCCGCCGACTGCGACGCCGGTCGCGAAGCCCGGCCAGAAGCCGCCGCGACGATGATGATGCCAGTGACGGCCGCTCCAGTTGCTTCTACCGTGCCAGTTGCCCGCAGTTGCGACGCTGCGGGTGCCGCTGAAGGACGGCGAGAAGGACTGACGGGGCGTCGCGCCGGCTACGAAGCGGTCGCCGCTCGGACGCATCGGAGTGCCGGCCGCGAAACTGCCTGCGCTCGGACGCATTGCAGGGCGGGCGGCGAAACCGCCTCCGCTGGGACGTACCGCGGCACCGGCCCCGAAATTGCCGCCACCGCCGCGGAACGCAGCGCCGCCGCCACCGCCACCCATGCGCGCGCCGCCACCGAAGTGAGCGCCGCCGCCGCCACCGCCACCGATATGGGCGCCGCCGCCACCGCCCACTCCGGGACGCTGGGCAAAGCTCGGTGTGGCAAAGGGAACAACCAGCGCCACCGCCGCGGCGGCACTCAAGATTTTCAGACTGTTCATAGTTAAACTCCTTTCCCGGAAAGCAAACCCTATGAAAGCGCGGGGGTTCCTTGGGATCACGCCGGTTTGGGCGCGAATGGAGCCTCTCGCGCGGCCGCTGTACCGGGCATGAATGAATCGCGACCGCTTTGCGGCAGGGGCCTGCTCGGTAGCCGGATTGCGGAGGCGACCCACGCACCTGCCGAACTGGACATTTCGCTGCCCGGATGGCATCAGGACCCGACGAAGCAGGGCCCTTGCCGCATGAAACAATTCTTCCTCAAGTTCTTCACCTGGTGGAATGGCCAGACTTTTGGCACCCAGCTCTGGACCAAGCGGTACGGGGAGCTGGTCGGCCAGGACGAGCAGGGCAACCGTTACTACCGTACTCGCGGCGGGGCGATCGATCCCACCCTCGGTTTTGAGCGGCGCTGGGTGATTTACAACGGCTACGCGGAAGCGAGCCGAATCCCGCCGTCCTGGCATGGCTGGATTCATCACGTCGTCGACGTGCCGCCGACCGAGGCTAACTACCAGCCGCGCGAGTGGGAAAAGCCGCACCAGCCGAACCTCACCGGCACGGCGAAGGCGTATCGTCCCTCCGGCTCCACGCTTGCCAGCGGCCGGCGTCCGAAGGCGACCGGCGACTACCAGCCCTGGACGCCCGGCTAGCCTTTATCATCCACCCGCGAACTGCCATCGTTCGAAGCGGATGCACATGCATCCGCGCCGCACTGCTGTGGACAACGGGAACAGCGGGGATGCGGCTCGCGCCGGCGTTGCATTGATGCCTGCGATGCGGCTCAATGATCCCATCTTACGGTGATGGGAGACCATCGCGTTCGGTTCGGGCAACAGCTCGCGACTGTCCCGAAATGCAGCGGCCGCCGACCAGGACTCGATCGGGAGATAGGCCCCCGGTCTGGAAGCTCCGAAATCGCCCGATGTGAATGTGCAGCCGCCGTAAGACAGGAAGGGCCGCTCGGGAAACCGGGCGGCCTTTTTCTTTTGGGAGATCAGCACGAAGGTCAACGTGCTCCGGACACAGCGTAGCGCTCCTTCAGCGGTGCGCTGCAGAGCCGGGACCCATGTTGCAGCGGTCGGCGTAGCTTCCTGGATCCCGGCTCAGCGGAGCAGCGTTGCACGCTGCACCGCGTCCGGACACGAGAGCGGAGTCTAGTTCACCCGCTCCGCTGCGCGCTTGACCGCTTCGAGCCGCTGCGCCTGATTCTGTGCACCGCGCTCCTTCAGCAACGCCTTCACTTCGGCGGAAGCGGTGTCCGGCGAGCCGGAATTGAACGGCGGGGCCGGATTGTATTCCATCTGGAGCTGGATCGCTTCCGCCGTCGTGCGATCGACCATGATCGATACCAGCGTCAGTGCGAAATCGATGCCGGCGGTGACGCCGCCGCCGGTGATGCGGTTGCGATCGATGCAGACGCGCGTCTTTGTCGGCGTCGCGCCGAACTGGGCGAGCATGTCCATCGCGCTCCAATGGGTGGCGGCGCGGTAGCCCTTTAACAGGCCTGCGGCGCCGAGCGCCAGCGATCCCGTGCAGACCGAGGTGACGTATCTGGCGCCGCCGGCCTGTCTGCGCAGGAAATCGAGCACCTCATCGTCGTTGAGCAGGTCGTTGGTGCCGGCGCCGCCGGGCACGCAGATCACGTCGAGTTGAGGGCAGTCCGCAAACGTCGTGGTCGGCGTCAGCGTCATCACGGAATCGCTCGGTACCGGCTCGATCCGCTTCCAGATCAGGTGCAGTTTTACGCCGGGAACCATGGCGAACACCTGCAGGGGACCGGTGAAGTCCAGCTGGGTGACGCGCGGAAACACCAAGAGACCAATCTGGAGCGGTGACGACATCGGAATATCCTCCAATTGCGGGCTTGACGCCGGCACGATGTCATGGTGCCCTCCCGTCCGAAATGGCTTAATTCCCTCACTTTCGGACATGTCGCTTAGGAGCTGGCCCATGATCGGCATCCTGATCTTCCCGGATTTCCAGCTGCTCGATGCGGCAGGCCCGATCTCGGCGTTCGAGATCGCAGCGCGCTGCACCGGCAAGACGCCGGCCATCCGCGTGCTGGCAGTCAAGCCGGGGCTCGTGCGCAGCTCAGCCGGGGTCGAGATGATGGCGCGCGACTTCAAGGCGGCGAACGCGATCACGACGCTGGTGGTAGCCGGCGGCGTGGGCGTTGCCGATGCCGCGCGCTGCGAGGTCTCGCGGGCCTTCTTGCAGCGGCTGGCAAAGCGCGGTGTTCGGGTCGCGAGCGTTTGCTCGGGCGCCTATGTGCTCGCCGAAGCGGGACTTCTCGACGGCCGGCGCGCCACCACGCATTGGGGGCGGACGCGCGATTTCGTCGCGCGCTTCCCCAAGGTGAAATTCGAGCCGGACCAGATCTTCACCCGGGACGACAATGTCTGGACCTCGGCAGGCATCTCCGCGGGCATCGATCTCGCGCTCGCGATGATCACCGAGGACCACGGCGAGGAGATCGCACAGCAGACCGCACGCCAGCTCGTGCTCTATCACCGCCGCAGCGGCGGCCAGTCGCAATTCTCCTCGCTGCTGGAGCTGAAGACGCCGAACGGGCGGTTCGGCGCACTGCTGTCCTGGGCACGTGAAAATCTCGACGCGCCGCTGACGGTGGAAGATCTCGCCGATCGCGCCGGCATGAGCGCTCGGCATTTTGCCCGCGCGTTTGCCGCCGAGACCGGCACGACGCCATCCAAGGCGATCGAGCGCCTGCGGCTCGAAGTCGCGCGCGAGCGCGTGCAGTCCTCGCGCGAGGCGATCGAGCTCGTTGCGGAAACGACCGGCTTCCGCGATCCCGAGCGAATGCGGCGCGCCTTCATCCGCGCCTTCGGCCAGCCGCCGCAGGCCCTGCGGCGCGCGGCGCGGGTGGGATAGCTGCGTCACGGACCTCCTTCGCGACGAGGTGGGCAGTTCGATCACACGATGTCAGCTCGCGCGCGACATCCCATTTCGCGATCGGCTGGCCTGCGCCTGCCGCCTAAAATAATCGATTTTCTCGATTAGTTATATACAAACAATCTGTTGGATCAATTTATTGGATTCTCCGATCCTCGCTGCGCCAGCGTCGATACCGAGAGATACGCCAATGACCATTGCCCAAAATTCCCGCCCATACCCAGTCACGCGTGCGATGCGCGACAACATCCTGTCATACGGAAACTCCGTCCTTGCAATCGTGCCCGGCGTCGCGCTGGCCGCGACCATTGCCGTGGTCGCCAATATGATGCGCAGTATTCCTGCCGTCGCGACGTTCAGCCCCATGATCCTGGCGATCGCGATCGGAATGGCCGTACGCAACCTCGCCGGCACGCCGGCTCTCGCCCGCGCTGGAATCAGCTTCAGCATGCGTCGGTTGCTTCGGCTCGCGATCGTTCTCCTGGGCTTCCAGATCACGCTGGCCCAGCTTGCCAGCGTCGGCCCCAAGGGGATCCTCATCGTCGCCGGCACGCTCGTTGCCACGTTCGGATTCACGTTTGCGGCCGGGCGTGCGCTGGGCGTCGAACGCAAGCTCGCTCGACTGATCGCCGCGGGCACCTCGATCTGCGGCGCGTCAGCCGTCGTCGCGACCAATAGCGTCACCGAAGCTTCCGACGAGGACGTTGCATATGCGATTGCGTGCGTCACGGTCTTCGGCTCGATCGCGATGTTCGTCTATCCCATGCTGCCTCGCCTCCTGCATCTCGATGCCGACGCGTACGGCCTCTGGAGCGGCGCATCCATCCACGAGATCGCCCAGGTGGCTGCCGCCTCGTTCCAGAACAGCCAGCGGGCGGGTGAAATGGCAACCGTTGCCAAGCTGGCCCGTGTCATGCTGCTCGCGCCGGTCGTGCTGACCCTGAGCGTCGTCACCCGGGCTTCGGCGCAGCCGGCCGGTGGCAAGTCGGCAAGGCCTCCCGTCCCCTGGTTCGCGATCGGCTTTGTCGCGATAGCCGCACTCAATAGCGTCGTGTGCATTCCGGCGGGCCTCAGGAGCGCGACGATCACGCTCTCGACGTTCCTGCTCACGATGGCGCTCGCGGCCATGGGCCTCGAGACCGACATCTCGAAATTGTACGCGGAGGGGCTGCGTCCGGCTATGCTGGGCGGGCTCGCATTTCTCTTCATCGCAGGCTTCAGCCTGATCCTCATCAAACTCGCTGGATGACCATGACGCTCGAACAGCTCCGGATCTTCGCCGCTGTCGCCGACAAGCAGCACGTCACCCAGGCCGCCCACGAATTGAATCTGACACAATCGGCCACGAGCGCGGCAATCGCTGCGCTCGAAGGACGCTACGGGGTCAAGCTGTTCGATCGGGTGGGGCGCGGCATCGTTCTCACGCATATGGGCCGCACGTTTCTCGGGGAAGCGCGTGCGGTGCTGGCGCGCGCGCACGCCGCCGAGCAGGTCCTGCGCGATTTTGCCGGCCTCAAGGCCGGCCGACTGGTGATCGCGGCAAGCCAGACGGTCGGGAGCTACTGGCTTCCGATGAGATTGCTGGCGTTTCAGGCCGTCCATCCCGGCATCGAAATCAACGTCAGGATCGCCAACAGCGAGCAGGTCGCAACCGACATTCGCGACGGCATGGCGGATGTCGGCTTCGTCGAGGGCGACATTGACGACGCCGCATTGTCCGCCCGCCGGGTCGATGGCGATGCGTTGGTCGCCGTCGTGGGTGCGCGGCATCCTCTGGCGAGCCAAAAGAAGCTGCCCGCCGACTGGATGACCAGGACACCGTGGATCCTTCGCGAGCCGGGCTCCGGAACGCGGGCCATGTTCGAGCGTGCCCTGAAGAAGCGCGGGGTCCGCCTTGCCGACCTGACGGTGCAGCTCGAGCTGGCCTCGAACGAGGCGATCCGGACCGCGGTCGAGGCGGGCGGCTGCGCTGCAGCCATCTCCGATCTCGTGGTCGAAAAGGCGATAGCGGCAAAGCGGCTGGTCCGGCTCGAGGACGAATTGGCCAAGCGTTCATTCTACGCGCTCCGTCACAAGGAGCGGCATATCAGCAAGGCGGAAGCCGCCCTGATGTCCAGCATCGCTGCCGGCGCGGCACGATAGGCAGAGCTGCGCCCGCTCGTAGCACCGATTCCGCAACGATCGAACCCACGTCCGGCCGGCGAAGGCGCCGACGCGCGCGTGCAAGCGCCTGCGGGATTCGATCGCAGTCGGCGATCAGAACGATCTGATCATCGCGTTGGATTGCCGATGCGCCGAGGTCTACCTCTTTCGACACAGGCAGGCAGTTCGAGCATTGCGTGCCGGAAATACAGAGATGGAGAACGATAATGACCCATTCACGTCGCGCTTTCCTTGCGATCGCCCTGTTCGTCGCCGTCGCGTCCACGCTTGGTGCGTCGTCCGCGCTTGCCGGCAGCCCGGTGCACGTGCGGAATCCCGGAGTTGCCGTTCATTCGGAACGAGGCTTCCCCCAGATCGACAGGCATCCTCCGACCATCCGGCAGGCGCAACCTCGCCGGCCCGTCGAAGATCCGCTCGCGGACTTGCTCCTCGGATGAGCCGCGGGACTGAACCAGCACAAATCCATTCCTGAGGAGCCTTCGATGTCCCAACATTTCGACCATGCACGCTTTCCGGCATTTTCCCGCCGCGCCATGCTTCGAGCCCTCGGGGTTGCCGGCCTCACGCTCGCCGGCTCATCGGTCCGCGCCGATCAATCGATCCGGCTGCCGATCGCCGGCGAGCCGCGTGATCGGCCGATCACGCATGACTTTCCGCAAAAGGGGAGCATGATCCTGCAGCGCACGCGACCGCCGCTGCTCGAGACCCCGATGGAGGTGTTCGACCGCGGCGTGTTCACCCCCAACGACCAGTTCTATGTGCGCTGGCACTGGGCGGTGATACCGACCTCGGTGGATGCGGACGCCTTCAGACTGTCCGTGCGCGGTCACGTCAACCAGACTCTCTCGTTGTCGATCGGCGACCTGCTCAAATTGCCCCGTGTCGAGCTTGCCGCCGTCAACCAATGCTCGGGCAATTCGCGAGGGTTCTTCCTGCCTCGTGTGCCCGGCGCGCAATGGGCGCATGGCGCGATGGGCAATGCGCGGTGGACGGGAGTCCTACTCAAGGACGTCCTGGACCGCGCCGGCGTCAAGCCGGGCGCAGTTCAGGTCCGCTTCAACGGACTGGACGAGCCGGTCGTGCCCGACGCTCCGGACTTTCGCAAGTCGCTCGATATCGATCACGCCCGTGACGGCGAGGTCATGATCGCCTTTGCCATGAACGGCGAGCAACTGCCGCTCCTCAACGGCTTCCCGCTGCGGCTGATCGTGCCGGGATGGTATTCGACCTATTGGGTCAAGATGCTCAGCGACATCGAGGTTCTCGATCGCCAGGACGACAATTACTGGATGGCGACGGCCTACACCGTCCCGGATACGCCGCATGCCAACATCAGGCCGGGCCAGACCGGCGTAAAGATGGTTCCGATCAGCCGCATGGTGCCACGGTCGTTCTTCACGAACGTCGCGGACGGCGCATCGCTTCCGGCGGGCGCAGTCGCAACAATCCGCGGCATCGCGTTCGGCGGAGATGCCGGCGTCGCCAGGGTCGAGCTATCGATGGATGATGGCCGGACGTGGCAACCCGCGACGCTTGGCGAGGACCACGGCAAGTACAGCTTCCGCCGCTGGCAGTTGGACATTCCAGAGCTGATGAAGGGCGGCCATTCGTTGATGGTCCGCTGCACGAACACCGCCGGCGACATTCAGCCGGCCGCATCGAACTGGAACGCCGGCGGCTTCATGCGCAACGTCGTCGAGACGGTCCAACTCACCGCGATCTAGGAGCAACATCATGCGTCACCTCATCTTCGTCGTCGGCACCTCGTTCGCCGCTCTGCTGGCATCCACGCCCGCGTGGCCGGCCCCCGCAATCACCTCCACGACCGTGGAGCTTCCGGCGGGCGACGCGCTGTTTCCCGGTGGACGTGAAGCGGATGCCATCAACAACAACTGCCTGGCTTGCCATTCGGCAGACATGGTGCTGAACCAGCCGGCCTTGCCCAGGTCCACCTGGGAATCCGAGGTGCACAAGATGATCAAGGTCTATGGAGCTCCCGTCGAGGACAGCGACGTGCCAGCGATCGTCGACTATCTTGCCAAGGTCAAAGGAAGCGGCCAGTGATGCTCGGCGCCGC
The DNA here is from genome assembly GCF_004346455.1 of Bradyrhizobium sp. R2.2-H. NCBI lineage: Bacteria > Pseudomonadati > Pseudomonadota > Alphaproteobacteria > Hyphomicrobiales > Nitrobacteraceae > Bradyrhizobium > Bradyrhizobium sp. R2.2-H. The sequence goes on from NZ_SMBR01000003.1 coordinate 153,430, forward strand.
TGACAAGCGCTGCCGAATGGATGGGATCAGGACGTTGTTCCAAAGCGACCACCGCTGAATCTCCCGCCTGAGAAGCGGACTTCGGCGTGCTCATCGATCGGGCTTCTCGCGCACGATCGCGCCGGTCTTGGGGTCGGCATGGAATTCCATCTTCTGTCCGTTCTTGACGCCTTCGCCCTCCCACTGGCCATCGTCGGCTTCAAGCTTGGTGACCTCCGAATAGCCCGACTCCATGACTTTGGCTTTCACTTGCTCCATCGGCATCCAGTCGGGTCCGGGTTGATCGGCTCTCGCTGCCGAGCCCACGGCGAGCGAGCCGAGAACCAGAATTGCGGCAAACTTCATCGCGAACCTCCTTTTCGATGAGAGGCTTCAACGGGGGCCTTGAATTGATGTTCCTCCGCTGCGTCGGTGCGACGCAAACGAGTGAACGTCAGCCTTGTTGTCCCCGCCGGGCGCATCTGCGCGTGCCGTCAAGCGCCGCGCGATCGGCATCAGCATGTATGGCGCAAGATGGATCGGGAACTGCGTCATCGCGAAATAGAGCCAGGTGGCCGGCGGCAGCGCGCCGGCCGTCGCCGCCAGCATCAGGCCGAGATTGCGCTGTGACACCATCAGCCCGAGCGCAAGCGCGCGCTCATGGCCGATGCGGCGGAACAGCAGCGTGGTGATCGCGAGCAGTGTGAAATAGATCGCGAAGGACAGCAGCGCGAGCCCGATGGTGAACACCGGCTGGCTCAGCAGCTCGCTCGCGACGTCCCCCATGACTGCGGACGCGAACACAAACAGGATGATGATGTTGAAGCCATCGATCGGCCGCTTCCGGTGCTGGATCGCCTTCGCGCCGAAGATCCAGCGGATGACGGTCGCGGCGAGCAGCGACGCGGCGAGAATGCCGAGCAGCTTCAGGCCGAGCGTGAGCGGCGAGATGCTGAGCATTCCGTCGAGGAACAGGCCTGCGAACATCGACGCCGTGAAGGGAACGAGCGCGGTCGAGGTCACCAGCGTGACCAGTACCAGGGTGGCGTCGAGCCCCATCAGCGCGGCGAGTGCCGGCGAGGCCATCATCGGCGAGGCCATGCCCTGGAGCATCAGCGCAAGAGCAAGGCCGGGCGAGTGGCTCGCCAGTCCCGTTGCATGGGCGATCGATCCGATGATCAGCGGTACGCCGATCGTGGTCCAGGCCGTGGCGGCCGCGACCAGCGCCGGCCTGCGGAGATGGCCGTAGAGCGCGGCCAGATCGACCCGCATGAAGGAGATGCAGAGCAGAAGGAAAATCGCCTCGGTGACATAGGGGCGGAGCAGCGCGCCGAGCGGCGGCACCGCGACCGCGATGAAGGCGACGGCGGCGACCGCGCGGGTGCCCTGGCTGCCGAGCCATGTCAGTCCGCGCAGGGGAAGAGCGAAGATGGGATGAAGAACGGAAGGCATGCCGGAGGGGTCAGCCCAATCCCTTCAACCAGACGCCGATCTCGCTCACGGCGACGTTGGCCTGTCGCAACAGCTTGCCCATGGTGAAGAAGCCGTGGAACTGGCCGGGGAAGTGCTTGTAGGTCACGGGCACGCCGGCCTGCCTGAGGCGCTCGGCATATTCGTCGCCCTCGTCGCGCAGGGGATCGGCGCCGGCGGTCAGCACGTAGGCGGGCGGCAGGCCGGCAAGGTTCTGCGCGCGCGCCGGCGAGGCGCGCCAGTCGTGGATGTCGGCGGCGCCATTGAGGTAGTGGTCGCGGAACCAGCGGATCACCGAATGCGTCAGCAGCACGCTGGTCTCGGGCTCGCTGTGGGAGCCGTGCGTCATGGCGAAATCGGTCGCCGGATAGATCAGCACCTGGCCCGCGAGCGCGGGGCCGCCAGCGTCACGCGCGGCGAGCGCCACGACCGCTGCGAGATTGCCGCCGGCGCTGTCGCCGCCGATCGACAGGCGCGAGGCGTCGATGTCGAGTTCGCGCGCGTTCGCGGCGATCCATTTGGTCGCGGCGATCGCGTCTTCGGCGGCGGCAGGAAACTTGTGCTCGGGCGCGAGGCGGTAGTCGACCGAGATCACGATCAGTGCGCCTTCGGCCGCGAGCTGGCGGCAGACGACGTCGTGGGAGTCGAGATCGCCGATCACCCAGCCGCCGCCATGGAAGAACACCAGCGCCGGCGACAGGCCGTCGTGCTGGCGAGGTTCCTTGGGCACGTAGAGACGGGCTGGGATCGTCCCATGCGGTGCCGGTATCGCCAGCGGCGCGACGCGCGCCAGTTCCGGCGCGTCGGGATTGGTGGCAAACCGCGCTTGGGAATAGTAGGCGCGTGCTTCGTCCGCGGTCAGGGTCTCGTAGGCGGGGCGGCCGGCCTCCTGGAAGGCCTTGTAGACGGCGACGGCATCGGGATCGAGCACAACGGGCATGAAGGGGGACCTTGGAGTTTCCGGTTATCGTTGGATGGTATTTTCGGGGCAACGCCCGCGTTCGGCCCTGGGAGGGCCCATGACTATCCCATCCGGGAGCTGGCCTGGCCAGACCGCGCCGGGAAGGGCAGGGATGCCGCCCTTCCCCCGCCGTATTCCCCGTGTTAACCGGAGGCCTGCGAGCGGCGGTATCCCCTGTAAAATGTCCAACGAGCCCGATTCGCTGTTGAAGCCGCGCGAGATGTTCAAAACCTTTTCCCTGACAGGCCTTGCGGCACTGCTGGCCGCCACCGCGCTGACCGTCGCGACGCCGGCCCAGGCGCAGATCGGCACGATCTTTTCGGATCCGCCGCCGCTGCGGCCGCCCGGCAGCATTCCGCGCGGCCAGCCGCAGCCGCAGGTCCCCGAGGACGACGAGGAAGTACCGGAGCTGCCGCCGCAGGGCCGCGTGCTGCCGTCGCGCCCGATGGCGCCGCCGCCGGGCCGCCAAGGTAACGTGATGCCGGGGCCGGTCGAGAGCCAGCCGCTGGCGCCGCCGCCCGGCTCGACCGTGGCGCCGCCAAACCAGCTGCCGTCCACGGCGATCGCGCCGCCCAGTCCGCAAGGTGTCCCTGGTCAGCGCCAGCCCCAGCAGAAGGGCGCGCCAGGCTCGGTCCCGCAGACCCCGGCAAGCCTCCAGCCGGGCGATGAGGTCGTGACCGAGCCTCCGGCCCAGAAGATCGTGAACAAGAAGGCGACCTTCTCGGGCCTCGACAAGATCACCGGGCGCATCATCAATTTCGACGAGGAGATCGGCGAGACCGTCCAGTTCGGCGCGCTCAGGGTCAAGACCGACGCCTGCTATACGCGGCCGGCGACGGAGGCCGCCAACACCGACGCCTTCGTCGAGGTCGACGAGATCACCTTGCAGGGCGAGGTGAAGCGCATCTTCTCGGGCTGGATGTATGCGGCAAGCCCCGGCCTGCACGGCGTCGAGCATCCGATCTACGACATCTGGCTGACCGACTGCAAAGAGCCGCAGCAGACCATTGCGACCGCGGCACCGGATCCTGCGACCAAGCCCGCGGCGCCGCCGCCGGCGCAGAAGAAGGCTGCGCCCAAGCAGGCCGTGCAGCAGCGTCCGCCGCAGCCCTTGCCGCCACCGCCGCAGCAGCAACCGGCTCCGCCACCGCCGCCGCCGGAGCAGCGGCCAGGCCTGTTCGGTATCCCCGGGTTCGGCCGCTAAGATCGAGGTAGGCTGTCGATCATTGCCGCGAGGCGATGATCTCGAGCGCGCGTGCGCCGGGGATCGCTTCGCCCTCGGAGAGCCTCAGGAAATCGCCTGGTTCGCCCGCCAGCGCCTTGTCGAGCAGCGCGGTATAGCGTCGCCGCGAAATCTCGACCGCGCCGAAGCTCTTCAGATGCTCGGTGACATATTGGGTGTCGAGCAGCTCGAAGCCGCCATGGATGAGCCGCGCGACCAGATGCACCAGCGCGACCTTCGAGGCATCGCGCGCGGTGTGGAACATGCTCTCGCCGAAGAAGGCCCGTCCGAGGCTCACGCCGTACAGCCCGCCGACGAGGTCGTCGCCCTGCCAGGCCTCGACGCTGTGGCAATGGCCGAGCTCGAAGAGGCCGCCATAGAGGTCGCGGATGCGCTTGTTGATCCAGGTGTCCTCGCGACCGACCTGCGGCGCGGCGCAGCCGGCGATCGTCGCCTTGAAGGCGGTGTTGACGGTCACGCGAAAGGCGTCGGACCGTACGGTGCGCGCGAGCCGCGAGGCGACGCGAAAACCGTCGAGCGGGATGACGCCGCGCAATTCCGGCTCGACCCAGAACAGGGTCGGATCATCGGCGCTTTCCGCCATTGGGAAGATGCCGCAGGCATAAGCGCGCAGCAGCACGGCCGGCGTGATTTCAGACGGGGCGGAGTCGCGCGAAGTCATGGTTTGCCATCATAGCAGGATCGCAATGCGGTTGCGATGGGTGGCGCAACCCGGCGCGAGCTCAGCTCGCCGCGGCGGTGCTGGCCTTGCCGGGGGCAGCGGGCACGCGGCCGAACTTCAGCACGATCCGGGTTCCGGAATGTGCGGGATCGCGCTCGACCGAGGCATCGAGCTTGGAGGCCATGGCGGCGACGATGCGCTGGCCCATGCCGGTCGAGCGCGGATCGGCCTTGGCGTTGTCGCCGACGCCATCGTCGCTGATCGAGAGCAGGAGATCGTCGCCCTCCGAGACCAGCTCGACATGGATCGGGCCGGCGCCGTCGGGATAGGCGTATTTCACCGCGTTCATCACCAGCTCGTTGACGATGATGCCGACGGCGACCGCGCGGTCCGGATCGATCTCGATCGGCTCGGCCTTCAGCGTCAGGCGCGACATCCGGTTGCCTTCGGCCGAGCGGCGGAGATCCTCGAGCAGCGAGTCCAGATACTGGTTCAGGACCACGCTTTTGAGGTCCTGCGAGGTGTAGAGGCGGCGGTGCACCTGCGCGACCGCGGCGACGCGGCCCATCGCATTGGTCAGTGCCGCCTTGACCTCGTCCTGCGCGGCGGAGCTCGCCTGAAGGTGCAGCAACGAGGCGATGATCTGGAGCGAATTGCCGACACGGTGGTTGACCTCGCGCAGCAGGAGCTCGCGTTCGGCGGCCAGCGCCGCGTAGCGGTCGCGCGAGGCGTGGATCTCGGCTTCGGCTTCCTCGCGCGCCCTCTGCAGCGCGGCCTGGCGCAGCGCGCCTTCAGCGGCGACGTGGAGGAGCGGGATGAAGTCGCCCTGGACGTCCTTCACCAGATAGTCGGCCGCACCCGCCTTCAGCGCGGTGACCGCGATGCTGGAATCCTGCGAGGCGGTGACGAATACGACCGGCGGCGCGTCCGGGATCGCCATGATCTGTTCGAGCGTCTCCAGCCCGTCGAGGCCCGGCATGTACTGATCGAGTGCAACAACATCGATGCCGCCTTCGCTGCTGTTTTGGGCGCAGGCGCGGCGGATGCGCTCGAGACCTTCCTCGCCGCTCGCGGCGTGAACGACCCTGTAGCCGCGCCGCGTCAGGCCGCGGTCGACAAGGCGCGCCAGCGCGTCGTCGTCGTCGATGTAGAGCAGTGTCGGCGGGGGCTGGTTCATGTGGCGGCGGGCGGGACCTGGATGACCGAGAAGAACAGCCCGAGCTGCCGGATGGCATTGGCGAAATTCTCGTAATTGACCGGCTTGGTGATGTAGACGTTGCAGCCGAGCTCGTAGCAGCGCTTGATTTCCTGGGAATCGTCGGTGGTGGTCAACACCACCACGGGCGAGGCCTTCAGATATTTGTTCTCCTTGATCTGCTTCAGGATGTCGATCCCGGTCATATCGGGGAGGTTGAGATCGAGCAGGATCAAGAGCGCATTGCCTTTCTGAACCAGTCCGGAGCGGTCCGCACCAAACAGGTGCATCATCGCGTCCGTGCCGTTCTGGAAGGAGACGATCTCGTTGTTGACGCCGGAGCGGCGGATATTGCGCTCGATCAGGCGGGCGTGGCCCTCGTCGTCCTCGATCATGATGATGGTGACAGGCTGGGTCATCGATCTGTGTTCCGGTTGCTCACATTCCAGGCGATCGGCAGCGTGATCGTGAAGGTGCTGCCTGCGTTCAGTTCCGATGATACCGACATGGTGCCGCCGAGGCGACGCACAAGTGCACGGACATGCGCAAGACCGATGCCCTGGCCGGGCTTGTCCTGGGTTCCCGCGCGGCGGAACAGGTCGAATATCCGCTGGTGATCCCTAGCGTCGATCCCGCGGCCGTTGTCGCTGATCTCGAAGATAGCGTAGCCGAGCTTGGTGCGCCCGCGGATTCTGATCTCGCCGGGCATGCCGGGTTTGAGATATTTGATCGCATTGTCGATCAGGTTCGAGAAGATCTGCTCGAGGGCGAGACGGTCGCTCACGAGGTCTGGCAGGGGCTCGAGGTGGATCTCGGCCTGTGCCTCGGCCGCCTGGTGCGCCAGCGTTGAGACGATGGCCTCGATCAGCTCGCGCGTGTCGATCTTCACCGGCTGGAATTCGCGCCGGCCCTCGCGCGTGAGGTTGAGGATGGCCGAGATCAGCCGGTCCATCTTGGCGATCGACGTCTTGATAAAGCCGAGCGCTTCGGAAAAATCCTCCGAGAGCTGCTTGTCGGCGCCCTCGAGCGCGATCTCGTCCGGCCCGGCGGGGGCCAGCCGTGCTCCCTCCGCAGAGACATGAGCGAGGCTGCTGATGCGGCGGAAGATGTCGCCGCCGAGCTCCTCGAGTTCGCTGGTGAAGCCCATGATGTTGACGAGCGGCGAGCGCAGATCGTGGCTGACGATATAGGCAAAGCGCTGGATCTCGTCGTTGGCTTCGCGCAGGTCTGCCGTGCGTTCGTCGACGACGGCCTCCAGATTGACGTTGGCATCGCGCAGGCGGGATTCGGCTTCGTCACGGGCGCGGGCCGAACGCCGCACCAGCCAGATCGAGAGCATCGCCAGCACGACCACGAGGCCGGAGCCGATGCCGGTCATGGACGCGGCGAGGGTCTGGCTGCGGTCGGAGTTGTCAGTGCGGAGGCGGAACAGGCGCTCCTCCTCCTGGATCATCGTGTTCGCGAAGGTGGCGATCTTGGTCGTGGTGTCCTGGGCCGCGGCCTCACGCACCACGGCCGTGGCCTTGTCCGGCTGGCCTTGCTGGATGAGGACCATTTCCTGCGCGAACTGGCCGAGGCGGATTTCGATCGCTGCGCTCAGCTTTTCGACGTTCTTGCGTTGCTCTGGATTGTCGCTGCTCAGGCGCGTGAGCGTGTCGAGGGCGGGGATGATTGCCGCCACGGCCTTTTCATGGTCGCCCCTGAAATTCTCCCCCTGCGTCAGGAGATAGCCGCGAGCGCTGCTCTCGGCGCGACGGACTTCGAGCAGCAGGGCGTTGATCCGGTTCTCCACCTCGATGGTGTGGACCACCCATTTGCTGTCTTCCCGCGCCTTGTTGACGAGATAGACGGAGCCGGCGCTGATCACGGTCAGCACCAAAAGGCCCGCCGCGAACAGCAGGATCTGCCAGAATGCGCGCCGTCGCTGGCCTTCAGCCGTCACGGCGGTTCACCTGTCTGCGTTCAATGGAGATCAAAACGCCCCCTTTGGAACTAGCCCCAACCGTCCAGAACGCGATTGGGGCCAAAGGGTTCCACAAGAGGAAGACTATCTCGCTTCGGGTTCCGGCTTGCCGGCGAGATACTGCTCCAGCCAGTGGATGTGGTAATCGCCGTTGATGATGTCGTCTTCGCGCACCAGCGCCCGGAACAGCGGCAGCGTGGTCTCGATGCCTTCGACCACCATCTCGTCCAGCGCCCGGCGCAACCGCATCAGGCATTCGGCGCGGGTCTTGCCGTGCACGATCAGCTTGCCGACGAGCGAATCGTAATAAGGCGGGATCGTGTAGCCCTGATAGACGGCGGAATCGATCCGGACGCCGAGGCCGCCGGGCGGATGATATTGCTGGATCCGGCCGGGCGAGGGACGGAAGGTCTGCGGGTTCTCGGCATTGATGCGGCACTCGATGGCGTGGCCGATGACCTGGATTTCGTCCTGCCTGGCGGGCAGGTCGCCGCCGGCGGCGATGCGGATCTGCTCCAGCACGAGGTCGATGTCGGTGATGCTCTCGGTGACGGGATGCTCGACCTGGATGCGGGTGTTCATCTCGATGAAGTAGAACTCGCCGTCCTCGAACAGGAACTCGATGGTGCCGACGCCGAGATATTTCATCTCGCGCATCGCTTTGGCGCAGGTCTCGCCGATCCTGGCCCGCGCCGCGGCGGAGAGCACGGGCGAGGGGCCTTCCTCCCAGACCTTCTGGTGCCGGCGCTGCAGCGAGCAGTCGCGCTCGCCGAGATGGATGGCACCGCCGCGGCCGTCGCCGAGGATCTGGATCTCGATGTGGCGCGGCTTCTGGAGATATTTTTCCAGATAGACGGACGCATCGCCAAAGGCGGACCTGGCCTCGTTGGCCGCCGTCGACAGCGCTAGCTGGAGGTCGGCCTCGCTGTGCGCGACCTTCATGCCGCGGCCGCCGCCGCCGGCCGCCGCCTTCACCAGCACCGGGAAGCCGATCTTCTTGGCGATCGCCATCGCGTCGTCGTCGGGGCCGACCGCACCATCTGAGCCGGGCACCACGGGAATGCCGAGGCGCTTCGCCGTCTTCTTGGCTTCGATCTTGTCGCCCATCAGGCGAATGTGCTCGGCCTTCGGGCCGATGAAATGCAGATTGTGCTCGGCGAGGATTTCCGCAAAGCGCGCATTCTCGGAGAGGAAGCCGTAACCGGGATGCACCGCGTCGGCGCCCGTGATCTCGCAGGCCGCGAGCAGCGCGGGCACGTTGAGATAGCTGTCCTTGGACGACGGCGGCCCGATGCAGACGCTCTCGTCCGACAGCCGCACGTGCATGGCGTCGGCGTCGGCCGTGGAGTGCACGGCGACGGTCGCGATCCCGAGCTCCTTGCAGGCCCTGAGGATGCGAAGGGCGATCTCGCCGCGATTGGCTATGAGGATCTTGTCGAACATGTTGTCCTGCAGCGAATGGCGAGTGGCGAATGGCGAGTAGGGAAGGCTGACGCCATTCGCTATTCGCTATTCCCCATTCGCGTCACTCAATAATCACCAGCGGCTCGCCGTACTCGACCGGCTGGCCATCCTCGACCAGGATCTGCGTCACCGTGCCGGCGCGCGGCGAAGGGATCTGGTTCATCGTCTTCATGGCTTCGATGATCAGCAGCGTCTGGCCGACCGAGACCTTGGTGCCGACCTCGATGAACGGCTTGGCGCCCGGCTCCGGCGCCCAATAGGCGGTGCCGACCATCGGCGAGGTCACGGCGCCGGGATGCTTCGACAGATCGGAAGCGGCAGTGGCGGTCGCGCTTGCAGCCGCCGTCATGGCGGCAGGAGCGGCTGCCACCGGCAGCGGCATGGTCGCGGCCACGCTGATGTTGCGGGCGACGCGCAGGCGCAGCCCCGCCCGCTCGATCTCGATCTCGGTCAGGCTGGTCTCATCGAGCAGCAAGGCAAGCTCGCGGATGAGCGCCGAATCCTCGCTGGAAAACTTTGCGGCTGCTTTGTCGTCTGGCTGGCGCGCCATGTTGTTTGATCCGAATGTTCTGTTGGAAGGGAGCGTCAGGCGTTGGGCTTGATGCCGAGCTTGGCGGCAAGGCCCTGAATGGCGAGGCGGTAGCCCTCGATGCCGAAACCGCAGAGCGAGGCGAAGGCCGCGCGTGCGGTGTAGGAATGGTGACGAAAGCTCTCGCGGGCATGGATGTTGGTCACGTGCACCTCGACCGTCGGGATCTGCACCGCGAGCAGTGCGTCGTGCAGCGCGATGGAGGTGTGGGAATAGCCGCCGGCATTGATGACGATGCCCTTCATCTTGCGCCGGTGCGCCTCATGGATGAAGTCGATCAGCTCGCCCTCGCGGTTGGACTGCCGGCAGTCGGCCCTCAGGCCGAAGGTCGCCGCTGTCTCCCGGCATAGCGCCTCGACGTCGGCCAGCGTCGCATGACCGTACTTTTCGGGCTCGCGCGTCCCTAACATGTTGAGGTTCGGCCCGTTCAGGACGAGGATCGTGTCGGTTGCAGGTTCGGCCATTCCAATCCCGGGAGAGGTGCTTCGGCGTGGCGGGGTTATAGGTAACAAAGCGCGTGAGGGGAAGCCTCGAAGGTCCTCAGGGGCGGGTTCAAGCACCTCACCCAGTGCGCAAAAACCTGTGCGGAAACTACGGAAATTGCTTGTTAACCAGTCCGAAGCATGGCTGCGGGCCGAATGCAAAGGGGCGGGCATCGCTGCCCGCCCCAAGGTTGCCGGTATCCTGCCTCAAGCGTTCAGGACCGCCACGATCTCGTAGGTGTCCGGATTGATGATCACGATCTCATCCCGGACCAGGACGTACCTGTAGGTCCGCCACTCCGGATAAATGGTCACCACCCGCGACGGCAGGGTGTGCAGCGTAATGCCCTCGCGCGGGATGCGGGTGCCGACCGAAATCGAGAAGTTCACGTTCGTCACCGGAGCGACACGCTGCTCGCGGATCACCGACGTGATCTGTGTCCGCTGCTCGGTCGAAAGCTTGGCAGCGGCGCCGGCCTGGCCGACCGTGGTCGAGCTCTGGCCCTGAGCATTCTGGTTCGTGCCGGTGCCCGGCCGGTTCTCAGCGTTGTTGGTCGAGGTGCCGCTCTTGCTGCCCTCAGCCTTCATGTCCTTCTGGTCCTTGCTGCCGGACTTGCTGGTGTCCTGGCTCATGCTCTTGGACTTGTCCTGCTGAGACTTGTCCATCTGGCCCTGCGCGCGATCATCGGTGCGCTGGCCCTTGGTGGCACCAGCCTTGTCCTCGGCCGCGTTCTTGTTCATGGCGCCGCCCGGGCGCTCGTCCTTCATCGCGCCGGACTTGTCTTCCGAGGCGCGATCGGACTTCATCGTGCTGGAACCGCCGGCCTGACCGACGGTGCCCTTGTCATGGCTCATGGAATCGCGCCCCATCGAGCCGCCGCGCTCTGCGGCGCCGCCGGAGGGCTGCGAGTGCTGCATCTGCTGCGAGCCACTGGCGCCGCCACCGCTGTCGCGGCCCATGCTGCCCTGTGCGTTTGCCAAACCGGTCCCCGCGACGAGTGCAGCTGCGGCAACCGAGATCATAAAGCGGTTCAACATCGAAATTCTCCTCACGTGTTTCCTGCGTCATTGCCCGCGCCGACAACGAAAGGAGATTTGAGTTGTTCCGGAACTTCGTCTGTTCCGCGGCATTTGTTTGTTGAACGCTGGATGAATGATTTTGCACGAAGACGCCAATGTTGGGCGCGCGAAAAAAAGGGCCGGCTCTTCAGCCGGCCCTTTTGCATGCACGAGTTGCGAACGGCGCCTTCAGCAAGTCGCCTTCAGCAAGTCGCCTTGCCGCAGCGGGCGATGCCGATCTTTTCCCTGAGGCCTTCGACGCCGACAGCGCCGATCACGATCTGCTTGCCGATGACGTAGCTCGGCGTGCCGTTCATGCCCATCGCTTCGGCAAGCTTGAAGTTCTCCTCGATGGTGGCGCGCACCTCGGGGCTGGCGATGTCCTTCTCGATTCGGGCGGTGTCGAGGCCGGCTTCCTTCGCCGCCTGAATCGCGCGCGCCTTGTCGGCGGCGCCCCGGCCGCCGAGCAGTTTCTGGTGGAAATCGAGATATTTCTTGCCGGTGGGATCCTGCATGCGCACCGCGACTGCGACCTGGGCCGCTTCGACCGACCCCTGGCTCAGCACCGGAAACTCCTTCAGCACGATCTTCAGCTTTGGATCGCTCTTCATGAGAGTGAGCATGTCGTCCATCGCGCGCTTGCAGTAGCCGCAATTGTAGTCGAAGAACTCGACGAAGGTGACGTCGCCGTCCTTGTTGCCGAGCACGACCTGGCGCGGAGAGTTGAAGATCGCATCAGCGTTCTGCGCGATGCTGGCCTCGTGCTTCTGCGTTTCGGCCGCGGCCTGGCGCTTGCTGAGCTCGGCCATGGCCTCCTCGAGCACCTCGGGATGGCTGACGAGGTAGTTCTTGATGATGGCCTCGATATCGGTGCGCTGGGCATCGGAGAAGCTGTCGGCCGACGCGGGCACGGCTGCGCCGAACATGGCGAGCGCGAACAATGCGGGAGCAAGCAGGCGCAGCGAAGGCATAGGTAAATCCTCTTATCCAAAGCAGGTTTCGATAAACGTCCCGGCGGACTTAAGCTCGGTGTCGTGACGTCGTGGTATCGGGCGTCGTTCGAGTTGCGTCAGTTGCGCGGCGGCTTCGCCGCCACGATATCGTCGGCCTTGACCCATCCGGGCGTGCCGATGGCGAAACGGGTTTTCGCGCGCGTTGCAAGCTCGCGGGCGGTCTTGTTGTCGCCGCGCAAGTAAGCGGCCTGGGCCGAGGCGAGATCGGCCTCGGCGTAGTCTCCCTTCCGGCCATAGGCCATTGCGAGCTGGGTATAACCGAGTGCCGCCTCGGGCTCTCGGGCCACCGCAGCGCGGAGAATCCGAACGGCATCGTCGGTGTAGGCTTTATTATCGGTTCCAACCAGAGCCTGCCCAAGTAACATCTCGATGAGGGGGGCGTTGTTCGAGAGCTGCGCTGCCTTGCGCAGGGGAGCGATCGCCTCCGCCGGCTTGCCGCTCTCCAAGAGCGCCTGGCCGCGCACCTCGTAGAAGTAGGGGTTGTTCGGCTGAACCTGGATCAGCGCGTCGATCTGAGTGAGCGCGCTGCGCAAATCCCCATGCAGATAGGTGCTGATGGCGCGGGCATAGCGTGCCGGCAGGCTGTCGTTGGTCTGGGGATAGCGGCGGTACACCGTCTCCGGCCTCTCCATGAAGGCTGATATCTTGGCGCGGACCATGTCGTGCCGGAGCTGAAGCGCGGGATCGTCCTTCTTGTTCCAGTATGGGCTGGTGCCTGCGAATTCCTGGAGCGCGGCGACACGCTCAGCCGGCATCGGATGCGACTGGAGATAGGGATCGGAGCCGCGCGAAGCGAACAGGCTCTCGTTGGTGAAGCGCTTGAAGGTCTCGTACATGCCCTTCGGCGACTGCTGGGTCGCAGTCAGGAATTTCACGCCGGCGCGGTCGGCGTTCTCCTCCTGCTGGCGTTGGTAGGATAGCAGCGTACGGCGGATCATCTCCTGCGGAGCGGCGATCGCGGCCGCGCCGACATTGGCCAGCCCGTTGTTGCCGGCGCTCGAGCTGCGGGTGCTGCCGGCGGCGATTGCGCCGGCGCCGAGCAGCATCGCGATGATCATCTGGGTCTGGGCCGTGGCGAGCTGCTCGCGCAGCTTGGACAGGTGGCCGCCGGCCAGATGTCCGGTCTCGTGTGCGAGCACGCCGATGATCTGGTTCGGCGTCTCCGACTGGAGGATCGCGCCCCAATTGACGAAGATGCGGCGGCCGTCCGCGACGAACGCGTTGAACGAGCCGTCGTTGATGATCACCATCTGGATGTTCTGCTTCTCCAGACCTGCGACGCGCAGGATCGGACGGGTGTATTCGCGCAGCAGCTGCTCGGTCTCGGTGTCGCGCAGGACCGGCGGCCCTTTGGCCTGTGCCCGCGCGGCCGAGAACGGCGTCAGCGCGATGGCCGCGGCCGTGACGAGGGCGGTGAGAGCGGAGGCCTTCTGGCGCAATGCGATCCTGAACAACATCGAGCGGTCTGGTCAAACGGTCTTGGTCAGCAGTTTCGTGATTGGTTTGGCGATTGGCGGCAGACCGGATCCGCGATATGCCCCTTGTGAGCCGTGCCCTTTATGAGCCGTACAATGCGGCCAGTCTGGGGCGCAAGTGCCCTGTTTTCCGGACCGGACGGATCCGGTCCGCCAGCGAATAGCAGAAATCGATGCACGATGCGACCTTGAGGAACCGGTTGGGGCAGTGGCTCGAGCCCTCCCGCCGCAGCGATGTTCCCCCCTTCATGGTGATGGACGTCATGGCGGCGGCGGCCCGAATCGAGGCCGCCGGCGGTCATGTCATCCATATGGAGGTCGGCCAGCCCGCAGCCGGCGCGCCCAGGACGGCGATCGCCGCCGCCCATGCGGCGCTGGAGGCCGGGCGGATCGATTATACCTCCGCGCTCGGCATCCCCAGTCTGCGCGAGCGCATCGCGCGCCATTATCGCGACACCTATGGCTGCGACGTCAGCCCCGAACGGATCGTGGTGACCACAGGCTCCTCGGGCGGCTTCATCCTGGCTTTCCTGTCGATGTTCGAGCCCGGCGATCGCGTCGCCGTGACGGTGCCGGGCTATCCACCGTACCGTCATATCCTCACCGCGCTCGGCTGCGAGCCGGTGCTGATCGAAACCACGAACGAGACGCGCCACGCGCTGACCGGTGAGGCGCTCATCGCCGCCCATCGCAGGGCGCCGCTGAAGGGCGTGCTGGTCGGCAGCCCCGCCAATCCGACGGGCACGATGATGTCCCGCGAAGCGCTCGCCGGCCTCATCGCGGCCGCGGAAGACGCCGGCATCCGCTTCATCTCGGATGAGATCTATCACGGGCTCGATTACGCGTTTCCAGCCGTGACGGCGGCGGCGCTGTCCGAGCACGCACTCGTGATCAACTCGTTCTCGAAGTATTTTTGCATGACGGGCTGGCGCGTCGGCTGGATGGTCGTGCCCGAGATCCTGGTGCGGCCGATCGAGCGGCTTCAACAGAACCTCCTGATCTCGGTGCCGTCGCTGTCGCAGATCGCGGCAGAGGCTGCCTTCGACGGCGCGGCCGAGATGGAGGAAATCAAGCACGGCTATCAGGAAAACCGGCGTCTCCTGATCGATGGATTGCCCAAGGCCGGACTGACGAGATTCCTGCCCGCCGACGGCGCCTTCTATCTCTACGCCGACGTCTCGGACTTCACCTCGGACAGTTTCGAGTTCGCCAAGCAAATGCTGGAGCAGGCGCGCGTGGCGGCGACGCCCGGCGTCGATTTCGATCCCATCCACGGCCGTTCATTCATACGGTTTTCCTATGCCCGCTCGCCCGACGAGATGCGAGAGGCAGTTGACCGGATTGCTGAGTGGCTTAAATAACTGCGCCAGTTTTCTTCAGCCTTCCGGAGTTCAACTTGTCAGATCGTTCCGCCCCGTCCGCCGCTGCGCCACATTCCTCTCTCGCCGCTTTGATGTGGCCGACTCGGCCGGGCGAAGCCGTCGGCACGCTGCGTGCCGTCGTGTTGATCGTTCTCGGCACCGCGTTGATGGCGCTGTCGGCCAAGGTGAACCTGCCGCTGCCCTATGTGCCGATGACGCTGCAGACGCTGGTGGTGCTGATGATCGGCGCCGCCTATGGCCGGCGGCTTGGCTGCGCAACCATGATTGCCTACCTCGCCGAGGGCGCGATCGGGCTGCCGCTGTTCGCCGGTCCCGTGGGTGGGATTGCGCCGCTGGTCGGCCCGACCGCGGGCTATCTGTTCGGTTTCGTGCTGGCTGCCTTCGTGACCGGCTGGCTCGCCGAGCGCGGCTGGGATCGCAGCGTGATGCTGCTCTTTGCGGCGATGGCCGTTGGCCATATCGCCATTCTGGCCGCCGGCTTCGGCTGGCTGGCTTTTGGCATGGGTCTCGGCGCCGCCAAGGCCTGGCAGGTCGGCATCGTGCCGTTCATTGCGGCCTCACTGGTCAAGAATGCACTCGGCGCGGCCCTGATGCCGGCGGCGCGCCGGATCGTCGAGCGCCGCGGGTAAAACGCGCTACAACCAGCAGTTCCAATTGAAAGGGCCGGCCAAGTTGATCTTGGCTGGCCGGTGTTTTGAGGGGGAGTGAAGCCATGACGACGACAACGATGGCGGGAGCGCCGGTCGCGCCGCCCGTCGCCAAGCCGTGGTACAAGGTCCTCTACGTCCAGGTGCTGATCGCGATCGTGCTCGGTGCCATCGTCGGCTGGCTGTGGCCGCAGGTCGCCACCAACGAATGGATCAAAGCGCTCGGCGACGGCTTCATCAAGCTGATCAAGATGGTGATCGCCCCGATCATCTTCTGCACCGTCGTCTCCGGCATCGCCCATATCCAGGACGCCAAGAAGGTCGGACGCATCGGCATCAAGGCGCTGGTCTATTTCGAGGTCGTCTCGACCTTCGCGCTGGTGATCGGTCTCATCGTCGGCAATCTCGTCAAGCCGGGCTCCGGCTTCGGCAATGCGGCGGCGAACGAGGCGGCCGTTGCAGGCTACGCCAAGCAGGCCGCCGGCCAGAGGTCCGTCGATTTCGTGCTGCACATCATTCCCGACACGGTGGTCGGCGCCTTCGCGCAAGGCGAAATTCTGCAGGTGCTGCTGTTTGCGGTGCTGTTCGGCTTTGCTTTGATGAGCCTCGGGGAGCGCGGCCATACGATTCGCAGCTTCATCGACGATGCTGCGCACGCGGTGTTCGGTGTCATCTCGATCGTGATGCGCGCGGCGCCGATCGGTGCGTTCGGCGCGATGGCCTATACGATCGGCAAGTTCGGCACCGGCGCCATCCTCAACCTGGTCGGTCTGATCGCCACGTTCTATGTCACCGCGGCGCTGTTCGTGTTCGTCGTGCTCGGCCTCATCGCGCGCATCGCCGGGTTCTCGATCTTCAAGTTCCTGGCCTACATCAAGGACGAACTGCTGATCGTGCTCGGCACCTCGTCCTCGGAAAGCGCGCTGCCGTCCCTCATGGAGAAGCTGGAGCGGCTCGGCTGCTCCAAGTCGGTGGTCGGCCTCGTGGTGCCCACGGGTTATTCCTTCAACCTCGACGGCACCAACATCTACATGACGCTGGCGACCCTGTTCATCGCGCAGGCGCTCGGCGTCGATCTTTCGTTCGGCCAGCAACTCACGATCCTGGTCGTGGCGATGCTGACCTCGAAGGGCGCCTCCGGCATCACCGGCGCCGGCTTCATCACGCTGGCGGCGACGCTCGCCGTGGTCGATCCGCGCCTCGTGCCGGGCATGGCGATCGTGCTCGGCATCGACAAGTTCATGAGCGAATGCCGCGCGCTGACCAATCTGTGCGGCAACGGCGTCGCCTGCGTGATCGTGGCATGGTGGGAAGGCGAGCTCGACCGCGACAAGCTCAACGCCAATCTGGCCAAGGAGATCGACCCGACCGACATGGAGACGGCGATCACGACGGACTGATCTGCAAGCCGCGTCCGACGACGCGGGCCGTGCCGTCAGATCTTGAACAACAGGGCTGGTCGAGATCCTCGATCAGCCCTTTTTCTTTGAGCTAGAACCGCTCGGGCCGGTATGGCGTGGGATCGACCGCCGGCGTCTCGCCGCTCATGATCTCGGCGAGCAGGCGGCCGGTCGCAGGTCCCAGCGTAAAGCCCTGATGACCATGGCCGAAGTTCATCCAGAGGCCGGGGTGGCGCGGGGCGCGGCCGAGCACCGGGAGCATGTCGGGCGTGCAGGGCCGCGTGCCGAACCACGGGTCCGGCTCGACCCGCTTGCCGAGGTCGATCAGCTCGCGTGCCGAGGCTTCGGCGCTGGCGAGCTGCACCGGTGTTGCCAGCGCATCCGGCCCCGTCAGCTCCGCTCCCGTCGTGATGCGAATGCCCTTGGCCATCGGACCCATGGCATAGCCGCCGGACTTGTCGATCAGCGGCAGGTCGAGCGACGCGCCGCCGCTGTAATGCATGTGGTAGCCGCGCTTGCGCACCAGCGGGATGCGATAGCCGAATTTGTGGAGGAGGTCGGGCGACCACGGCCCGAGCGTCACGATGGCGTCGGGCGCATCGAGGCGTCCGCTGTCGGTGTCGACAGACCAGCCGGTCGCGGTCTGCTGCAGCGACTGCGCATCACCGAGCACGATCGTGCCGCCGAGGCGTTCGAACAACTCGGCATAGGCGGTGACCAGTGCGCCGGGATCCGATACGGTCCAGGTGTCGAGCCAATGGATCGCGCCGGGGAGATCGTCGCGCAGGATCGGCTCGGCCTTGGCGAGCTCGCTGCCGGACAGCACGCGAAAGTTCACGCCGAATTCGCGCTGATCCTCTTCCGCGGCCTTGATCGAGAGATCCAGTGAAGCGGGGTCGCGAAACAACGCTCGGTAGCCGGCACGGCGGATGAGATTGTCGGCATGCGCCTCGCGGATCAGGATGTCGTGCTCGGCCGTCGCATAGGCGATCAGCCGTGCCCACGCCTCGATCGCCTCGCGATGCCGCTTCGGCGCCGAATGCCACCAGTAGCGGAGCAGGGGCTCGATGTGGAGATGGAGGGAGGAGAGGCTGTAGCGCACGTCGTTGGTGCGGCCGGTCGCGATCTTCAAGAGCGAGGCGAGGTCGCGCGGCATGGGATAGGGGCGTACCGCTTCCGCCTGGATCATTCCGGCATTGCCGTAGCTGGTCTCGCGGCCCGGCTCCCTGCGGTCGACGAGCGTGACGGACCAACCGCGCTGCTGCAGGTGCAGCGCCGCGCTCACACCGACCATGCCGCCGCCGAGAACTATTGCACGTCGCATCGAAACTGACCTTGCCAACCAAAAACCGCCCGGTTTGGCCGGGCGGTTTCGTGGATGTCCCTGTTATTCGCCGCCGCCGAAGCGGCGCGACCACCAGCCGGCGCGGCGCGGGGCCGCCGGGGGTTCGCTTGCGGCCTCCGGCGCAGGCTCGGGTGCCGGCGCGGGCGCAGCGACCGGTTCTTCGGTCACCTGCGCTACCGGCGTTGCCGACTCAGGCTGGCTGTTCAGCAGGAAGCTCACCTTTTCACGGACGGTGGAGCGGCGCCGCGCGGCCTTGTCGCCGGCGGACTCCTCTTCTGCCGTTGCCGTCGTCGTGGCGGAAGCCTGCTCCGGCAGAGCCGGCGCCTCGGTCCGCACCTCGGCGCGCGGTTCGGGCTGCACGATTTGCGGCTCGGCGATGTGTTCCGCCTCGATGTGCTCGGCCTGTGCGATGGAGGGCGCAGGCTCGGTGCCGAAGCCGTCGAAATCGGCAACCGCATCGGTCGCCTCCGACGGCTGACTGGCGCCGAGCTCGTCGCCGATGGAGCCGGCGAGACCTTCCTCGCCGCCCCCGCGACGGCGGCGTCCGCCGCGGCGACCACGCCGACGCCGGCGCTCGCCGTTGCCCTGCTGCTCGCCGCGGGCTGCTTGTTCGTCGCCTTCCTCGCCGTCCTGCTCAGACTCGGTTTCGTCTTCGCCTTCACCGGCCGCCACGGCCGCTTCGGGCATTGTGGGCGCGGTATCCTCGCGCAACTCACCCTCGCGCTGGCCACCGCGGCCGCGCCGGCGGCGACGGCGCTTGCGGCGCTGGCCGTCCTGCTCGGAGGCTGCCTCGCCGGCAGCCTGCTCGTCAGCAAGACCTTCGGTCTCGTCGGTCTCGACCTCGGATTCGGTCTCCAGGTCGAAGCCATCCTCGTCGTCATAGGCTTCTTCGGCCTGTGGCGGCGGGCTCGCAGCCACTTGCGCAGCGAGCAGCGCCTTGGCGGCTTCGAGCGTGTGCACCTGCTCGCCGCGGTCGATCACATATGCCTGCGGTCCGCTGACGGTGGGATCGGCGATGACCGACAGCGTGACCTTGAAGCTGTTCTCGAGGTCGCGCAGATGACCACGCTTGTGGTTCAGCACGTAGAGCGCGACGTCGGTGCGGGTGCGGACCACGAGATTGTGGGTCGCGCCCTTCATCAGGATCTCTTCGAGGCCGCGCAGCAGCTGCAGCGCCACCGAAGACACGGAGCGGACGTGGCCGGTGCCGCCGCAATGCGGGCACGGATCTGTCGAGCTCTCCAGCACGCTGGCGCGGATGCGCTGGCGCGACATCTCGAGCAGGCCGAAATGCGAGATGCGGCCGACCTGGATGCGCGCGCGGTCCTGCCGGAGGCAATCGGACAGCTTGCGCTCGACCGCGCGGTTGTTGCGCTTCTCGTCCATATCGATGAAGTCGATGACGATCAGGCCGGCGAGGTCGCGCAGGCGAAGCTGGCGGGCGACCTCTTCGGCCGCTTCCAGATTGGTCTTGAGCGCGGTGTCCTCGATATGGTGCTCCCGCGTCGATCGTCCGGAGTTGACGTCGATCGAGACCAGCGCTTCGGTCTGGTTGATGACGATGTAGCCGCCGGAGCGCAGTTGCACGGTCGGCGAGAACATCGCGTCTAGCTGGCTCTCGACGCCCATGCGCGAGAACAGCGGCTGGCCGTCGCGATACTGCTTCACCGCGCCGACATTGGCGGGCATCAGCATCTTCATGAAATCGCGGGCTTCGCGGTAGCCGGATTCGCCGGCGACCTGAATCTCGTCGATCTCCTTGTTGTAGAGGTCGCGCAGCGAGCGCTTGATCAGCGAGCCTTCCTCGTAGACGAGGGTCGGGGCCTGCGACTTCAGCGTGAGGTCGCGCACCGTTTCCCACATCCGGATCAGATATTCGAAGTCGCGCTTGATCTCGGGCTTGGTGCGGGAAGCGCCTGCCGTGCGCAGGATGATGCCCATGCCCTCGGGCACGTCGAGATCCTGCACCACTTCCTTCAGGCGCGAACGATCCTGCGCGCTGGTGATCTTGCGGCTGATGCCGCCGCCGCGCGCGGTGTTGGGCATCAGCACGGCATAGCGGCCGGCGAGCGAGAGGTAGGTCGTCAGCGCCGCGCCCTTGTTGCCGCGCTCCTCCTTGACCACCTGCACCAGCATCACCTGACGCCGCTTGATGACCTCCTGGATCTTGTACTGACGGCGCGGACGGAAGGTGCGCTCCGGCACTTCCTCCAGCACATCGTCGCCGCCGACGGATTCGACGACTTCCTCTTCGACTTCCTCGCCGTCCTCGTCCTCGTCTTCGTCGTCTTCGCTGGTTGCTTCCGCAGCCTCGGCCGACGTCTCGCCATTCTCGCCGTCGGCGTACATCGCATCGGCCGGCTCGGCGGCCGATGTCACGGCCTCCGCCGGAGCTTCCGCATGGGCTTGGGGAACGTGAGCTTCGAAGGTTTGGGCATCCTGGAGCTCGGCAACGGCCTCGGTCGCGACCACGGGCTCGGCGCCGACGGCCGCGACAGGCGCGGGCGTCTCGTCGGAATGATCATGGTCGTGATGATCATGGTCGTGATGATCATGGTGGTGGTGATCGTGGTCGTGATGATCGCGCTGGTGATCGTGATCACGGGCGTGCTCGTCATCATGGGCATGATGATCGTCGTGATCCTGCTCGCCATGAGCACGTTCGCCCTGATCGTGGTCGTGATCGTGGCCTTCGTGCTCGCCGCGATGCTCGGCATCGGCGTGCAGATGCTCGCCCTCGTACGGTGCGCCTTCCGTGTGCGGGACCTCGCCCTCCGAGGGCTGGGCTGCGGGATCGGCGCCGACCTCGAGGCCTTCGACGATGTCGCTGCGCACGCGCTCGCCATGACCGCGGCGACGGGCGTTGCGGTGGCGCGAACGGCGGCGGCCGTGCGAGCGGTTCTCGCTCTCTTCCTCGGCCTCGCGATGGGCCTGTTCCTCGGCCTCGATCAGCGCCTGCCGGTCGGCGACCGGGATCTGATAATAGTCGGGATGGATTTCGCTGAAGGCGAGGAAGCCGTGGCGATTGCCGCCATATTCGACGAAGGCGGCCTGGAGCGAGGGTTCAACCCTTGTGACCTTGGCGAGGTAGATATTCCCGCGCAGTTGCTTGCGTTGCGCGGTTTCGAAATCAAACTCTTCGACGCGATTGCCGCGGACCACGACGACCCGGGTCTCTTCCGGGTGGGTGGCATCGATCAACATCTTGTTGGGCATGTCTTAACTCTTGGCGGCGGCGGACGCGATAAACCGTGGGCGCGTATCGCGCCGCCGGGTGACGCGACGGTCCACCTGATTCGGGGGTGAGGGGAAGGCCGAAACGCCGTCTCTCGCGCCTTGCCGAACCGGAAGCTTCGGGACCATTGCGACGCGCGGGATTGTCACTCCGCAGCGTCGCGAATGGTCCTTTAGATTTCGTCGGCACAGTCTGGCGCATCAAGCGTCGGCCCGTATGAAACATTGGGCGGCGAGGCCGCCCTTCAATCAGTTGCTGCTGGCCAGGCACGGCGCGAGCGCGCTCGCCTTGGGGGATCACGAACCGCTCCCTTGGGATCAAGGGACCGGGTAATGGGTTACGCCGCCGTCAGAACCGTCCCGGTAACATGAGTGGTAACCCGAGACCGTCCACCGCCGGTGCCTAACCCGCTCCACCTCGCTGCCGCGCACCGCGCTGGTCTTAGAGGGAAGCGGAAAACGCTGGAATCCCCAAATCTTGGGAGTTCCGGCGCAGCGCCGGGAGGCTGAATGCGACACAACCTGAAATATCGGCCGTCAGCATTCCGTACATACGAGGAATGAGCCATCCGTGCAAGGGAAGCGTCGCACGGCGGTCACAGTCGCCGAATTTCGCGCTTCTGTCATTAGGGAGCGATTAACCCTGTGGTTCTATTGCGTTAAGAGGGCTGCTCGGAGGCACGGAATCGGTGGCGAGCCGCACGAATCGACGGGTTTTGCTGGGAGGCGTGTTGCTGTGCACCGCGGCATTGCCGTGTGCTGATTCCTCGCGCCTCATTGCTGCGGAAAGTCAGCCGCAACCCGTTGTTGCCGCAGCGAATTTTCCGGTAGCCTCGGCCGCCCGGCTGGCCGGCGATGGCAAGCAGACCCGCTTCATCCTGGACCTCGACCGGACCATTACCTTCCGCACCGCTACGCTGGCCGACCCGTTCCGCGTGGTGGTGGATGTGCCGCAAGTCAATTTCCAGCTACCCGCCGGCACCGGAAGCGGGGGGCGAGGGCTGATCAAGGCTTTCCGCTATGGGCTGGTCATGCCCGGCGGCTCGCGAATCGTGTTCGACCTGACGGGGCCGGCGAAGATCGCCAATTCCTACGTGGTCGAAGCCGCCAACGGCCAGCCGGCCCGGCTCGTGCTCGAGCTGGAGGAGATCGAGCGCGCCGCCTTCGTGGCATCGCTTCCCCCTGAAAACCGTCCCGAGTTGCGGCCCGCGATCGCCGAGGCGCCGCCTGCCACGGTTCCCGCCAAGGCAACCGCGGATGCAGCGCAGCAGAAGGCCGACGACCGTCCGGTGGTCGTGATTGATCCCGGCCATGGCGGCATCGACAACGGCACGCAGTCGGGGGGCGAGAGCGAAAAGAACCTGGTGCTCGCTTTTGGTCTGGCGCTCCGCGACAAGCTGGAAAAGGCCGGTAAATACCGCGTGGTGATGACGCGGGAAGACGACACCTTCATCCCCCTCAATGACCGGACCAAGATCGCCCGTAACCACAAGGCGGCTTTGTTCGTCTCGATTCATGCCGATGCGCTGCCTCGTGCCGAGGGCGACGCGCAGGGCGCGACCATCTATACGCTCTCAGATAAGGCATCCGACGCCGAGGCCCAGCGGCTGGCGGATGCGGAGAACCGGGCCGATGCGATCGCCGGGTTCAACCTCGCGGAGGAGCCCAACGACGTCGCCGATATCCTGATCGACCTCACGCAGAGGGAAACCCGTACCTTTTCAAATCGTTTTGCCCGCCTCTTGATGGGTGAAATGAAGGCGACGGTGCGGATGCACAAGCATCCCCTGAAGTCCGCCGGCTTCCGGGTGCTGAAGGCGCCCGACGTGCCCTCGGTGCTGGTCGAGATCGGTTATGTCTCCAACAAGGGGGATCTCGAGCATCTGGTCTCCGAGGGGTGGCGGTCGCGTGCCGTGGGCTCGATGGCACAGGCGATCGACGGGTTTCTGACCAAGCGGATGGCCACGGCCGGAACTCCGAACTGAATGGGTTGATCCCGCCCGATCCAAGGCCCTAGTTTGGCCACAGCGGACGCTCTATAAAAACCCCGCAGGGGGTCGGAATCGGCGAGAATCCTGCTCGGCAAGCGTCGGAAGTCCGGCACTGATGTGATTGCGTAGGCCGGCGAATTCGCGACGTGAGGTTGGCGGCCGTTGGGGCGCCATGGGGCTGATACTGGGCTGATCCAGAGTTTGAACGGATAACAGATAATGCGCTTGCTGGTGCGGTTCATGGGCTTCCTGTTCGCCGCGGGAACGGTGGTGTTCCTTGTCGGTGTCGGGGCCGTGGCAGGCCTGATCTGGCATTTCTCCAAGGACTTGCCGGACTACTCTCAGCTTCAGGATTACGAGCCGCCGGTGATGACCCGCGTGCACGCGGTCGACGGTTCGCTGCTTGGCGAATACGCCAAGGAGCGGCGGCTGTATCTGCCGATCCAGGCCGTGCCCAAGCTCGTGATCAACGCGTTCCTGGCCGCCGAGGACAAGAATTTCTACGAGCATGGCGGCATCGACTACACCGGCATGGCGCGCGCCGGATTGCTCTATCTGCAGAACTACGGCTCCAACCGCCGCCCGCAGGGTGCATCCACCATCACCCAGCAGGTCGCCAAGAACTTCCTGCTCACCAACGAGGTCTCCTTCGCCCGCAAGATCAAGGAAGCCTTGCTGGCGATGCGGATCGAGAAGA
The DNA here is from genome assembly GCF_004346455.1 of Bradyrhizobium sp. R2.2-H. Lineage (NCBI taxonomy): Bacteria > Pseudomonadati > Pseudomonadota > Alphaproteobacteria > Hyphomicrobiales > Nitrobacteraceae > Bradyrhizobium > Bradyrhizobium sp. R2.2-H. The sequence continues at coordinate 177,680 of NZ_SMBR01000003.1, forward strand.
CCTATTCGAAGGACAAGATCCTCGAACTGTACCTGAACGAAATCTATCTGGGCCTCGGCGCCTACGGCATCGCGGCCGCCTCGCTGGTCTATTTCGACAAGTCGGTGAACGAGCTGACGGTGGCGGAAGCGTCCTATCTGGCGGCACTGCCGAAGATGCCGGCGACGCTGCATCCGGTCCGCAACCGCGACCGCGCCATCGAGCGCCGCAATTACGTGATCGACCGTCTGCTGGAGAACGGCTGGATCAAGCAGGCCGACGCCGACAAGGCACGCAAGGAGCCGCTGGCGGTCACCAGCCGGTCCAACGGCGCCCACACCTTTGCCGGCGAATATTTCGCCGAGGAAGTCCGCCGCGACATCTTCGAGCGCTACGGCGAGAAGAAGCTCTACGAGGGCGGCCTGTCGGTTCGCACCTCGCTCGATCCGAAGATCCAGGTCATGGCGCGCAAGACCATGGTGGCCGGCCTCGTGAATTATGACGAACGGCAGGGCTATCGCGGCGCAATCAGCAAGCTCGACATTTCCGGCGACTGGGGCGTGAAGCTCGCCGAGATCAAATCGCTCTCCGACATTTCGCCATGGCGCATGGCGGTGGTGCTGGAGACCAGCGATCAGTCGGCGCGCATCGGCTTCCAGCCGAGTCGTGAACTTGGCGGCGCGGTGAGCAAGCAGCGCGAGACCGGCATCGTCACGGTCGACGGCGTGCGCTGGGCGCGGGCCGTTCAGGGCAGCACAAAGGGCAAGACACCGACGGCGGTGTCGCAGGTGCTCCAGCCTGGCGACGTGATCTATGCCGATCCGCTCTACAAGGACGGTCAGCCCATCGAAGGCCAGTACCGGCTCCGCCAGATCCCCGAAGTCTCCGGCGCCATGGTGGTGATGGACCCCTGGACCGGCCGCGTGCTCGCGATGGTCGGCGGCTTCTCCTTCGACCAGAGCCAGTTCAATCGCGCCACGCAAGCGTATCGGCAGCCGGGTTCGTCGTTCAAGCCGATCGTCTATTCGGCCGCGCTCGACAACGGCTATACGCCTTCGACCGTCGTGCTCGATGCGCCCATCGAAATCGATCAGGGCCAGGGCGCCGGCGTGTGGCGGCCTGAAAACTTCTCCTCGGGCAAGTTCCAGGGACCGGTCACGCTGCGCAACGCGCTGCGGCAGTCGCTGAACACCGTGACGGTGCGCCTCGCGCAGGACATCGGCATGCCCCTGATCGGCGAATACGCCCGCCGTTTCGGTGTCTATGACGAGCTGCCGAACTATCTCTCCTACGCGCTCGGCGCCGGCGAGACCACGGCGATGCGCATGGTCACCGCTTACTCGATGCTCGCCAATGGCGGCCGCCGGGTGAAGCCGACGCTGATCGACCGTATCCAGGACCGCTACGGCCACACCATCTTCAAGCACGACCAGCGCGAATGCCGCGGCTGCGACGCGCCGGGCGGCTGGAAGAACCAGCCCGAGCCGCAGCTGATCGACCGCCGCGAGCAGGTGCTGGATTCCATGACCGCCTATCAGATCACAGAGCTGTTGGAAGGCGTGGTGCAGGCTGGTACGGCGACGGTACTCAAGGATGTGGGCAAGCCGATCGCGGGCAAAACCGGCACCACCAACGAGGCCAAGGATGCCTGGTTCGTCGGCTACTCGCCGGACATGGCGGTCGCGGTCTATATGGGCTATGACAAGCCGCGTCCGCTCGGCAGAGGCAATGCGGCGACCGGCGGCCATCTCGCCGCGCCGATCGTGCGTGATTTCCTCAAGCTGGCGCTCGCCGATAAGCCCGCCGTGCCGTTCAAGGTGCCGGCCGGCATCAAGCTCGTGCGCGTCGTCGCCAAGACCGGCATGCGGGCCGGCCCGGGCGAGACCGGCGGGACCATCCTCGAAGCCTTCAAGCCGGGCACGGCCCCGCCGGACAATTATTCGGTCATCGGCGTTGCCGACGCCGACGGGCGCATGCCGGCCTCGCAGCAGCAGCAGCCGGATTCCGGCTTCTTCATGCGGCCAGGCACCGGCGGGCTGTACTAAGCATGATCCGGAAAAGTGCGCAGCGGTTTTCCGAAAAGATCACGCTTAAACGACACCTAAAGCGCGATGACGATTGATCCTAATCGCATCGCACTTTAAGGCTCAGGACAAACAGACGATCGCGGTTCCGGCGGTTGCGCTTTGCAGCCGCCGCCGCTACATCCCAACCTCAATTGCTTGCGGGCCGGTTCCGCGAAACCAGAGAACGTCATGCGCGCCGAAATCGAACGGTTGGTAGAAGAGATCAAGCAGTCAGTCGGGCTGCTGAGGAGGCATCTTTGACGTCGAGAAATCGACGGCGCGCCTCGCTGAGCTGAACAAGCTCGCAGAAGATCCCAATCTCTGGAACGATCCCCAGAAAGCCCAGAAGCTGATGCAGGAGCGCACCTCGCTCGAGGACGCGCTCTCAGGCATCGGCAAGGTCGAGCAGGAGCTCGAAGACGACATCGGCATGATCGAGCTCGGCGAGGCCGAGGGCGATGACGGCGTCGTCGCGGAAGCCGAATCTGCGCTGAAGAACCTCAAGAAGGAAGTGGCGAGACGCGAGCTCGAGGCGCTGCTCTCGGGCGAGGCCGACCGCTTCGACTCCTATCTCGAAGTCCATGCCGGCGCCGGCGGCACCGAGAGCCAGGACTGGGCGCAGATGCTGCTGCGCATGTACACGCGCTGGGCCGAAAACCACGGCTTCAAGGTCGAGTTTCTGGAAGAATCCGAGGGCGAAGAGGCCGGCATCAAATCCGCAACGATCCAGGTCTCCGGGCACAACGCCTATGGCTGGCTGAAGACGGAAGCCGGCGTGCATCGCCTGGTGCGTATCTCGCCGTTCGATTCCAACGCGCGGCGGCACACCTCGTTCTCGAGCGTGCAGGTCTTCCCCGTCATCGACGACAGCATCAAGATCGACATCAAGGAATCCGACGTCCGCACCGACACCATGCGTTCCGGCGGCGCCGGCGGCCAGCACGTCAACAAGACCGAATCCGCAGTGCGCCTGACGCACATTCCGACCGGTGTTGCCGTGGTCTGCCAGGCCGGACGCTCCCAGCACAAGAACCGGGCGCAGGCCTGGGACATGCTGCGCGCGCGCCTTTACGAAATCGAGCTGAAGAAGCGCGAGGAGAAGGCCGCCGCCGATCAGGCGGCCAAGACCGACATCGGCTGGGGCCACCAGATCCGCTCCTATGTGCTGCAACCCTACCAGATGGTGAAGGATCTGCGTACGGGCGTGCAGACCTCCGACACCGCGGGCGTGCTCGATGGCGAGCTCGACGAGTTCATGGCCGCGACGCTGGCGCAGCGCGCGTTCGGCACCACGACCGGAGAGATCGAGGACGTGGACTAGCCATGCCCCGTGTCGCCTTCATCGGTTTGGGGCGGATGGGTCATGGCATGGCCGGCCGCTATCTCGATGCCGGCTTCACGGTGACGCTGTGGAATCGCAGCAAGGCCAAGGCGGAAGACCTGATCGCGCGCGGCGCGCATTGGGCGACCTCGCCGGAGGACGCGGCGATCGATGCCGCCGCGGTCGTGACCATGGTCGCCGACGACGAGGCCTCGCGCGCGGTCTGGCTCGGACCCAAGGGTGCGGCCAAGACGGCGAAGGCCGGCACCATCGCGATCGAATGCTCCACCGTTTCCCATGACCATGCGCGTGAGATGGGCCGCGAGCTCAACGCGCGCGGGCTGATCTACATCGATTGCCCCGTGACGGGATTGCCGGACGCAGCTGCGGCTGGGAAGCTGACGCTGCTCGCCGGCGCAAATGCGGCCGATCTCGAGCGTGCGCGGCCTTATCTGACGCCGATCGGCTCGACCATCCGCCATTTCGGGCCGGTCGGTTCCGGCACGGTCTACAAGCTCATTAACAATCTCATGGGCGCGATCCAGATCGCCGGCCTCGCCGAGGGCCTCGCCATCGCCGAGCAGGCCGGGCTCGACATGAATCTGGTGCTGGAATCGATCCAGGCGGGCGTCGCCGCAAGCCCGCAGGTAGCGCGTCACTCCAGGCGCATGGTCACCCGCGACTTCAGCGGCGCGACGTTTACGGCAGCGCTGCGGCACAAGGATGCCGCCTACGCGGTCAAGCTCGCGGAGAGTCTGCTGGCCGACAAGCCGCTGGTCGCGCGCGCCGCGGTCGAGGCCTACGCGCAGGCGAAGGCGGAGATGCCGGATGATGACGAAGGCAGGATGATCGAACTGGTGTCGCGGCCGAAGAAGCCGTAGCTGGTCGACATGCGGCCGTTTCGATCGTCTCGTTCATTTCCGCGAATCGGGTTTGCAAACCTCTGTTTCATCGGAATTCGGGTGGCGCTGTCGATCGCACCGTCCTAGGCGACAGGCCTCGGACGCCCAGGTGAGACCCCATGCCCCCGAACGCCAACCGGATCGACGCGCGAGACTGGTCGCTGCTCTGTGTGCTCTCGATCCTGTGGGGTGGGTCGTTCTTCTTCAATGGTGCGGCCTTGCGCGAATTACCGCCGCTGACATTGGTGTTCCTGCGCGTCGGGCTTGGCGCTGCCATTCTCCTGCCGTTGCTCCGCATGCAGGGCATCGGCTTTCCCGAGGGCATGGCCGGCTGGAAGCCGTTCGTCGCGATCGGGCTGCTCAACAACGTCATCCCGTTCTCGCTGATCGTGATCGGCCAGACCTTCATTCCGAGCGGGCTGGCGTCGATCCTGAATGCGACCACGCCGATGTTTGCGGTTCTCGTGATGGCGGCTGCGGGCGAGGAGGCGTTGCAGATGCGGCGCGTGGCCGGAGTGGCACTGGGGCTCTTCGGCGTGATCATCCTGCGCGGATGGGGCATCGAGGCAAGGCCGGGGCAGGGGCTCGGCATCCTGCTCTGCCTTGGCGGGGCCCTGAGCTACGGCTTTGCGGCCTTGGCGGCACGGCGGCTGCTGAAGGACTCCCCGCCTCTTGGAACGGCGACGTTCCAACTAATGGCGTCCACCGTGATGATGGCGATCATCGCCGGTGCGGTGGAGCAGCCCTGGCAGCTAGCCATACCGAGCCTCACGACCTGGCTCGCCGTGCTCGGCCTCGCCGCGCTTTCGACGGCGCTGGCCTACATCGTCTTCTTTCAGATCGTGCGGCGCTCGGGCGCGAGCAATGTGATGCTGGTGACGCTGCTCATCCCCGTCACCGCCATCCTGCTGGGCTGGCTGGTGCTGGGGGAGTCGATCTCGATGCGCGAGATCGCGGGCGCCATCGTCATCGGCAGCGCGCTGCTGGTGATCGACGGGCGTGCATTCAGCTTGCTGCGTAAGCTCTCGGCCGCCAGTCGCTTCTCTAGCTCTCGGGAAGTGCGGCGCTGCGAAACTGAAGAGCGCGGACCTAACCCGCGCTGAGCCGCACGCCGGCGCGCAGGAATTTCTGCGGGTCGACCGCTTCGCCCTCAATGCGGGTCTCATAGTGCAGGTGCGGACCGGTGGAGCGGCCGGTCGAGCCGACGAGGCCGACGACCTGGCCGATCTTCACGATCTCGCCGACCCTGACATTGATCTCCGAGAGATGGCCGTAGCGGGTCGACAGCCCGTTGCCGTGGTCGACCTCGACCATGCGGCCATAGCCGCCGGACCAGCCCGCCGAGACCACCTTGCCGTTGGCGGTGACACGAACGGGATCGCCGGAGGCGGCGCGGAAGTCGAGCCCGGTGTGCATCGCGGGCCGACCCAGGAAAGGATCGCTGCGCACGCCGAACCCGGAGGTGAACTCGACCTCGCCGATGACGGGCTCGCGGTAGGGCACCAGCGCCAGCGTGCGGTTGAGACGGTCCATCTCGGCGCGCGTGGTGTTGATGCGATGGAGCTGCTTCTCGAACGGTCCGGCATTGGCCGTCAACTTGACCGGTACGAAAGGCCCGCCCATCGCTGTGCGCGGCACGGCAGCTTCGAGATGGGCGAGGTTCAGGCCGAGATCGCTGACTACGCCGCGCATGCGGCGCATGCGCGAATCCATGCTTTCCTCAACGGCGTTGAGCGTCGCCATCTGGCGCCGCTCGACCTGATCAAGCGAGGTCGTGAGCCGGACCAGCACGTTGTCGAAACCGTTGTTCCTGGCGAACTGGCTGGTCGGCGGCGCCACGATGGTGGGGGCGCGCGATTCGAGGCGCGCTTCGCGGTCCGGCGGCGCCACGAAGATGACGGTGTCGCTGATCGGCGACGGCTTCGGTGTGGCCTGGCTAGCATCGCTGCGCTGCGGGGCGGAGCGGGGAATCGAGCCGGTCACGTCGGGCATGGCTCCGAGCGCCGTGGCCCGGGACTCCAGCGCCGTTTGGCGCTTCATGATCTGGTCGAGCTTCTGGTCGAACTGTTCCTGGTCGAGCAATTGGCGGCTGGTGGCGCGGTCGACCTTGGCGCGCAGCTCGGCGATGCGGTCCTCATAGGCATATTGCATCTCGGCCTGGCGGGCGATCAGCCGGGTCAGCACGTCGTCACGGAACGCAAAATAGGTGGCCGTCGCGGCCGACCACAACCCGAGCAGCACCACGGTGCCGACCACGATCCAGAATACCACGGGGCCAAAGCGGACCTGCTTGCCGGCATGGACGATGGTGTAGGCGTCGTCGGCGGCGGGCAGGGGAATCGCGGTTACCGCCGCCGGGGCGGCCGCACGGCGATGGAGGACGCGCCCGTGGTCATGAGGATGATGTTGGGGGTAGTGCGAGTATTGGGCAGAACTTTTCGACATCGGCACTCCCGCGCCGGTCGGATGGGTTCCTTGCGGCTCAATTGCCGCAGCAATCTGGGTCGGTCATGGTTAATTTTCTGGAAACGGGAGCGGGCGAATTCAAAGGTCTGGTTAAAGGCTTCTTGCCGCCTCCAGCACTTCGTCGGCATGGCCGTCGACCCGGACATTGCGCCAGATCCGGGCCACCCGGCCGTCGGGGCCGATCAGTATCGTGGTGCGAAGAATTCCCAGGAAGCTTTTGCCATACATGGATTTTTGGCCCCAGGCGCCATAGGCCTCCAGCATCTCATGTTTCTCATCCGAGATGAGGGGCACGCCGAGCTTGTGCTTGTCGCGGAACTTCTCCTGGGCCTTTAACGGATCGGCGGAGATGCCCAGCACGGCCGTGCCGGCGGCGGTGAAGGCGCCGGCCAGGCGGGTGAAGTCGATTGCTTCCCGGGTGCAGCCGGGCGTGTCGGCCCGGGGATAGAAGAACAGGACAAGCTTTCGCCCGGCATGGTCCGCCAGCGTGACCACGTCGCCGCCGTCGCGGGGCAGGCGGAAGGCGGGAGCCTTCTGGCCCTCAACCGGGCCGGACTTCGCCTGAGCGGGCGGGGACGCCGTTTTGGATGAATTTAACTGTTCCGACGCGGCCTTATGTGATCCTGCTTTTGCTATGGTCCCGGTTGATTTGCCTGCCGGTGTCCGCTGTGTTTTCGCGGACTTTGCTCGAGTCGATGCCCGCGTTTTCGCGGTCTTCTTTTTGGCGGTCGAACTGCCGGAGGACGCTTTGGACGATTTCTTTCGGGATTTCTTGGACATACGCCTTCCTTTCGACGCTTTCGGCGGGTCAACCGAAGCGGTATTGCAGCCCTCGTCCGGCGTGCCGGAATCGCGCCCTCGGCTGGGCAAGTCTGACGACGCCGGAGTATGGTTACAAGGAATTCCACCGACCACCCCACTGCTCGTTGAACGCGCTCCCGGGGCGAAATGACGAACAGCAGGAATATACGAGGTATGGCGGCAGTGCCGGCGCAGGGAGCATCGCTTCCCGTGGGCGGCTGCGGTCCCGGCGGCGCTCAATCCTACGACGGGCGCCTGTATCGAGAAGCAATGGCAAGGAATACGTCGCCCCAGGACTACAACCGGGATTTCGATCGGCGCGGCGGCCAATATGAGCCGCAGGAATGGGACGACGCCGACTGGGATCCGGATCAGGAAGCGGCGGCGGGCCATCGCGCGCGGCGGCTGCTGGCGCGTTCCGGTTCGGGCTTTCATCGCTTCGGTGGCGGATTCGGCGGGTTGCGCCGCTGGCTGGGTGGTGGTCGCTGGCTGAAGCGCATCGCGGTGGTTCTCGGCACCCTGCTCGTCATCTTCGTCGGTTGTTTCGGCGCGCTGTGGTGGCGGCTCGGCGCCGGTCCCATCAATCTGGACATCGCAACGCCATGGTTGGCGGCCGCGATCGAGGACAATATCGGCCACGGCAACACGGTGGAGATCGGCGGCACCCAGATCGAGCGCGCCGGCCGGGTCCGCATCGCCGTCCGCATCCGGGACATCATCGTTCGCGATCGCGATCACGCCATCGTCGCCAGCGCGCCGAAGGCCGAGGTGAAGCTGTCGGGTGCGGGTCTCCTGATGGGGCACCTGCGCGCCGAGAGCCTCAATCTCGTCGATGCCGAGCTCGCGATCCGCATCGCGCCCGATGGCACCGTCACCGTGTCGGCCGGCGACACCGCGAAGCCGCTGGCGACCGGCGTCGCGTCCAAGAAGGACGCCGGCCTGCCGCCGACATTCCCGCGTGGTGGTGTCCCGCCGCCGCCATTCGCGACCGCGCCCGCGAGCCCGGAGGTGTCGCAAGCCGCCCCGCAGGCGACAGCGCAGAGCGGCATTCTCCAGGGCCTCGACTGGCTCGACAGTCTGAGCATGACCGGCCTCGACGGCCAGAACCTCAACGAGATCGGTCTGAAGAACGGCAACCTGGTCGTCGACGATCAGCAGCGCGGCAGCAAATGGTCGTTTGAGAACATCACACTCAGCCTGCGCCGGCCGAGCCGCGGCGGCGTCGCGCTCAGCCTCGGCGAGGAGGGCGCGCGCCCGTGGATGCTGCGCGCCACGATCGGTCCAGCCGAGAACGGCGTGCGCTCCGTCGACATCAGGGCCGACAAGGTCTCGACCTCCAACATCCTGTTGGCGTTGCGGGTGAAGGACTTCACCTATACCGCCGACCTGCCGCTGACCGGCGAACTCAAGGGCGAACTCGGCCGCGACGGCGTGCCGACCTTCTTCCGCGGCAGGCTCGCCGTCGGCGCCGGCAACATCATCGACACCGACACGCCCGACTATCCGATGGGCATCGACTCGGCCGAGATCAATGTCGAGTGGGACGCCAACCGGCGCGTGCTGGTCGCTCCGTTCAAGATTCTCTCTGGCGCGAACCGCCTGACGCTGCTGGCTCATCTCGAGCCGCCCAACGGCACCACCAACGACTGGCAGCTCGGCTTCAGCGGCGGTTCGATTCTGCTCGGCGGCATAGACAACGAGCCGCCGCTCGTCTTCAACCGCATTGCAATCGGATTCCGCTTCGACACGGATCACAAGCGCCTCTTGCTGACGCAGGCCGACATCAGCAATGGCGAGATCGGCGTCGCCGGCACCGGTGCCATCGACTATTCCGGCGAGCCGCGGCTGACGCTGGGCTTTGCCGGAACGCCGATGTCGGCCTCCGCCTTGAAGCGGATGTGGCCGACGCTGATCGTCCCCGAACTGCGCGAATGGGTGATCGAACGGATCGAGCGCGGTACGCTCCAGCGCATCGAGATCGGCATCAACTCGCCGACGAAGAACCTCCCGCGCAGGGGCCCGCCGATTCCGGACGACGGCCTGTCGGTCAATATCGTGGCGAGCGGTGTCGCGGTCCGCCCCGTGGACGGCATGCCGGTGGTGCGCGATGCCGATTTGAAGGCGCGTGTGACCGGGCGCACTGCGACCGTGAACATCGGGCAGGGCGTTGCCGATACGCCCGCCGGCCGCAAGATCACGATCTCCGACTTCACCTTCGAGGTGCCGGACATGGCGCCCAAGCCGTCGCCGTCGCGAACCAAGTTTCGCGTCGACGGGCCGGTGCCCGCGGCCGCTGAAATGCTCGCCAATGATCGCCTGAGCGATCTGTCGTCGACCGTTGTCGATCCCAACACCAGCAAGGGGACGTTCTCGGCGAACATCCAGCTCGGCATGCCGGTCAAGGGCGAGCTGACCAAGGCCGACACCACTTATGCCGTCACCGCCGACCTCAACGGCTTTGCCGCCGAGAAGCTGGTGATGAACCAGAAGCTGGAGGCCAACAACCTCAAGATTTCAGCCAATAACCAGGGCTATCAGGTCAAGGGCGACGTCAAGATCAACGGCCAGGCGGCCTCGCTCGATTATCGCAAGCCGGCCGAGGGCGACGCGGACGTCCGATTGCAGGCGACGCTGGACGATGCCAGCCGCGCGCGCCTGGGATTCGATCTGAGCCCCGCCGTCAGCGGATCGTTGCCGATCAAGCTCTCGGGCAAGATCGCAAGTGGCACGGATCAGACGACCAAGCTGGGCGTCGAGGCCGACTTGACCTCGGTCAAGCTCGACAACATCCTGCCCGGCTGGGTCAAGCTGCCGGGCAAATCCGCCAAGGCGAACTTCAAGGTGGTGCCGACGGCGCAATCGACGCGATTCGAGGACATCGTGATCGACGGCGGCGGAGCCTCGATCAAGGGCTCGCTCGAGATCGACGCGAACGGCGATCTCATGAACGCCAACTTCCCGACCTACGCGCCGTCCGACGGCGACAAGGCGTCGCTCAAAGTGGAGCGCAGCCAGGACGGCGTGGTGCGCGGCACCATGCGCGGCGACGTGTTCGACGGCCGCGGCTTCCTGAAGTCGGCGATCTCAGGCAATTCCAAGGACGACAGCAAGAGCAAGCTGAAGAACGTCGATTTCGACATCGACGTGAAGCTCGGCGCCGTCGCCGGATTCAACGGCGAGGCCATGCGCAGCGTCGATGCCAAGATGTCGAAACGCAACGGCGCCGTCAAAGCCTTCACGCTGAGCGGCAAGATCGGCCGCGACACACCGGTGGCAGCCGATCTGCGCGGCGGCCGCGCGCAGGGCAGCCGCGAGGTGATCTATCTGCAGACCAACGATGCCGGCGCGCTGCTGCGCTTCACCGACACCTACACCAAGGCGGTCGGCGGCCAGATGGTGGTGGCGATGGAGCCGCCGACCTCCGAGCCGAACGCCGCGCGCGAGGGCCTGATCAATGTCCGCGATTTCACCGTGAAGGGCGAGGCGCAGCTCGAACGCGTTGCCGCCGGCGCGCCCAACGGCACCGGGAATGGCGTCTCCTTCAGCGCGCTTCGCGCCGAGTTCACGCGGCAGAACGGTGCGCTCACGGTCCGCGACGGCGTGGTCAAGGGGCCGATGATCGGTGCCACCATCGAGGGTTCGATCGACTATCCCGGCAACCAAGTGTGCATGAGCGGTACCTTCGTGCCGATGTATGGCGTCAACAACATCTTCGGCCAGATCCCGTTGTTCGGCATCTTCCTCGGCGGCGGCAACAACGAGGGACTGATCGGCGTGACCTACGAGGTCGTCGGCACCCCGGCGGCCCCGGTGATGCGCGTCAATCCGATCTCGGCGATGGCTCCCGGCTTGTTCCGGAAGATCTTCGAGTTCAACACCGGCAAGCAGAACTCGCCGTTCGACGAATTCCCGTCGCAGTCCAACGACGGATCGACGGGATCGACGCGCCAGCTGTCGAGCGGTTGCAGCCTCGCCCGGCGATAAACACCCTCATTCCCAAGTGCTCGTCACGCCCGGGCTTGTCCCGCCTGCGCGGCCGAATCTGCTTCGGCGCGGCGAAGGCCCGGGCATCCGCGTTCCTCGTGCGGCGCGGCCAAAAACGTCGATGGCCGGGACAAGCCCGGCCATGACGAATATGGCGACGCTTTCGCGCTAAACGTCTCGAGTCGGGGGTGGCGCGTTAGGCGGCGCGCACGCCCGCGAGGAAAGTCCCGACTTCGCCGGAGAGCTGCTCGGCCTGCTTGGAGAGGTTGCTGGCCGCGGCGAGCACCATGCCGGCGGCGTTGCCGGTCTCGTTGGCAGCGGTGGAGACGACGCCGATATTGGTGGTGACCTCCTTGGTCGCCTCCGCCGTCTGCGAGACGCTGCGGGCGATCTCGGCCGTGGCGGCGCCCTGCTCCTCGATGGCGGCGCCGATCGAGGTGGCGATGCGGCTGACCTCCTCGATGGTGGCGGTGATGCCGCCGATGGCGTCCACCGCCTCCTTGGTCGCGCCCTGGATCTGGGCGATCTTGTCGCCGATCTCGCGGGTGGCTTCCGCAGTCTGGCTCGCCAGCGACTTCACCTCGGAGGCGACGACGGCAAAGCCGCGGCCGGCTTCACCGGCGCGTGCCGCCTCGATGGTGGCATTGAGCGCGAGCAGGTTGGTCTGTGCCGCGATGCTGGAGATCAGCTCGGCGACGTGCTCGATCTGCTGGGCGCCGTCGGACAGTGCGCGCACGATGGTGTCGGTGCGGCGGGCGCTGTCGACGGCACGGCCGGTGACCTCGGCCGATTGCGCGACCTGACGGCTGATCTCGGTGATGGAGGAGGAGAGCTCCTCGGCGGCGGCCGCGACGGTCTGGACGCGCTGGCTGGCCTCGGTGGCGGCGGAGCCGACCACGGCGGCACGGCGGTTGGTGCCTTCGGCGGTGGAGGACATCGACTTGGCGGTATTCTCGAGCTCACCGGAGCCGGAGGCCATCAGGCCCACGAGCTGGCCGACGGAGGCATCGAAGCGGTCGGCAAGCGCGATCAGCGCCTCGCGCTTCTCCTGCTCGCTGCGCGTCTTGGTGGCGGCCTGCTCGGCCTCGAGCGCGCGGGCAGTCAGTGCCGTCTGGCGCAGGACTTCGAGGGTCTCGGCCATGCGGCCGATCTCGTCGCCGCGGTCGGTCTCCTCGACCGGCTTGTCGATGGCGCCTTCGGAGATCGCCTGCATGCGATTCTTCTGGCGGTCGAGCGCGCCGAGCACGTCGCGGGCGATCAGCCAGGACAGCGCCGCCATCAGCAGCATCAGGCCGACGCCGATCGCGCCGAGCTGCAGCGTCAGCGCGCGCACGTCGGCATCGATGTCGTCGACATAGAGGCCGTAGGCGATCGCGACGTTCCAGGGCGCAAAGTGGCGCGCGAACACCAGTTTGCGAACCGGAACGGTCTCGCCCGGACGCGGGAAGAGATAGGACAGGATCGCGCCTTGAGCCGCCTGCTTGGCCGTGCTGACCGTGGCATCGCCGATCACGATGCCATTGGCATCCTTGATCCCGTTGTTCTTGCCCTCGAGCTGAGGCGCGCCGCCGTTCATCATAACGGTTGAATCGGCCGTGTAGACGACGGGATAGCCCTGGCCACCGCCAAACTTCATCTGCCGGCCGCGCAGCTTGAACTGGGCTTGCGCATCGGCGAGCGTCATCTTGCCGGCGGTCACATCGTCCTGAAGCGATTGCGCGAAGCCGTGCAGCAGATCGACCGCCGTCTGCATCTGGCGTGCGCGATCTTCGAGCATGCGGGTCTTGCTGAGATAGCTCGACCCGACGATGAGAGCGGTGACGGTGAGCGCCGCGAGACAGACCATGCTGGCGAGCTTGGTGCGGATCTTCAGGTGACTGAGCAGCGACATGACGGCCTCGGGAACGGTTGTGGAATGCTTGTTCTCGCGCAGCCGTATCAGGAAGTTCTTACCATTCCTGAATGCAGGAGATGTCGCGTTCAGGCGCTCCGCAATCGGCGCAGCCGTGGACACGCATATGCAGGCGTGAGGTCGACGACTGCGGCGACGTGTCCAGAAAAATATGGATCGTGATCGTGTTTATGTGGTCGAGCGTCGGCTCAATCGATGCATCGATTCCTCGATGCATCGTCGTGTTCGGGCCACGGATGTCGCGCGGCTCACGCCGCGCGCACGCCGGCCAGGAACGTGCCGACTTCGCCGGAGAGCTGTTCGGCCTGCTTGGAGAGGTTGCTGGCCGCAGCGAGCACCATGCCGGCGGCGTTGCCGGTCTCGTTGGCGGCGGTGGAGACGACACCGATATTGGTGGTGACCTCCTTGGTCGCCTCCGCGGTCTGCGAGACGCTGCGGGCGATCTCGGCCGTGGCGGCGCCTTGCTCCTCGATGGCCGCGCCGATCGAAGTGGCGATGCGGCTGACCTCCTCGATGGTGGCGGTGATGCCGCCGATGGCGTCCACCGCCTCCTTGGTCGCGCCCTGGATCTGGGCGATCTTGTCGCCGATCTCGCGGGTGGCTTCCGCGGTCTGGCTCGCCAGCGACTTCACCTCGGAGGCGACGACGGCAAAGCCGCGGCCGGCTTCGCCGGCGCGTGCCGCCTCGATGGTGGCGTTGAGCGCGAGCAGATTGGTCTGTGCCGCGATGCTGGAGATCAGCTCGGCGACGTGCTCGATCTGCTGGGCGCCGTCGGACAATGCGCGCACGATGGTGTCGGTGCGGCGGGCACTGTCGACGGCACGGCCGGTGACCTCGGCCGATTGCGCGACCTGACGGCTGATCTCGGTGATGGAGGAGGAGAGCTCCTCGGCGGCGGCCGCGACGGTCTGGACGCGCTGGCTGGCCTCGGTGGCGGCGGAGCCGACCACGGCGGCACGGCGGTTGGTGCCTTCGGCGGTCGAGGACATCGACTTGGCGGTGGCTTCGAGCTCACCGGAGCCGGAGGCCATCAGGCCGACGAGCTGGCCGACGGAGGCATCGAAGCGGTCGGCAAGCGCGATCAGCGCCTCGCGCTTCTCCTGCTCGCTGCGCGTCTTTGTGGCGGCCTGCTCGGCCTCGAGCGTGCGGGCAGTCAGTGCCGTCTGGCGCAGGACTTCGAGGGTCTCGGCCATGCGGCCGATCTCGTCGCCGCGATCGGTCTCCTCGACCGGCTTGTCGATGGCGCCTTCGGAGATCTCCTGCATGCGATTCTTCTGGCGGTCGAGCGCACCGAGCACGTCGCGGGCGATCAGCCAGGACAGCGCCGCCATCAGCAGCATCAGGCCGACGCCGATTGCGCCGAGCTCCAGCGTCAGCGCGCGTACGTCGGCGTCGATGTCGTCGACATAGAGGCCGTAGCTGATGGTCACGTTCCAGGGCGCGAATTTGCGTGCGAATACGGTCTTGCGGACCGGCTCGGTCTGGCCGGGGCGGGGATAGAGATAGGAGGTGACGCCGCCCTGCGCGGTCTCGCTGCCGGCCTTGATGATGGCGTCGGCGATCAGCACACCGTTGGAATCCTTGGCACCGGTGATCTTGCCTTCGAGCTGCTGATTGGCGCCGTTCACGACCAGGGAGGAGTCCTGATTGTAGACCACCGGATAACCCTGGTTGCCGTTGAAGTTCATGCGGCGGCCGCGCTGGTGGAACAGGCTCTTGGCCTCGGCCGGCGTCAGCTTGCCGGCGGTCACTTCGTCCTGGAGTGCCTGGGCGTAGTTGTAGAGGAGCTCGACGGCGGTCCGCATCTGCTGGACGCGGTCCTCCATCATGCGGCTCTTGCTGAGCACAGCCGATACGCCGATGATGGCCGTGACTGTGAGAGCCGCAAGGCAGACCATGCTGGCAAGCTTGGTGCGGATCTTCAAATGGCTCAGCAGCTTCATCACAGCCCCTACGGAATGATTGTTATTGCTCGCATGGGTAGCAGGAAGTTCTTACCAAACGTGAACATGCGCGCGCAGAACCGCGCCGCGCGAAAGCTGCCGTGCAACCGTCTGCGCAAGCCTTCAATCAAACCGACGACAGGCGTCGGTGCGGGCCAATCCGGATGCCGGAGAGAACTGGTTATTCGCTTTGGCGGTCAGCCAGCCTGGCAGGAGCGCTCATGAATCGATTCGTTCACCGAATCATCATGTCCGTGCTGCTCGTGGCGGTCCTCGTTCTCATCTGGAACGTGCTGGGGACGCGCTGACCGGCACCGGCAGATCCGCCGGTGCCGTCTTACTTTCAGGTTAACCGGCGAAGCGCGTCAGCGCCGCGCATAGGCGCCGCCTGCGTCGCTCTCCTTGCCCATCGCGGCATCGACGCTCACCGAGCCGCCGCCGGCCGCCGAGAGATAGAGACAGGCGAAGCAGAACAGGATCGCGGCGGTGCCGCCGTTCAGCAGCGGCAGGAGCACCGGCGTCTCGCCCTTGAACATGTGGCCCATGAAGTAGGCGAAGGCCATTTCACCCGAGAGGATGAACGCGGTGAGCCGCGTGAACAGGCCGAGGATCAGGAGCGCGCCGAGCACGAGCTCGATCGCGCCGGCCGTCCAGATCAGCGGCGGAATGTTGGCGAAGTAGGGAAGCACCGGAAACTTGAACAGCTTGGCGACGCCGTACTGGAACAGCAACAGGCCGGTGACGAAGCGAAACAGGCTCAGCAGAACCGGTTGAAAGCGAGAGAGATAAGGAAAGTCCATTGGTTTGCCCTCCATCCAATGCTGCGACTTGGACCGTATTCAGTTTCGTCTCGCAAGCCACCTACGATCAATTCCGCGCTGACATTTTTGTCATGTCGGACAAAACACCGCAGGCCCGGCTTTTCAGCCGCGCGCGATCCGCTTTTTTTGCGTGTTCGCCTCGGGCTCGTAGGTAGTATCCCGGTGACGCCAGGGGATGCAGGTTACGTCGGGGAGACCTACTCCCGCAAGGCGGGGACGATCAGGAATGGAATCATTCCGAGGATCACGCTCGCGAGTGCGAAGACCAGCAGGACATTGTAGCCGTGCGTTGCATCGTGAATCAGACCGCCGCTCCATGAGCCGAAGGCCGAGCCCAAGCCGCTGCCGATCGAGATCGTGCCGAAGATGGTGCCGACGCGCTTGCCGCGAAAGATCTTCATCGCGGTGGCGGTGATCAGCGGCCCGCGGGAGCCCATCATGCTGCCGAAGCAGACGACGAAACCGGTGAGCAGGATGACGTTCGGATAGTACTGCAGCAGCCAGAGCAGAACGATGCCGAGGATCGAGATCGCGTAGCTGAGCAGCACCGATGGCCGGCGTCCGATCAGGCCGTCGAGCGCGGAGACGCCGAGCATGCCGAACACCAGCACGACGCCAGAGAAGCCCCAGGCGGTCGCAGCCTGGAGCGGCGGAAAGCCGGCGTCGATCAAATAGGCCACGATCTGCGCGGCGATGGAATACATGCCGACTGCGGTGAAGAAGAAGGTCGAGAACAGCGCCCAGAAGGCATGATGACGCATCGCGCTCACGAGCGTCCAGCCGCTGTCGACGAAGTCAGGATCGCTCTTCTTGGCGACGTGCGGTGAGCCGGCCGCGAACACGCGCCAGGGCAGAAGCAGCAGCGGCACCAGCAGCCCGAGCGCGGCGAGGCCGTAGACCTGATAGGTTTCGCGCCAGCCGAGATGATCGATCAGAACCTGCGAGGCCGGAAGCAAGGCCAGCACGCCGCCGCCCATCGCCGAATAGACTACGGCCGTGGCGGTCGGCAGCCGCGGCCCGAACCAGCGGCCGAGCAGGATCGAGTTGGGTACAATGCCGATGAAGGCAACGCCGATGCCGAGGCAGATGCCGATCGAGAGCTGGAATTGCCAGAGGGCTTGCGCTTGGCTCGCGATCAGGAAGGCCGAACCGAGCAGGAGCAGCCCGAGCGCATAAACGATGCGCGGTCCGGAATGATCGAACAGGCGCCCGACCAGCGGTGCGGTCAGCCCGCTGACGAGCCAGGTCAGTGAATAGATCGAGACGGCCTGGGCACGGTCCCAGCCAAGATTTTCGGAGATCGGCTTGAGGAAGACGGTGAAGCTCTCGCTGAGCCCGCGGCCAAGAACCGCCAGCGTAAAGCACAGGCCGAGCACGACGAGAGCAGTGCGCACCGCCTTCGGCCTGGTGCTTCCAGCTTGGTCCTTGCTCGCTTCCGCTGTCGTTTCCTTGGTCGCGTTCTGGTCCATTGCCGGTCAGGAGGCGCGCTTCGGCGCGACCTGACAAGCAGTGAAAAGCTCATACGCCTATGCAGGCTTGATGAGCACGTGCTTCTTCCTGCCGAAGGACAGCTTGATTACGCCTTCCGGAGTCAGGTTGTCGGCTGAGAGGGCCATCTTCTCGTCGGTGACGGGCGCGTCGTTGACGCGCAGGCCGCCGCCCTTGATCTGGCGCCTCGCTTCGCCGTTGGAGGCAACCAAGCCTGCCTTGACGAAGGCGTTGAGCACACCGAGGCCGGCGTCGAGCTCGCCGCGCGGAATTTCCACCGTCGGCAGGCTTTCGGCGAGCGCGCCTTCCTCGAAGGTGCGGCGCGCGGTCTCCGCCGCTTCGTTCGCGGCATCGCGGCCATGCAGCAGCGCGGTTGCCTCGGTCGCGAGGACCTTCTTGGCTTCGTTGATCTCCGAGCCGCCAAGCGCCTCGAGCTTCTTGATCTCGGCGATCGGCAGCGTCGTGAACAGTTTCAGGAACTTGCCGACGTCGGCGTCCTCGGTGTTGCGCCAGTACTGCCAGAAGTCATACGGGGAGAACTGGTCGGCATTGAGCCACACCGCCCCTTGCGCGGTCTTGCCCATCTTGGCGCCCGAGGCGGTCGTCAGCAGCGGCGTCGTCAGCGCGAACAGTTGGTGCGTGCCCATGCGGCGGCCGAGATCGACGCCCATGATGATGTTGCCCCACTGGTCCGAGCCGCCCATCTGCAAGCGGCAACCGGTGCGCTTGGCCAACTCGACGAAGTCGTAGGCCTGGCAGACCATGTAGTTGAACTCGATGAAGCTCATCTCCTGCTCGCGCTCGAGGCGCAGCCGCACGGAGTCCATGGTCAGCATGCGGTTGACCGAGAAGTGCCGGCCGACATCGCGCAGCATCTCGATCCAGTTCAGCCTGGTCAGCCACTCCGCATTGTCGAGCATGATGGCGTCGCTCTTGCCCTCGCCGTAACGCAGCACCTTGGCGAACACGCCGCGGATCGATTCCTTGTTGGCCTCGATCTCGGCGACGGTGCGCATGGCGCGCGTCTCGTCCTTGCCGGAGGGGTCGCCCACCATGGTGGTGCCGCCGCCCATCAGCGTGATCGGCTTGTTGCCGGACTGCTGCAGCCAGTGCAGCATCATCATGGTCAGGTAATTGCCGATGTGCAGCGAGCGGGCGGTGCAATCGTAGCCGACATAGGCGATGGCTTCGCCCTTGGCGGCGAGCGCATCCAGCCCCTCGAAATCGGAGCACTGGTGGATGAATCCTCGTTCCTGCAGGATATTGAGGAAATCCGATTTAAATGCAGTCATCTGTCGGCATGCCTGACAATTCTTGGTTTACTGTTTTGGGGGCAATTTAAGGGTCTTCCGCGGGAACCCGATGACCGCCCGCCACTTGGCGCGTTGGCATTATAAGATGTGTCCCTCTGGCACAAGATCGGCAGGCCAGGGCGGGTCTCTTGAGGACGCTGATCCATGATGTTGACGGCACTCGGTCTGATGAGCGGCACCTCGCTGGACGGGGTGGATGTCGCGCTGATCGAAACCGACGGAAAACAGGTGAAGGCGTTCGGGCCGACCGGCTACCGGGCCTACAGCCCGGCCGAGCGCAACCTGCTGCGCCAGGCGCTGAGCGAGGCCGTGCATCTTTCGCAACGCGACGCCCGCCCGGGCATTCTGGCCGATGCCGAGCGTGCGGTGACGCGGGCCCATGCCGAGGCGGTGACTGCCTTCCTCGCCCAGAATCGCATGAGGCCGGAGGACATCGACATCGTCGGCTTCCACGGCCAGACTGTGCTGCACCGGCCCGAGAAGCGGCTGACGGTGCAGATCGGCGATGGGCGGGCACTGGCCAGGGCGATCCATATTCCCGTCATGTATGATTTCCGCGCGGCCGACGTCGAGGCCGGCGGGCAGGGCGCGCCCTTCGTGCCGGTCTACCACCGGGCGCTTGTCCAATCGCTGCAGCGCGAGGGGCCGATCGTCGTGGTCAATATCGGCGGCGTCTCCAACGTGACCTATATCGACGGCAACGAGGCGCTGATTGCCTGTGACACCGGCCCGGGCAATGCGCTCCTGGACGATTTCATGTACCGCACCATGAACCAGGCGTTCGATGCGGAAGGCAAATTCGCAGCGCTCGGCAAGGTGGACGAAGCCTGGATCGCGCGGGCGCTGGAGCTGCCGTTCTTCGCGGCTCCGCCGCCGAAATCGCTCGACCGCAACGATTTTGCCGCCCTGAAGCTCGGCGACGTCGCGCCGGCCGACGGTGCCGCGACGCTGACTGCCTTCACCGCGGCGGCGATCTCCCGCATCATTTCGCTGTTGCCGCGGCGGCCGCGGAGCTGGATCGTCTGCGGCGGCGGCGCCCGCAACCTCACCATGCTGCGGATGCTGCGGGAGCGGGTGGGCTCGGCGACCGTCGAGGCCGCCGAGACGCTCGGCTGGGCCTCCGATGCCATCGAGGCGCAGGCCTTCGGCTTCCTCGCCGCCCGCGGCCTGAAGGGCCTGCCGCTGTCGTATCCCGCTACCACGGGCGTGCCGATGCCGATGACGGGCGGGGTCATGGCGCGGCCTTGATCGCGCGAGCGCTGGCGGATCTGCAAGGGAGATCGGAAGTGAAGGATTCTTCAGGAGATTCCGGCCTGGGGCGCCTCTCGGTGGCGTCGGGGGACTGTATCCATTGCGGACATGCGATCGGATATCACCATCTTGAGGGCGACAAGTGCAGTTGCAAAGATTGCGCTTGCCCGGGGTACGCGGACTGTCCGCGTCCCGCAAACTCAAACTCGAAGCTTCCTCGCTAACCTCGAAGTTTCATGCAAGTGCATTGAACTTGACGAGTGGATGCGAATGCATCTATCTTGGATGCAGTTGCATCTAACCGTCCGGGATCATCGCCATGACCGCTTCGTTGAAACTGATCAGCCACAAGCTTTGTCCCTACGTGCAGCGCGCGGTGATCGCGCTCAAGGAGAAGGGCGTGCCGTTCGAGCGGATCGACATAGATCTCGCCAGCAAGCCCGAATGGTTTCTGAAGCTCTCGCCGCTCGGCAAGGTGCCGGTGCTGGTGGTGACGAACGACAGGGGCGAGGTCGCGCTGTTCGAGAGCAACGTGATCTGCGAGTACATCGAGGAAACGCAAGGCGGCGCGAAGCTGCATCCGGCGGATCCGTTGAAACGCGCCGAGCACCGCGCCTGGATGGAGTTCGGCTCGGCGATCCTTGGCGATCTCTGGGGCCTGGAGACGACGACCGATCCGGCGACCTTCGACAGCAAGAGACAGGCGCTGGTGTCGAAGTTCGCGCGTGTCGAGGCCGCGCTTGGCGCAGGTCCATTCTTCTCCGGTGCGCAATTCAGCCTGGTCGATGCAGTGTTCGCGCCCATCTTCCGCTATTTCGACCTGTTCGACGAGCTGACCGAGCACGGCATCTTCCGCGATGTGCCGAAGGTCAGTGCGTGGCGCGCCGATCTCGCGAAACGTCCGAGTGTGCGCAGCGCGGTCGGCGCGGACTATCCGCAATTGCTGCGCGCCTTCCTCGTGCGGCACGACGCGCATCTGCTCAAGCTCGCGGCCTGAGCGCACGCCATGTCTCCGTCGCTGGCTTGGGCCATGCTCGTGCTCGCAGGCCTGCTCGACGTCGGCTGGGCGATCGCGATGAAATATGCGGAAGGCTACACGCGGCCCGGCTGGAGCATCGCATCGCTCGTGCTGCTCGCCGCGTTCGTCTTCCTGCTCGGACGCGCCTTGAAGGTGCTCGAGATCGGCGTCGCCTATTCGGTCTGGACCGGCATCGGCGCCGCCGGCACCTTCGTGATGGGCGTGGTGTTGTTCGGCGAGACCTTGAGCGCGATGAAGCTTGCGGGCATCGCGCTCGTCTTGACGGGGATCGTCGCGCTCAAGCTGGCTTGAGCTGCATCCTTCACCGCACGTTGGCGAGACGCATGTCGAGATAGGCCGTGATGGTTTCCATCAGTGGCTCGAGCTTGGCGTCGAAGAAATGGTTGGCGCCGGGGATGATCTGCTGGTCGATCACGATGCCCTTCTGCGTCTTCAGCTTCTCGACCAGCGTGTTGACGTCCTTCGGCGGCACCACCGCATCCTTCTCGCCATGCACGATCAGGCCCGACGACGGGCAGGGCGCGAGGAACGAGAAGTCGTAGAGGTTCGCGGGCGGCGCGATCGAGATGAAGCCTTCGACCTCGGGGCGGCGCATCAGGAGCTGCATGCCGATCCAGGCGCCGAAGGAAAAGCCGGCGACCCAGCAGGCGCGCGCTTCGGGATTGATGGTCTGCGCCCAGTCGAGCGCGGCGGCTGCATCCGACAATTCGCCGGTGCCGTGGTCGAACGAACCCTGGCTGCGGCCGACGCCGCGGAAATTGAAGCGCAGCACCGAGAAGCCGCGATGCGCGAAGGCGTAGTAGCACTGGTACACGATCTGATGGTTCATCGTGCCGTGGAACTGCGGATGCGGATGCAGGATCATCGCGATCGGCGCGTTCTTCTGCTTGGCCGGGTGATAGCGGCCTTCGAGACGGCCCGCAGGGCCGGTAAAAATGACTTCAGGCATGGATGTCTCTGATTTAAGTCCCTTGGAGGTGATCCCTGCGCAATCGTCCGATTGTGGCTCTCCCAGCGTCGCCACCGAGGAGAGCACGGATGAAAGGTGGAGAAGCGCGCCCTCGGATGATGCGCGAGTGGCGCGCGGTTGAACTGACGCGCGCTTCTAACACGAGGCAAGGGTCAAAAAGCAAGCATCTTCGACATCTCTCAATCGGCTCAAGAGCTTAGCTGGTCATGGCAGCGTCATGTCCGGCTTGTCTGCCGCGGCCAGGACCTGCCTCAGTTGAATCGGGCAATGGCGGAGCCGGGGCAAGGGCGGCGCTCAACCATTTGAAATCACGATTGTTTATGAGCCGCGGGTGGATCGGCGACGGCGCTTGCCGAAGGGGCGGTTCGGCTTCCGAGCGAGGCGACCGCCGGCCGGTAACGCCGGCTGCCGCCGAGCGCCTGGCCGTTGTCGAAGGCGAGCTCGAAATCTCCTGATGGCTTGAGGTCCACGCCGCGCACCCGGTCGAGATTGGCAAGCCTGGTCCGATGAACGCGAACGATGGAGAATCGCGCCAGCTCGCTTTCCGCGGCCGCCAGCGTGCCCCGGATCAGGTGCTGGGTGCCGTCGGCGAGGCTGTACTCGATGTAGTTGCCAGCGGAGGCGACCCAGAGGATCTCGCGCGGCACCACGCGAATGCGGCTCGCGCCGTCGCGCAGCCAGATCACATCCGGCGATGAAGCCTGTTGGGGGGGCGGTGGTGCCGGCGGAGCGGCCGCGGCGCTCTTCAGCTCGCGGCGGCTTTCGAGCAGCCAGATCGTGCCGGCGATCAGGACAGCCGCCACGGCATCCTTGCGGAATTCGTAAAGGACCGTCGCAAGCGAGAAACGGAAATCGTAGGCTCCTCCGGCGAGCCAGAGCGCAAGCTTCCGCACCCAGACCATGCCGGTGATGTGGAGCGCCGAAAAGCCGAGCAGGGTGATCGCCCCGATTGCTGCGCGGGCGGCAAGGCCGGGCGTTCGGCGCATGCGGCGGACCGCCAGCACCAGGATCGGCAGCAGCAGCAGGATGACGGCAATGCTCGACATCTCCCAGAACAGCCGCCGGCCGATGTCGTAGCTGTCGCCGCGCCAGGCCGCGTCCTGAGCGAACGAAAACGCGTTGACGATTCCGATCGCGAGCGCGACGGCCGCGATCGCTGCGAACATCATCCGGTCGCCGCCGTTGATCCCGAAAGGCCCGCTATTCGTCCCGGCCGCGGGCGGCTCGTCCCCCCGTGTCCGATTCTGATCCCAAACCGGCTCGACGCGCGCCGCCGGCGGAGCATTTTCGGTGTCAGCAGCCATGGTCCGGAAACCGCGTTCGTCGTCCCGTCAAGGAGCAGAATACCATGCCAACACCACAGCAATTCCAAAGCTCGGACAGGCGCATCGATCTGGACTGGGTGCGGATTTTAGCCTTTGGGCTGCTGATCTTCTACCACGTCGGCATGCTCTACGTGTCCTGGGGATTTCACATCAAGAGCGTGCACCGGCTCAGCTGGCTGGAACCGGTGATGCTGTTCCTCAACCCCTGGCGGCTGTCGCTTCTGTTTCTGGTGTCCGGGGTTGCCACGCGCTTCATGCTGGACAAGTCGAGTCTCGGCTCGATGGCCGGTGCACGGTCGGCGCGGCTCTTGATCCCACTGATGTCAGGCATGCTCATCATCGTGCCGCCGCAGTCCTACCTCCAGATCGTCGAGAGCCTCGGCTATTCCGCGGGCTTTTTCGATTTCTACGCCCGGCACTATTTTGCCTTTGGGGCGCAGTTCTGTCCGAACCCGTGCATCGTGTTGCCGACCTGGAACCATCTCTGGTTCGTGGTCTATCTATGGATCTACACGATGGCCTTGATCGGCGTCCTCGCGTTGTGGCCGGCCGGCGCCGACTGGCTTGGCCGGAAGCTGGCGGGCGTGCTCGTCGGGCCATGGCTCCTGATCGCACCCTGCCTGCTCTATGCCGCCTGGCGCCTGGTGCTGTTCCCGGCTTTTCCGTCCACGCACGCGCTGTTCGGCGACTGGTACAACCACGCGGACCACGCGACGGCCTTCCTGATCGGTTTCCTGCTGGCGAAGCAGGAGGGCATCTGGCGCGAACTCGAGCGCCAGCGCTTCGTGGCGCTGCTGGCGGCCGCTGCCTGCTTCGCTGCCTTCATTCTGGTACGCGCCGGCCTGTTTGCGCCGCCGCCCATGTTGAGGTGGTTCGCCGCCTCGGCCTATGGGTGCTATCAATGGCTCGCGATCGCCGTCGTGCTGGGCCTTGCGCGGCGCTACTTCACGGCCGACAGCGCCGTGCGCCGCTATCTGACCGACGCGATCTTCCCGTACTACATCGTGCATCAGACCGCGATCATCGTGATCGCCCATCAATTGCATGACACCGGTATGCCGGTCGGGATCGAGGCGTCCATCGTCATCATTGGGACCGCACTCACATGTGTGACGACCTATGAAATCGTCCGGCGCATCGCCTGCCTGCGGCCGTTGTTCGGATTGCGAGCGGTGCCGCGGACGGCTTTCAGGACGGAGCAGCACCAGCCGGTCTGATACGCTCCGTCCGATTGGCCCGCTGGCAAAAGGTGCTAAGAGGGCGAGATGCCGACACGTGTCTATCTCGACTGGAACGCGACCACGCCGCTGCGCCCCGAGGCGCGGGCGGCGATGGTTGCGGCCTATGACCTCGTCGGCAATCCGTCATCGGTCCATGCCGAGGGGCGGGAGGCGCGACGGCTGGTCGAGGAGGCGCGCGCCGTGCTCGCGGCCGCGGTCGGCGCGCTGCCACGGAACGTTATCTTCACCTCCGCTGGAACCGAGGCCAATGCGCTGGCGCTCTCGCCGGGTCTGCGGGGGCCCTCGGGCGGCCCCGTCGAGCGGCTGCTGGTCTCGGCGGTCGAGCATGCTTCGGTGCTGGCCGGCGGCCGGTTCCCGGCGGACAGGATCGGCCCGATCCGTGTCACGCGCTCCGGCGTGGTCGACCTCGAGGATCTGAAGGCACAGCTCAAGGACGGCCCGCCAGCTCTGGTTTCAATCATGGCCGCCAATAACGAAACCGGCGCGCTCCAGCCCATCGCTGAGGCCGCAAGCGTCGCCCGTGGGGCCGGCGGCCTCCTGCACGTCGATGCAATCCAGGCGCTTGGTAAAATCCCGTTCGATATCAATAAGGTAGGCGCAGACCTTGCCACTTTTTCTGCGCACAAGATCGGCGGCCCCAAGGGGGTCGGCGCGTTGGTGATGGCCGAGGGGATCGTCGGCCTGGAGCCGGTGCTGCGGGGCGGCGGGCAGGAGCTCAGCCGTCGGGCCGGAACCGAGAATGTCGCGGGAGTCGCCGGCTTCGGGGCGGCGGTGAAAGCCGCGCTTCAGGCTCTGCCGGAGGATGTGAATCGAATGGCAACCCTCAGAGATCGTTTGGAAAATGGCCTGCGCAGCGTTGCGAGGGTGACGGTCTTTTCGGACGACGTGGAACGCTTGCCAAACACCGTGCTCTTCACCGCACCCGATCTGAAGGCCGAAACTGCCGTGATCGGCTTCGACCTGGAGGGGGTCGCCGTCTCCTCCGGCTCCGCCTGCTCCTCTGGCAAGGTCCAGCCGTCCCACGTCCTGTCGGCCATGGGCTATGACCCCGCGGTCGCACAGGGAGCGGTGCGGCTCAGTCTGGGCTGGTCCACGGGACCAGAAGACATCAATAGGGCGTTAGAGGCTTGGCGAAAGCTTGGTAATACCCTACTTAAGGGCTAAGCGACGAAACACGGCTCGAACGGTTCTAAGCCCGTGCTTTCCGCAGAGAAATATCGTAATACTCGACCGAGTTTGATCCACCGCGGTCCTTGAAACCGCGAGCGGAGGATGGAATGCCAGCCGTACAAGAGACGGTCGAGCGCGTGAAGCGCATCGACGTCGACCAGTATCGTTATGGGTTTGAGACCCTGATCGAGTCCGACAAGGCCCCCAAGGGGCTGTCGGAAGAAACCGTCAAGTTCATCTCCGAAAAGAAGAACGAGCCCGCCTGGATGCTGCAATGGCGGCTGGAAGCCTATCGGCGCTGGCTGACCATGACGGAGCCGACCTGGGCGCGGGTCGATTATCCCAAGATCGACTTCCAGGATCTCTATTATTACGCGGCGCCGAAGCCGAAGAAGACGGTGTCCTCGCTCGACGAGATCGATCCGGAGATCCTGAAGACCTACGAGAAGCTCGGCATCCCCTTGCGGGAAGTCGCGATGCTCGAGGGTGTCGAGCCGAAGCCCGGCGAGGAAGACCCGGCCCGCCGCAAGATCGCGGTCGATGCCGTCTTCGATTCGGTCTCGGTCGCGACCACGTTCAAGGCGGAGCTGAAGAAGGCCGGCGTGATCTTCATGCCGATCTCGGAGGCGATCCGTGAGCACCCTGAACTCGTGCAGAAATATCTGGGATCGGTGGTGCCGACCTCGGACAATTTCTACGCGACGCTCAACTCGGCGGTGTTCTCCGACGGCTCGTTCGTCTACGTGCCGCCGGGCGTGCGCTGCCCGATGGAGCTGTCGACCTATTTCCGCATCAACGAGCGCAACACCGGCCAGTTCGAGCGCACGCTGATCATCGCCGACAAGGGCGCCTACGTCTCCTATCTCGAAGGCTGCACCGCGCCGCAGCGCGACGAGAACCAGCTGCACGCCGCCGTGGTCGAACTCGTCGCGCTCGACGATGCCGAGATCAAATATTCGACGGTGCAGAACTGGTATCCCGGCAATGCCGAAGGCAAGGGCGGCATCTACAATTTCGTCACCAAGCGTGGCGACTGCCGCGGCGCCAACTCCAAGATCTCCTGGACCCAGGTCGAGACGGGATCTGCGATCACCTGGAAATATCCGAGCTGCATCCTGCGCGGCGACAATTCCCGCGGCGAGTTCTACTCGATCGCGATCTCGAACGGCTTCCAGCAGGTCGACTCGGGCACCAAGATGATCCACCTCGGCAAGAACACGACGAGCCGGATCATCTCCAAGGGCATCGCCGCCGGCAAGTCGCAGAACACCTATCGCGGCCTCGTCACCGCGCACCGCAAGGCATCAGGCGCGCGCAACTTCACGGCCTGCGATTCGCTGCTGATCGGCGACAAATGCGGCGCGCATACCGTGCCGTACATCGAGGCCAAGAACTCGTCGGCGACGTTCGAGCACGAGGCGACCACGTCGAAGATCTCCGAGGACGTGCTGTTCTACTGCATCCAGCGCGGGCTCAGCCAGGAGGAGGCGGTCGGCCTCGTCGTCAACGGCTTCGTCAAGGACGTGCTGCAGCAGCTGCCGATGGAATTCGCGGTGGAAGCGCAGAAGCTGATCTCGATCTCGCTCGAAGGGTCGGTCGGCTAGCTCGGACCTCATCCTGAGGAGGCCGCGGAAGCGGCCCTCTCGAAGGATGGATACCGGAAAGATTGTTGGCCTCAATCCTTCGAGACGCGCCTTGCAGCGCTCCTCAGGATGAGGGGATAGATGGAAAAACAAAATGGCTTTGCTTGAAGTGAAAGACCTCAAGGTTCGTGTCGAGGAGCGCGAGATCCTCCACGGACTGACGCTGACCGTGAATGAGGGCGAGGTGCACGCGATCATGGGGCCGAACGGCTCCGGCAAGTCGACGCTCTCGCACGTCATCGCCGGCAAGCCCGGCTATGAGGTCACCGACGGTCAGATCCTGTTCAAGGGCGAGGACCTCCTGGAGATGGCGCCGGAGGAGCGCGCCGCGAAGGGCGTGTTCCTGGCATTTCAGTATCCGGTCGAGATTCCCGGCGTTGCCACCATGACCTTCCTGCGCACCGCGCTCAACGCGCAGCGCAAGGCGCGCGGCGAGAGCGAGTATTCGACGCCTGACTTCCTCAAGAAGGTCCGTGAAGTCTCGAAGTCGCTGAACATCCCGCAGGACATGCTCAAGCGCGGCGTCAATGTCGGATTCTCCGGCGGCGAGAAGAAGCGCAACGAGGTGCTCCAGATGGCGCTGTTCGAGCCGAGCCTGTGCATCCTCGACGAGATGGATTCCGGCCTCGACATCGACGCGCTGCGCATCGCGGCCGACGGCGTCAATGCGCTGCGCTCGCCGGGGCGCGCGATGGTCGTGATCACCCACTATCAGCGGCTGCTCAACTACATCGTGCCCGACGTCGTGCACGTGATGTCGAGAGGCCGCGTCGTGAAGAGCGGCGGCAAGGAGCTGGCGCTGGAACTGGAGGCGTCCGGTTACGCCCAGTTCGAGGCCGCGTAAGGATTATTGAAGATGAACGTTGCTGTGGCAAAGACCGGAGGCGGCCGTGCGGTGAGCGACCTGTTCGCCAGCGCCGAAGGCCGCTTGTCGGGATCGCCTGATGTGATCGCGGCGCGCCGCGAGGCGTTCGAGAGCTACGAGCGCCTCGGCCTGCCGCACCGCCGGATCGAGGAATGGAAATATACCGATCTGCGCGCCTTGGTCGGTGAGGTGCTGCCGCTGGCGGCTGCACCCGATGCGGCCGCGCTGAAGCGCGCCTCGGACGCGGTGAAGGCGCATGCGATCGAAGGCGCCCGCAAGCTGGTGCTGGTCGACGGCGTGTTCGCGGCCGAACTCTCCGACGTGAAGGCGCTGGTTTCAGAAGCGGGTGTCAAGACGCTACGCGAGATCCTGGACAACGAGGCTAACCCGGTCGCTGGCGATTTCCTCCGGACCACCTCGACCGATGCAGTGATCTCGCTCAATGCAGCCATGGCGACGGATGGGATGGTCGTCACGATCGCCGACGGTGTGCAACTGGCCGCGCCAATCCAGATCATCCATGTTGCGACGGCGGCTGGCGCGTCCGCGTTCACCCGCTCGCACCTGCGGATTGGCAAAGCTGCTCGTGCCACGATCATCGAGACATTCGTCGCGGCCGGAAAGGCAGGCGGCTATCAGGTCAACGATGCGGTGATCCTCTGGATCGGCGACGACGCCGACGTCGCCCACATCCGTCTGATGGACGACGCGCCCGATGCGGTGAACATCACCTCGCAGTTCGTCACCGTGGGTGCCAACACCAAGCTCAATTTCTTCAACATGACCAGCGGCGCCGCGGTCAGCCGTTTGCAGGGCTTCATCACGCTGGCGGGCGAGGGCAGCGAGCTCTCCATCAACGGCGTGAACCTGTTGCAGAAGACCGAGCACGGCGACACCACGCTGGTGGTCGACCATGCCGTGCCGAACTGCGTGAGCCGCGAGATCTTCCGCGCCGTGATCGACGATCGCGCCCATTCGGTGTTCCAGGGCCGCATCATCGTCCGTCCCGACGCGCAGAAGACCGATGGCAAGATGATGACGCGCGCGCTGCTGCTCTCGGACGAAGCCGAGGCGGACAACAAGCCCGAGCTCGAGATCTTCGCCGACGACGTGTCCTGCGGCCACGGCGCCACCGCCGGCGCGCTGGACGACACCCTGTTGTTCTATCTGAAAGCCCGCGGCCTGCCGGAGAAGCAGGCCCAGGCGCTGTTGATCCAGGCCTTCGTGGGCGAGGCGATCGAGCAGATCGCCGACGATGGTTTGCGCGAGCACGTGATCGGCATGGCCGAGCGCTGGCTGGAGCGGCGGTCATGAGCACCCATCCGGCAGTCAAGAACGGCACCTATGACGTCGCGCGCGTGCGCCAGGATTTCCCGGCGCTCGCTTTGCAGGTCTACGGCAAGAAGCTGGTCTATCTCGACAACGCCGCCTCGGCGCAGAAGCCGCAGTCGGTGCTCGATCGCATGACGCAGGCCTATACGAGCGAGTACGCCAACGTGCATCGCGGCCTGCACTACCTCGCCAATGCCGCGACCGAAGCCTACGAGGGCGGCCGTGCCAAGGTGGCGCAGTTCATCAACGCGCCGCGCACCGAAGAAGTGATCTTCACCCGCAACGCGACCGAGGCGATCAACCTGGTCGCGTCCTCGTGGGGTGGGCCGAATATCAAAGATGGCGATGAGATCGTCATCTCGATCATGGAGCACCACTCCAACATCGTGCCCTGGCATTTCCTCAGGGAGCGCCAGGGTGCCGTGATCAAATGGGCGCCGGTCGACGACGAGGGCAATTTCCTCATCGACGAGTTCGAGAAGCTGCTGACGCCGAAGACCAAGCTGGTCGCGATCACGCAGATGTCGAACGCGCTCGGCACCATCGTGCCGGTCAAGGACGTCGTCAAGATCGCCCATGCCCGCGGCATTCCGGTGCTCGTCGACGGCAGCCAGGGCGCGGTGCATCTGCCGGTCGATGTCCAGGACATCGGCTGCGACTTCTATGTCTTCACTGGCCACAAGGTGTACGGGCCGACCGGCATCGGCGTGCTCTGGGCCAGGTACGACCACCTCGCCGCGATGCGCCCCTACAATGGCGGCGGCGAGATGATCCGCGAGGTCTCGCGCGACATCGTCACCTATGGCGACCCGCCGCACAAGTTCGAAGCCGGCACCCCGCCCATCGTCGAGGCCGTCGGCCTTGGCGCCGCCATCGACTATGTCAATTCGATCGGCAAGGAGCGCATCGCCGCGCACGAGCACGATCTCACCACCTATGCCCAGGAGAAGCTGCGCGAGATCAATTCGCTGCGGCTGATCGGCACGGCGCGGGGCAAGGGCCCGGTGATCTCCTTCGAGCTCAAGGGCGCGCATGCCCATGACGTCGCCACCGTGATCGACCGTCAGGGCATCGCGGTGCGCGCCGGCACCCATTGCGTGATGCCGCTTTTAGAGCGGTTCAACGTGACCGCGACGTGCCGGGCCTCGTTCGGCATGTATAATACGCGGGAAGAAGTCGATCATCTGGCACAGGCGCTGCTGAAGGCGCGGGATTTGTTCGCATGAGTGACACGGCTGAAATCAAAGCCAATCCGATGGAGACCCATTCGGCGCTGCCGCCGGAGGAGACCGAGCGTCTGACCACCGAGATCATCGCCGGGCTCAAGACCGTGTTCGATCCGGAAATTCCGGCCGACATCTATGAGCTCGGCCTGATCTACAAGGTCGAGATCAAGGATGACCGCTCGGTCGACGTGCAGATGACGCTGACGACGCCGAACTGTCCGGCCGCCGGCGAACTGCCGACCATGGTCGAGAACGCGGTCGCCAGCGTCCCTGGCGTCGGCGTGGTCGACGTCAAGGTCGTCTGGGAGCCGCCGTGGTCGCCGGAACGCATGAGCGACGAGGCGCGTCTCGTGCTCAACATGTGGTGACGCCACCACCGGCATTGAATTCGCGCCGCAACGGACCACATCATTGATATGACCCAAATTTCGTCAGGCTCGACACCAGCATCCACCCCGAAGCCACGGCGGCCGCGCCCGCAGGTGATGCGGCTGACCGATGCCGCCGCCCAGCGCATCAGCGAGCTGACCCAGCGTGCAGACTCCGAGATCGTGGGCCTCCGCGTGGGCGTGAAGAATGGCGGCTGTGCCGGTCAGTCCTACACGGTCGAATACGCCCATGATGTCCGCCCGACCGACGAGGTCGTCGAGGACAAGGGCGTCAAGATCCTGGTCGATCCCAAGGCCGTGCTGTTCCTGCTCGGCACCGAGATGGACTACAGGGCCGACAAGATGCAGGCGCAGTTCGTCTTCAACAATCCCAACCAGGTCTCCGCCTGCGGCTGCGGCGAATCGGTCGAGCTGCGTCCGGCCAAGATCGACGGGTAGCCCGGCTCGCGCCAAGCCCTCCGCTGTCGTCCCCGCGAACGCGGGGACCCATACCGCGTGATCTATCGGTGACGGGCGGTGTTCGTACCGACACTGGCATGACGAACAGTCCTCGCTAAACTTCTCCCTGTGGTTATGGGTCCCCGCGTTCGCGGGGACGACATCTGGGAGAGTATTGGGCCATGGACCGCGAATTCCTGATCGACCTGTTCGCCGATTTTGGCCCCGTCACCATCCGCAAGATGTTCTCGGGCTACGGCATCTCCGCCGACGGTGTCAATTTCGCGCTGTCCCTGCGCGCCGGCCTGTTCTTCCGCGCCGACGAAACGACCATTCCAGACTTCGAGGCCGAAGGCTCAAAGCCGTTCCAGTATTCGACCCGCGCCAAGACCGTGGTGGTCAATTCCTACTGGGAGTTGCCCGCACGCCTGTTCGATGATTCCGCAGAGCTTGCACAATGGGCGAGGGCGGCCCTCGCCGCGGCCCAACGCGCCAAGGTGAAGAAGCGGCCGAAGGCGAAGAAGGCAGCGAAAAAGACGGCGGCGAAGAAAGCGCAGCCGAGAAAGGCCGAGGCTAGGAAGCGGCGGACTGAGAAAGCTGGGACCGAGCGACGCGTCCGCCGCAGGTCGTAGCGCGGAGGCGGACCCGCGAATCAAGCCAAACTATGCTCCATTGTCGCCGTCATTCCGGGGCGCGGCGTAGCCGGGAGCCCGGAATCCATAACCACCATCGTGAGTATGGATTCCGGGCTCGCGCCCAAGAGGCGCACCCCGGAATGACATCGATAAATGGATCGGGCCTCACGCCACGCGGCTGGGTGTCTCGGCCGCGTATTCCGGATCGGCTTCGCAGATCACGCGATTGCGGCCATTGCGCTTGGCGGCGTAGAGGCAGGCATCCGCACGCTCGATCAGCGCGTCGGTGTCGTCGCCCTCCCTCAGCATGGAGACTCCGACGGAGATGGTGACGCGGCCGAGGATCTCGCCGGTCGATTTCTTCTTCAATTCCTTCGCCATCACGGCGCGACGGATGTGGTCGGCCACCGTGAGAGCCTGGCGCAGCGCGGTGTTCGGCAGCACGACCGCGAATTCCTCGCCGCCATAGCGTGCGGTGATATCCTGGCCCTTGATGGTCTGCTTCATCGAAAGGCCGACGAGCCGCAGCACCTGGTCGCCGGTGAGATGGCCGTAGGAATCGTTGAACGACTTGAAGTGATCGATGTCGAACAGCAGCAGCGACAGCGGCTCGCCCGAGGCGAGCGCGTTCTGCACGGCCATGCCGATCATGCGGTCGAAATATTTGCGGTTGCCGAGGCCGGTGAGGGGATCGGTCAGGCTCTCGGCGCGGATCGCTTCCAGGCTCTGCTGGAGATTGCTGATCTCGTTCTTCGACAGCGTGAGTCGGTCTTCCAGCGCCTTGTTGGTCTCGCGCATCTCGCTGGTCGAGCGCAGCAGGGCCTCGACGATCGTCTTGAGCTGGTCGCGGCTCTTGGCTGACGACAGTTTCTCGGTCGCGCCCGACAGGCTGGCGTCGTAGGCGCTGGTCATGCCGAGCGCGTCGCCCAGGACCTTCATCACGTCGTCGATCTCGCCGATGACGCGGGCGCCGACCTTGTCGATGCGGTCGGTGGTCTTGATGTGGGAGAGATAAGTCTCGTAGATCTGCTCGAGATCGGCTTCGGTCAGCTTGCCGCTGCGCGCCAGCGTCTCGTTGATGATCTTGTTGAGCGGCGCGTTGTATCCGGTGGCGTAGACGTACCAGATCTCGTAATTGCGGGGAATTGCCGTCTGCCGAAGCGATCGGATCTGACCGAGCGCCACCTCGGCGAACGCCATCGTGCGTTCGTGTTCATCGAGCACCTTGATCACGGAACATACCCCACAGCGGCCGGCGCGCCCCCGACCGCAGCAATGCTTAAATTATGTTCGTAGGCTAACGGACGATCGTGAACGCCCCGTAAATATACGTTCACGAAGGCGTCTAATAAGGTGTGTCGCGGGTTTGCTCAACCGGAATCTGGAGCGCGTTGCGCTTCAGGCGCCGGCGGGCGAGCGTACCGGCCGCAGCAGAAACGCCGGCAGATGCGAGTGATCGCCCGGCTCGGTGTCGACTTCGCGCTGGCGGCGCGGTTCGGGACGGCCGATCGAGGGGACATGCGAGATGTTGGCCTGCTGGCGCGCTTCGTGTCGCGGCTCCGCCCGGCGCTTGTCGTCGGACCGATGCCGTGATTCGGCGGGCTGTCGCGTCTCCGAAGGAGGCCTCGATTCGGAGGCGTGCCTTGCCTCGCCTCGTGCGTCGCGCGGCTCGTGGCTGCGCTCACGGTCGCGGCCGCGTTGCGGCTTGCCGCGGCCGCCGCGTGAACGTTCACGGCCGCGCTGCTCGCGCGGACGCTCGCTCGCATCGGATGCCTCGGCCGAGACTTCGTAATCGCCCTCGGCGCGCGGAATGCTTTGGCCGATCAGCTTTTCGATCGCCACCATCGACTTCTGGTCGAGTGGTGTCACGATCGAGATCGCGGTGCCGGTGCGGCCGGCGCGGCCGGTGCGGCCGATGCGATGAACGTAGTCGTCGGCGTGATGGGGAACGTCGAAATTGAAGACGTGGCTGACTTCGGGAATATCGAGGCCGCGGGCGGCGACGTCGGAAGCGACGAGCAGCGGCAGCTCACCCTTTCGGAACTGTTCGAGTGCGGCCGTGCGGGCCGACTGGTCCATGTCGCCGTGCAGCGCGCCGACGCTGAAGCCGTGCTTCTGCAGCGACTTGTGAACGATGGCGACCTCGCGCTTGCGATTGCAGAAGATGATCGCGTTCTTGAGGTCCTTGGCCTCGCGAAGCAGGCGGCGAAGCAGCTCGCGCTTCTCGTGCGCCTCGCGTCCGGCAGGCACCTGGGCTTGCGTGACGGTGACGGCGGTGGTGGCTGGCCTGGAGACCTCGATCTTCTGCGGATTGTGCAGGAAGGCTTCGGTGATGCGCCGGATTTCCGGCGGCATGGTCGCGGTGAAGAACAGGGTCTGCCGCGTGAACGGGACCAGCTTGCAGACGCGCTCGATGTCGGGGATGAAGCCCATGTCCAGCATGCGGTCGGCCTCGTCGATGACGAGCAGCTCGACGCCGGTGAGCAGCAGGCCGCCGCGCTCGGTGTGGTCGAGCAGGCGGCCGGGGGTTGCGATCAGCACGTCGACGCCGCGCATCAGCTTGGCATCCTGATCGCCGAAGGAGACGCCGCCGATCAGGAGGGCGACGTTGAGTTTCTGGCCGACGCCGTAGCGGTCGAAGTTTTCCTTCACCTGGGCCGCAAGCTCGCGGGTCGGCTCGAGGATCAGGGTGCGCGGCATGCGCGCCCGGGCTCTGCCCTTCTCGAGGATGGTGAGCATCGGCAGCACGAAGGCCGCGGTCTTGCCGGTGCCGGTCTGGGCGATGCCGAGCACATCCTTGCGTGCGAGGACGTGAGGGATCGCCTGTTCCTGGATGGGGGTGGGATTGGTGTAACCGGTGGCCGCCACTGCGGCGAGGACTTTTTCGGATAGTCCGAGATTTGAAAAGGACATTGAGCCTCTGGTCGAAACCGCCGTTCGGAATCGAGGGTAATTAAGGCTGTCGCGTTCCACCCCGAAACGGCGCGCTCTCGAAGAAGCTGGGGGTGCTGACTCACGCGAACAAAGCGCAAGGCTCAGGAATCGCTCGTCGATCTGAGCCGCGTCGCACTGGAACATAGGGGGGAATTGGCCAAAGTCAATGGAGCAGGCGCGGGAAGGCCCTAAAAAACCTGAGGTTTTTGCCCAAATCGCGGGCGCTGCTGGGATTTTCCGCTCTGCCCGCGGTCCGGCGGCAATCGCCAAACGACCCGTCTAAAGGTCATCCGCGCCCCTGGCCCGGAAGTCGCCGGGCGCCATGCCATAGGCGGCATTGAAGACCCGGTAATAGGTCGCCAGGCTCTCGAAGCCGCAGGAGGCCGCGATGTCGGCGATCATCCGCTCCGGCGCCTCGCGCATCAGGCGGCGGCTCTGTTTCAGGCGCTCGTCGGTCACGGTCTGCGAGAAGCTCTTCTCGGCTGTCTCGAACAGCATGTGCAGGTGACGCACGGACACGCCGAGCAGGTCGGCCACCATGGCCGGCGCCAGGTTTGGGTTTTGCATGTGGCGTGCGATCAGGCGCCGGGCTTGCGAGAGGCGGGCGGTCCGCAGCGCCGCCTGGCCGCGCCGGCTGCCGGGCCGCACGATGCCGCGCTCGATCAGCGCCAGATGGGCCAACGCCTGAACCAGGGAGGTCTGGACGAGAGGGGACGCATCCGCGGCGACAGCATCATCCGCGGCGGCCTCGCCGAGATCGGCAAAGCAGGCAGCGAGCAGGGGCGCCAGGGTCGGATCGTTGAACGTCCGGGGTGCAAGCTCGCGCATGCGCTTGTCCTGCGTCGGGATGCTGCTCACGGGAATCTTCAGGATCCGCAGGTGAAAGCCCCCGGCGCCCTGTGGCGCGGTGCGGTAAGGCAGGTCGGTATGGCTGGTGGCAAAGCGGCCGCTCCCGATCGAAAAGTCGCTTGTGCGCATGCCGCCGAACCAGCCGCCGCTGCCGAGCTGCTGGTACACGCAGATTGCGTCACCCGGGGCGTCAGCGATGTCGGACGTGCTGCGCTCGACCGCGTAGGGCGAGGCCTTCAGCTCGACGAGGCCGGCCCCGCCAAGCTGGCGCAGCGAGAACTCGCCGAAGAAGTTCGTTCGCCGCTCGCGCTCGAGCTCGGCGGTAACGCCGAACAATCCCTTGGCGCGCACCTCGCGCCAATACTCGAAACGGTCGTGCGGCTCCACCTCGTCCGTACACCAGTGAAACACGGCTGCCCCTCGTTTCCGGCGAAATCGTTCAAGAAGAAGCAGATTCCAACGCAATCTGCCAGAGCCAGATCGAGGAATCGGGGGGCAGGCCCCTTGAACCGTCGTTGCCTCTGGGCCGACTATCACACAGCGGCAGGGGATCCCGTGAACTGCTGTTCGAAGGAACCGGCGTAGGGCCGTTCTGCAGGGAAAATTTTGCGATGACGCGTCGGCTTTTCGGAATTCTGGCGGCCCTTGGTCTTGCGGCGAGCCTGAGCGGCTTCGCAGCGCCTGCCTATGCCGAGAAGCGCGTCGCGCTCGTGGTCGGCAACAACGACTACAAGAACGTCCCGAAGCTGCTCAAGGCCGTCAACGACGCCCGCACCATGGGCGACACGCTGAAGCAGCTCGGCTTCTCGGTGATGGTCGCCGAGAACCAGAGCCGGCAGCAATTCTCCGAGACGCTGCTCGCCTTCGACAAGGCAATCGAGCCCGGCGACACCGCGTTCTTCTTCTACGCCGGCCATGGTTTCGAGATCGCCGGCCAGAACTACCTGCTGCCGACCGACGTGCCGGCGGCGACGGAAGGTCAGGAAGAGCTGGTGCGCGACGCCTCGATCCTGGCCGACCGCATCGTCGAGCGCCTTCAGAACAAGAAGGCGCGGACCTCGATCCTGGTGTTCGACGCCTGCCGCAACAACCCGTTCGAGCGCAAGGGCACCCGCGCGGTCGCCGGTGGCGGCGGGCTCGCGCCGATGACGCAGCTGCCCGAAGGCGTGTTCTCGGTGTTCTCGGCAGGACCTCGTCAGACAGCGCTCGATCGCCTGTCCAACGACGACGCCAATCCCAATTCGGTGTTCACACGCACCTTCGCCAAGGAGCTGCTCAAGCCCGGCGAGAACCTGGTGCAGGTGGCGCAACGCACGCGCCGTGCCGTCAGCGAGATGGCCGACACGGTCAAGCACAGGCAGGTGCCGGTCTATTTCGATCAGATGGTCGACGACGTCTTCCTCAGCGGCATGGCGAAGGATGCAGCCGCGCGCCCGGCCGATCCACCGCCGCAGAAGCTTGCGGCACTGCCGCCGGTGTCGGTGCCACAGATGCCGAAGGAGGAGACCATCAACGCGCCGATCGCGAGCTTCTCGCGGCACAATGGCGGCTGGAGCGTGACGTTCTCCTTCGCCGACCCGACGCTCGGCATTTCCTGGCGCATGGCCGGCAAGGGCGATTTCCGCGAGACCGGATTCATCGATACGCTCGATCCGCGCACGCGCAAGCGGATGCCGAACCCGTCGATCGAGCTGCCGCCTGATGCGCAGGCCGGCACCATCGAGGTCCGCTACGTCGATCAGTCCGGCGACATGCAGGGACCGTTCCCGATCAGGTTCGATCCCGAGGCCGCGCTGATCCGCGACCAGCGCAAGATCCTCGACATGACCTCGACGAGCTGGCTGTCGTTCCGCGAGTTCAACGGGCTGCTGGTCTACTACACGCATCTCGTGTCGTACCGCTGCGCCATCCGCGAGGTGCGCATCGGCATCGACACCGCCGTCCCCAACCAGGTGCTGAAGATGCCGCCTTGCGACATGCGCGACCCCAGCGCGGTCACCGCCGGCATGCCGCTCTACATGAAGCTCGCGCCAAGCACGCAGTCCGTCTCGGTGGAACTGACCTATCGCGACGGCAGCGTCTCGGAGATCAAGAGTTTTCGTAGCGCGAACCGCAGCAATCATTGATGCGCTGTCGGCCTGACGCGATCGGCCTACGGAGTGGACGAACTTAAATCGGACAGGTCAAGGCGGAAGTGCTAGAGGCGGGGATGGCAAAGTTCATCATCGTCGCGGTCGTTACGACGCTTCCGGTTTTGGCCCAAACGACTCCCGCCCCCACAGCGCCGCCACTCACCGACCGTGAACGTGTCCAGGCGGACCGCGCGAAGGCCGCCGAGGATGAGAAGGTAGCTCCGATCACGCGACCCTGGGATCGCGACGCCGACGGCAAGCGCCCATGGGAACGGAAGTCGTCAAAGCCATGAGGCAAGCGCACGTCGATCTCCGCGGAAGGAACAACTCCTTGGGCACCTGGATTGTCTGTCAAACCAGGGAGACGATCCATGATCCGCAAATCCATCTTCGTAATCACCGCTTGTGCTGCGCTGTCGACGGCCGCCTTTGCGCAAGGGGGAGGTGGTGGCGGAGGCGCTGGTGCGGGTGGCGGTGGTGCGGGTGGCGGTGCCGGCGCCGGGGCTGCTGCCGGAACGGGGACCGGCGGCGCGGGATCTGCGGCCAGCTCAGGCGCCGGAATGGGCACGTCATCCAGCAGCGCCAACTCGGGGCCGTCGGCTCCCTCGGGAATGGGGACGCATGGCACCACCACCGGAGCGAACATCAATACCAACAACAGCCTGAACAATCCGAACGCTCAGCCCCCGACCGCGGCCGGCAAGACGCCCGCGGCGGCGCAAGCCGAGCGAAACGCGGGTGTCGGTCATGCGCCCAATGGGCTGCCGATCGGCAGTCCGGGCACCGGGACCAGCAACGAAGACCAGAAATAGTCATCCCGCTTTCAGGCAAAGGCCCGCGCACTGCGGGCCTTTTTGTCCGGGGGCTTGGTGCTGCTGCGAACCAGTCGCGGCGGCTATGGCCGCAAATTGAAACTGCGTTCGGCCTGAATCGCGCTAGTATCGTCAGGGATATGTTGATCGATACTCACATCGCGGATCGCAGCGGCAATGACATCTGACAAACAGCCAAACCGCACCATGAAGGTCCGCTGCTGCGTCGTCGGCGGCGGGCCGGCCGGCATGATGCTCGGCTATCTGCTCGGGCGGGCCGGCATTGACGTGATCGTGCTGGAGAAGCATGCGGATTTCTTCCGCGACTTCCGCGGCGACACCGTGCATCCCTCGACGCTTCAGGTGATGGACGAGCTCGGCCTGATCGACGGCTTCCTGAAGCTGCCGCATCAGCGCTTGCAGAAGATGGACGGCTTGTTCGGCGGCACGCCGGTGCGCATCGCCGATCTCAGCCGGCTCCATACCAAATATCCCTTCATCGCCTTCATGCCGCAATGGGACTTCCTGAACTTCCTGCGCGAGGCCGGGCGGCGCTTTGCCTCGCTCGAGGTGATGATGAGCACGGAGGCGGTCGATCTGATCCGCCGCGGCGAGACCGTCGCCGGCGTGCGGGCGAAAACGCCTGACGGCATCATCGACATCGAGGCCGATCTCACCATTGCCTGCGACGGCCGGCATTCGACGGTGCGCGAGCGCGCCGGCCTCGAGGTCGAGGAGATCGGCGCGCCGATGGACGTGCTCTGGTTCCGCGCCGGCCGCAGACCCGACGAGACCGAGAACGTGTTCGCGCGGGTCGAGCCCGGCAAGATGATGATCACCTTCGACCGCGGCGACTATTGGCAATGCGCCTATGTCATCGCCAAGGGACAATATGAAGCGGTGAAGGCGAGGGGATTGCAGGCGTTGCTCGACGACGTCGTGCGCATGGCGCCGATCCTTCGATCCGGCATCACTGATGTGAAGAGCTTCGACGATATCAAGCTGCTCACGGTCGCGATCAACCGCCTCAAGCGCTGGACGCAGCCGGGCCTGCTGTGCATCGGCGACGCCGCGCATGCGATGTCGCCGGTCGGCGGCGTCGGCGTCAATCTCGCCGTGCAGGACGCGGTCGCGACCGCCAATCTGCTGGCGGACAAGCTTCAGCGCGGCTGCCCGACCGAGGGCGAGCTCGATGCCATCAGGCGCCGACGCGAATTTCCGGTGAAGATGACGCAACGCATGCAGGTGATCGTGCAGAACAATATCATCAGCGGCGCCTTGCAGGGCGGCGATCGGCCGCTCAAAGTCCCGCTGGTCGTGCGCCTCGTCACCGCGTTGCCGTGGCTACAGGGCATTCCGGCGCGCCTGCTTGCGCTCGGCGTGCGGCCGGAGCACGTGCATTCGAGGGCCGCGCCGGCACCGTAACGCAGGAGCTGCTAAGGATAATGCCGCGTTAAATCGCGCGCCAAGCGTTGCGCGCGAACAACAACGCCAACGGATTCAAGGCGCGCTGCGTGCCAATCCGGCATCTTAACTTTCTTGATTCAAATTTGAGTAAGACCTGCGTGTGACCGTGCGCCCATCAAAGGACACGGGGTGTACCATGCGTAATAAATTGATTGCCGCCTTCGCCTGCACGACGGCTCTGGTTTCGACCGGCGCGGCCTCCGCCGCCGATCTCGGTGCGCGCTACACGAAGGCGCCCGCCTATGTCGAGCCGCTGTTCAACTGGACCGGCTTCTATGTCGGCGGCCATATCGGTGGCGCCTGGACCAACGAGCAGTTCACCAACAACGGAACCGGCGCGCCGTTCGGCGATCTTTCGCCGGGTGATGGCTTCCGTCAGCGCAACTCGGGCATCATGGGCGGCGCCCAGATCGGCTACAACTGGCAGGCCAACAACTACGTGTTCGGCATTGAAGGGACGATCTCCGGCCTCGACAACAAGGGCACGGTCGTCAACAACGTGTTTGGCGCTGCGGACGACGTGTTCTCCTGGCGCGCCAACGTGCTCGCGACCGTCGTCGGTCGCGCCGGCTTCGCCGTGCAGAACAACCTGTTCTACTTCAAGGGCGGTTATGCCGGCGTGAACAACCGTCTCTCGGTGACCGACACCACCGGTGTGGCGACGGGGTCGGGCGAACAGACCCACTGGGCCAACGGCTGGACCGTCGGCGCCGGCTGGGAATACGGCGTCACCCGCAACTGGATCGTCGGCCTCGAATACAACTACGCGGCCTTCGGCAGCCAGACCTATCAACTCGGCGGCACCTCGGGCAACTACACCTTCGATGCCAAGCCGCGCGACATCCAATGGGCCGTCGTGCGCGCGAGCTACAAGTTCGACGCGCCGACCATCGGCCGCTACTGAGCACGTCGACGCAACGCGACCAACGATCAAGAAAAGCACTGCAAATTTCAAAAGCCCCGGCCTGGTCCGGGGCTTCTTTTTTGCGTCGTTTGATTGCGGGCGCGCCCGGGCTCAGGCCATTACCGAGAAGCCTCCGTCGACGGGGATCGCTGTGCCCGTGACGAAGTTCGACGCGGGCGAGGCGAGGAACACGGCGATGCCGGCGAAATCGTCGATGTCGCCCCAACGCCCCGCAGGCGTGCGCGCCAGCACGCGCTCGTGCAGCCCCGACACCTGCTGCCGGGCGCCGCGGGTGAGGTCGGTATCGATCCAGCCCGGCAGGATGGCGTTGACCTGGATGTTGTCGGGCGCCCAGGCGTTGGCGCAGGCGCGGGTGTACTGCACGATGCCGCCCTTGCTCGCGGCATAGGCCGTCGCGAAGCTCGCGCCGAAGATCGACATCATCGAACCGATATTGATCACCTTGCCGTTGCCGGACGCCTTCAGCGCCGGGTAGGCCAGCTTCGAGCACACGAAAGCGCTGGTGAGGTTGGTGTCGATCACCTTGTTCCACTCGTCGAGCTCGAGCTCGTGCGGCGGCTTGCGGATGCTCATGCCGGCGTTGTTGACGAGGACGTCGATGCGGCCGAGCTCCCCGACGACGCGCTCGATCATCGCAGCGACCGCCGCCTTGTCGGTCACGTCGGTGGTGACGGCGATCGCCTTGACGCCGCGCTGCCTGAGGTCGGACACGGCGGCGGCGGACTTGGCCTCGTTGCGTCCGACCACGGCGATGTCGGCGCCAGCGTCGGCAAGGCCGCGCGCCATGCCGAGGCCGATGCCACCATTGCCTCCCGTGACGATCGCGACCTTGCCGCGAAGATCGAACCGGCTGGATGTCATGCTTTCATTCCCTGATTTATCTCATTGATGACTCTGCCAGATCAGCACCAGCCCGAAGCCGGCCATGGCTGCGCCATAGCCGGCCCATTGCAGCTGGTTGACCATGAAGCTCGATCGCGGCCACGGAACGGCGCCCGTGCCCTGTCCGATCCAGAGCAGCCCGACGGCAGTCGCAAGCAGGCCTGCGACCAGCAGAAATCTGCGCATGGATTCCTCCCATCGGTCCGCTCCTGTCAGCGGTGCGGCGATGAGGATCGCCGCGCCGCGAAAGCTTGAGCGCACACTAACCGTAGCGTCAGTGTGGATACAATGGCAGCACCGGCGCAAGCTGCCGGTGGGAGGAAGCGTGTCCCTGGAAAGGCAATTCGCGGCTGCGCGATCGGCCGCACCGATAGTCGGCGAGCGGAGCCCGGTTCGCCGTACAGGTCATTGCAGGCGAGCCTCGGCCGCCCGGCCCAAAACGAAAAAGCCCCGGCGATGCCGGGGCTTTGACGTTTGATCGTGAGATCGGATCAGTACTTCGCGACCACCGGACCGGTCCAGTTGAAGCGGTAGACCAGCGAGGTCGAGATCGTCTGGTTCCAGCTGTTGGCGCGGATGCTGTTCACGCCGGTCGGCAGGCCCGTGGCATCGGAGATCTGATCCTGAGTCTTGGTATCGTAGAAGGCCGAACGGTACTCGGTCTTCATGAACCAGCCGGGCGAGGTGATGCCGAAGATGTTCAGGCTGTTCTCCACGCCGCCGCCGATGAACCAGCCGTGGCGATCGTAGCTGTTGAGGTGGACGCCAACGGGAGTGCCGCCCAGCGTCGTGAAGTTGGTCTGTCCGAAGTGAGCGCCCGAGTAACCGCCGTTCACGTAGGAGAGAACGTTCGGGGCGACCAGCCAACCGAGGCGAACACCCGCGGCCCAGGAGGTTTCCAGCTTCT
The DNA here is from genome assembly GCF_004346455.1 of Bradyrhizobium sp. R2.2-H. Lineage (NCBI taxonomy): Bacteria > Pseudomonadati > Pseudomonadota > Alphaproteobacteria > Hyphomicrobiales > Nitrobacteraceae > Bradyrhizobium > Bradyrhizobium sp. R2.2-H. The sequence goes on from NZ_SMBR01000003.1 coordinate 221,108, forward strand.
GGTTGCCGGTGATGCCGAGGGTCGGATCCTGGATGGTGGCGCGAATGCTGCCGAACTGACCGTCGGCGAACACACCGGCGACCCAGGTGCCGTTGAACTGCCAGTCGTAGCCGGCGCCAACGGTGCCGAACCAGCCCGAGCCGCCCTGGCGCTGGGTGATCGTCAGCGGGGTGCCCGTGCCGGTGTCGACAACGCTCTGGTCGGCATTCGAAAGGCCGCCGCCGCCACCGCCGAACACGTAGAAGCCGGTCCAGTTGGCAACGGGCGCCGGCATCGGGGCCTTCATGTAGGGACGGGCGCCAAGGTCTGCCGCCGAGGCCGAACCGGTCATCGCCGCAACCGCGGTCAGAGCGAGCAAAGTCTTCTTCATGTCAAATCCCCAACCTTGGTCTGTCGTAGCAGGCGCGAGCGCGCGCTGAAGTTCGTATCATCTGATGCCCGGACTATAGACGGTTCTCGCCGAAATGCTGTTGCCGGGCAGGCACAGTCGCCGGAAAACGCCGGTGCTGGAGTATTTCGAATGCTACTGCTCGAATCCATATTATGTCATATATTTCAATATGTTGTTTGGGGTCTGCAGACTTCGATTTCGGGTAACTTGTCGTTAGCAAATCCGGCTTTGTTCGAAATGGAGGCATTCCTCGCTCGGCGTTTGAGCTCCTGAGTCGCTGGCCCACTCGCCCGGTCCGGCGCGAATCGCGTCGTCCACGCCGTGGCCTCGACTTGGAGGAGCCAAAAAGCAAAAAGCCCCGGCCGAGGCCGGGGCTGGTTTTCGAAGAAGCGGCGGCGCGGTACTTCGCCACCACCGGACCACCGAGCTTGTAGCTGGCGCGCCCGGCACGGACCAATGCCTCAGACGTCCAGCAGCTCTTCGCTGGCAAATTCGGCCTTGTCCGAGATGAAGGCAAAGCGCGCCTCGGCCTTGGTGCCCATCAGGCGCTCCACCGAATCTGCGGTGGTGTCACGGTCGTCGGGCAGCAGAACCACCTTGAGCAGGGTCCGCTTGGCCGGATCCATGGTGGTCTCCTTGAGCTGCGCCGGCATCATCTCGCCGAGGCCTTTGAAGCGGTTCACCTCGACCTTGGCGTTGGCGTTGAACGCGGACTTGATCAGCTCGTCCTTGTGCTTGTCGTCGCGCGCGTAGACCGACTTCGTGCCGTGGGTCAGCTTGTAGAGCGGCGGCACCGCGAGGAAGAGGTGTCCTTCGTCGATCAGCTTCGGCATCTGCCGGTAGAAGAAGGTGATCAGCAGTGAAGCGATGTGGGCGCCGTCGACGTCGGCGTCGGTCATGATGATGATGCGCTGGTAGCGCAGATCCTCTTCGCGATATTGCAGGAGCTGGCCGCAGCCGATCGCCTGCACGAGATCGGAGAGCTGTGCGTTCGCCGTCAGCTTGTCCTTGCCGGCAGAGGCGACGTTGAGGATCTTGCCGCGCAGGGGCAGCACGGCCTGGGTCTTGCGGTCGCGCGCCTGCTTGGCGCTGCCGCCGGCCGAGTCACCCTCGACGATGAACAGCTCCGAGCCATCGGTGCCGGCGTCGGTGCAGTCGGCGAGCTTGCCGGGCAGGCGCAGCTTCTTGCCGGCGGTTTTTCGCGCGGTCTCTTTCTCTTGCCGCCGCCGCAACCGTTCTTCGGCGCGGTCGATCACGAAGTCGAGCAGCCGGTTGGCCATGTTCGGATTGCCCGACAGCCAATGGTCGAACGGATCCTTCATCGCTTGCTCGACGATGCGCTGCGCCTCCGCAGTGGCGAGGCGATCCTTGGTCTGGCCCTGGAATTCCGGCTCGCGCACGAACACCGACAGCATCACGGCGGCGCCGACCATCACGTCTTCCGAGGTGACGGAGGCCGCGCGCTTGCCCTGACCGACGCGCTCGGCGTGATCCTTCAGGCCGCGCAAAAGGGCGCTGCGCAGGCCGGATTCGTGCGTGCCGCCATCCGGCGTCGGCACGGTGTTGGTGTAGGAGGAGAGGAATCCGTCGGCATCGGCGGTCCAGGCCACGGCCCATTCGCAGGCGCCATGCGCGCCGTTGCGGCCCGACTTGCCCGAGAAGATGTCGGGATGCACCAGCGTGTCGGCGTGGATCGCCGCGGCGAGATAATCCTTGAGGCCGCCGGGGAAGTGGAAGGTCGCTTCGGCCGGCACGTCCTCGATGCCCTTGAGCAGCTCGGGCGCGCAGTTCCAGCGGATCTCGACGCCACCGAACAGATACGCTTTCGAGCGCGTCATCTTGAACAGGCGTTGCGGCTTGAACGCGGCCTTAGGCCCGAAAATATCGGTGTCGGGCTTGAAGCGCACGCGCGTGCCGCGGCGGTTGTTGATCTTGCCGAGGTCCTCGAGCTTGCCCTTCGGGTGGCCGCGCTCGAACGTCATGCGGTAGAGTTTCTGGCTGCGCGCGACCTCGACCTCGAGACGCGAGGAGAGGGCGTTCACCACGGAGATGCCGACGCCGTGCAGGCCGCCCGAGGTCTCGTAGACTTTGCTGTCGAACTTGCCGCCCGAATGCAGCGTGCACATGATGACTTCGAGTGCCGACTTCTTCGGGAATTTCGGGTGAGGATCGATCGGGATGCCGCGGCCGTTGTCGGTCACGGTCAGGAACCCGTCCGCGCTGAGATCGACCTCGATGAAGGTCGCATGCCCGGCGAGCGCCTCGTCCATCGAGTTGTCGATGACTTCGGCGAACAGATGATGCAGCGCCTTCTCGTCGGTGCCGCCGATATACATGCCAGGCCGGCGACGCACCGGTTCCAGGCCTTCGAGCACCTCGATGTCGGCTGCCGTGTAATCGGCTTCCCCGCCGCTTCCGCGCGGCGCCGCCTTGGCGGCACGAGGTTTCGGCTCGTCGCCGCCGAAAAAGTCGTCTTTTGCTTTGGGCTTCAACTGCTTGGACATATATCTTGATGCGTTTTGAGGGCCGCAGGGGCGGCGAATCGGTTGCGCCGACTATGCCACTTCTGCCTTGGAAAGGTTACCGCGCCGGGGCTGGCGGTGTGGGGTTGGGAGCCAATCCCGGCGATTTTACGCCGCAGGGCCCACAAGTTCCCGGCAATTTGACGGTTCGCCACGTGTCATGTCGGGTTTTGTGACTTGATGTCACACAAGTCCTTGGCTTACCAGTCCTTTTCATCGAGCAGCACCTTGAGACGGGGCGGGAAGGCTATTTTTGATGGAGCAATTTGCGCACGCCCTGGCTGATTTCGTGCGCGTTCACCAGGCCTGGGCGGCACCGATCGTGTTTCTGCTCGCCTTCGGGGAGTCGCTTGCGTTCATCTCGTTGCTGGTTCCGGCCTGGGGCGCGCTGGTGGCCATCGGTGCGCTGATCGGGGCCAGCGGCATCAGTTTCTTTCCGGTCTGGATTGCCGGCGGCCTTGGCGCGGCGCTGGGCGACTGGGTCTCCTACTGGTTCGGCTACCGCTACAAGGAGAGGGTTGCCCAGATGTGGCCGCTCTCGCGCTATCCGGACCTGCTGCCCAGAGGCGAGGCTTTCGTGCGCAGCTGGGGCATACCCAGCATCTTCATCGGGCGCTTTTTCGGCCCCTTGCGCGCCTCCGTGCCGCTTGCGGCCGGCATCTTCGAGATGCCCTATTGGAGCTTCCAGGCCGCGAATTTCGTCTCGGCCCTGATCTGGTCCGCCGTGCTCCTGCTGTTCGGCGACGTGCTCGCCAAGATCATGGAATGGATCTGGCGGGTGATCTGACCGCATTTGGGATCGGGTACATGCCCGATCGGATCGCGGCGCAGAAGGAAATCTAAAAATCGTTCTTTCTGAGGGTGCTGCTGGTAAGTTTCGCCTGCTAGTTGAGCTGCGGAATTGGTTGGCCGAGCGCTCAACAGATGATCGTACGAATTTATTCTACCTTCCTGGTGTCGTTGCTGCTGCTGTTGCCATGCATGAAATCGTATGCCGCGGAATCATCCGGCCTGGATGTGAGGCCCGGCTGGATCGACCCGGGCTGGCGGCGAACGCTCGCCCGTCACACCATCACGTTCGATGAGGCCGGTCTCAGCAACGAGGTCTTCGAGTTCGAGATCAAGGCGCTCGACGAGAAGGGCGCCGAGGCGATCGCGCAGCAGAGTTTTCAGTACAACAGCTATTTCGACGAATTGTCGTCAACGGAGCTTGCTACCCTCAAGGCCGATGGCAGCGTGGTTGCGGTCGACGAGCGGGCCATTCGCGATCAACCGGCTTCGACAGATTCCTCTTCGCCCTATTTCGACGAGGTCCGCAACAGGATCATCGCCTTCCCGCACGTTGCTCCCGGCGACAGCATCCGCGGTCGTCTTGTTTACAAGGCAAAGCAGGCGAGATTTCCAGGCGAGTTCGCACGCGTCTGGAGCGAGCCGGCAAGCCAACCGCCCGAATTGCTCGAGGTGATCGTGGACGGGCCGGCATCCAGGCCGCTGCGGATCGCAATGCGCAATGTCGAGCACTGGGAAGAGAGGGGCAACGATCGCATCATCCACCGCGTGCGCTTCCGACAAGACACACCGAGGTCCGGGCAGATTGACGATGAGACTCTGTCATACGCCGCGCGTTTCGAGGCGAGCACGTTTGCCGACTATGCCGCTTTCGCGGCGACACTGAACGCCCGCAACGCGCCCATGGCGCGACCGGACGAGAAGATTGCACGACTTTCGCGGGAGATCATCGGCGAGGCGACCGGCTCGCGGGTGAAGATTGAACGCATCTACAATTGGGTGGCGCGCAACATCCGCTACGTCGGGATTGGCCTCGAGGATGGCGGCTGGACCTCGCAGCCTGCCTCGGCGGTGCTTGCGTCGCGTTACGGCGATTGCAAGGCGCATGCGACGCTGTTCAAGGCGCTGCTTGCTGCCCAGGGCATCGAAGTCAATCTGGTCGCGGTGAATTCGCAGGCAAGGTACACGCTCACCGAAATAGCCACGCCGAATTTCGACCACGCGATCGCCTATGTCCCGGAGATCGACCAATATCTCGATCCGACCGCGTCACTCTTCGCCTTCGGCTCCCTGCCGTCCGAACTCGCGGGCAAACCGGTCCTCAATATCGACAAGGGCACCTTGGGGCGCATTCCCATGGCCGACCCGACGCGCTTTCGGCTGGCTGCGGAAACAGACTATGTGCTTGGCAAGGACGGGAAGCGCGACGTGCGCTCGATCCTGTCCGGTACAGGCATCGGGGCCCAGCTGGGTCGTGCGCTCGCCCTGGGATTGGATGATTCGGACCGACGCGTGACTGCCAGAAAACTGATCGAGCAGGCGGGCCTGACCGGAACCGGTGATTACACCTATCCAAATCCGCGCGAATTGACGGATGACTATGCCATCACGTCGACGTTTCAGATCAGCAAGATCATCGCTCTTGATCGGCCCGCGCATGTCAGGATGTTGCCTTTGACCGATCCGAGGCGATCATTTCTGCGGTTGATCGCGCGCCAGACCGACGGGAGGCCCTTTGTCTGCCGGCCGATGGAATACCGCGAAGTTGCCTCTCTCACGGTTCCCGAGAACACTTTTTTCTACGAGAAGCCGGCGCCAGTCACCTATTCGGCGGCGTTCGAAGGCAGGACGGGCTACGGGATGGTCCACGGCCGGATCGATGTGAGCAGCACCATTGTCCTGGATGGCCGGACCATTCGCTCCAGCGCAGTTCTTCGCTTGGCGCTTGATGCGCCCGTCTGCCCGCCAGAGTTTGGCGCGGCAATCGAGAAGGGGTTCGACAAGCTCGACGACTTCCGCTACGGGCCGATCGGCCTCACGCCAAAGGGGGCATCCTCGGTGGTCGAAGTCAGTGCCGACTACACCGAGGGGGCGAACGCATATCTCGCTCACGATTTCGAACGCGCGATGGAACGGTTGAAGCCGCTCGCCGAAATCGGCAATGCCCGCGCCCAAGCCCATGTGGGGGCGATGTATCGGGACGGAAGCGGAACCAAGCGCGACGCCGGGGAGGCGGTCAAATGGTTTCGCCTGGCTGCCGAGCAAGGCGATCCCTATAGCCAGGAGCAGCTTGCGTACCTCCAGGAAGCCGGTCCGGGGCAGGTTCGCGACGAGAAGCAGGCGGCCGATTGGTACGCCAAGGCGGCGGAACAGGGTAGGGCCTATAGCCAGATGCGCCTTGCCGCCATGTACCGGGACGGTCGGGGTGTTCCACAGGACCTTGCCGTGGCTTTCGATCTGTTTTCTCGGGCGGCGGAGCAGGGCTCCACATACGCGCAGATGAGCCTCGGCCTGATGCACATCAAAGGCCAGGGCGTGCCGCAGGATCTTGCCAAGGGCATATCCCTGTTGCGCATGGCCGCCGACCAGAACGACAGCTGGGCTCAATACAATCTGGGCTGGGCCTATGAGAGCGGCACCGGTGTGCCGAAGGATACACAGCAGGCGATCAAGTGGTACACCAAGGCCTCCGATCGCGGAAACGAGCAAGCAGGCGCTCATCTTTACGAGCTGACCCGTGGCGGCGGTTCCTTTTGGGGCTCGGTCTTTAGCCGCCTTGGCCTTGCCCGCTGGTAAGCGGCAGCGAATATCTGACGGTCGCTCGATGGTTCCAGAACCTTGACGTCGGGCCGATATCGCCTTATAGCCGCGCGCCATGATCAACGCCGCGACCATCCTGTTCGCCCGTCGCCGCCGCCGCAGCTTTGCGGTTTGGGCGGTCGATCGCGTTTGAGATCATCGTCTTTGCCGCTGGATCCGATCCGCGGCATCCTCTCTCCTGTCAGCGCGATCTGATCCGGCGGCTCCCTTAGGAGGCCCAGCAGGAGACCACGATGTACACGCCACCCTTTTTCAAGCAGGACCGCGCCGCGAGCCTGAAGTTTGCCGACGAGCGCGGCTTCGGGACCATGTGCGCCTTCGACGGCCACAAGCCCATCGCCTCGCCATTGCCGTTCTATCTGACTTACGGCGCTGACGGCACGCCGCAGGCCGCCTTTCATCTGGCCCGTCACAATCCGCTGCTAAAGCTGGCGGGCGGCGAGGCGTCGTGGCTGCTCGCGGTCAACGGCCCAGATGCCTATGTATCGCCGGACTGGTACGTCTCGCCGGATCAGGTTCCGACCTGGCTCTACCAGTCGGTGCATCTGAGCGGGCCGGTGCGGCTGCTGTCGGATGACGAGCTGTCGGTGCAGCTCGACACGCTCAGCGAAAAGTTCGAGAGCTGGCTGTTGCCCAAGAAGCCATGGACGTCGGGCAAGATGACCGCCGGGCGGTTCGAGGCGATGAAGAAGGCGATCGTGGGTCTGGTCATGACGGTTGAAGAGGTCGAGGGCAGCTTCAAGCTGAACCAGCACAAATCGGATGCCGATTTCGCAGCGATCGCCAATGCGCTCGGCGCGCAAGCCCAGGCCGACGCCAGAGAGATCGCACAATTGATGCAGGACGTGAGGCCGGAGGCCTTCGCGAACGAAACCAACATGCTCGAAAGGAGCGCGCCATGAGCCTCACGGAAACCACGAAAGCCCCGGCCACGGGCGCGGCGAAGAAGCCTGCCACCGTCTTCGTCGATGGCGGTTCCGGCACCACCGGCCTCGGCATCAACGAGAGGCTCAAGCTCCAGAGCGATGTTGTGGTGAAGACCATCGCCGACGACAAGCGCAAGGACCCCGCGGCCAAGAAGGCGCTGATGGAGGAGGTGGACCTCGTCATCCTCTGCCTGCCCGACGATGCCGCGAAGGAGACTGTTGCGCTGGTCGACAGCATGGGCGCCTCGGCGCCGAAGGTGCTGGACGCCTCGACCGCGTACCGGGTCGCGCCGGACTGGGCCTACGGCTTTCCCGAGCTGACGCCGGACCAGGCCGGCAAGATCAAGGCGGCGAAGAAGGTCTCGAATCCCGGCTGCTATCCGACCGGCGCGATCGCGCTGCTGCGGCCGATCGTCGATGCCGGCCTCCTGCCTCCGGACTATCCCGTCACCGTCAACGCGGTGAGCGGCTATTCCGGCGGCGGCAAGTCGATGATCGCGAGCTTCGAAGACGGCAGCGCGCCATCCTTCGAGCTCTACGGCCTCGGCTTCGAGCACAAGCATCTGCCGGAGATGCAGCTCTACTCCAACCTGACGCGGCGTCCGATCTTCATTCCCTCGGTCGGCAACTACCGGCAAGGCATGCTGGTCTCGGTGCCGCTGCAGCTCGACGCGCTGCCGGGCAAGACTGGCGGGGCCGACCTACAGGCGGCGATGGCAAAGCGTTACGCCGGTTCGAAATACGTCAAGGTGATGCCGCTGCAGAACGAGGCGACCAAGGCCGGCCGGCTCGAACCGGAGGCGCTCAACGAGACCAACATGCTCGAGCTCTACGTCTTCGCCAGCGACAAGTACCATCAGGCACTGCTGGTCGCCCGGCTCGACAATCTCGGCAAGGGCGCATCGGGCGCTGCCGTGCAGAACATGCGCCTGATGCTGGGTCTTGCCGAGAAGTAGCTGATCGAGCGTTGCTCGCGAGGCCAGCCTGGCGAAGGAAGCGACGCTGCAGCTTTCTACCGTGGCAAGACGATCCAATGACGCCTGGAAGGGACGCGTGATGAGCTCGAAGAAGATCGGCATTCTCGGCGCCTCCGGTTACACCGGGGCCGATGCGGTGCGCCTGTTGGCGCGCCATCCGGATGCGGAGATCGTCACGCTCACCGCCAATACCCACGCCGGCAAGTCGATGGGCGACGTGTTTCCGCATTTCTTCATGCTGAACCTGCCGAAACTGGTGGAATGGGAAAAGGTCGACTGGAGCAAGCTCGATGCGGTATTCTGCGGGCTGCCGCACGGCACCACGCAGGAAATCATCGCCGCGGTCCTCAAGGCAAATCCCAAAATCAGGGTCCTCGACATGTCCGCCGATTTCAGGCTGCGGGACAAGAACACCTATGCGCAATGGTACGGCCACGAGCACCGGGCGCTCGAATTGCAGGCCGAAGCGGTTTATGGTCTGACCGAATTCTATCGCGAAAAGATCACGTCGGCGCGGCTGGTCGCCTGTCCCGGCTGATATCCCACGGCCGCGCTGCTCGCGCTGGTGCCGCTTGCGAAGGCCAAACTGATCGACATCGACGACATCGTCATTGACGCGAAATCGGGCGTCACCGGCGCCGGCCGCGGGCTGAAACAGAACACGTTGTTCAGCGAGGCGGGCGAGGGGCTGTCGCCCTATTCGGTCGGCACCCACCGGCACGCGCCCGAGATCGAGCAGGAGATCGGCGTCGCCATCGGTTCCGCGGTGACGATCAACTTCACGCCGCATCTTATTCCGATGGCGCGCGGCGAACTCTGCACGTCCTACGTCAAGCTCAACGGCGCGACACCGGACGATCTGCGAGCCGTGCTGGAGCAGGCTTATGCCAACGAGCCCTTCGTGCATGTTGCCAGGAAGGGCGTGCTGCCGCAGACCCAGAATGTGCGCGGCTCCAACTATGTGCAGATCGGCGTCGTCGCCGACCGGATCAAGAACCGGGCGATCGTGATTTCCACGCTCGACAATCTGGTGAAGGGGTCGGCCGGGCAGGCGATCCAGAACATGAATCTGATGTTCGGGCTGCCCGAGACGACGGGGCTGGAGCAGATCGCGCTGTTCCCATGACACGAGGTACTGCGGTGGACGAAGCGACCTTGCAATTCTACCGCGGCCATGCCGCGTCCTATGCTGGCTGGGCGAAGGCACCGTCGACGCGGCTGCTTGACTTTCTGGCCCTGCTGCCATCCGGCGGCGCGATCCTCGAGTTGGGCTGCGGCGCCGGCAATCATGCGGCGGTGATGCTGGCCGAAGGGTTTTCGGTGCGCGCGACCGATGGTTCGCCTGAAATGGCCGAGATTGCCTCGCAGCGGCTTGGTCATCCCGTCGAGACGATGCGGTTCGACCAACTGGACGCGCAGGAGGCCTATGACGGCGTCTGGGCCAGTGCCTGTCTCCTGCACGTCCCGCGCGACGAGCTTGCCGGCATCCTCGGGCGCATTCATCGTGCGCTCAAGCCTTCAGGCGTTTTCTACGCCAGCTACAAGATGGGCGAGGGTGACGGTCGCGACAGCCTCGATCGCTACTACAACTATCCGCCGCGCGAATGGCTCGAGGCGACTTACGCTGACGCCGGTCCGTGGATCACGCTGTCAGCCGAAACCAACGTGATCCAGAGTTTCGACAAGACGCCGGCCAACATGCTGCATCTCGTCGTTCGCAAGGTCGCGGCCTGATCTCTAGAAGATATTGAAGATCGCCAGCGCCAACACCGCCTGCGCGAGGAAGCCGACGGTGAAGGCGAGGGTGCGGAACACAGGAATTCCGAGCGCATAGACGATGGTGTGCGCGACACGAGCCCAGAAATAGACGGCGCAGGCGAGCACAGTCCATTTCGTGGAATAGTCGATCGCGTTCAGGATCAGCACCAGCGGGGCGAAGACGATGAGGTTCTCGACCGCGTTGTCATGCGCGAACATCAGCCGGTTCGCCCATTCCGCCTGCGGCTTGTCGCCGCGCGAGGGGTTGGCCATGGCACCGCTCAACCCGCGAACCTGGCAGCGGTTGATGGTGTAGGGAATCCAGAGGATCGCGGTCAGGATCACCGTCAGTGTCAGCCAGAACAATTCGCGCGTCATAGTCCGGTTCCCTCAGTCGTCGCGGTGCTGCAAGCGAGCTTATACAAGCGCGGGAGATTCCGCTATGCGCGAACCCTGACATAGCTGCCGGGAGCATCCTCGATCGGTGGGAATGCTTCGCTGCCGACGCTGCGCGCCGGGACTTCCTCGGGATCGAGTTCGCCCAGCCACTCCCGCCAGTCCGGCCACCACGAGCCCTTGTGCTCCACGGCGCCCTTCATCCACTGCGCGATACTGACGTCCTTGACGTTGTCGTTGGTCCAGTACTGGTACTTGTTCGAGGCGGGCGGATTGACCACGCCGGCGATGTGGCCCGAGCCGGACAGGACATACTTCACCGGACCGCCGAAGAATTGCGAGCCGTACAGCACCGATTCGGCCGGCGCGATGTGGTCCTCGCGGGTGGCGAGATTGTAGATAGGCACCTTCACCTTGGAGAGGTCGAGCAGGGTGTTGTCGAGCACCATCGTGCCGGTGGAGAGCCGGTTCTCCAGATAGCAATTGCGCAAGTAATAGGAATGGTTGGCTGCGGTCATCCGCGTCGCGTCCGAGTTCCAGTGCAACAGGTCGAATGCGCTCGGCTGCTGGCCCTTCAGATAGTTGCTGACGACATAAGACCAGATCAGGTCGTTGGAGCGCAGCATGTTGAAGGCCATCGCCATCTTCGAGCCTTCGAGCACGCCGGCGGCCTTCATGTCCTGCTCGAGCGCCGAGATCTGCTCCTCGTCGACGAACACGAGGAGATCGCCGGCATGGGTGAAGTCGATCTGGGCGGCGAAGAACGTCGCGGACGACACGCGCTGGCGGCGCTTCTCGGCGAGCCAGGCGAGCGTGGTCGCGAGCATGGTGCCGCCGACGCAATAGCCGGCGGTATGCACCTTCATCTCGCCGGTGACCTTCTCGATCACGTCCATCGCCGTGAGCGGGCCCTCCTTCATGTAGGCTTCCCAGCTCTTGTTGCCGAGCCGCTTGTCGGGATTGACCCATGAGATCACGAACACGGTGATGCCCTGATCGATGCACCACTTGATGTAGGATTTCTCCGGCTTCAGATCGAGGATGTAGAACTTGTTGATCCAGGGCGGCACGATCAGGAGCGGCGTGCGCAGCACCTTCTCCGTGGTCGGAGCGTACTGGATCAGCTGCATGATCTCGTTCTGGTAGATCACCTTGCCCGGCGTCGTTGCCATGTTGACGCCGACGACGAGATTGTCCGGATCGGACTGGCGGATCTTCAGCATGCCCTTGCCGGCCGCGATGTCCTCGGCCAGCATCTTCAGGCCGCGCGCGAGGTTCTCGCCGCTGCTCGCCACCGTCTCGCGCAGCACCTCCGGATTGGTCAGCATGAAGTTGGACGGCGACAATGCGTTGATGACCTGCTGGACGTAGAACTCCGCCTTGCGGCGGGTCTGCGGATCGAGCCCTTCGGCATCGCGCACCAGCTCCTGCGCCCATTTGGTCGTGAGCAGATAGAGCTGCATGACGAAGTCGAAGAACTGGTTCGACTTCCATTCCGGATCGGCAAAGCGCTTGTCGCGCGGCGAGGGCGTGATCGCGGGCTGGGCGTCCTGACCGGCCATGCGGCGCACCGCCGAGCCCCAGAGGTCGAGATAGTCCTTCGCGAGCTTGGTCTGCAGATCGGAGGAGCGGGAGGTGTCCGACAGCCAGTATTCGGCAACCGACGTGAAGGTCCTGACGACCTCGGCAAGCTCGGCCGGCGGGCGGTCCTGCACCTCGCCGCTCTCGCGCGGCTTGAGATAGGCGGCGAGCGCCTTGCCGCCGCTCTCCATCGCCCGCGCGACATTCATCGCGAAGGCTTCCGCGTCGAACTTCGTCCCGGGTTTCGGCGTGTCGGTTGTGGCCATGCTCATGAGCAGAACAGTAACGATTCATTCCGTATTCGTCACCGCGAAGCTCGCATGTTTGACGTTAAACACTCTCGAAGATGTGTTGCACTGCGACAAATTTTCTTGGTTCCGTCACAATCGAGCCGCACCGCTCGTCTTGTTGGGCAAGGGCTTTTTTCGCTCGCACCATTTGGGCAGCCATGGTTTGAGCTTGGGCGCGGTCTTGGGTAAGGTTGCCCGGGGCCGTGCTTTGGGACGAGTAGGGGATTTCCCAAGTGTTGGCGTTATGGGACCTGCAAAAGACGCGGCCGATCTGCAGCGCGTTGCTGCTCGCGGCGTTCGCCCTCGGCGGATGCTCGAGCCAGCTCGCGGATCTGACGCCGGGGGATGCACAGCCGCATGTCAGGGAGCCCGGCACTTATCTGCCGGTGCATGACCTGCCGCCGGATCGCGATGAGGCGGTCATCCCGCCGGAGCAGCGCGCCAAGATCGAGGCCGAGCTCGCCGCGGCACGCGATCGCCAAGCGGTGGCCGCCAAGGACGCCAAATGAGGCGCAAGGTAATCGCTGGCGCCTCCGCCTCGCCGTGCTAAAAGATTCCGGTTCAGCCAGGAGTCAGGGCGAACGACTTCAGTCCTTGTCGTCGATGATTGCTCTAAGTATTTGATTTTGAGTGATTTTCGTGATGATCATGAGCGCCTTTTGAAATGGCCCTCGTGGCCTGTCGATTCTGTCCTGACCGGTTGCCCGGAGCCCTAGAGAGCCATGGAAGAGTTTTACCGCATCCGCCGCCTGCCGCCTTACGTGTTCGAACAGGTCAACCGGGCCAAGGCAGCCGCGCGGAATGCCGGCGCCGATATCATCGACCTCGGCATGGGCAATCCGGATCTGCCGGCGCCGGCGCATGTGCTGGAGAAGCTGAAGGAGACGCTGGGCAAGCCGCGCACCGACCGCTACTCGGCCTCCCGCGGAATTCCCGGACTGCGCAGGGCCCAGGCCGCCTATTACGCCCGCCGCTTCGGCGTGAAGCTGAACCCGGACACTCAGGTGGTGGCGACGCTGGGCTCGAAAGAAGGTTTCGCCAACGTGGCGCAGGCGATCACCGCGCCGGGCGACGTCATCCTCTGTCCGAACCCGAGCTATCCGATTCATGCTTTCGGCTTTTTGATGGCGGGCGGTGTGATCCGCTCGGTGCCGTCCGAGCCGACGCCGCAATTCTTCGAGGCGGCGGAGCGGGCGATCGTGCATTCGATTCCGAAGCCGCTGGCGCTGGTCGTCTGCTACCCCTCGAACCCGACCGCCTATGTCGCGAGCCTCGATTTCTACAAGGACCTCGTCGCCTTCGCGAAGAAGCACGAGATCCTGATCCTGTCCGATCTCGCCTATGCCGAGGTCTATTTCGACGAGAGCAACCCGCCGCCCTCGGTGCTCCAGGTGCCCGGCGCGATGGACGTCGCCGTCGAATTCACCTCGATGTCGAAGACGTATTCGATGGCCGGCTGGCGCATGGGCTTTGCGGTCGGCAATGAGCGCGTCATCGCGGCGCTCGCCCGCGTCAAATCATACCTCGACTACGGCGCGTTCACGCCGGTCCAGGTCGCCGCGACCGCCGCGCTGAACGGTCCGGACGATTGCATCAAGGAGATGCGCGACACCTACCGCAAGCGCCGCGACGCGCTGGTGGAATCGTTCGGGCGCGCCGGCTGGGAGATCCCACCGCCGGAGGCCTCGATGTTCGCCTGGGTGCCGCTGCCGGAAGCCTTCCGCAGCGTCGGCAGCATGCAGTTCGCGACGCTGTTGGTGGAGAAATCCGGCGTTGCGGTCTCGCCCGGCGTCGGCTTCGGCGAGCATGGTGAAGGATATGTCCGCATCGCCATGGTGGAAAACGAGCAACGGATCAGGCAGGCCGCGCGCGGCGTGCGCCGCTTCCTTGAAAGCGGCATCGAAACGTTGCACAACGTCGTTCCGCTCGCCAATCGGCGTTGAGTTCTCTTCGGCAGGTTTTCTAAGACACCATGGTTGCACCCCTGAAAGTGGGCATAGCGGGGCTCGGCACCGTGGGCGCCGAAGTAGTCCGTTTGATCGAAACGCAGGCGCGCGTGCTCGCGGGCCGCAGCGGCCGCGGCATCCGCGTCGTCGCCGTCACTGCGCGCTCGAAGGCGAAGAAGCGCGGCGTCGACCTGCGCGGCGTCGAATGGGCCAGGGATCCGATGGCGCTGGCCACCCATCCCGAGGTCGACTGCTTCGTCGAGCTGATGGGCGGTGCGGGCGATCCGGCGCTGTCGGCGGTGGAAGCCGCGCTGAGCGCCGGCAAGTCGGTGGTCACCGCCAATAAGGCACTGCTGGCCAAGCATGGGCTCAAGCTCGCCAAGGCGGCTGAAAAGCACGGCGGCGCGCTGAATTTCGAGGCAGCGGTCGGCGCGGCGATCCCCGTCATCAAGACGTTACGCGAAGGTCTCGCCGGAACCGGCATCGACCGCGTCTACGGCATCCTCAACGGCACCTGCAACTACATCCTGACCCGGATGGAACAGGAAGGGCTGTCCTTCGCCGAATGCCTCAAGGACGCGCAGCGGCTCGGCTATGCCGAGGCCGATCCGTCCTTCGACGTCGACGGCCACGACACCGCGCAGAAGCTCGCCATCCTCGCCAGCCTCGCCTTCGGCACGAAAGTTGCTCAAAGTGCCGTGTATGTCGAAGGCATCTCATCCATCGCGCCGGAAGATCTGCGGGCGGCGGCCGATCTCGGCTATCGCGTCAAGCTGCTCGGCGTTGCGGTCCGCACCACCAAGGGCATCGAGCAGCGCGTGCATCCGACCATGGTGCCGAAATCATCCTCGATCGCACAGGTGATGGGTGTCACCAATGCGGTCACGATCGACGGCGAGGGCATTCCGCCGATCACGCTGGTCGGTCCCGGCGCCGGCGGGGCTGCGACCGCATCCGCCGTCGTCGCCGACATCGCCGACGTTGCGCGCGGCATCCGTGCCAATCCGTTCGGCCGGCCGATCTCGCAGCTGCGCGACACCAAGAAGGCGCCGATGGAGCGCCACGAGGGCGGCTATTACATCCGCCTGCTCGCGCGTGACTTCCCCGGCACCGCGGCCGCGATCGCGACGCGGCTGGCCGAGCAGAAGATTTCGATCGAGTCGATCGTGCAGCGTCATCCCAATGGCGGCGCTGCGCCCAGCGACGGCAAGGCGGTCCCGGTGCCCGTCATCCTGATCACCTATGCCACACACGAGGATGCCGTGCGCCGTGCGCTCGCCGCCGTGCAGAAGGACAAGGTGATCAGCGGGCTGCCGCAGGTCATCAGGATTGAGAAGAACTAGAGCATGACCTCGGAAAAGTGTTGAGCGGTTTTCCGGAAAGGTCATGCTCAAGCGATAAAACGGTTCGAACGAACTGTGGGTGTTACGAGTTGATGCGGACGGAGATTTCCGGCCCAAACGTTTCGAAGGAGTGAGCCGATGTCGACCCATATTGAAGTCCCCCCGCACGCCTTGCTCGAGCGCATTCTGACGCTGGAGATCGTGCGGGTGACGGAGCGGGCGGCGGTGTCCTCGGCGCGGCTGCGCGGGCACGGCAACGAGAAAGCGGCCGATCAGGCCGCCGTCGACGCCATGCGGCGCGAGCTCAACAAGCTGCCGATCCAGGGCACCATCGTGATCGGCGAGGGCGAGCGCGACGAGGCACCGATGCTCTATATCGGCGAGGAGGTCGGCCTCAAGACCGGACCCCAGGTCGACATCGCGGTCGACCCGCTCGAGGGCACCACGCTGTGCGCCAAGAACATGCCGGGCTCGATCGCCACCATGGCGATGGCCGACGGCGGCACGCTGCTGCACGCCCCCGACGTCTACATGCAGAAGCTCGCGATCGGCCCCGGCTACGACAAGGGCGTCGTCGATCTCGATGCGAGCCCTGCCGACAATGTCCGCCGCCTCGCGAAGGCCAAGGGCGTCAAGCCGGAACATATCACGGTGCTCGTGCTCGACCGGCCGCGCCATGCCGACATCATTTCGGGCGTGCGCTCGACCGGCGCCGCCGTGCGCCTGATCACCGACGGCGACGTCGCCGGCGTGATCCACTGCGCCGACCCCGACAACACCGGCGTCGACATGTATCTCGGCACGGGCGGTGCGCCGGAAGGCGTGCTCGCGGCCGTGGCACTGCGCTGCATCGGCGGCCAGATGCAGTGCCGCCTCATCCTCGATTCCGACGAGAAGCGCGAACGCGCCGCGAAGATGGGTGTCAACGACCCCAAGATGATCTACGGCATCGAGGACATGGCGCGCGGCGACTGCCTGTTCGCCGCCACGGGCGTCACCACGGGCTCGCTGCTGTCGGGCGTCAAGTTCCGCAAGGACGGCGTGATCGAGACCGAGACGGTGGTGATGCGCTCCGTCACCGGCACCGTGCGCTACATCAAGGCCGAGCATCGCGAGCTCGCGAAGTTCCATCTGGACTAAGCTGGCCCGCCCACGCGATCGTTCGGCTGGCTCAGCCAGACGTGGCCGGGACGGGTCCAACGTCCGCCCGCTACGGGCCGCGCAGCGGCGCTGGCACGAACAAGAACGCGTCGCACAAAGTCAGAGCGAGCTTGGCTGCTCCTTGAAGCAAGCCAACCTCCTCGGCCCACGGCTGGAGAATTGACCTCGCGGACGCCATGTCTCCGCCCGCGACCGCTCGGCGCGCTTTGGTGTCGGCCTCGGCATAGAGGTCGGTTGCGATCATGCCGGACAGCGCCTGCGAGAGGCCTTGATCGAAGCTCTCGAGGCGAACCTCCGATTGGTAGTGATCCGGCCTGAGCCTGATGTGGTTCTTCGCATCGGCAGGATCGAAAAGTCCGACCTTGCCCAGCATGATCAGCAGCGGATGATTCCGGGCGATTACGGCGGGAATGATCGGGTAGGTCCTGCGTCTCCCCGATCGGTCATCGAGGGATGAGAATGAGACGACCGGCCCGATGTTGAAGCGCGAATTGCGGTGGAGCACCACGACGCGATGATCGATCTCGGAATCGGCTTCGAACACCTCGCCGCTCTTAAATCCGTCCTCCAGGCCGGTTGCGATGAAGTAGGCCGAAAGCTGGGCGACACGGGCGGTGACGGTGTCTTGATCGAGCCCATCCACCTCGAACTCGATCTCTCTTCCAGTGAACGCCGACAGTCCGACTGTATAGGCTCCTATGGTTTTGCCGGAACGGTAGGGGACGATCTCCGTCCACAATGCGAGCGGTTGATCTGGATAAGCCGCAAAGGCGCTGCGCGACTGCTCCAGCCACATCTCGGGCGAACGACCTACCTTTCCATCCCAGATGACGGCGACCACACCGGGCGTCGCTGCGAGCACTGCGCCTACAAGGGCGGTTGTGAGGAGCGTACGCTCGGCAAATCCCAGCTCTTTCGTTTCGGCATTGCTCTTGGCAGAGTCCATCACCGCGATGGCGAGGTGCGCGCGATGGCGTCCCGCGGCGCGGAAAGCTTCCGGCCATAGCCGAGAGGCTCGCTCCCAAAGTTGCTGATCAGAAGGCACCGGCTCCGGTACCAGGAAGATCGTCAGGGTGTGATTTCCGACGGGGATCAACATCGGACGAGTAGCGCCGTCGCTCAATACGGCGGCGCTGCGACTGCACTGCAAGTCGGGATGACGACCGCGTATTGACTGAATCAAGGCCTCCTGATCCGGGAGGCGGGCATCTTTGAGCAGAATGAATGCGAGAGGAATGGTTGCCATAGCAGATGGGTGCGCGTCCCAATTGGTCGAGGCAGCGACATTGCTCGCCCCAGACGAAGTTGATGTGGCGGACAACCGCTATTGTTGCATAGGAAGGAACATGCTTTAAAGCCTCGATCTGAACCCGGAGTCAGCCCGGCGCAGGAAAATCTGCGGAGCGAAACATGACACCACCATCCGATCACTCCGCCGTCAAAGCCCTCGTCTTCGACGTGTTCGGCACCGTCGTCGACTGGCGCACGAGTCTCATCGCCGACTTTATGTGGTGGGGCAAGCAGCGTGGCATCACCGCCGACTGGACCGCACTCGTCGATGGTTGGCGCGGCATGTACATGGCCTCGATGGACGACGTGCGCAAACACCCCGAGCGCGGCTATGTCATGCTGGATGATCTGCATCGTCGCTCGCTGGACAAGCTTGTCGAGAAGTTCGCCATCAAGGGGCTGACGGAAGCCGATCTCGATTATCTCACCAAAGGCTGGCACCGCCTTCACCCGTGGCCGGACAGCGTCGCCGGCCTGACCCGGCTCAAGACCAAGTTCGTCATCGCGCCGCTGTCGAACGGCAATGTCGCGCTGCTTACCAACATGGCGAAATTCGCCGGCCTGCCTTGGGACCTCATCCTGTCGGCCGAACTGTTCGAGCACTACAAGCCCGATCCGGAGACCTATCTCGGCGCAGCCAAGCTGCTGTGCCTGAAGCCCGAGGAGGTCATGATGGTTGCCGCCCACAATGGTGATCTCGCGGCCGCCCAGAAGAACGGGCTCAAGACGGCATTCGTGGCGCGGCCGACCGAATACGGGCCGTTGCAGAAGGTCGACTTCGAGGCGACCGGCAACTGGGACATCGTTGCGAAGGATTTTGGCAGCATCGCGGACAGGCTAGGTGCTAGGACGCGGACTCATTAAGGCGCAGCCATAGCCTGATTGACGCGAGTTGAACGAAGGCTAGGTAGTTGGGCAGCGAGCCTGTCGTAGCGCATCGCCACCCGACGACATTGTTTGATCCTGTTGAAGAACCGCCCGACCTGGTTGCGAGCGCGGTAGAGATAGGGGCTGAAGCAGATGGGATCGCTGGATAGCTTTTCGGCGGGATGTTGGCCCACGCGCCCTTCTTCATGGCAAGGTCTCTGATCCAATCGACGTCATAGCCACGGTCGGCAAGCAACATTGACCCGACTTTCAGAC
Organism: Bradyrhizobium sp. R2.2-H; assembly: GCF_004346455.1. NCBI lineage: Bacteria > Pseudomonadati > Pseudomonadota > Alphaproteobacteria > Hyphomicrobiales > Nitrobacteraceae > Bradyrhizobium > Bradyrhizobium sp. R2.2-H. The sequence continues at coordinate 240,441 of NZ_SMBR01000003.1, forward strand.
GAGACAGCAGTCTCCCGGCAAGCCGCACGTCGTGGGCCTCACCGGGGCTCATGATTGGATGGCCGGCCTTGACCTGCTGGCCGACTCGGTCACGCACGATTCAAACTTTGTTTCTTGACCGGCAAATATCCGCCCACGTGGTCGTTTACCGGTGCGCGGCGATGAACATGGCGACGGCCGACCGGCAATAGGATTCGATTTCGTTCTCGTCCTCTGCTTTCGCCTGATCGAAGCGCGCGATCATCAGGAGATCGGATCCTTTGAAAAGCGCGGCAAACAAGCGGGCGGACCGGAGAGGATCGGGCACGTTCAGAAGCGCCTTCGCGTGCAACTGAAGCAACAGGGCCTCGATTTGGACGATGACATGGGCGGGGCCGGCTTCGTAATGGAGTTTGCTTAACGACTTTTGATTCGTCTTGTCGGCCATCACCATGGCTTCCACACTGCGGACGTCCAATCTCAACAGGGTGCGAAGCAGTGATGATCCCACCGCCATGAGTTGATCCTCGGCCGAACCGCCGACGCCTTCAAGCAGGGCCTGTGGTGCAAACAACTGATGGCAGCCGGCCGCGATGGCCGCGCTGAACAGCGACTCCTTGTTCTCGAAGTGCCGATAGATGCTGAGCTTGGATATCTTCGCCCGCTGGGCGACCTTGTCCAATGTCGTCGCTTGAAAACCCAATTCCACAAAGAGTTCGCGCGCGGCGTCGACTATCGTTTGGCCAAGCGCCTCGTTGGCGGGCCGGCCGCGCCGGCCCTGGCTGTTTTCGGTCACGACATTTCCAGTCCTTGACAGTATCCTAATTGTTGCATTACGATACCATATAGTATCTGAAATGTGCAAGCTAGGCCCAGCCTGACCACAACACGGAGCCACGACCATGAATGACGTCATCATCATCGGCGGCAGCTTTGCCGGTCTCGCCGGCGCCCTGCAGCTCGGCCGTGCCCGCCGCAAAGTCACCGTTCTCGATACCGGCCTGCCGCGCAACCGCTTCGCCGGCCACTCGCATGGCCTGCTCGGCCACGATCACAAGCCACCGCTGGACATTCTGGCCGAGGCGCGGCAGCAACTGGCGCGTTATCCCACGGTCAGGATGGTCAATGCCCGGGCCGCCAGCATCTCCGGTACCATCGACAGTTTCTCCGTCCTCACTGGCGATGGCGAAAGCCTTGGCGCGCGACGCCTGATCCTGAGCTATGGCGTTGTCGACCAGATGCCTGCTGTTCCGGGCTTTGCTGAAGGCTGGGGCACATCCATCATCCCCTGTCCCTATTGCGACGGCTTTGAGGTCGCCGGCCAGCATTGGGGCCTCGTCTGGTTCCGCCCGCAGTCGCACATTCAGGTCAAGCTGTATCAGGATTGGACCGACAGGTTGACTGTCTTCGCCGATGGTCACGACATTGCACCGGATATCCGCGCCGATCTGGCCCGCCGCAACATACCTGTCGTTGATGGCCGGATCACCGGGATCGCCCGTCACGGGGGCCATAGCGCCACGGTCAAGCTCGATACCGGCCCCGATGTCGCAGTCGACATTCTGTTCGCGCATCCGCCCACCAAGCCGTCCGCAAGCCTGCATGACTCATTGGGCCTCGCCACGGTCGATACGCCTCTCGGCATCGTCCTCAAGGTCGACGAGCGCCGCGAAACCAGCATGCCCGGCATCTACGCCGCCGGCGATCTCGCCACCCCCGGAATGCCCTCGGTCACCACGGCATCATGGCAGGGCGCAACGGCCGGCATCTCCGCTCAGCAGTCGATGCTGGCTTGAGAGCAGGCAGCATCGATTACCCCAGTTTCAATTTCACAATAGACAGGAGCGCCACCATGGCCGCCATAAAACCATTCAAACCTCTAGACGAGAAATTTCCGTTTGACCGCCAACTCGGTGTCGCGGCCGCGCCTCTCGTGCTCATCAACCTCTTCACGGTCGTCGATCCCGCCGACGAAGCGGGCTTCCTGGACGCTTTCAAGGCGGCTGCCGAGATCATAACGAAGCAACCGGGCTTCATTTCCATGCAACTACATCGAGCGATCGGCGATAGACCAACTTACCTGAACTATGTGGTGTGGGAATCCACCGAGGCGGTCCGCGCCGCCTTCACTGATCCCGAGTTCCTCGCGAAACTTCCAGCATATCCTTCATCCGTCGTGGCCAGCCCGCACCTGTTCCAGAAGGTCGCCGTCCCCGGCTTCTGCACGGCCTGACCCCGGAAATATGGCGAGGCGCGATGACGGGTATCTCGGCCCAGCAGTCGATGCTGGTTTGAGAGCGCAGATTGGAGGATGAAGCATGGCCGTCGAAACCGACAGCGCGGGTGTGCGCTTCCCTCCGCCCTTCGTCTATCTGGGAGCGCTGCTGTTGGGGCTGGCGGCGGAGCGGTTCGTCACCCTGCGCTCTTTCGGCATCGACTGGCGGTTGCTGGTCGCGACGGGCGCGCTGCTGTTCGTTGCCGGCGCGGCGATGATGCTTGCGGCGGCGGGGCTGTTCCGGCGGCTGGGCACCAACATTCCGCCGTCGCGGCCAACGACCCTCATCGCAACGACCGGTCCTTATCGGTGGACCCGCAATCCCATGTATCTCGGCATGGCGCTCATCTATGCCGGCCTTGCGCTCGGCTTCGACGGGCCGATCGCCTTCGCCTTGCTCCCGTTGGTGCTGATCGCGATCCAGACGCAGGTGATCGCCCGCGAGGAGTGCTATCTCGAAGCGAAGTTCGGCGACGACTACCGCCGCTACAAGGCCGAGGTTCGCCGCTGGCTCTGACTAATGCGCCGCTGCTGTCTGCGTGGCCGCCCGTCAGCCAGCTCTCCCAACAGATCGCCGTCGTTACCCGGAGCAGCTTTCAGTATCTGGCAAGTATCCATCCGTCCTGCAGAGCCGTCGGCTATCCAGCAACAGGGGGCATCAATGGTCTACAGTCTAATCGTCAAAAAAGAGATCCGCAGGAGCTTCGATCATGTCAACAACCAGCGTTGGGATGATGCTGCAAAGGGCCTAACACCAAACGCGTATCACTGGGTTGCCGGAGATCATGCGTTGGGGGGTGAGCGACATGGAAAGCAATCGGTGAAGCAGTGGTTCGAGCGCATGGGCCGTGTTTTTCCGAAGCTTCACATAGATATTGAGCAGGTCGAGGTGACGGGTTGGCCATGGAATACCACAGTGTTCGTCAAGTGGCGGGCCAACGCGAGGCTACTTGACGGCCAAAGCTCGTATGTGAACAGGGGCGTCCACGTCTTCAAGTTGCGATGGGGCAAGGTTTATTCGATTGAGGAATACTTCGACTCGCAGGCTGCAGAACGAAGCCTCGCTATCCAAGCTCGTGTCGGTTTGGATGAAGCTGCGGCTGGACCAATTGTGAGCTAACGCGGATCATTCGTATGATGCCGCCATCAGCGCACAGATTCCCTTATCCGGTTGCCGCGGGCGGTATCGCGGCGCTCTCAAAAGGAAGGGCAATGGTGGCGATGGTGGTCGCGGGCTTGGCGAACAAGATGGCCGCCTTCTCGAACCGCCTGAGGCCTCGATCAATGCAAAGAGCAACGATGAGAAAAATCATAGGGCCGTAGAGGTGAGAATACCCATGGTGTTCGATGCGCCAGAAAGCGGCCTGTATCGGTACGCCCAGTCTGGTCTGGAATTGGCCCATCGCGATATATTGCGCTCGGCCGTTGTAGGGGCAACGCGGACATGGGGTACGTCGTCGCAGGGTTTATGGGTACACGGCTTAGTCTGCGCCTCCCGGACGCAGTAAATGCCCTTGCTTCCAACGCGACATGCACTTGCAAGGGTGGTGCAAGAGCCTGACACGATGCTGATCTACGAGCGTTTTCGGCTGGTCGAGGGCTTCGGCGGTGCCAAGATCGATCCCCAACTACGAAGCGGCGATTGATAGCTCGGGATTGCTCGAAGAGCTCCGTGAATTCGATCCGCGCGTGGTTGGAACGCTGCCGTTGGACCTTTCGACCCCGACAAGCGATGTCGATGTCGTTTGTCACGTCACGGACACGGCCGCTTTCGCCGAAATCGTGTGGCGACGGTACAGCTTGTGTGAAGGGTTTGCGCTCTATCAATGGCGTTCAAGCCTGCGGCCGGTGGTCGCCCGCTTCAATTGGGGCGGCTGGCCCTTCGAGTTGTTCGGCGATCCCCGGCCGGTCGATCAGCAGGAAGGCTGGCTGCACTTCGAGATCGAGCGGCGATTGCTGGCGCTCGATGATGGACGGCTGCGCAAAGCGGTGGCCGACCACAGGGCGCGCGGGATGAAGACGGAACCGGCGTTTGCCGTCGTCCTCGGCATCGCTGGAGACCCGTACGCTGGATTGCTGGCCCTGGCCCGCGAGAGCGACGCGCATCTGCGGGCGCGGCTGGAGCGCCTGTGAGGTTCGCCTCGATCGATTGCCGATCCGGGCGGTTCTCGCGCCGCCCGGACCTGAGCCGATGAGCTACAATGTCATCTTCATCGGTTCCGGATAGTAGTGGAATCCCTCACCGGCCTTGGCGACATGGCCGTAGCCGGGCCAGGCGAAGTGATAGGACATCACCGGGGTCTTGTTGGCCGCAAGCATCGTCAACAACTTGACGCGCGATTCCGCCGCCTGCTTCGGATCGGTGTCATAGGAGAACTCCATCCGCGGCCGCTCCAGCAGCAGCACCGAATGGTGCGAGAGGTCGCCGAGGAAGGCGAAGGATTTTCCCGCCGAAGAGACCATGAAGATGGTGTGACCGACGGTGTGGCCCGGTGCCGCGATCGCCTGCACGCCGGGCAGGAATTCCTGGCCGTCCTTGAAGAACACGATGCGGTCGCGAACCGGCAGCAGGTTCTTGCGGGCGTGGACGACGAAGTCCTTGGCCGCGCTGCCGAGCTTGCCCTCGTCGGTCCAGAAGTCGAAATCGGTCTGCGAGATGTAAACTTGCGCGTTCGGAAACAGCGGCTTGCCGCCTTCGTCGACGATGCCGCCGATATGGTCGATATGGGCATGCGAGCAGACGACGGCGTCGATGTCGCCCGGCTTGATGCCGGCCTCGGTCATGCTCTTCTGCTGCCGGCCGGTGCTGGCGCCGAACATCTTTGAGCTGCCCATGCCGGTATCGAACAGGATCAGCTTGTCGCCGGTGTTCACGATCGGCGAGTTCTGTTCGAGCACGACGTTGTCCGGCGACAGGAAATTGTCGGCGAGCATCTTCTTGACCTCTTCCTTGGGAACGCCGGTAAAGGTCCCCGAGGGATCGCCGAGCGGCAGCGGCCCGTCGGATACGACGGTCACCTCGGCATCGCCGAGAATGAATCGGTGCCAGTAGGGCGTCTGCGTGCCGAGCTTGGGAGCCCGCGCCAGCGCGCTGCTGCCGAGCATGGCGCTGGCGCCGAGACCCGCCCCGAGTGCGAGCAGGGACCGACGAGAGACATCGATTGTCATGCGTTTCCTCCGCTTTAGTCTTTTATCTTGGTTATCTTGCGCCATCGTTCGCGCGGTTGCGACCGGCCTGATCAGCCATGTGGCCGGAGGTCGGCGGCAGCCATGCTGCGCCGGTTACGACAAGCTAGCAAGTAGAATTGGTCGGCGGATGCATGCGACCGCGGAATTGCGCGTTACGCAATTCTCAGCGTGAGGTCCTTGCCTTCCGTCTCGGCAAAGCCCGCCTGCAGAACCTCTTCGCGCTTGTGACGCTGCTCTGCTGCTTGCAGCCGAAATGGCGGCGCGTCGCGGCCTCTGACGGCACGAACCGGTCCGGCGTTACTTCGCGATCGGCGTCGTTAGCTCCTTGTCGGTCGTGTCCACCACGAACACGGCCAGCAGCTTCGCGGGCTCGCTATTGCTGGCATTGGCGCTGACGGCGTGGCGATCACCGGGCCTTTCAGAGAAGTTCTCTCCCTTGTGAAAGACCTTGGCCGGGCCATCATTGACCTGACTGCGGATCGCTCCTTCGAGGACCGTGGCATAGATGAAGGCGGACGGCGCGTGAATGTGGGCGGGCGAGGAGCCTCCGGGCCCGTACTCGACCAGCACGCCCTTCATGCTCTTACCGGGGACATTTGGCAGCGCCTGGTCAAAGACGATCGTGACCTTGGCCAAGGGGGCGGCCGATTGGGCGGCGGTCTCTGCTGCATGGGCCGCCAGGAAGGATGCGGCATAAACCGCGGTTGCGATCAGCAATCTGCGCATGGGATTTCCCCTTCTTTGCCATTTCCATCGTGGTTGAGTCTGGCCGAGCCTTCAGAGGCTCGCGAGCCATGTTGCGAGCGGCGTTGTCCCCAGCCGCGCATCGCCGAGCGGGGTCAGCGACTTGTCGTCAATGAGGGCGCCGTAATAGGGCGCCTTCGGATCCCCCACCACTGGGCGGACATCGCGCGATGCCTTCAGGCGGCGTGCGATGAATTCATTGAAGGGGGCCTTCTCGGGGCCAGCGATATCGATCGTGCCGTTGAGCGGCTTGCCGGTTGCGACCTCCGCGAGGCGATCGACGACGTCGTCGGCCGCGATCGGCTGAAACCGGGCCGTGGGAACGATGATCTTGCCGTCGATCGCGCCTGTCTCGGCGATGGCTCCGAGGAATTCGAAGAACTGGGTGGCGCGCACGATCGAGTAGGGGACCGAGGCGGACTTGATGATGGTTTCCTGCGCCAGCTTGGCACGGAAATAGGCGTTGTCGGGAGCGCGGTCGGTACCGACGATCGAGAGTGCCACGTGATGTTTCACGTCTGCTGCGGCCTCTGTTGCGCCGAGATTCCTGCTCGACCGCTGGAAGAACTCGAGCACGGCAGCCGGCTCCCAGGACGGCGCGTTGGCGACATCGACGACGACCTCCGCGCCCGCCAGCGCCGCAGCAAGGCCTTCGCCGGTCACGGCGTTCACGCCTGATTTCGGCGAGGCTGCCACCACCTCGTGGCCCTGTTGCTTGAGCTTCGCGACGAGCTTCGATCCGATCAAGCCGGTTCCGCCGATCACGACGATCTTCATGGCATGTCTCCTCGGTCTATCGGAGCGCGAGACAAACCAGGGGAGCTCGCGCTGTCACGTCGATCGACGTGATGCGAAGCGACTCTATGCGAGCCATGGCCCAGGCTCTTGCCTGTAACGGGCGAGCCTTGCCGGAAAATGCTTCAGAAGCTGGGCTGCGATATCACAAGATCGCAGCGGAAGGGATCAGTCCCTCATGCCGTGCACGCAACCTGTGATGATCTTAGATTGCCAGTGTTTTGCCCGACATGTCAAAGCGTTTTGACGGAGGCAAGGCGGCAGGGGAAGCCCTTGAGAAACATCAATGAAAACAACCCTCGGGCTACTGTGCATGGGGTTGTTTTCGAGGATTGGATCGGGTGGCCGAGACGATCCGGTTTCGCGGACGGCCGCTGCTCGCCTCAGGCCCCGCAGACGATCACGCCATACCAGCCGAGGCCCCGATAGGTCTCGTAGCCGGGCGTCGCATGGAAGGCGACCATCGTGCCGGAGCGGTCCTGATAGAAGCCGGAACGCTGGCCATCCAGCGACAGCGAGATGCGCTCGCTGAGGATGCCCTGGCCGTCGGAGGCCGCGATCACGCGAAAATTCGAGTCGACCAGCAGCACGCGGGCCTTGTCGCTGTCGCCGACGCGCACGCCCTGGACGATGGCGCGGGCCTGCGGCTCCCAGTCGAAATGGATGGCGAGCACGCCGATCGGAGCGCCATTGGCCTGGCCGCCGTCGCGGACGCTGGCGCAATAGGTCGCGACCTGCGCGTTGCCGAGCAGCGGCTGGTTCTCGACGTCGCCGGCGACATAGTCATCGCCGGAGCGCAACGACCGTGCCTCGCGAAACCATCTGGTGTGGGCGACGTTCTGGCCGACGACGCGAAAGCGGTCGGCGCGGCCGTTGGCGATGACGTTGCCGTCGAGATCGCAGAGCCAGAGGTCGAGATAGACCGTGTAGGCCCCAAGGATCACGCCGAGGCGCTGCGAGGCATGGGAGACGGCCGCCGCGCCAGGCGAGGCCGCGCAATCGACCACGGCGGAATCGGTCGCCCACCAGCGCACGTCGCACGTGCGCTCATAGAGATTGCGGTCGATCAGCTCGATGGCGTTGAGCGACAGATCGACCATGCGTTCGCCGCGCGAACGCTGGCTCATGCGCTCGATCGAGGAGACGAGATCGCCGGTGCGTTTCGTCAATTGGGTTTCGAGCTCGCGGGCGATGGTCTCGACCTGCTGGCCGACGCCGCGCACTTCCTGCGCCACCACCGCAAAGCCCGCGCCTTGCGCGCCTGCGCGCGAACTCTCGATCAGCGCGTTCAGCGCCAGCATCTTCATCTGATTGGTGATCTGCTGGATCGACTTGGTCTTGTCGATCGCGATCTGGTTGACCTCGGCAGTGAGGCGGTTGATCAGCGCGGAGATGTCGGAATCATCGTCCGTAGCTTCGGGGGCAATCGGCTTGGCTTTCAGACCCAGCGCAGCAGACATCGGGGAGCTTCCCTTGGCAATGAGGCCTGATCTGCAATGAACGGGGAACAACGGCTTACAGATCGAATACGATTCTTTTTCGAAGATTCCGCCTAACGCCTGCTTAATTTGCTGTTCGGCGGAATGCCTAAATGGTAGTCACCCCGGCCGGCCGGGCGGCCATCCACCGCTTTGTGCGTCCGGGCCGTTGCAAATCCCGGCCGATTGCCGGCCAATCCTCGGACAGCCAGTAACCGTGCGTCCGCGTGATCGCCTGGACCCCGAGCTCCCAACAAGTTGCATCCGCCATGACGCCGCCCGCCATCGCCTTGCCCGTCGAAGCGCCCCAGGCTTTCCTGGGCGTGGCGCGTTCGCTGACCGACAAGCTCTGGCGCGACCGGCTGGACGGGCGCGGGGCGGCGCAGGCGCTCGCCATCGTGCAGCGGCACCAACTGCCGGAGTTGCTGGCGCGGGTGCTGGCCGGCCGCGGGGTCGACATCGACGCGGTGCCCGACTTCCTCGATCCGACAATCCGAAAGCTGCTGCCGGACCCGTTCACCGTGACGGAGATGGAAGGTGCCGCCAAGCGGATCGCCGATGCCGCGGCGAGGGGCGAGAAGGTCGCGATCTTCGGCGACTATGACGTCGACGGCGCCACCTCGGCGGCGCTGCTCGCCTGGTACCTGCGCCATTGCGGGCTCGATCCGCTGATCCATATTCCCGACCGGATATTCGAAGGCTACGGCCCCAATACCGAGGCGGTGCGGGCGCTTGCAGCAAAGGGCGCGACGCTGCTCGTGACCGTCGATTGCGGCACCACCAGCATCGAGCCGCTCGCAGAAGCAAAACGTCTCGGCATGTCCGTGGTCGTGATCGACCACCATCAATGCGGGCTCGACCTTCCCGAAGTCGACGCGCTGGTCAATCCGAACCGACCCGACGATCTCTCCGGCCTCGGTCATCTCGCCGCCGTCGGCCTCGTTCTGGTAACGCTGGTCGCCGTCAACCGCGAGCTGCGCCAGCGCGGTTTCTGGACCTCCGAGATGCCGGAGCCGGATCTGCTCGGCATGCTGCATCACGTCGCGCTCGGCACGGTCGCCGACGTGGCGCCGCTGATCGGCCTTAACCGCGCTTTCGTGGCCAAGGGCCTGATCGCGATGCGGCGGCGCGACCATGTCGGGCACACCGCACTGATGGACGTGGCGCGGCTCAACGGCCCGCCGGAGGCCTGGCATCTCGGCTTCATGCTGGGGCCGCGCGTCAATGCCGGCGGCCGCATCGGCCGCGCCGATCTCGGGGTGCGGCTGCTGCTGGAAGGCGACAGCGTCGAGGCTGCGCGGATCGCGGCGGAGCTCGATCGTCTCAACAGCGAGCGCCGAGTCATCGAGCAGGCCGCCGAAGCCCAGGCCGAAGCCGAGGCACTGGCCTCGATCGGGCTGGAGGACAAGCTCGCCGTGATCGTCACGGCATCGGAAGGCTGGCATCCCGGCGTGGTCGGCCTCGTCGCCTCCCGCCTGAAGGAGAAGTTCTCGCGGCCTGCCTTTGCCATTGCGCTGGAGCCCGGCGGCATCGGCACCGGCTCGGGCCGATCGATCGCCGGCGTCGATCTCGGCAAGGTAGTGCGGCAGGCGGTCGCCGACGGCATCCTGCTCAAGGGCGGCGGGCATGCGATGGCCGCCGGCGTCACGCTGCGGAAAGAGAAGCTCGCCGAATTCCGCGCCTATCTCGAAAACGCACTGGCGCGCGATGTCGCGGAGGCGCGCCACGTCAACGAGCTCTATATCGACGGCGCGATCTCCGCACGTGCTGTGACGCCGGAGCTTGCGGCGACGCTCAACCGCGCCGGTCCCTTCGGCAGCGGCAATCCGGAGCCCGTGCTGGCACTGCCGGCGCACCAGCTCGTGTTCGCCGACGAGGTCGGGCAGGCGCATCTGCGCCTGCGTTTCAAGTCGGGCGACGGCGCCATGGTCAACGGCATCGCGTTCCGTTCGGTCGGCCAGAAGCTCGGCAATGCGCTGCTCGCCAATCGAGGCCAGCAGCTGCATGTCGCGGGCTCGCTCTCGGTCGACCGCTACCAGGGCGCCGAGCGCGTGCAATTCCGCGTCGTCGACGTCGCGCTACCCGATCAAGGGCCATCCGTGATTAGATGACGCATGATCCCTCGCGACAAACGCGGTACGCGTTTGCGCGGAGATCATGCGCAAAGATAACGCGCTCAAACAACAAAAAAGGGAGTGAACATGGCAGGACAGGTTGAGGGCAAGGTCGCGCTGGTGACGGGTGGCGCTTCCGGCATTGGCGAGGCCATCGTCGAGCTGTTCGCGCGCGAAGGCGCCGTGGTCGTCATCACCGATATCGACGAGCTGCGCGGCCCGGAGCTCGCCAGGCGCGTCACCAAGGCCGGCGGCAAGGCGGTCTTCCTGGAGCAGGACGTCACCAGCGAGGAGCGGTGGGTGGAGGTCGTCGCCGACATCGCGAAGCGCTACGGCCGGCTCGACATCATGGTCTCCAACGCCGGCATCGGCATCGCCGTGCCCTCGATCGTCGACATGACGCTCGCTGACTGGCGCAAGCAGAATGCGATCAATCTCGATGGCGTATTCCTTTCGGTCAAGCATTGCCTGCCCTTGATGCGCAAGACCGGCGGCGGCTCGATCGTCATGATGTCGTCGCTGGCGGGCTTGCGCGGCTCGCCCGGGTTGTCGGCCTATTCGGCGACCAAGGGCGGCGTGCGGTTGTTCGCCAAATCGATCGCGATGGAGTGCGCGGCGGCGGGCGACGGCATCCGCGTCAACTCGGTTCACCCCGGCATCATCGATACCCCGATCTGGGGCAAGATCCCGACCGGGGCGACCGGCGCCGGTCAGAACGCGCCGATCGATCCGGAGGAGCGCGCCAAGGTCGTCACGCCCCTCGGCCGTGCCGGCCATGCCGCGGAGATCGCCTCCGGCGTGCTTTACCTGGCCTCCGATGCCTCGCGCTACGTCACCGGCAGCGAGCTCGTCATCGACGGCGGCATGAACGCGGGCGGCGTGCCGCGGCGGACCTGAGCCGCGCAGGGCAGGGCGGCGGTTGCAGGGGCTGACGCGCGGGCCCGGTCCCTGTACAAGGCTGACAGCTCCCGACCGACAGAGGTGTCCTTTGCCATGGCGCACAGTCTTCACGCGTCCTCACCCGCGCCCGCTCCATTCCGCTCCAACCGGCCGGACCTCGCGACCGACGCGATCCGCACCGCGCGCGAGGATCTGGCCGCCTGCTTCCGCATGGCGGCGCGCAACGGTTTCGAGGAGGGCATCTGCAATCATTTCTCGGCCGTGGTGCCGGGCCATGATGATCTGTTCCTCGTCAATCCCTACGGCTACGCTTTCCGCGAGCTGACTGCGTCGAAGCTCCTGATCTGCGACTTCCATGGCAACGTCCTCGATGGCGAGGGTGTGCCGGAGGCGACCGCCTTCTACATCCATGCCGAGATGCACAAGCGCCTGCCGCGCGCAAAGGTCGCCTTCCACACCCACATGCCCTATGCCACGGCGCTGTCGATGACCGAAGGCGATCCCCTGATCTGGGCCGGCCAGACCGCGCTGAAATTCTATGGCCGCACCGCGGTGGATCGCGATTACAACGGCCTTGCGCTCGACAATCGTGAAGGGGCACGCATAGCCACCGCCGTCGGCGATGCCGACATCGTCTTCATGAAGCATCACGGCGTGATGGTGCTGGCGCCGACCATCGCGGAGGCCTGGGACGATCTCTACTACCTTGAGCGCGCTGCCGAGGTGCAGGTGCTGGCGATGTCGACGGGACGAAAGGTGTTGCCGGTCGATCCCGCGATTGCGGACGCGACCTACAAGCAGATGCGCGAAGGCGATGCCGAATCCGCTCGGCTGCATCTCGCCGCCATCCGCCGTCAACTCGACGCGGAGGAGCCGCAGTACCGGCACTGAAGCCGGCTACGAGCCCTGCCGCAGCTTCGCCAGCACCTTCAGCCCGCCATAGCCATCCGCCGGCGTGATGCCGGCGCGCTGCTGAAAATCCTTAACCGCCTTCATCGTGTCGTTGCCGACGCGGCCGTCGGTGCCGCCAGTATCGAAGCCGGCCTTGGTCAGGCGCGTCTGCATCTCCTGCACCTCGGCCAGGGTCAGCGCACGCTCGGAGCCGGGGAAGGGCTGGATGAACGGTGGCGCGCCGAGGCAGCGGTCGCCGAGATGGCAGATCGCCAGCGCATAGTTCATGGAAGGGTTATAGCTCTTCACCGAATAGAAATTCGGCCCGAGCAGGAAGGTCGGCCCGCCCGAAACCGGCGTCCACATCTGCGCGGATGCGTTCGGTTGCGGAAACGGCTGGCCGTCGGCGCGGGTGACGCCGGCTGCCTGCCACGCCGCATAGGTGCGGCTTCCGCCGATGTTGCCGGGCGCGCGCACCTCGTAGCCCCAATGTTCGCCGCGATGCCATTTGCCGCGATTGACGAGATATTTTGCCGTCGAGCCCAGCGCGTCGTCGGGCTTGCCGAACGGCGAGACCTTGCCGTCGCCGTCGTAATCGATGCCGACATTGAGCCAGACTTCCGGCATCCATTGTGAATGCCCCATCGCGCCGGCCCAGGATCCCTGCATCTGCTCCGGCGTGCTCCAGCCCTTGTCGACGATGCGCAGGGCGTTGATCAACTCGGTCTCCCAATAGGCCTTGCGGCGCGGCTCGTTCCAGGCGAGCGCGGCGAGCGAGGGAAACACGGGCCTCATGTGATTCTGCTGCACCAGGGGATCGCCATAGGCGGATTCGACGCCCCATAGCGCCAGCAGCGTGCCGCGCTCGACGCCGAAATCGCGCTCGATGCGGGTGAGCAGCGCCTCGTTGTTTTTCAGCGCGACCTTGCCGTTGATGATGCGCCAGTCCGAGACGCGGCGGTTGATGTACTGCCACACCTGCTCGCGGAATTCCGGCTGGTTGCGCATCTGCTTGAACACGCTCATGTCCGGCTCGACCCGCCCCATCGCGCGCTGCCATGTCGCGGCTGAAATACCTTTCGCCATCGCGCGGGCGCGAAAGCTCTCGCGCCATTCGTCGAAGCCCGGAGGCGCGGCGAGAGCGCGCGTCGGGACGGTGAGCAAGGCGGCTGCACCGAACGCCGATTGGAGCAGGGCGCGGCGAGTTGGACGAGGCGAGGAATCAGCGTGCGTCATGGGCGCATTCTAGCCGGAAACATGGCGCGTGTGAGTCGGTTCCTGGAACGGCGGCGATGTGAGAATTCTGCCTGATTGCGTCGGCGGTTCCCACCGGAACAAGTGTCGCACTCCCGCATTCCCTCCACACCAGGAAGGAGGAGAAGATGAGGAAATATCTGCTTGCCGCAGCCATGGTCACCGCCGTCGCTGCGCCTGTGTTCGCCGACGAGGTCGGCGTTCACGTCGGCCCGGCCGGCGCAGGCGTAACGGTCGGCCAGTCCCACGAATATCGTGAGCGCGACCGCGACCACGACCGCACCACCGTCATCAGGGAACGCGAGCCCGCCGACCGCACCACGGTGATCAAGAAGGAAGATGAATTCGGCAACCGCAGCAAGACCGTCATTCACGACAACGACTGACGGAGCGGGGGCCCGGCTTGATGCCGGGTCCCTTCCTTCGCACGATCGGCAAATCGAATCGGGGCCGAATGAAGATACGCACGCATGCGGAAAGCCACGTCGTCGAACTCGACGACGGATCGCAGTGGCAGATTTTCCCCGGCGATCTCGCAACCACGCTGAGCTGGAAGCCGGAAACCGAATTGCGTCTCGAGCAGAGCAGTGACCCGATGAGTTCGCACGTGCTGGTGAATGCCGCCGACCAAAGCCGCGTGCGGGTGATCGCGGCGCACGAAACCTGGCCCGACGGCGAGGTCAAGAACGCGTTGAAGGGCGGATAGGCGCGCTGCTGCTGCGGCAAAGACGGCAACCAACGTCTGCGAATGTCGGTGGCCTAGCTAGTCCCCCTGCAGGTCCTTCGCGATTCCGGCAAGCCAGCGCCGGATCGTGGTTTCGGCATTTGAATCCAGATCCCGAGCCAGGCGCTTCTCCAATTCGAGCACACGCTGCCGGCACGCGTTCAACAGCGTCGCGCCGCGCGGCGTCAACGTCCATTGCAGGATGCGGCCGTGGACGGGATGAGGCGACATCACAATCGCGCCGTCGCGTTCGAGGTTGCGAATGATCACACCGACGGTCTGGGGCGTGAGGAAAGTGAGGCGGGCGACATCGGCCCCCGACAAGCCCGGATAGGCGTTGAGCATCGTCATGACCGCAAATTGCGGCGACGTCACGCCGAGATCGGCGAGAGTCCGTTCCATCGTCAGGCGAACCGCGGCATGGGCCTGACGCAGGAGATAGCCGAGATAGCCCTGCTCGCCACGCTTGCCTTCGCCGGGAGCGGGAACACGCGTGGTGTCGTCGGCAGTCGCGGGTGCGTTGCGCACGTTTTTCGGTCTTCTGCTGGCAGCGGACTTGCGTGTCATATAAGAGCTCTTATAAGATATAAATACACTTATAACATTCCTAGGTGAACGGCAATGTCACACGCCCGCAGCGAATACGAGGATTTCAAGAGGATCGCGCCGGACGCGTATGATCTGGTGCTTGGGCTGGGCCAGCTAGCGGCCAAGGCAGGGCTCGACAAGCAGCTGCTCGAGCTCGTCAAGCTACGGGCCTCTCAGATCAATGGCTGCGCCTTCTGCGTGCAGCACCACGTGCTGCTGTCGGAACGGATCGGCGTTCCCGTCGACAAGCTGCATCTGGTCGCGGTCTGGCGCGAAGCGCCGATCTTTTCGCCGCGCGAGCGTGCGGCCCTGGCCTGGGCCGAGGCGCTGACCTGTCTGCCCGATGGCGTCAGCGAGGAGGTCTACGCCGAAGCCTCTGGCGAATTCTCCGAGACGGAACTGACGTACCTGACGTCAGCGGTTGCCTCGATCAACGTCTGGAACCGTTTCGGCGCGGCGTTTCGCTGGACGCCAGTAAAGCGGCCGGTCGCAGCCGCATCCTGAGGGGGACAAGGGGAGGTCACGATGACGGCCATCAGCTTTTCTGCCGTGCAGCGCCCGATGCCGTCACGTTCAACGGCGCTTGCGGTCGTCGCAGGGCTCGCCTGCGCGCTCGCGATCGGCAAGGTGCTGCCGGTGACGATCGACAGTGTATCCGGAGTGCTGGCCCCGCTCTGCGCCACGGCGGCGGAGAGCTCGCCGCTCGACAAGGTCGAGCCGATCGGGTCCTACGCGCTTCCGAACGTCCCGGGCAAGCGCGTCACCATCGTGCGCGTGTCCTATGGTCCCGGCGGATTTTCGCGGCCGCACCGACACTCGGGATCCGTCACCGCCTACATCACCAAGGGCGAGATCCGCTCGCAGCTCGGCGGCGGCCCGGTCGAGACCTTTGGCGTCGGCCAGTCCTTCTTCGAACCGCCGGGCTCGACGCATCTGGTCTCGGCCAATGCCAGTATGACGGAGCCGGCGGAGTTGATCGCTGTGTTCGTCGCAGACGAGGGCGCGCAACTGACGACGTTCATCGAGTAGCTGCACGCGCAATGCGCCACCGCATGTTCAGGCCGATCGCGATCGCCTCAACCGTTTCCATGCCGGTGCGAGACCGTATTCGACCGCTGGAATCGCAAGTCCGCCGACAAGCAGTCCAAGCACGCCCGAGATGGCTGCCTCGACCGACCATTCGATGATGCCCGCAACGGAGGGAAGGAGGTGTGCGGCAGCCTCGGTGGCGGCATGGACCGTGTGGCCGACCACGGGTGGGCCGTATTTTTCGATGCCGTGCAGGATGATGCCGCCGCCGACCCAGATCATGGCGGCGGTGCCGATGGTGCTCAGCACCGCCAGGAAGATGGGCATGCCGCGGACGAGCGCGCGTCCAAGCAAGCGGATTCCGCTGCCGATGATCGAGGTGCCGCTATAGCGCGCAAGGGCCATGCCGACATCGTCCGCCTTCACGATCAGGGCCACCACGCCGTAGACCCCGACGGTGATGCAGAGGCCGACCAGCGCCAGCACCAGCGCCTGCGTCCAGATGCTGCCCGCCGGGAGGGCCGCCAGCGTGATCGCCATGATCTCCGCCGACAGGATGAAGTCGGTCTTGATGGCGCTCGCGACCTTCTCGTCCTCGACCGACCGGGGATTCAACGCAATCGGCTGCAGCTGAGCTTCGTGGTGGTGCGCATGATGCGGCAGCACGGCTTCGAGCACCTTTTCGGCGCCCTCGTAGCAGAGAAAGGCTCCGCCCAGCATGAGCAGCGGCGTGACCGCGGCGGGAAGGAAGTAGCCAAGCAGCAGGGCAATGGGCAGCAGAATCAGCAATTTGTTGCGAAGCGATCCGGCCGCAATCTTGCCGACGATCGGCAGCTCGCGTTTCGAGGCAAAGCCGATGACGTAGTTCGGCGTGACGGCGGCGTCGTCGATGACCACGCCTGCCGCCTTCGTGCCCGCTTTGGCGGCCTGGCTCGCCACATCGTCGAGCGAGGCTGCTGCCACCTTTGCAATCGCCGCGACATCGTCGAGAAGACCGATCAGTCCGACACTCATGAACCGTGTCCCTTCTTCATTGAGCCGGCGGGTTTTGCGCGACGACACGCTCTTGCACCGCCCGGCATCGGGAGCGAGCAAGCCGTCAATTGTCCTCGCCGCTCGATCCCTCGCGCTGGTCCGGCTTGATCACGTCCTCCGGCAGCGCATGGGCGACCGGCTGCGCCGTGCCTGCGATCTCCGGGCCGACTTCGCGGCCGCGGGCGCGGATCAGGCGCTCATAGGCCGAGACCAGCGTGACGTAGGGGCTGACCCAGATCCAGCCGTCGCGTGTGAACACCTGCACATCGAAATGCAGGTGCATCGACGTGCCGGCGGGATGGTCGAGATAGTTCGAGATCACACCGATCTTCTCGCCTTCGGTGACGATGCGGCCATTGAGCACGCCATCGGCGTTCAACGCGTTCGGGTTCATATGCATGTAGCGGAAACGGATGTGCTCGGTGCGGCTGTTGACTTGAAGTGTCGCGGCCTGGTCCTTGGCTCCGCGGATGACGATCGCGTCACGCACGGCGACGACGGCGCGCTGCTTGGGATCGCAGGGCTCGCGGCCTTCACCGGGCAGCGGGCAGTCGGCGGCGCGGATGTCCTCGCCCTGGTGGCCATAGCCTCCGCCACACTGCCACACCTCGAAGCTGCGCGACTCGCAGAAATTGTCGCGCCAGGGATAGGCGGTCGGACCTTCGCTCTTGTCGCGCCTGCCGTAGGATTGCGAGCGTACGAAAGCGGGCGCCTTGTCGAGGGGAAAGCGGATCTGGGCATAGGCCATCATGTCGGGATGGCCGCCTTGCTTGCGGTAGCCGGTGTTCGGGATGATGTCGCCGCTCGGCCGGTAGCTGAAGTCCGGTGAACGCCCCGCGGGACGGTCGAGGACGTTGGAGGCAATGTCCATCAACGGCCGCATGCGCTGGCCACCGGCGATACGCAGGGCCCTCAAGAAGCGCTCTGCGACTGGATAGGCTTCCTTGCAGGCGAGTCGCCGCGGCTTGGCGATGCTGTCGAGGCACTGGATCGACACCACATAGGCGACGCCGAAGCGGGTGAAAGCGTAGCGTACATAGCCTTCCCGGATGAATCTGCGCAGGTCCGGGTAGGTGGCCGCGAGCGGCTTGACTGGCTCGCCCTTGCCGCCGGCTGGATCGGCGATGTCGTAGACGAGCGCCGAGCCCGTGATCTGCACCTCGACCGGCCTTGCGAATACCCGGCTCGGCATACCCTCGCCGGCGCCGGGCTCGAACGAGAAGGTCGCGCTGTAGCCGGCCGGACCGGCATCGAACATGTCGACGGGATTGAAGTCTGCCTGGTAGCGCGACAGCGTGAGCGACGCCGGCGCGCCGCTGCGCTGCGCCTCGAGGTACGCGGCAGCGTCGAACGGCAGCAGCACGGGTACGGGGCTTCGGGTGATGCCGGTGAAGAAGCGCGAGGAGATCGCGTTGAGCTGCACCAGCGCGGGCATCGCGCGCGGATCGTAGCGCGGCCCCGAACGGCGGGGTGCGAAGATGAAGTCGCCCGCAATCTGCGGGCGACTGTTGATCTCGACACGGAGCTGGTCGAGCGCTGCGCGCCAGTCGACGCGCAGGGCCGTGAGCGAGGGGCCGCGGAATTCATCCGCCGCGACCGGCGCTGCAGCGAGGAGCGACAGCGACGCCAGGAGAAGCGGGACGAACCGGAAACTCTTCCTGCCCACTGCCTCGCCCCCGGCGGTACCTGTTCCGATCCTCGATTGCCCGCTTAGTCCTTGGCGCGCTCGGCGTAGGAGCCGTCCTCGGTCATCACCACCACGCGGGTGCCGACCGTGATGTGCGGCGGCACGGTGGTGCGCACGCCGTTGGAGAGAACCGCGGGCTTGTAGGAGGAGGAGGCGGTCTGACCCTTGGTCACGGGCTCGGTGTCTACCACTTCCAGCGTCACGCGCTGCGGCAGCGCGATCGACACCGGATTGGTGTCGTGCATGGACAGCTTGACCGTCATGCTCTCCTGGAGATACGCGGCGGCGTCGCCGACGACGTCCTTCGAGACCTGGACCTGGTCGTAGGTCTCAGGGTTCATGAAGTGGTAGCCGTCGCCATCCTCATAGAGATAGGTGTAATTGCGCTCTTCGATCGTGGCCTTTTCGACTTGGTCGGTGGTCTTGTAGCGTTCGGAGATCTTTACCCCGTCCGAAATTCGGCGCATTTCGATCTGGCTGACCGGGGTGCCCTTGCCGGGATGGATGTTCTCGGCGCTCACGACGACATAAAGCTTGCCGTCTTGCTCGATCACGTTGCCCTTGCGAATAGAACTGGCGATGACTCTCAAAGCTGTATTTCCTGCTTGCTTGGCCCGGCGGGGGCCAGGACGTGGTCAAATTGATGGGGGACTTGGGGCCTCAAATCGGACCTCGGCGCCCGTTTCGGGCCGCAACATACTGATTTTGCCGTTGGATGCCAGCACTTTGCTGCTGGCTGGAGCGGTCGGTTAATGGCTGGGGACAAGCCGATGTCGCCGTTCTGGTCGCCCGGTAGGCACCCTGACCGGCGGCCGTTCCTCCAGGCTAGAGGCGCGGTGACCGGAGCTTTACGGGCCTTTTTTGCCGAACAAGGCTTCATGGAGGTCGAAACCTCGGTCCTTCAGGTCTCCCCGGGCAACGAGACCCATCTGCACGCCCCCCGGACCGAGATCATCCGGCCCGACGGCAGCCGGGCCCGCCGATACCTGCGGACCTCACCTGAATTCGCCTGCAAGAAGCTGCTGGCGGCGGGCGAGACGCGGATTTTCGAATTCGCCCGGGTGTTCCGGGACCGCGAGCGCGGCGACCTGCATCTGCCCGAATTCACCATGCTGGAATGGTACCGGGCAGGTGCCCCCTATGATGCCATCATGGCCGATTGCGTCGTCGTGATCGCCCGTGCGGCGCAGGCGACCGGCATCGGGACCTTTGCCTTCCGCGGCAGGACCGCCGATCCCTTCGCCGAGCCGGAGCTCCTGACGGTCGCGGGTGCCTTCGAGCGCCTCGCCGGCATCGATCTGCTGTCGACAATTTCGGGTGGCGAGGGTAACCGTGACGCGCTCGCCGCGGCGGCCTCCGGCAAGGTCCGTGTAGCCGAGGACGACACATGGTCCGACATCTTCAGCAAGGTCCTGGTCGAGCATGTCGAGCCGCATCTCGGGCAGGGGCGTTTGACCATCCTGTTTGAATACCCATCTCCAGAGGCGGCGCTGGCGCGGGTGAAGGCGGACGACCCGAGGGTCGCCGAGCGATTCGAGGTCTATGCGTGCGGCGTCGAGCTCGCCAACGGCTTTGGCGAGCTGACCGATGCCGAGGAGCAGCGAAAACGCTTCACGGAATCGATGACGGAGAAGCAGCGCCGCTATGGCGAAGCCTATCCGCTCGACGAGGACTTTCTGGCCGCGGTCGCCGCAATGCCGGAGGCGAGTGGTGTCGCACTCGGCTTCGACCGGCTGGTCATGCTGGCGAGCGGCGCAACACGAATTGATCAGGTGGTGTGGACACCGCCTGCGGATGAGAGATGACGAAGACGAATCTTGCACGCACTTTGCGCGAGCCTGCCGAACTCGTCGCCGAGGGTCTGGCCCCCGCAGCGGCGCTGCCGGCGCTCGAACGCGTTGCCGCGCGCTATGCCGTGGCGATCACGCCGGCGCTGATCGAGCTGATCGACACCAGCGATCCCGACGATCCAATCGCGCGACAATTCGTTCCCACCGCGGCCGAGCTGGACCTGAGGCCGGACGAGAATGCCGATCCGATCGGCGACCACCCGCATTCGCCGGTTCCCGGAATCGTGCACCGCTATCCCGACCGCGTGTTGTTCAAGCTCGTTCACGTCTGCGCGGTCTATTGCCGATTCTGCTTCCGCCGCGAGATGGTGGGGCCCGGCAAGGAGAATGCGCTGTCGGACAGCGCTTATCGCGCGGCGATCGACTACATCCGGGCACACGACGCGATATGGGAAGTGATTCTGACCGGTGGCGATCCCCTGATGCTGTCGCCGCGGCGGATGAGCGAGATCATGGCCGAACTGGCTGCGATCGATCACGTCAAGATCATCCGTCTTCACACCCGCGTACCGGTGGCCGAACCCGCGCGCGTCAGCGAGGAGATGATTGCGGCATTGAAGGTCGCGGGCGCGACCACCTGGCTGGCAGTGCACGCCAACCACGCGCGCGAGCTGGCAGGGCCCGCGCGTGCTGCCTGCGCACGGCTCGTCGACGCTGGAGTTCCCTTGGTGAGCCAGTCCGTGCTGTTGCGCGGCGTCAATGACAACATCGCCGCTCTGTCGGATTTGATGCGAGCTTTCGTCGAATGCCGAATCAAGCCCTACTATCTGCATCACGGCGATCTCGCGCCGGGCACCTCGCATCTGCGAACGACGCTGGCGGAGGGACAGGACCTGATGCGGCAGCTGCGCGGGCGGGTGTCAGGACTGTGCCAGCCGGACTATGTCATCGACATTCCCGGCGGCGCCGGCAAATCGCCCGTGGGGCCAGGTTACGTACTGGCGCCGCAAAATACCGCACCCGATGCGGATGATGCGGGAGCCGAAACGCGCTATCGTATCGTCGATTATTGCGGCGACGTTCATCTTTACCCGCCCGAGACCTGAGCGGGGTGGAGAGCGCGCCGGTTTTGAGAATGGAGCACTGAGAATGAAGAAGATCATGGTGGCAGCATCGCTCGTGGTCTTGCTTTGTGGCCCGGCGGTTGCGCAGACCAACGGCTCGAAGGGATCGACCTCCAGCGGTGCAAGCCGTGGAACGGTGTGGCCGGCGCCAGTTGGTCACCGCCAGCCGCGTGCGACTGACGTGCCGAGCGAGAAGAATCTGAGCGATCCGAACACCGCCGCGAACAAGGAAGATGCGGAGCTCGATCGCAAGATCAGGAGCATCTGCCGCGGCTGCTGATTGCTTTGACCTCTCCCCGTCGGGGAAGGTCAGGAGCGAGCCAACCTAAAGTGCGATACGATTAGGATGAATCGTCATCGCGCCTTAGGTTGTTGTTTAAGCATGATCTTTTCGGAAAACCGCTGCACACTTTTCCGGATCATGCATTGGCCTCGTGATTTCTCAGGCCGATCGTTCGTGCCGCCCGGCGTGCCGGGTGTTGCGACGGATCTCGACGGCGTCGGCGAGCTGCTCGAGCGCGCTTGCCGTAGTCGGCCAGTCGATGCAGCCGTCGGTGATGCTCTGGCCGTAGGTGAGCGGCTTGCCCGGCACCACGTCCTGGCGACCGGCGACGATGTTGCTCTCGATCATCGTGCCCATGATGCGGCTCTCGCCGCCCGAGATCTGACTGGAGATGTCGGCCATCACCAGCGGCTGGTTCTCCGGCTTCTTGCTCGAATTGGCGTGGCTCGCATCGACCATCACGAGCGGCGCGACGCCGGATTTGGTCAATTCGTTGCAGGCGGCCGCAACGCTTGCTGCGTCGTAGTTGGGCCTGCTGCCGCCGCGCAGGATGATGTGGCAGTCCTCGTTGCCCGCGGTCGAGGCGATCGCCGAACGGCCGAGCTTCGTCACCGCCATGAAATGATGCGGATGCGAGGCCGACTTCACCGCGTCCGCCGCGATCCGCACGTTGCCGTCGGTGCCGTTCTTGAAACCGACGGGGCAGGACAGCCCCGAGGCCAGCTCGCGATGGATCTGGCTCTCGGTCGTGCGCGCGCCGATCGCGGCCCAGGAGACGAGGTCGGCGATGTATTGCGGCGTCGTCATGTCCAGGAATTCGGTGCCGGCGGGCAGACCGAGATTGTTCACGGCCGACAGCACGTTGCGCGCCAGCCGCAGGCCCTTGTTGATGTCGAAGCTGCCGTCGAGATTGGGGTCGTTGATCAGGCCCTTCCAGCCGACGGTGGTCCGCGGCTTCTCGAAATAGACCCGCATCACGATCTCGAGCTGGTCGGCAAGGTCCTCGCGCAGGCGCGCAAGGCGCTCGGCGTAGTCGAGCGCGGCCTCGGGATCATGCACCGAGCAGGGGCCGACCACGACCAGCAGGCGATCGTCCTGGCCGCTCAGGATGGCGTGGATGGCATTGCGGGCGGCCATCACCACGCGCGTCGCGGTGAGCGTGCGCGGGACCTCCCGCATCACCTCTTCCGGCGTATTCAGTTCTTTCAGTTCACGGATACGAAGATCGTCGGTCGTGCTCAGCACGGCGGGCTCCTGTCTGTTTTAGAACCTGCCGGCCAATAAAAAAGCCGCCAGGTCTGGCGGCTTGTTCGGACGTTTGCTGCAATCTGTCAGATTGAGCGCGATCCTCCCGCCGCCAGCGAGCTGTCGTAGCTAAAGTACCAAAAATAGCTGGTGGCGACGGTGATCATGGCAGGCCATATAGCCTGCCGCTGGCGGCTTGTCACCCCCCCAATCGGCGCGTAGGGCGGCGAGGCGCCTCAGGTCTTGCTGTTGCGTGCGGCCATTGCCATGCCGATCAAGGAGGCGCCGCCGAACAGCAGGTTGATACCGACGAGCACGCCGATCGCCCAGTCCGCCGAGCTTGGCAGTCCCGTGATCACCATGAACGAGATCGCGATGTCGACGAGGCCGGAAACCAGGAGCCACGACCAGCGGCCGCTGAGCTCGCGGCGGTGCTCCAGCGCGTACATGATGGTGGTGACGCCCTCCGCGAGGAAATAGGCGCCGAGCACGATGGTCAGGGTCAGTACGGCCTGCGTCGGCCGGGCCAGCAGCAGCATGCCGGTGAGCACGGCAAGAGCGGCCGAGATCAGCGACCACCAGAAGCCCGGCGTGCTGCGCGCCCAATAGGTCGCGATCAGTCCGCCGATGCCGCCGATCAGGAACATCCAGCCGAGGAAGATCGCCGTCGCAAGACTCGCGAGCGGCGGCAAGACCAATGCGGCGACGCCGAGAACCACGAGCAGGATGCCCTCGAACAGGAAGGCCTTCCAATGCGTCTTGACCGCCTGGTTCATTGCGGATTGCAGCCGTGAAAATTCCTCAGGCGATGTCATGAAGTCCTCGATCTCGTCAGCAGCCCATGCCGCTCAATCTAGTATGTGTCCACCGCGGTTGCCATCGCGCGGATCAGCCGCCGCCGGGCGCCGACGAAAAGCCATCCGCGCTGGTGCGGATGCGGTTGCGGCCGAGAATGTAGATCGCCGTCGTGACAATCAGAAGCGCAAGGCCGAGCAGGATCGAGACGAAACCAATCGGGATCAGCGCCAGCGTCAGGTTGCGCTCGGGGTTGATCAGCCAGTGATGGATCGAGGTCAGCACGAAGGCGAGCCCCAGAAAGCCGATGCCGCCGCCGGCCAGCAGCAGCGCCCACATCCGGCGGAGCTGGCTGAGCCGCTCGCGCGCGACATCTGTCCGCGGCGCATGGTGGCGCGCGACGCGCCGGACCAGGCGGATGGCGAAGGCAATCGAGCCGAAGCCGACCAGGAGGCTCGCAGCGCCCAGCCACATCCGGAGCGTCGGATCGAGATCGGGCATGCGCTGGAGCGCCAGCAGCGGGAAGTCGAAGGCCGAATGCAGCGCGAGCGGGGCGGCGAAGATCAGTAGCCGGCTGGAGAGGCGCGCCCAGTCGCGATGGCGGCGGTTCGCGCCCAGTGCCGTGCCTGCGCGCGCGATCGTCAGGTAGGCGCCCGCAATGATCCCGAGTGCGCCGTGGAAGGGCACGGTCAGCACGCTGCGCAGGGCGGCCAGCGAGCGCCACATCTCCGCGTGCTGGACCAGATAGGCGAGGTTCTCGTAGGCGGCGAAGCCGAGGCCGACCGCGGCGCCATAGACCACGGTGTCCATTGGATTGGAGAAGGTCCGCCGTTTGGTCGACGAAATCAGCACGATGGCGATCACCTTGACGGCCTCTTCAGGCAGCGCGACGCCGAAGATCGAATGCATGGCCAGCGCCGCCCAAGGGTCGTCGGGGGCCGCGACCATCTTGGCGAAGGGAGCGCGGGCGAGCCCCAGGAGCGAAATGCTGGCCGCGCCGAGCAGGAAGGCAGTCCAGACCTGGGCCGGCGGGCCAGGGCGCTCTTCGGCCGCGATGACAAGCCACAGCATCAGCAGCGCCGGGGCGATGGCCGCAGTTCCAATCACGGTGGGGAGCGCTTCGATCAGGTACATTGGCGCCGAAAATAGGTTCCCTTGATCCGCTTATCTACGTCGGCCGATGCGACCATGTGTCATGCGCCCGCTGTCCGCTCGCTGAACGCGGGCGACCGCTGCCGTTCATTCCCGTCGCCTGCGAAGCAGTAGAATACAAGCGCAATCAATTGCATGACAAAAAATGCTCGTCATCCATGGCAACGACCGTGCGTCGGATGTCGGGTCCGGGATTGGCAAGCCAGATCAAGGAAATACGTAGGTTTCTTCGATTCACTGCACACCTGTCCCGGCAGTGGATCAGCGGGCAGTATGACCTCTCAAGGCAGCGCGCGGCGGCTTACCACTTGCGCTGCAGTGACTCGGCGGCCTCGAAGCCGTTCTTCAATGCGTGGTGAATGGCGGCGCGGCGCCGGGAGCGACGTCGAAGGCGCCGAGGTGGAATTCTTCGCCGATCGATGCGTCCGGACCGGCCGGTTGCGCCAGCAGGGTGAACGCAGCCTGTGGGTATCGCTTCCAGATCTCGATATCGCCGGCGGTGATGGTGAGCCAGCCGAACGTGTACATGTAGCGGCCGGGCTCGGTGACCCGGCCGACCCTGTCCCAAGTGATCTTATCGACTGTGATTTTATCAGCTGTGATCTTGTCGACTGCCATTCGGTCCCCTGAGCGCAAGTCTGCAGATGACGTCCGGCCCGAGGCACAGACCTACATAGGCTGAGACCGCATTTTGGCCGCGATAGGGCAGCGATGCGGCGGATCAGGCCGGCTGCGATGAGCGCACGATCAAGCGGACGAGGTCGTCCCGGGATTGCTTCTCGGCGAATTTGACCGCAAAGCCATGCGCGAATTTGCGGATCACCCGCCCGACGCAGGCGCCGACCGCAAGCGGGGTTCCGACCGGCGGATCGAACTCGGAGGACACCGCGACGCCGGCGGTCGAGACGTCGATGATGAAGCAGGAATGAGCGCTCCCGTCCGCGAGGGTCAGGACGGCGTGCGAGACCTGCGGAACGAAGCGCGCGTCACGTCGCAGCTCGCGAACGCTGGCATCCTTCTGCTTCTTCTCGAGCCAGGTCAGCTTTTCCGACATCCAGGCGCGCCGTGCCCGCGTCATGTCGAGCTCCATCAGGAAGCCTGCCTTCAGCGTCGCGCTGATGGTGCACTGGAATTCGCCGAAATCCTGGAAGTAGGAGGTCACGCGCTCGCCGACCTTGCCGACGACAGGCACGTCCACGATCATGCGGAAGGGGGAGACGCGCTTGGTCCGACAGGCGAAGCTGCGCAGCTTGCCCTCGCAATCGTACCAGCGAGGGAGCGAGTAGCTGCCGCTCACGGCAACGTCCACTGCCCGTTGCCTGAGGAACTCTTCGACGGACATGAGCGCCGATCTGTTTGGGATTCCGTGGGTTCCACGGCTAGCGGCCAAACTCTAAGCAATTGACACCGGCGCTCATGAGTGGGGGTAAATTTCCGGTAAATGCGCAGACCAGAATTGACTGATGGCTCGCGGCGTAAGGTCGCAACGTCGTCGCTGCTCTGATCCCGATCGATCCGAGCGCCTTTTCGATGCGCGTGCCGTCGGCTAAGAGAAAGCTGCCATGCGTAGAAAGCCAACCGACCCCGCTGCCTCGCCAGCTCCAGACGCGGCGCTTCAATTTCGGATCGAGCGAATGGCCAGATGGGTTGGCAGGGTCACCGCTGTGCTGGTCCCACTGGTCACAATCGTCTCACTGGTCTTTTGGCGCCGACCGTGAACTCGACGGCTCATCTCCACCGAGTCTGGGTCTCGACATTGTGCCCGAGCATCGTGCTGATCTTGGCGAAGATCCTGAACCACCTCACCCGAAGTCGCGTGTACGGGATTGTTCCTGGCTGCGGTGAGAACAGCCGGCCGTCCGTTTCCTTCCAGCGTCGCAGCTGCCACTGCATGTATCGCTTGTGAGCGACCCGATAGTAGTGCCCGAAAGTGGGTTGCATCGTCGCTATGGGAATCGCGTGGGCACGCAGGCACTCGGACAAGGCGATCTGCTCGATGGTGAGCTGCCGTGCGCCATGGTCGAGCACGGCGTCGATCCATGCTATGGCATCCTGCACCACCGGAAGATGCCGCTCCGGATCAACGGCCGTGAGCCCGCTGTTGTATTCAACGGCGAGCTTTGGATCGTAGCGATAGGGACCTGCATTCGGCAGACTGGTTGCGAACCCCGCGAGCCGGGGCATGGGATCGCGGCCGTGACGGCGATCGACGGCTACAGCACCGGATCTCAGCGAGGCCAACAGACGTTCGAAAAATCCCTCGCGGAAGAAGGTGTCGGTATCGGCCATGACGCAATAGTTCGTGCTGGTCTCCATTTCCTTCAGGAGGACGCATGGCTTGATGCGATGATGGTAGAGACCGTCGCGAGAAAACTCCGAAATCCTGCTGGAGATGTCGACCAGCCGAACCGGCAAATCCGCGTGGCGATATGGTTTGTCAGTGTAAACGACAACATCCAAAGGGAAGGGGCGCCCCCAATATAGCAAGGTCGAAAGACTGTACCTCAGCTCCAATTGGAGCCGCTCCATGTCGCCATACTCGACGTAGATGAACGTGAGCCCCCGGGCCGTCATCGCTGCGGATCCATAGATTGAAACCGCACCGGTAGCCGAGTTTCTGCGCAGAAACAATGTGTCCGCGGCGCGAGCGTCCGCTACCGCTGCTTGATCTCCCGGTAAGGCGCAGGCCGAAGCCGGGCGGCTAACCACCCCGGCCAACCTGCCTGCATCGCTATGACTTTAGGTGCTTTTTGGCGCTCCCTAGCGGAATCGAACCGCTCTCTCCACCGTGAAAGGGTGGCGTCCTAACCGATAGACGAAGGGAGCAAACGCAGGGCCCCGCCGCTTGCCGCGGCACGGCCGCTGGCCGGCCGAACGGCGCCCGGCGGCTTGCAGCGGGCGAACGTATAGTGGCGTTTGCGCTCCCGGGCAAGCCGTTCGGGAACGGACTTTTGGCACCCGTGGATAATGCGGGCCGGAGGCATCGGAGGCGATTTCAACGGTTTGTTAGGGTTCCCTGCGTAGCGCTGGAGCGGGAGATTTTCCAAATGCCACCGCCGAAAAAGCGCGCCGCCCGCAAGCTGCTGTCGCAGCACGCCTGGATCACGCTCGACGGCGGCTTCGCCGCGCGGCATTGCCTGGTCCAGGACATCTCCGACACGGGCGCGAAAATCACGCTGGACGAGGACGCCAGCCAGCTTCCGGGCGTGATCCGGATGGCGTTCGCACGCGACGCGCGCACCGGGCGGAGCTGCCAGGTGGTCTGGCGTCGCGGCAAGTCGGCCGGCGTCAGGTTCATCTGATCGCGGACGCGAACGCCCCCGATGGCGCGCCGCACCGGTCCGGGCTACAAGGCGGCGATGCGTACGCCGCTCCTCATCCTGATCTCGTTGCTGGCCACGTCTGCGGCCGCGGCCGAGAGCCTCCGCCTCCCGCCTGCCGAACGGCAGCAAGCGGGCAACGCCCTGCCGTTGAAGAGCGCCGCCGGCAAGGCCAGGGCGGGCTCCTGCGCCTCCTACGGCCCGCGCTTCGTCATGGTCGAGGGCACCGGGACCTGCGTGAAGGTCGGTGGCTCGATCAGCATCGACACCAGCGTCAGGCGCTGAGACCCATGCCGGCGGACCTGCTGCGGCTCGACCTCATCGTTCCCATCATGATGTATTGCGCGCTGCTGTGGTGGGTCGGCCGCGGCCTGAGCTGGACGGCCCGGCTGGCGACCGCCGTGGTGACGCTGGTGCTCATCATCGCCGTCCTGCTGGTCGAGCGCGGCTGGCGCTGAAGCCCCGACAAAACTGCGAAAACAACCCCATGCACAGTAGCCGTCAAGTGCTGCCGTGACGCCGGAGCAGCGCGCCAGCACGACGATTCCTCGCGCGATCGCCGCAGCTTGCACCCTGCCGCCGCTCACGACATCGGCGGTGCGACGAATTGTGCAAATCCGGGCCGTTTGCCTAGCTCGGCGAGCCAGCGGGTGAGGTGCGGCTGCGCCGGCCGACTGATGCCTTCGACCCCGAGCCAGCGCCGCGCATAGGACCCGATCGCGATGTCGGCCAGCGTGAACGCATCGCCCTCGATGAAGCGGCGCGACGACAGCAGGCGGTCGGCGATGGCCCAGACCTCGGCGGCGGCATCGGCATCGCGCTGCACCTGGATCATGTCGCGCTCGGTGGGCGCCGTGCGCACGATGCCCCAGAACACCGGACGGTCGACCGGCTGCACCATCGACAGCGTCCAGTCGAGCCAGCGGTCGACCGAGGCGCGCTGCTTCGGCGCTTCCGGGTAGATCGTCGTGCCGCTTCCATGCGCGAGGCAGAGATAGCGCATGATCGAGTTGGACTCCCACAGCACGAAGTCGCCCTCGACCAGCGTCGGGATCCGCGCATTGGGGTTCATCGTCAGGTACTCGGCCTCGCGCGTCTTGCCGTATTGCATGCCGGCATCGATGCGCTCATAGGCGAGGCCAAGCTCGGTCAGGCACCACAGCACCTTCTGCACGTTGACCGAATTGGCACGGCCCCAGATCGTCAGCTTGGTATCAGGCATGAAGCGTCTCCCCGCATTGTCGCTTGCTGCGGGTGATAGCGGAATTCGCCGCGTCGAGCGATGCGCGATTGCGGCGCGCCCTCATGCAAAAAGCTCCGCACGCGGCGGAGCTTTCATTGCAAAGTTCAACCTGACGTCAGCGGCCGAAGAACAGCCACAACAGAATGATCACCGGGATCGGCACGCCAATCATCCACAGCAACAGCCCTCTCGCCATCGCATCCTCCTCCAATTGCATCACTGGAGGGTGAACGCGGGCCGTGCGCGCTTGTTCCCGCGCGAAGACTACCAATGACCGGTGTTCGGCATCGACAGCCAGGGCTCCTGCGGCGGCTTCGGATCGCCCTTCTGCAACAGCTCGATCGAGTGCAGGTCCGGCGAGCGCACGAAGGCCATGTTGCCGTCGCGCGGCGGCCGATTGATGGTGACGCCGGCCTTCATCAGCTTCTCGCAAGTGGCGTAGATGTCGTCGACCTCATAGGCGAGATGGCCGAAGAAGCGGTCCTCGCCGTATTTCTCCTCGTCCCAATTGTAGGTGAGCTCGACCAGCGGCGCCCCGCGCGTCGGCGGCTGCTTCTTCAGCGCCTCGAGGTCGTCCGCCGAGCACAGGAACACCAGCGTGAACCGCCCCTTGTCGTTCTCGATCCGCCGCACCTCCTTCAAGCCGAAAGCATCGACATAGAATTTCAGCGCGACATCGAGATTGCGCACGCGCAGCATGGTGTGGAGGTATCGCATGGTTGTTGCTCCCTGGGTGGTGGAGGGTTTTTGGGGCGGCGGTGCCGGCGGGTGTGAGATAGCAGGAAAAGGGGAGGAGGGGCAGGGGGCCGAGGCAAATGTGCGTGAGGGGTGCCGGTCCGGCTCGGACCGGATCACGTTCGAAGCAGTGCCGTCATCTCTTTCCAATGATAGATTCGCGCCTTCTCCGTTTGATGCCGCGCGGCTTTGGCCATGGCATGCGCGATGTCGTTCCCGGCGAGCCCGCGATACCGGTCGGCCGGGCCAACGAGCAGCGGATTGAGCACGCTCCAGATCGCGATGATGAGGCGTTCACGCGGGCGGTCCTCGTCGCGCTCGCCGAGGATCATCGAGGGGCGGAAGATATGTGTGTGCTCGAAATCGAGCGAGAGAATGTCCCGCTCTACCTCGCCCTTGGTCCTGAGATAGAACACGCTGGAAGCGGCGTTGGCGCCAACGGCCGTGACCAGAAACACCGACCGCGCGCCGTTCGCCCTGGCGATCTCGGCCGCGAGCAGCGGATAATCATGATCGATCTTGTAGTACTCGGCCTCGTCAGGCGTGTGCTTGCGCGTCGTCCCGAGCGCGATGAAGATCTCGTCCGCAACCAGTTGCGGCTTGAGCGCGGGCAGGGAAGCGAGATCGCCGATCAGCACCGTGAGCTTCGGATGGCTCATCGCCAGCGGCTTGCGGGCCACCGCGACGATCCGCGAATAGTCGGGACTGTCCAACAGGTCGCGCAGCAAATGCGAGCCGATGAAGCCGGTTGCGCCGAAGACGAGAGCGGATTTCATTCAAGCCACTGTTTGCGTTGATTACCTGTCAGGGAGGCGTCCGAGGGTCACTCACGTCAGTGACTGTGTTCAGGGTAAAGAACGCTTTGCTAGCGCAGGTCTCGCGTCACGCCACCCTTGCAGGCTGGAGGATCGCGGTCCTTTCTCACCTAAGGCTGTGCAAAGGTCGAATAACCGCCGCTACTGCTCGCGACGGGGTTGCGCAGATTTCGTTCTACGTGTGTTCTCTAGGGCTGCGGCGCGAATGATTCGCGTCGCGAACCGCGCCGGGACCTTTTCTTGGGGAATCGGGAAACCGGGCGCTCTCGCAATGGAGAACCCACCGATGTCACTTTACGGCGCTTTGTTCAATACCCCTTTTGCAGAAAATCGCTGCCTGCAAGACTGGCAGTGGAAGTTCGAGTTTCAGCGATACCCGATCGATGCCAGGCCTCAAGGGCGCAACTGCGTGTATGGATTCGTCTCGCCTTACGGCTTCGTGCACTACATAGGCAGAGCTGAGGATCTCGCCACTAGGATCGGCTCTCACGACCGTATCGATGAAGCCAAGCGCGATGGCGCGACCGAGCTATGGGTTCACCGCACTGACGTCCACAGCAAGGTGCACTTCCACGATGTGGAGCAGCGGCTGATCCGCACGCTGTGCCCTCCGTTGAACTCGCAGCACAACTCGCTAGCAGGTCTCGGTGGCCTTCTGGGCCTCAGGGACGTGGTGGCGGGAGGCACCAAGTCAGACATGCCTCTCGGACTGCTCGGTGCTCTTAAGCTCTGACCGTGAAGTAAAGTCGCCGGGCGGGATCGAGACTCGCCCGGAGAGGTTCGTCGTCGACGGCTTAGGAGACTAGAGCGATGTCCACTGAACATATCAATGTAAACTTCAAGTGCCCGCAGTGCGGCTGCACGGAGATCACCCTGCCCGATAATCACACCGATGAGTCGCACGCCAGCTGCAAAGAGTGTGGCGTGGACTTCGGTCCTTATGGTGACATCAAGAAGCGCGCCGTTGATCTGCTCAAGAGTGATGTAAACAGAAAGATCAAAGAGGCGTTCAAGGGGGTGAAGGGGTTCAAAATAACGTAATCCTCTGTTGGACGGCGAGTCCCAGATATTCGGAAAATGACAGTCCCCATCTGCCTGCCGACGACGTCGCCATCAGTACACCGCCTAGCAAATAAGCCGATATGGGATTGATCAACCCTGGCCCAGCTCTCGCACAATCCGATATTTTCCAATTTCTGGAACATTGACTCCGGGAATATATTCTATAAGTTGGAAGATACCTGGAATGAAAGGAGCCGCGAAGTAAGCGGGGGCCAGAAGGGAACGTGGGAAAATGGATACTACACTTAAGCAGACCGAGCAGGTGGTAATGCTCGCGATCTTACGCAAAGCCGGGGACGCCTACGGTGTCTCCATTCATGAGGAACTAGCCAAACGGCTAGAGAAGGAAGTCCCGATGGCGACAATCTACGCCACGCTGGAGAAGTTGCAGGACAAGGGGTTCGTCCGGTCTCGGCAAGGCGAGGCCACCGCAGAACGCGGTGGTCGGGCCAAAATGTACTTCGAGATCACCGGTAAGGGCCAGAAGGCCCTCAATGCTTCGCTCAACGGCTTCTTCCGTCTGACCGAAGGGTTGGAATGGAAAGGAGCCATGGGGTGAAGACGGACTCGAAAATCAAGGTCGATAAGCTCGGACCGGATCATTACCGGTTCGAGTGCAACGACGGCAAGGTAATCGAGGTTGAGCTCGATCCTAGTCTGTCAACAGAACAGAAGAAAGTTGAACTGAGCATTGCCCTCACGCGCTTTATGCACCGCGTGGAGTCAGAAAAACGCGAGCATCTTCTTCATAGCGTCGCGGCTATGGATGCTTGAGATTACGGTGACAGTGCACTAAATTGGTGCGCGCGAAGCGCAGCCCGAACCCGGATGGCGAGATCGAAGTTTAATGCACTGTCACCGTAATCCCGATCCGCGATCGTTTTCCGGGTTCGCCGATCTGCTGGCAACCGAACCGGAAGACGATCTGTTCGACGCTCTGCGTGCAGCCGAGAGCATCGGCCGGCCGCTCGGGACAGTCGCTTTCTCGCTCGTCTGGAGCGTCAGACCAGGCGCGTCCTCAAAGCCCGCCAAACGTGGGCCCAAGCCATCGGTGGAGCAGGGCGGCTTTTAGTGCACTGTCACCGTAGTTCAAGAATCTACACAAGGCCTGCATCTGAGAAGGACCGCGGCGGTCTAAGCTGCGCGCTCTCCTTGTCGTTATGCCATTGATGACGTGCACTTGCAGCAAACCGCGTGGCGAACCTAGTTGACCATTACCGAATGCACCGAAGGCCCAGCGACCGCCGGCCGCAGCCGGCGGCGCCACTCATCAAGACTTCATCGGTACGCAGGGACCGCGCTGGCGGCCCGGGCCTTTGCCCTGCACGTTGTTGCCACCTGTGATGATCCGAGCCTTACCCGGCCCGCACTTCACATAAACGGTCTGTCCGGGCTTGAGCATACCGCGGGCGGGCTCCTGGTCGAGGACCATCTGTGCGGCGGCAGGTGCAGCCGAAATCAGCAATGCAAGCAAACCCAACTTCAGTATCTTCATGACAACCCCCTTAATCGACGGGGTTAGCTTACCGGCGTTCGTGCGTGACACAAGCTCTGATTGCGTGAGCAAAAGTTCTCGCATAGACGTCAAGTCAGAACGAAATCATTTCGGTCAGCTCGCAGTTTTGGGAGGAGATATTTTATGCGTGCTTTCACCCTCGCCGTCGCGATTTCCATGGTGGGCTTACCTGCTCTGGCCCAGGAGAGGACGTCCAAGGCACCGAAGGCAAAGACCTGTAGTTACGAGCAGTGCGTTTCGATCAACAAGGCGAGGGGATGGGACAGCGCTGCCGTCAGCAGGTGGTGCAGCGCAAATCCCGGCAAGTGCGACAACTAGGAGGCACTTCAACGCCTCGGAACGTCGGACCAGGCGTGTCCTCAAGCCCGCCAAGCGCGGCCAGAGCCGTCGGTTGAGGAGGGGGAATTAGGTGATCAGTCCCAAGGCGGGTGGCCATGGGGATAGCGCCAAAGGCGGGGCGTCAAATAACCGTCTTCCGTGGTTCTATCGAAGCTTGTAAGCCTTGTTGGGGACACTATGGCGCAGCAGAGATTTACAAGCAGCTTTCGAGAAGCTCTGTGGGAGACTTATGACAAAAAGTGCTTTCACGGAGGCACCGAACTTCTATTGCTAGACATGCGGGTCGATCACATCGTGCCCGAGCACCTCCACCGTGGAGGTGAAGAGGAACGGGTTAGCGCTCTCACCACTCTCGGCCTGCCTCTTGATTTTGACATCCTAGGCCATGGAAACTTGGTTCCCTCTTGTGAGAGATGCAACAGTCAAAAAGGTGGGTTGCTTCTCATTGGCGGAGCAGTCGCAATCGCACTCACGCGCGTTCAACGTAACCTTCCTAAGCTTGAAGAAAATCTAAAAAAGCTGAGAAAGGCGAGACAGCTTGAGGACATCCTTCTCGCTGTGGCGAGATCGCTTGAAAAAGGCGTCTTCACGCAGGCAGAGTTTTTTGAACAGCTCAGGGAAATGGGTATCGGGGGCAGCAACGAGACCGAGCGTTCTGACGAAGCCGCTTTGATACCAGAAGATGTTTGGGGAGAAATAGATCACAAGCTAGAATACAGGAAACTAACACACCAAAAGAGCTTGTCGATCGACAGTCTCAACGAGCAACGGCTTACTATTGGAAGGGACTTGTTTTGCTTGAGCATTTATTTGGGTGAAATCACAGCAAGAAAAGAAGCATCAGGTTCAGGTCTCTATGTTGTCGAAAGCAACAAACGGGAGATTGTTTTCACTGTCGCCAATGACACCGTTACCGTCGTCAGCGGACCCTAAGTCATCTTTCCAAGGCTTCGAGGAGCAAGGTCAAACAAGGTCGGCTCGCAGGATTCCTCCGGCGTCGTGATGCCACTACCGAAATGAAATGGCAAAATGGATTTTGGCCACGATGTGGGTGAAGATGCCGTCGAAGGTCCGACAGCGCGTAGGATGGGTAGAGCACTTGCGAAACCCATCAGTTTCGTCACGCAACAAGTCCCTAGATTACGGTGACAGTGCACTAAATTGGTGTGCGCGAAGCGCAGCCCAAACCCGGATGGCGAGATCCGATAGTTTAATGCACTGTCACCGTAATCCGCTGTCACCGTAATCCGGCCGCCAGAGGTGGTGCCGACTAAACGCCATGGCATGTCGGAGCGGCTAGGAAATTCTTGCACCCTCGGCGTTTCTGCTTCGATCAAGTAATCCGGAACTCGACCTCTATGTTGCCTCGTGTCGCTCGTGAGTATGGGCAAACCTCTTCGTGGGTCACCCTGATCATATCCTGGATCTCCGCCCGGTCGCGGTTCGGCACCGAAATTTCAAGCACGACTGCGAGTTCGAAAAAACCTTCTTGGTTTCTGCCGATCGTTACGTGAGCCGTGACGCTGGATTCGCGAATTGGTGCTTTGCGTTTCCCGCGCCACCCGCATGAGTGCATTCTCGAAGCAAGCTGCGTAACCGGCCGCGAACAACTGCTCGGGGTTCGTAGCCACGCCCCCCGGGCCACCCAATTCCTTGGGGTAAGCGAGTTGCAGATCCAGAACGCCGTCGGATGATTTGATGCTTCCTGCCCGGCCACCCACGGCGGTAGCGGTTGCGGTGTAGAGAGCTTCCATGAGTACTCCTCGTCGTCTATGGACCATGCTGCTCGGGTCGGCTGTCAGGGCGCTCAGAAATCGCGGGCCAGCTCGACTGCCTGTCTTTTGCCTTCAGTTCTTGTCTCCAGGTCCATTTCGGATCCGAGGAGGGTCTTTTCGACGGCGATCTCACGAATGTCCGAGATGCCTATGAAGCGGAGCCACAGGTCCATGTAGGGGCTTTGCAAGTCGTAAGATTTCCGTGGAGTGATCGAAGAGTCGGAGAAATAGTCGAGACCTCGGGCGTAAACCACAACCGCCCGCTTGGCCTTCACGAGGCCGCCGAAACCACGTTCATCAAAACTGAAAAGAATGTCCTTCTGCGTGATAAGGTCGATCAAATGCTTGAATCGATATGGAATGGAGAAATTCCACAGCGGCACGGCAAACACCATCTTGTCGGCGTTTAGAAAGGGCGCCGCTAGGCGTCGGATGGTGTCCCACGCGGAGGCCTGTTCGTTCGTCAGAGGGGTACCCGATAAGCCCGCGTACTTGGCGTCCAGAGCGGCCTCGCCGAAGGTCGGAAGGTCGAGTGACCAAACGTCTAGCTTCTCGATCTCATCAGAAGGGTTTTTCGAGCGGTAGGTCTCGATGAACGCCTCGCAAACCTCGATCGAGGCAGAGCGTTGCTTTCGCGGCGATGCTTCGACGTACAGAACCTTGGACATATTTCATCCTCCCGCGTTCCTCGTAACCCTGCCG
This sequence comes from Bradyrhizobium sp. R2.2-H, assembly GCF_004346455.1. NCBI lineage: Bacteria > Pseudomonadati > Pseudomonadota > Alphaproteobacteria > Hyphomicrobiales > Nitrobacteraceae > Bradyrhizobium > Bradyrhizobium sp. R2.2-H. Next base: position 277,019 of record NZ_SMBR01000003.1, read on the forward strand.
AATTGACTTAACAAGCGAATAAAAAGTGTTATATTGAACGAAAACGTGGATCAATTGGCCATGGCGTTCGAACCAAGCTTGCTTCGAACCTTCGTCAAGGTTGCGGAAGGGCGCAGTTTCACACGTGCGGCGGAGGCTTTGAACTCCACGCAATCGACTGTGAGCGCCCAGATTCACCGGCTTGAAGCCCAGGCCGGTCAGGCGCTATTCGAACGCAACACCCGGAATGTGACGCTGTCGCGGGCTGGAGAAACTCTCCTCGGTTATGCGCGAACGATCTTGCAACTGAATGAAGACGCGCATGCTGCCCTCGTTGGAAGCCATTTTGCGGGACGATTGAAGATCGGTGTTGCGGAAGATCTCGTCGATGACTGGCTGCCGAAGATTCTCAAGCGCTACACTCGCAAGCATCCCGCTCTCGCTCTGGAATTGGAAATCGGCATTGTCACGCAGCTACTTCAAAAACTTGAAGCCCGGGAGCTTGATCTTGCAGTCGGCTCCATTTGCGATGCGAAAATAGCTGGTTGGCGCCTTTGGCAGGAGCCGCTGGTTTGGGCTTTTGCCGAAAAGCGAAACTTGCCTGATCCGCTGCCCCTCGCATTCTTTCCGGAGCCTTGTCCGTATCGCGAGCTCGCGCTGCGCGCGCTCGCCAAATCGGGCTGCCCTTGGCAGTTTGCGGGCTCGTCTCCGAGTCTTGCCGGCATGCGCGCTATCGTGAGGGCGGGTCTTGCCGCAACGCCATTGCCGCGCGGATTGATTGGCGCCGGCCTACGTGTTGTTGACGGGGAGAAAGGCCTGCCAACACTGCCGGATGTGGAATATGTAGTCCATATCCGAAGCGACGATCGAAGAGAGGCCGTGACGACGTTGGCAGGCCTTATTCGAGACGCGGCCGGTCGCACGTAAGCGCCGCCGGTCAGTGACGCAACCCGTTACAGCATTACGGTGACAGTGCATTTAATTGACGCCGGCCGCTTTCACGGCCATGATGCAGCATGGCTCGTCTCGCTCGCGTCGTCATCCCCGGTCACCCCCACCATGTCACCCAGCGCGGCAATGGCCGGGGGCGCACGTTCTTCGAGGACGGCGATTATGCGCTGTATCGCGACCTGCTTGCAGCGAATTGCAGGGACGCTGGGGTCGAGGTGTGGGCCTGGTGCCTGATGCCGAACCACGTGCACCTGATCCTGGTGCCGTCCGATCCCGACGGGCTGCGGCGTGCGCTCTCGCGCGTGCACCGCAGCTACGCCGGGATCATTCACGCGCGACGTAAGCGTACCGGTCATTTCTGGCAGGGCCGGTTCGGCGCTGTTGCCATGGACGAAGAACATCTCGCGGCGGCGCTGCGCTACGTGTCGCTCAATCCGGTGCGCGCGCGGCAGGTAGCGCGGGCACAGGACTGGCGCTGGTCGAGCACGCGCGCGCATTTGCGCGGCAAGGAGGACGGCGTGACCGCGCTGGCGCCGATCCGCGATCGTTTTCCGGAGTTCGCCGATCTGCTGGCGACCGAGCCGGAAGACGATCTGTTCGACGCCCTGCGTTCAGCCGAGAGCATCGGCCGGCCGCTCGGAGACAGCCGCTTTCTCGCCCGGCTGGAACGTCAGACCGGGCGTGTCCTCAAGCCTGCCAAGCGCGGGCCGAAGCCGTCGGTGGAGGAGGGGGGTATTTAGTGCACTGTCACCGTAATAATTCCCTTGAACCCCGCCAGAGGTGGCGCCGACTAAAGGCATGGCCCCACTCGTTGCAGAACTCCTGTTTGACCTCGTCAGGTGCCTCGTTGGTGGCTGGCTGAGACCAGGCTGGGGTGGCCATCTGTGCGTGGCTCGATACGAAGATTCATGGCCGTGCTGCACGCTTTGTCGTGGGCCGCCTTCTGCTGGGATTGTGATGTACTCCGTTAAAGCGAGCCTCCTCATCGCATTGGCCATCGGGGCGCTCATCTCGACGGTGCTCCTCGTCCTGGAGCCGCTGACCGACTTCGCGTTCCTCTCGCTGGAATGGCCGGGCATCACCGCAGCGTATTTTTTCTTGGGAGCGGTCGGAGGATCCACCGTCCTCGGCATCGCCATTTGCTGGGGCGTGAATGCACTGACCTACGGTCTGGGTGCTTTCGTCATTCTCAGCGCCTTCAAGGTGCTGAGGGAAGCATGAAGCGCCAGCTTCACATGATGGGAAAGATTACGAGGGTTGCTGCGCTTTGGGGCACCGCGGGCAGATTGGCTCGACCTTGATAGCAGCCGAGGCCGCAGCGCTTGTTTGATCGTGCACGGCCGCCTCCGCCGACCGTGCCCGCTTCGTCACGCCGCCTTTTCCACACCCTTCGCGACGATCTCGACTTCGAAATAGCCCATGTCACGGAGCTCGGCGGCCTTCTTCTCGGCCGCTTCCCTGGTGTCGCGCTTCAAAATGATCTGGCCCGCTCCGTCGCGGGCGCAAACGAAATAAGGCATTTTCGATTCCCAATTTCGTTTGCATATACATGGCTCCGGATTCCCGCAAGAATACGGGTCACCGCTCCAGCCCGGCCTTTTGCCGCATCTCGTCGATCAGCTCCGAGGCCTCGGCCCTGGTCAGTTTCTCCTCGGGCAGGTCCTGATGCGCCTGCCCGGCGAGGGTCTCGAGATAGGATTCCTGGGCTCATTCGTGGGCTCCCGTCATCGGGTCGTCCCCGGAAACCCAATCCTTCGGTTCCATCCGGATGTCGTCCGCCATCGAAAATCTCCTTCTCCGTCAAACGCCGGACTCGACTCATCGTTCCGTTTTTGTTCTCTTTGGCCATATTCAAATCGCGAGGGCTGAACATGCCGGACCTGGACTTTGTCAGGCGGGAGATCGAACGGATGCGCATCCAGATTGGCAGGCAGAGAAAGGAGATCCTCCAGCTGCAGCGGGCGGGCGTCGGCACCGCCTCGGCCGTAGCGCTGCTGTCGCGGATGGAGGCGAAGGTTGAAAGTCTCTGCGCCCAGCGTGACGCGTTGAGGAGCGCAGAGCCGCATCACAACAAGGGCAGGGTGCTCGGCGGGAGGACATGGTGAGCAGGCGCTGGTTCGACGACGAGAGAGAACTGTCGCCCTTCCTGACCGCGCTCGAGGACGTTCGTAGAAAGGCGACGCGGGAAGGGTGGTGCTACGCCCACGTCCAGGCCATCATCGTGGCCATCGACCAGTACGCAGAGGCCGCGACGGGCAACCGCGAGTATTTTTTGAACAAGCCGGTTTCGATCGGCGACAGCCGGAAGGCTGCGGATATTCCGTGATCGGCTGCGCTCTCGTGTCGTTGCTCGTGCATCGCATCGGGGCAAGTCGCCGGTGTCGCCGCTCCCGGTCGAGATGCGACGCGCCGTCAAGCTGCACGAGTTCGAATTGCGACGACGGCGCTCCCAGTTGCAGCTTGTTCGCCAAGAGCGGCCGCAAGCTGGAAGAGTCGCGATGGGCGGCGGCGCGCAGGCGTGGCCGTCATCGGACCATCTTCTGCGCTCCCGTTACGAAGGGCAACGAGGGCGAAGACATGCGCGCTCGTCGTTGCGCCGATCAGCGTGGCGAGACCGAGGAGGAGGACGCTGACCTGGTCCGGCCGGGCGAAGCGGCCTTTCTCGGCGGAGAAATCCGTCGCGTTTTGCGGGACTTTGGACGTGCTTCGGGTGCAATCCCGTTCTGCTCGTCGAATTTCTTCAACCAGGCCTGGATGTATCGGGGATCATCGGGACAAAGCCGTTCCAGCAAACGAAGGTTCTGCGCTCTGAATTCCACAAGGGTTTTCGGCATAACTCCTCCTCAAAAGCCTGCCCGCCGAAAAGGTGCTTCGGGAGGGGAGCCGGGTCAACGGCAAAGAGAGGCTTGAAATTCCGGACGAGCCGATGCAGCGCAAGCGCGCCAAAAAGCGAAAACCCCGCCTGGGGGAAGCGGGGTTCTCTGTCGGAGGTGAAGCTTGGGGACGCTTCAACTGTAAGACGCGCGAGCCGGCAGAAAGTTCAAAAGAAAATCCACAGCCGGACTTGCCGGGCAAACGCGTCACGCGTTTGTCGCGAGGGAGAACCGCTGCGCACTTCTTCCGGATCGTGCTTCAGGCCGCAATCCGGTGGTCGACAGGTGTCGTCAGGAACTTGAGCGCTTCTGCATGTGCGAGGTCGGGAACGGCGATCGCGGTGTGGCTGTACATCGCATGCGTCCGCGACTTCGCGATCCCGTCCAGGATCTCGCGGCCCTTGATGACGTGGAGACCCATGCCCTCTTCAGTGGGGAAGATCGCCAGCACGACGTCATAAGCCGCGATGACGGCCCTGAGCGCTTCGGCCTTGTCTTCGGCGACCTCGACAAAAATACGAACATCAGCCGCGAGTTCACGCAGCTCGTCAAAATCCAGCACTGTGGGATACTCCAACGCAACAGACCTGATCGAAGCTTGGCCGCGTTAGGTTACCGAAGTGTCAACAACGCCGGCCGAGCCACAGGTTTCACGTGCAGGTGACACCGCAGGCGGATCAAGAAGAGTCGCGACAGCGAAACCCCGCCTGGGGGAAGCGGGGCTCTCTGGTGGGGGGGCTTGGGGACTTCAATTCTAAGACGCGCCAGCCGCCGAATTGTTCAAAAAGAGAGCGGGAATCGTTCACAGGAGGAAGGGAGTCCTTGCGAACCCGTGCTTGCGTTTTCGGCCTCGATGGGTTCTAAGCCCGGACACTTCATGACCTCTGGCATGAATCAGCAGCGCGCCCCCGCGGTCCGGCCGCGTCCTCTCCGGGAATTGCTCGCGCCCCCCATTCAAAGGAATTCAGACATGGCGAAGATGACGAAAACCCAATTGATCGATGCAATTGCCGAGGGCACGCAGCTTTCGAAGAACGACGTGAAGTCGGTGATCGAGTACATGGCGACGGTCGGCTACAAGGAGCTCAACGAGTCCGGTGAGTTCGTCATTCCCGGCTTCGTGAAGATGTCGGTCGTGAACAAGCCGGCGACCGAAGCGCGCATGGGCGTCAATCCCTTCACCAAGGAGCCGATGCAGTTTGCGGCGAAGCCCGCGAGCAAATCGGTCAAGGCCTCGCCGCTGAAGGTCGCCAAGGACGCCGTCTGAGGCGCAAGCGACTTTCGTTCTCACAGACCTCGCAGATCATCGCGTCTCCACGACGAAGCTCGCGATGCCGGCTTCCAAAGGGCCGAGCGGTTGCGCTGCACCGTTGCCGGTCCGCTGGATTTCAGCCGATCGATGCGCAAGGGCGAGGCTTCGCTTCGCTGGCATGCAATCCGCGCCCGTCGCCTTCAAGAGATCACACCGACTTCAATAGAAAAGCCCCGCGCTTTCGCGCGGGGCTCTCTTGGCTGACGGCGTTGGGATTTCAGCGCCTGGCCGCCAACCGTATTTCAAACTTAAGGTTGAAAATCTAAAAAGCAACAGCGCCGCGGTGACGGAGTATGTTCGTCAGGCGGCGCTGCCGTGTGACTGGGCGCTGAAATCCCCAGCTTCCATAAGTCTACGCCGCTCAGAAAAGGTTCAACGCGAGGCCGGCGAAATTTAGCCGGAGGGGCTGGACTTCTCGTTCTCTTTTTGTTCTAGTGCGGGTCGCCTTGGGAGACTTTTGGAGGTGACTCATGACTGTCGAAAAACAGCGCGAAGTGATCAGGCTCTGGAACGAGCTCAGGAAGCTCGAGGGGCCTGCCGCAGAAGAGCTTCGCATCCAGATCCTCGAATGCTTCTCCAAGGCGAAAACGAAGCGGGCGGCTTGATCCGCGTCAACCCGCGCGCGTGATCACGGTCCAGCCGCTCGCGCGCGATTTGCCGCCGAAGAGTTCGGCGGCGAAGAGCTGTGCGGCCGAAGGTGCGAGAGTTCTCGCCTTCATCGATCGTTAGGATTCGCTCCGCGCCGGTTTTCTCGACTCCGATTCGTTCTTCGAGAACGAAATGGAGTCGGATGCAGAACAGGGGCGCCCAGCGGCGGCGATGCGGACCCGCAGCCGGAAAGAGACGGAGTGATGCCCGGCCCCGCGCGAGGCTTCTCCGAAAGGGCGAGACGAGGAAAGCGCCATGGATGCGGACTGCTCCGATCGATGTCGCAAAGTGTTTGTTAAGAACTGCTCCGCACCCATTTCTGCGATTCCGATTCGTTCTTCGAGAACGAAATGGAGTCGAAGCCGGAACAAGGTCGGCCGGTCTTTCGCCTGTCCCGACGGCTGAGGCGCCGCCTCCGATGTGCCTAACGAGTGCTTGCGCGGACGCCGATAACCCTATTCGGTTAGGTTAAAAGCCCAATCGCGTTGCGCTTGCCGCGGGGTGGGGTAGGTGTCTGGCAAGAAGCAAGAAGCGACTTTGCCAACAAGCAATTTTGTCATGACGCCTTTTTCGACGCCGTCCTTCTACCAAGGCGACCGGTACACCTACCGGCGCGTCGCCGTCGTCGGCACGCTGTTCTGTCTCGCTTTCGTGGTGATCAGCTTCTCGCTGCGGCCGCAGGCCGAGGACACGCGCGTGGCGGTCAAGGCCGACCGGCTGGTGCGCACGGCGGGCCAGGCTGCGCGCGCCAACTAAAGCGCGATGCGATTGGGATCAATTGTCATCGCGCTTCAGGTTGTTGTTTGGGCATGATCTCCGCGCAAACGCGTTCCGCGTTTGTCGCGAGGGAAAACCGCTGCGCACTTTTCCGGATCATGCTCTAGCGTTCGTCGCCGTAGATGCGATCGTCGGCCGGCGCCTGCGGGCAAGCGACGCCGCCGCGCGAGGCGAGCGCGACGAAGCCGGCATAGCCGGACAGGTTGAGCAAGACTTCGAGCCACGCGGGCATGTCGGACCTCTTTTCCCTCCGCTCAGCGTGAGGAAGGGACTCAACGTCCGCGCGCAATCGGGGTTCCCTGCTCCCGAAAAGAACTCACACCGGAGAGGAGGGGTCGAGCCGGCGGCCGAGGGCCGCGACGGACTTGCTCGACGGCTGCTCGTTCAGGAACTCGGCGATCGCCCGCGCCAGTTCGCCGTCGGTCATCGGCGTCGGCGGCGGGCGCAGGGTGCCGACACCGAAGCTGCGGACGATCTCGTCGTAATGCTGATCGTCGGATCTGGGAACCAACTTGCGGATACGGGCCAGCAAAGCGGATAATGGCAAAAATTCCTCCTCGATCGTCCGCCCCGCTGGCAGCAATTGCGGTCTGCTGCCATTGGCTCCCGTTAAACTGAAAAACCCCGCCAGCATCGCGGAGATACTGACGGGGTCTTCGTGCTGTTGCCTCGACCCGGATGGCGGAGGCTCCCGCACTTGGCAAATCAATCCGCGTCCGGCGATTTCGTTCCCCTTGCATCAACGCTTTTTGAGCGCGCCGGGTTTCCGCGGGTCGCGCAACCATCGCAGACGCTCGCGGTTATCCCGCGAAGACGCGAAGGAGAGGAGCATGAAGAAGACATTGGCAGTTCTGGCCACGATCGCGGCCGTCGGCGTGACCGCCGTCGCGGCGCCTGCGCCGGCCGAGGCGCGCGGTCGCGGCATCGGCCCGGGCCTCGCGTTCGGCCTTGCTGCCGGCGCCATCACCGCGGGCGCGGTCGCAGCCTCCCGACCGTATGGCTATTACGGTCCCGGTTACGGCTATTATGGCGGCCCGGGCTATTATTACGGGCCGGGTCCGTACGCCTATTACGGCGGTGGGCCGTACTACCGCCATCGCCACTGGCGCCATTGGTAGCCGCCAATAGCGAAAAGCCCGGAGCGTTGCTCCGGGCTTTTTTCATTCGCATGTCCTCGCGCTTGCCTGCGCGGCGATGCTATGGCCAGAGCGATGGCCGTTCCACCTTGCGGGCGTTCTCCAGCGTCGACACGAAGTATTCTTCGCGCTCGCGCTTGAACTTCTCTTGCGTAGCACGGAAGGCGGCGACCCGGGCGGCGATCTCATCGCGCTCGCGCGCTTTGCGTTCTTCGTCTTCGGTCATGTGAAAATCCCCTCCACACCTGAGTATGTGCACATGTGAACTCAAGCGCTGCCGCCGCAATCACGTTGAGTCGCGTCAACACATCCATTGGCGCTCCTGAATGGGGCGTCAATGGGGAGGAGGCATTGCAGGATTGTGATAAGCGAAGACCGGAAGAAAAAGTTGCCGAGCGCGTTGCGTTCGCGCTTGATAAGTACGTCAGCGATCTTGTCGCTTGTGCATATTGCTGTCAGGCCAAACGAGTCGGGAGGCGCGATTGATCGCATCGGATCTTCAGAGCGGCGTCGAGCGGCTCGGCGACATGATCGCCGAGGCCAGGACCATCGTGCCGTTCACCGGCGCCGGCATCTCGACCGAATGCGGCATTCCCGACTTCCGCTCACCGGGCGGAATTTGGACGCGCAACCGTCCGATCCCGTTCGACGAGTTCGTCGCGAGCCCGGAGGCGCGCAACGAATCCTGGCGCCGCCGCTTCGCGATGGAGGAGGTGTTTGCCGCAGCGAAGCCCGGCCGCGGCCATCGCGCGCTGGCCTCGCTCTACCGCGCCGGCAAGGTTCCCGCCGTCATCACCCAGAACATCGACAATCTGCATCAGGCCTCGGGCTTCGCCAGCGAGCACGTGGTTGAGCTTCACGGAAATACCACTTATGCGCGCTGCATCGGATGTGGGCAGGCCTATCCGCTCGACTGGGTGAGGCGCCGTTTCGACGACGATGGCGCGGCGCCCAATTGCACGGCATGCGACGAGCCGGTGAAAACCGCCACGATCTCCTTCGGCCAGATGATGCCGGACGACGAAATGCAGCGCGCGACCGCGCTGTCGCAGGCCTGCGACCTCTTCATCGCGATCGGTTCCTCGCTCGTGGTGTGGCCGGCCGCGGGCTTTCCCATGATAGCCAAGCGCACTGGTGCACGTCTGGTCATCATCAATCGCGAGCCGACCGAGCAGGACGACATCGCCGATCTCGTCATCCACCACGACATCGGCGAAACGCTCGGGCCCTTTGTCGGCAATTGAGACGAACCAATTTGATTCGCTGCGATGCAAGCTGTTCATAGGTTCCGGCGAATCTCTTTTTTGTCTATGCCTCTCAACCGAGAGTGTTATCTTTTGAGTCGGAAGATTCGCGTCGCGTCGAGTTGAGAACATTTTCAAAGGACGCGTGATTCGAGCGCCGCCAATGTGGCGGATGGCATGGCACTGTGGGGTCCGGGGTTATGGGGTCGTCGGACGGATTTGAGTCCAAGAAGCTTGGAGTTCCCGGGCAGGGAGTATCGCCCGGGCGGATGACGCCGGGCGAGCACGGCGGTGCCGGCCGCGATAGCGGGCTCAGCCCCTTCAGCGGGCTCGGTGAGGCCAGCGCCAATCTCGTCGAGGTCCATGGCGTCATCAAATGGTTCGATGCCTCCAAAGGCTACGGCTTCATCGTTCCCGACAATGGATGGCCGGACGTGCTCCTGCACGTCACCGTGCTCAGGCGCGACGGTTTCCAGACCGCTTATGAAGGCGCCCGCATCGTCGTCGAGTGCATTCAGCGCACCAAAGGCTACCAGGCCTTCCGCGTGGTCTCGATGGACGAGTCGACCGCGATCCATCCGGCGCAGATGCTGCCGCCGCGCACCCATGTCACGGTCACTCCGACCAGCGGGCTGGAACGGGCCCAGGTCAAATGGTTCAACCGGCTGCGCGGCTTCGGCTTCCTGACCTGCGGCGAGGGCACACCCGACATTTTCGTGCACATGGAGACCCTGCGCCGCTTCGGCATGACTGAACTCAGGCCGGGCCAGTACGTCCTGGTCCGTTTCGGGCCCGGCTCCAAGGGCATGATGGCGGCCGAGATCCATCCCGAGACCGGATCGCCGGGATTGCAGTCGCACTGAACACCACCAATTCTCGCGATCGTGAGCAGGGGCGTGCCGGCTGGCCGGCGCGCCTCTTTCCTTTCCGATGGCCGCCGCGTAAGGACTTGCCCAGTCCCCCACGCCTCGAGAGCCCCATGAATTCTGATCGAAAGGCCGCCCGGTCCGCTGCGCAGGGCTGGCTTGCCGCCATCCTCGTCATCATCGGCTGTGTCGTCACCAGCGCGCCCGTCGGCGCCGCCAGCTTCCAGCCGCTCGAGATCGTCACCAAGAACGGCGTGCAGGTTTTCTCGGTGGAAATGGCGACGACCGAGGAGGAGAAGCAGACCGGCCTGATGTATCGCAAGGAATTGGCGGACGGCAAAGGCATGCTGTTCGACTTCAATCCCGAGCAGGAAGTGTCGATGTGGATGAAGAACACGTATGTGTCGCTCGACATGATCTTCATCCGCGCCGACGGCCGCATCCTGCGCATCGCCGAGAACACCGAGCCGCTGTCGACCAAGATCATCTCGTCCCGAGGCCCGGCCCGGGCCGTGCTGGAGGTGGTGGCAGGAACGGCGCAGAAGTACGGCATCCGCCCCGGTGACCGCGTCGGCCACCCCCTGTTCGGCAGCAAATAGGGGCGGGCGAGGCGATTGCCCGGCCTTGCCGGGGTCTTTTGGAAGCTTGCTGGCGCCTTCTGGAAGCTTGCTGGCGCCTTGGGAAGCGTGTATCGACGGGGCTCGCCGGACATTCGGGGTATAGCGCAGCCTGGTAGCGCGGCAGTTTTGGGTACTGCAGGTCGTTGGTTCGAATCCAGCTGCCCCGACCAGTCCCGAGAAGGCTCGCAGGGGCGTGGGATCGCAGAACTGCGACCGTAACCGTAACTCCGCTCAGAACAGCAGCCAGTCAACAACCCGCCAGGCGCCCCAGGCGAGGGCGCAGATCCAGCCCAGCATTGCAATTCCCGCCACGCCAAGTCCGCAGAGCGGCAACAGCGAGATTCCGGTCTCCTGGACGTCGGATAGCTTCTCGGTCGTATCGATCTGGCTCACTGCTCCCCCTTGGCCATGCGGCCTGCTCATCATTGGTCTCGGCTCGCTCGCAGAAATTCACCGGTCGCGCTTCTGCTCACACGGACGTGAGATGGGATGACCGTCCGTTCATGGCGGGCGCACGCGGATCGTTGATATTCACGGACGCCTCGCGATGGACGGGAATACCTGCAGCGCACGGTGCTGCGTTTGGTTACTCCGGCCGAACCCGTAAAATGTCTGCCGGGCCGCTTTTTTTTCGCAGCGCAGCGCGTGCTTTGCGGGATGTGTGCGTTGAAGGGAGGATCTGGCGCGCAACAGGCGCCGTGCCCGAGGTCTCTTTCGAGCGAGGTCTCCATGTCGATCAGCGCGATTGCATCCACCACCGCGGCCGTAACGACGTCCGCTTCGACCGCAACGGCGTCGTCGCCTGCGGCATCCTCAACGTTGGCGGCTTCGTCGACGGACGCCGCCTCATCGACCTCGTCGGAATCGTCCTCGCAATCGGCGAGTGGAAGCTCGGGATCGGGCGGCGGCTCGGCCAAGACCATCGTCAGCGAGGTCTCCATGACTATCGACGGCGCAACCACCACCACCATCACCTATTCCGACGGCACCACAGAGGTCGAGACCTCCGCGAGCATGCAAGGCAGTCAAGGCAATTCGTCCGGGCAGACCTACAACGCGCAAGGCGCGCTCGCGACGAATGCCCAGAACGCGTCCGGCAGCGCCTCCAGCGCCAGCGCCACGTCCCAGTCGGCTTGATCGCCGAGGCAGGGCAGGCGGCATATTGCGCGTGAGTCGTTTGCGAGTGGTCTGTCCCAGTCCCTTGAAGCCCTTGCGCTCATAGTCTGCGCCACACGACTTCTGCGCGATTTCTCAAGGGATTGGTGAGGGGCCGCGCGCGCGGAATTGCCAAAGATTCATCGAACCTTTGGTTGTTGCAACAGACATATGGGTGTTGGGGATTTCAGCGCCCAATGTCTAAACGGACGCCGCCAAGCGATGATATTCCGCTTGCGCGGCGTTGCGCTTTTCCGGCCGGGCCGATCAACTCGACGCGTGCCAGCCGGGTGGAAACGGCACCAACGGCCAGATCGCCTCGTTGTCGTTGGCGGCGTTCGGCCGCTCCTGCGGCGGCGTCTTCACCACTGATGCTGGCGGCATCATTCGCAGCGCGAGGCGCAGAGATGCGCATTGCAGTTTCATGATCGTCATCCCGGCACGTCGATGATTTCCAAACGTCCGGTCGTTTTCAAAGTTCGACGTCAGCTGGAAAATCAACGTGCGTCTGAAACAGCGTTCGTTCTCAAATCGCGTGCAGTCTAGAAAACCCGGCGCCGGCTTACAACCGGTCGTGCCGCTTCATCCCAAGAAGTAAGGTTGATCGGTTAGGTTAAAGGCGAGCGTTTGTTGCGGCCATCCGGGCGGCTGCTATCAGGTCTGTCCCGGCTCGCGATGGGCGGCCTTCGATCCGTGCGACCACAGGTCACGGTTCGCCGCGGCGCCCATCGGTTGAGTTCTGCGCCAGCGAGTTCCGCCACATGTCTCTTGATCGCAATCTCAAGACCATTGGTCCGCAGTCGAGCTGGACCGATATCTGGCACCTCTGGACAGTGATCGTGCCGCGCCGCTCCATCAATGGGCAGTTCGTGGTCGGCAAGGTCTGGCGCCGCCGCGACGGCCGCGACTGGATCTACAAGAAGTTCACCGAGTTCGACGGCGAAGAGGCGGCCTGAAGCGCGGTGAGACCGGGACGAGACATCGTCGCGCCCCGGGCTGTCGAGGCCGTGCAGTCCTAACCCGAGTGCCGCTCGCCTGCCGCCGAGCCCGGTGTCTGCACGCGCGGCAGCGGCATTTTGAAGTGACGCTTCGCATAGGCGACGATCTCGGCGTCCGAGGGATGATCGGCCGCTTCCACCGCGACGATCCGCTTGGCCAGATCGGCTGCGCTTGCGCGAATGTGGCCGGCAAGCTCTGTCTTCGCGCTCGCCGGACCGATGATGAGGATCTCGCCGGCATCAGCGACGGCTTTGGTCACCTCGGTGTAGAACGCCTTGTCGGGAGCTGCATGGCCGCTGCCGATCGCATTGGCCTTGTGATGAAGATGGCGTGTCGCCAGGTGCGGATGCAGCGTGATCTCGTCGGAGCCGCCGAGGCCGAGATGAAAGATCCTGGCCTGCAAGTGGTCGATCCATATCACGGCGTGGAAATGAGAAGGCATGGGTTCGGGCCTTGTGCGAGAGGAGTCCGCCGCGGTCGGCGCGGCGGCGCATGTCGCAGCGACATTATGCGGGACGGCGCTGCCTCCGTTGACCCAAGTCAATTCGATGCCGGCTCGACAAGCGGGGCAACAGAGGCCTCGCGCTCCGAAGGCGGCGCCCGCTCAGGCCGCCGTCGTCGCGGCTGCCCCCGGCTTCGGCGGTGGCGGTTTCAGCGGCTTGTCCTGCTTCTTCGACCACGAGATGTAATAGGCCACCGTCGTCATGATCGCGATGCCGGCGACGCTGACGAAGATCTGCGCCAGCAGCGAACCCGAGCTCATCGACAGCTCGAAATGGCCGACGAACGACAGAAACACGCCGACGCAGAACACGGCGAGCGACTGCTGGCCGCAGACGATCAAGGGATCGAATACCCTCCACTCCAGCCCCGGCCACTCCTTCGGCACGAAGCGGATCACCAAAATCACGATCACCACGAAATGGAGGAAGCGATACGGCGCAAGGTTGGTCTTGTCATTCGGGTTGAAGGCCGAGAACAGCCATTCCGGGAACATGCCGCCGAGGGTGGGGAAGCGGCCGGCCATGGTCATGACCAGCGCGAACAGGAGATAGCCGAGGCAGAGCCACAGCGTGATCGGCGAATTGATCAGCGTCATCGAGCGCCGGGCCCCGCCCATCGCGCACCAGGCGCCGAACACGAACAGCACCTGCCAGCAATAGGGGTTGAAGTACCACTGACCGGCCGGATAGGCCGTCAGGTTGAGGCCGTAATGGCGCGCGGCCAGCCACAGCACGATCGACAGGACCATCGTCAGGTCGGGCTTGCGCAGCATGAACCAGAGCACCGGCGGAAACAGGCCCATCAGCACGATGTACAGGGGCAGCACGTCGAGATTGAGCGGCTTGAAGCGCAGGAACAGGCCCTGGCGCAACGTCTCGGTGGCGTTGTCGACGAGGCCGGCAACGTTGAACTCGTTGATCATCTCGGAATCGCCGAAGCGCAACGCCAGATAACTGATCGACGCGATATAGATCACGAACAGGATGATGTGGGCGACATACAGCTGCCAGACCCGCTTGGTCAGCCGCGTGGCGCCGACGATGAAGCCGCGCTCCAGCATCATCCGCGCATAGACGAAGGAGGCGGTATAGCCGGAGATGAAGACGAACAGGTCGGCCGCGTCGGAAAAGCCGTAGTTGCGGGTCGTGATCCAGTTCACGACGTTGTCGGGGATATGGTCGAGAAAGATCGCCCAGTTCGCGACGCCGCGAAACAGGTCGAGCCGGAGATCGCGGCCCTTGTCGGGAAGCGTTGCACTGATGTTCAGGAAGGCCATGCGACGGGAGCTCTCGAAGAGATCGGATAGGCTGATGCGGCAGTGCCGCCGGGCGGAATCCCGGCGCCGAGGGCAGGTACGGAATTGTCACGGTGCAGCATAATGACTATACCGTTGGCGAGGGGCCGGGGGGCCGGAATCACCGATCAAGTCCCGATCGGTTTCTCTATACTATCCCTGAGGTTTCCACCAACTGCCACCGTGACGCATCGAAATCGACCGAAAAGACGAAGAGGCCCGGACCAGCCATGACCGCACGCATTTTCAAGCCAGCCAAGAACGCGATGCAATCCGGCCGGTCCAAGACGAAGGAATGGCAGCTCGACTACGAGCCGGAGCAGCCGCGCTCGGTCGAGCCGCTGATGGGCTGGACGTCGTCCGGCGACATGAAGCAGCAGATCACGCTGCGCTTCCACAGCAAGGAAGAGGCGGTCGCCTATTGCGAGCGCAAGGGCATCGCCTACCAGGTCATCGAGCCCCAGGAATCGATCCGCCGGCCGGTCGCCTATGCCGACAATTTCTCGTTCCGCCGCGGAGAGCCCTGGACGCATTGAGGGGCGGGCGAGTATCTGTCCGGAGCGCGCCATGAGCAGAGACAAGCGAAAGAAGCATGCGCGGGCCATGGACTTTTTGCGCTGGCTCAATGCCGAGCGTCGGGGCGCACACAGCGGTCTCATGAGGATCGACCGCAGGCTATCGCCCGTAGCCACCTATTGTGTGGAGCGCGGGCTGGCCAAAATTCGACGCAAGCCATTCGGCAAGCGGTTAAGCTTTACGATCCTGGATTCGGGACTGCGCGATCGGTCCTGAACAGTCTACGGGGCCCTGGCAGAAGCAAATCCTAGCCTCGAATCGCCCTTGGCATCAATTCCGCCCCATGCTTCGCTGCCTCGCGTGACGAGCTCATGGCGAGGCGGGGTATGGCGGGGCGTGACCAGCTCGACGGCGTCGATCTGAAGATCTTATCCGAGCTGCAACAGGACGGGCGGGTGCGCAACAACGAGCTGGCGCTGCGCGTCGGCGTGTCTGCGCCGAACTGTCTGCGGCGGCTGAAATCGCTGTTCAGCCGCGGCGTGATCCGGGCGGTGCGCGCCGTCATCGACGAGCGGCGGCTCGGTTATGAGGTGGTGTCGTTCGTCTCGATCCAGCTCGGCAGCCAGGCCCAGCCGGTGCTGGAGGCGTTCGAGAGCTCGATATCAGCGATCCCGCGCATCCAGCAGTGCTGGCGGATTTCGGGCGACACCGACTATCTGCTCAAATGCGTGGCGCCGAGCGTCGAGAGCATGCGCCAGCAGCTCCTGCATTTCGCGGCGATGCCTGATGTGAAGAACGTCCGCAGCTTCCCGGTGCTCGGCGTCGCCAAGGATGTGCCGCTGCCGTTGCAGGAGGTCGGCGCAGCGGCGCCGGCAGGATAGGATCGGAAATGCTCCCGTGCGGCCAAACCAGAATTTCATGCAATCCGAACAATGATACATGATTAACTCACCTAACTGTGACATGTGATTTGGGAAGCCCTGCAATGCGCTGAGCCGTGATTGCCGGTTCCCCTGCGCCGCCTAGATGCGAGGGGCGACCCCTCAGCGTGTTGGCATGCCGAGGCCTCTTTTGTGGGACCCTGAAGCAGGAAAAGACACCATGACATCGATTTCGAAGACGTTCGTCGCATCGGCGGCGACGCTGTTTGCATCCGCGTTTCTCATGATGACCGCACCCGCAGCGCAGGCGGAAGACTACTGCATCACCAATGGCGCGCAGGCCGCTCATGGCTGCGGCTATCCGACGATGGAAGCGTGCCGTGCCGCGGCGGGCGGTATCGGCGGCACCTGCTCGCAGAGCGGCGGTGCGAGGGCTTCGAACGACGCGTTCGCCCAGCAGCCGAAGCGGACCCACTCGCGCAAGCTCCGGCCGGGCGGCCAGACCAACTCGAACTAACGCCGCCAGTCGAGACCGGTTCAGAGATGTCGCTGCCTCCGAGATCCAACTCGGGGGCCGCAGTTCGTGACGACCACGCAGCGCACGCGCTCGCTCACCGGTACCGGCCGCGAAACTCGCGCGGTGAGGTCCCGGTCCAGCTGCGGAAGGCGCGCGAAAAGCTCTTTTCGTTGCGGAAGCCGGCGATCTCCGCGATGCGCTTGATCGGCGTGCGGCCGCGCATCAGCTCCTGCTTGGCGAGCTCGAACTTCGCCTCTTCCTTGAGATCGCGCAGCGAGGTTGCCTCCTCGCGCAGGCGCCGGTGCATGGTGCGGGTGGACAGCGCCAGCTCGCGCGCGACATCCTCGGCGCCGAGAATGCGCCCGCGCGCATTGCGGAGCACGCGGCGCACGCGCTCGACCAGCAGCCGGTCGCGCCGGTAGGGCAGCACGGTCAGCCGCAACGCGCCCTTGAGCATGTTGTCGAGATCGGCCGCGCTGCGCGTGAGCGGCAGCGACAGATAGTGCTTGTCGAAGACGATGCTGGCGCGGTTCGCATCGAAGCGGACGGCCCGGCAGAAGATAGTCGGATAGACCGAGACGTGGCCGGGCTCGGGGTAAGGGAATTCAGCCGCGCGGAGCGCGATCTGGGAATCGACGGCCCAGCACGAGAAGCCGAGCACGTAGCGGAACAGCGTGACCAGGCAGAACTCGCGGCAGGGCCCGAGGTCGCGTCGCTCACGGATCGAGACGACCGCGGTCTCGTCGCCGAGCTCGAGATCGAGCAGCACATCCTCGGTGACCAGGCGGTGATGCCGGCACCAGCGCTTGAGTGCGACCTCCAGCGTCGGCGCGGTGATCGAGGCACGGCACAGCATGCCATAGGTGCCCCAAGGCAGCCGCCGCGAGAACCAGCCGAGCGCTTCGTCGTCGAGCTCGCGCATGGCATGGCCCGCCAGCGCCTCGAATTGGGCAGCGGTGACCCGTCCATCCGGAGAATTGACGAGGTCCGGCGCGACCTGGCCCCGGTTCAATGCCTCCGCGGGATCGCGGCCGTATCGCTCATAGGCGGCGACCACGCCGCGGACGAAGGCGGCGGGGGTGACGGCGCGGCGCGGGATCGCGGTGGCGGCTTGAAAAGGCATCGGAAATCCCTCCTGAAAATCCTCGCCAAGTTTGGCGGAAAATGCAACCTTTTCGACTGCAAGAGGGCCGGGACCCCGCTAGGTTCGGACCCCAAAATACGGAGGAAATCGCCTTGAACATCCCGAGCATCGACTTCGATCTGGGCGAAGACATCGGCATGCTGCGCGACACGCTCCGCGCCTTCGTGGAGGCGGAGATCACCCCGCGCGCCGCCGAGATCGAGAAAGCCAACCTGTTCCCGGCAGACCTGTGGAAGCGCTTTGGCGATCTCGGCCTGCTCGGCATGACCGCGCCGGAGCAGTATGGCGGCTCCAACATGGGCTATCTCGCCCACATCGTCGCCATGGAGGAGATCTCGCGCGGCTCGGCTGCGGTCGGGCTGTCCTACGGCGCCCATTCCAACCTCTGCGTCAACCAGATCCGCCGCAACGGCAACGACGCCCAGCGGCAGCGCTATCTGCCCAAGCTGATCTCCGGCGACTATGTCGGCGCGCTCGCGATGTCCGAGCCCGGGGCCGGGTCCGACGTCGTCTCGATGAAGCTGCGCGCCGACAAGCGCGGCGACCGCTATGTGCTCAACGGCTCCAAGATGTGGATCACCAATGGCGGCGACGCCGACGTGCTGGTGGTCTACGCCAAGACCGATCCGGAGGCCGGCCCGCGCGGCATGACCGCCTTCCTGGTCGAGAAGGGTTTCAAGGGTTTCACCCACGGCCAGCATCTCGACAAGCTCGGCATGCGCGGCTCCAACACCTATCCGCTGTTCTTCGACGAGTGCGAAGTGCCGGAGGAAAACGTGCTCGGCAAGGTCGGCGAGGGCGTCAAGGTGCTGATGTCCGGCCTGGACTATGAGCGCGCGGTACTCTCGGGCGGCCCGCTCGGGATCATGGCGGCCTGCATGGACGCCGTGGTGCCCTACATGCACGAGCGCAAGCAGTTCGGCCAGCCGATCGGCGATTTCCAGCTGATGCAGGGCAAGCTCGCCGACATGTATTCGACCTGGCAGGCCACGCGCGCCTATGTCTACGCCGTGGGCCGCGCCTGCGACCGCGCCGACCACGCGCGCAGCTTGCGCAAGGATGCGGCGGCTGCGATCCTCTATTCCGCGGAGAAGGCGACGTGGATGGCAGGCGAGGCGATCCAGGCGCTCGGCGGGGTCGGCTATACCAGCGAATTCCCGGTCGGACGCCTCTGGCGCGACGCCAAGCTGTACGAGATCGGCGCCGGCACCTCGGAGGTTCGCCGCATGCTGATCGGCCGCGAGCTCATGGCTGAGACGGCTTAAACGTTCACCTCATTGGAATCACCATGCCGCTCCATTCCAGCATCGATCCGTCTTCATCCGACTTCGCGCGCAACTCCGAGGCCATGCGCGCGCTCGTCGCTGACCTGCGCGAAAAACTCAGCCAGGTCGCCGGCGGCGGCGGCGAGGTCTCGCGCAACCGCCACACCGCGCGCGGCAAGATGCTGGCGCGCCAGCGCGTCGATCTGCTGGTCGATCCCGGCACCTCGTTCCTGGAGCTGTCGCCGCTCGCGGCCTATGGCCTCTATGGCGGCGACGTGCATTCGGCGAGCGTCGTCACGGGGGTCGGGCGTATTTCGGGGCGCGAATGCGTGATCGTCGCCAACGACGCCACCATCAAGGGCGGCACCTATTACCCGATGACGGTGAAGAAGCATCTGCGTGCGCAGGATATCGCGCGGCAGAACAATCTTCCCTGCGTCTACATGGTCGATTCCGGCGGCGCCTTCCTGCCGTTGCAGGACGAGATATTCCCGGACGAGCGGCATTTCGGGCGCATCTTCTACAACCAGGCGCAGATGTCCTCACAAGGAATCCCGCAGATTGCGATCGTGATGGGTTCCTGCACCGCCGGCGGCGCCTATGTGCCGGCGATGTCGGACGAAAGCATCATCGTGCGCAATCAGGGCACCATCTTCCTTGGTGGCCCGCCGCTGGTGAAGGCCGCGACCGGCGAGGTGGTGAGCGCGGAGGAGCTCGGCGGCGCCGACGTGCACTCGCGCCAGTCCGGCGTGACCGATCACTATGCCCAGAACGATGCCCATGCGATCGGCATCGCGCGGCGCATCGTCGGCACGCTGAAGCCGTCGGCACGGCCGAATCTGAACATGCATCCGCCGCACGAGCCGCTGTTCGCGGCGGAGGAGATCTACGGCGTGGTGCCCGTCGACGGCCGCAAGCCGTTCGACGTGCGCGACATCATCGCGCGCGTGGTGGATGGCTCCGAATTCGACGAGTTCAAGAAACTCTACGGCACGACGCTGGTGTGCGGCTTCGCCCATATCTGGGGCTATCCGGTCGGCATCATCGCCAACAACGGCATCCTGTTCAGCGAGAGCTCGCTGAAGGGCGCGCATTTCATCGAGCTGTGCTGCCAGCGCGGCATTCCCCTGGTGTTCCTGCAGAACATCACGGGATTCATGGTCGGCAAGAAATACGAGGCCGGCGGCATCGCGCGCGACGGCGCCAAGCTCGTGACGGCGGTTGCGACCGCCTCCGTGCCGAAATTCACGGTCGTGATCGGCGGCTCCTACGGCGCCGGCAATTACGGCATGTGCGGCCGCGCCTACTCGCCGCGCTTCCTCTGGATGTGGCCGAACGCGCGCATCTCGGTAATGGGCGGCGAGCAGGCCTCGATGGTGCTGAGCCAGGTCCGTCGCGACAACATCGAAGCCAAGGGCGACAACTGGTCGAAGGAAGAGGAAGACAAATTCCGCGAGCCGATCCGCGCGCAATATGAGAGCCAGGGGCACCCGTATTACGCGACCGCGCGCCTCTGGGACGACGGCGTGATTGACCCGGCCGACACCCGCCTCGTGCTCGGCCTTGGCCTCTCGGCGGCATCGAATGCGCCGATCGAACCGACGAAATTCGGCCTGTTCAGGATGTGATGCGATGGACCGTTCCAGGCTCTACCGGCGTTTTCGCACGCTCCTGATCGCCAACCGGGGCGAGATCGCCTGCCGCGTCATCCGCACCGCCCGCGCCATGGGCCTGCGCACGGTCGCGGTCTATTCCGAGGCCGACCGCGATGCGATGCATGTCGCGCTCGCGGATGAAGCCGTGCTGCTCGGGCCTGCCCGGGCCCGCGACAGTTATCTCAATGTCGAGCGGCTGATCGAGGCCGCACGGAAGACCGGGGCGGAGGCTGTGCATCCCGGCTACGGCTTCCTGTCGGAGAACGCCGAGTTCGCGCAGGCCTGCCTTGATGCGGGGCTCGTCTTCGTCGGCCCGACCGCCGGGATGATGACTGCGATGGGCTCGAAGTCCGGCTCGAAGGCGCTGATGGAAAAGGCCGGCGTGCCGCTGGTGCCTGGCTATCACGGCGAGGCCCAGGACGAGGCGACGCTTGCGAAGGCGGCGGACAGGATCGGTTTCCCCATCCTGGTGAAGGCTTCCGCCGGCGGCGGCGGCCGCGGCATGCGCATCGTGCGCTCGGCGGACGAGCTTGGGCCCGCGATCGTCAGCGCCAAGCGCGAGGCCAAGGCCGCGTTCGGCGACGACCGCATGCTGATCGAGAAAT
The DNA here is from genome assembly GCF_004346455.1 of Bradyrhizobium sp. R2.2-H. NCBI lineage: Bacteria > Pseudomonadati > Pseudomonadota > Alphaproteobacteria > Hyphomicrobiales > Nitrobacteraceae > Bradyrhizobium > Bradyrhizobium sp. R2.2-H. Next base: position 297,960 of record NZ_SMBR01000003.1, read on the forward strand.
ATGTCGACAATCCCCGGCATATCGAGGTGCAGATCATCGGCGACAGCCACGGCAACCTGCTCTCGCTGTTCGAGCGCGAATGCACCTTGCAGCGCCGGCACCAGAAGGTGATCGAGGAGGCGCCGTCGCCGACGCTCAACGCCGCGCAGCGCGAGACGGTCTGTGCCGCCGCGCGAAAGGCGGCCGGAGCGGTGAACTATGTCGGCGCCGGTACGATCGAGTTCGTCTCCGACGGCAAGGACGTGTTCTTCATCGAGATGAACACGCGCCTCCAGGTCGAGCATCCCGTGACCGAGCTGATCACCGGGATCGATCTCGTCGAGTGGCAGCTGCGCGTCGCCTTCGGCGAGGCGCTGCCGCTCAAGCAGGACGAGATCCGGCTCAACGGCCATGCCGTCGAGGCGCGCGTCTATGCGGAGAATCCCACCAAGAACTTCATGCCGTCGGTCGGCAGGATCTCGACCTGGCGGTTGCCGGCGGAAGCGGGAGGCTTGCGCATCGACGCCGGCTATCGCGAAGGTGATGCGGTCTCGCCGTACTACGACGCCATGCTGGCCAAGGTAATCGCGTGGGCGCCGACGCGGGACGTCGCGATCGAGCGGCTCAATCGGGGACTGGAAGAGTCCGACGTCCGCGGCATCGTGACGAACATCCCGTTCCTGTCGGCGCTGATGACGCATCCCAAGGTGCGCACGAATGCGATCGACACCGGCTTCATCGAGCGCGAGCTGGCGGTGCTGACGCAGGCCCCGCCGGCGCCCGGCGAGCTTGAGCTTTGCGCCGCGGTGGCTGCGATCCTCGATGACGAGCGACAGGCCGCACGTGCGCAGGCGAGTTCGCCCTGGCAGACCTTCGGCTGGCAGCCGGTCGGCCGCCGCCAGCGCAGCTTTGCCTTCCGCGTCAGCCACGGACCGGAGCAGAAGATCGCTCTGAACTACGGCAGCGGGCTGTCCACCCTGGTGATCGGCGAGCGCGAGCTGGCGTTCACGATCACGGCGAAGGACGGCGGCTTCGATCTCACGCTCGACGGCGTCAAATCGCAGGTCGCGGCCGTGATCGACGGCCACGAGCTTTACCTGCGCACGCGCAACGGCCGCTTCGACCTGCACTGGGTTGATCCGTTCGGCGGCGAGAGCGAGGAGCATGTCGGCGAGGACAAGATTGCAGCGCCCTTGCCGGGCACGGTGGTTGCCGTGCTCGCCGTGGAGGGGGAGAATCTCGAGAGGGGCGCGCCGATCCTGACCCTGGAAGTGATGAAGATGGAGCAGACGCTGCGTGCGCCCTTTGCCGGCGTGCTGAAGTCGATCAAGTGCAAGGTCGGCGACATCGTCCAGGAGGGCGTCGAGCTCGCCGTGGTCGAGCCTTCCGGAGAGTGACATGAGCGATCCCGTCCGCATCATCGAGATGGGGCCGCGCGACGGTCTCCAGAACGAGAAAACGCCCGTCGGCGTCGAGGCCCGCATTGCCTTCGTCGAAGCGCTGGTCGCGGCCGGCCTCCATACGGTCGAAGTCGGCGCCTTCGTCTCGCCCAGGGCGATCCCGCAGATGGCAAGCTCCGATGCCGTGCTGCGTGGCGTCAGCCACATCAAGGGCGCCGAATTCCACGTGCTGGTGCCGAACGAGAAGGGCTATGACGCCGCGCGTGCCGCGGGCGCCGAAGTAGTCTCGGTGTTTGCGGCCGCCTCGGAGGGGTTTTCGCGCGCCAACATCAACTGCACGATCGCGGAGTCGATCGAGCGCTTCAAGCCGGTGCTGGCGCGCGCCAGGGCCGATCGCGTGAAAGTGCGCGGCTATATTTCCTGCGTGCTCGGTTGCCCCTTCGACGGCGAGATCAAGCCGAAGGCGGTCGCCGATCTCGCCAGCACGCTGTTCGAGCTCGGCTGCTACGAAATCTCGCTCGGCGACACCATCGGGGTCGGAACGCCTGAGAAGGCCAAGGAGATGCTGCGTGCGGTTGCGGCCAACATTCCCGCAGCCAAGCTCGCGATGCATTTCCACGACACCTACGGCCAGGCCCTCGCCAATCTCTATGCTGGAATGGAAGAGGGGGTCCGTGTCATCGACGCCGCCGCCGGCGGCCTCGGCGGCTGCCCCTATGCGCCGGGCGCGACCGGAAACGTCGCGACCGAGGACGTCGTCTACATGCTCGAGGGCATGGGGATCAGGACCGGCGTCGACATGGACAAGCTGCTGGCGGCCACCAACGCGATGAGCGGCGTGCTCGGCAAGCCGCCAGTGAGCCGCGTGGCGTCCGCGCTGAACGCGAAGAAGAAGCGGGCGAGCTCGTAAAGCTTCGTAGGGTGGGTCAGCCCTGTGATCGCGCGAAGCGCGATCACTCGGCGTAACCCACCTCTTTGGTATCCGCGGAGACGAAAGTGGTGGGTTACGCCCAGCGACTGCGCTTTGCGCAGCCGCAGGTCTAACCCACCCTACGAAACCTGCGGTCAGGCCGCCTTCAGGCCGACATCCGGCAGGCGCGGTCGGTTCTTGAGCGCCTTGGCCATCATGGCCTCGACCTCGGCCTTCTCCTGCGGCAGCAGCGCCAGGCGGGGCGGGCGGGTCAGCGCGGTGCCGCGGCCCATGATGTGCTCGCACAGCTTGATGCACTGGACGAGGTCAGGGCGGGCATCGAGGTGCAGCAGCGGCATGAACCATTCGTAGAGCGGCATCGCCTCGGCGAAGCGCCCCGCCTTGGCGAGGCGGAACAGCGTCTCGCCCTCGCGCGGGAAGGCGTTCGACATGCCGGAGACCCAGCCGACGGCGCCCATGGCAACGCTCTCGACGATGACGTCGTCCAGCCCTGCGAACAGCACGAAGCGGTCGCCGACCATGTTCCTGGTGTCGATGAAGCGCCGCGTGTCGCCGGAGGAATCCTTGAAGCAGACGACGGTCTCGACATCGGCGAGCGAGGCCAGGATGTCCGGCGTGACGTCGTTCTTGTAGATTGGCGGATTGTTGTAGAGCATCACCGGCAGGTCGGTCGCGCTGGCGACGGCGCGGAAATGCGCGGCGGTCTCGTGCGGCTTGGAGGAATAGACCAGCGCCGGCATCACCATCACGCCGTCGATGCCGATGCGCGCGGCTTCCTTGGCGGTCTCGACCGCAAAGGCCGTGGTGAATTCGGCGATGCCGCACAGCACCGGAACGCGGCCGTTCGCGACCGACTTGGCGGCTTCCATGATCGCGATCTTTTCCCTGCGCTCGAGCGAGGTGTTCTCGCCGACCGAGCCGCAGACGATCAGGCCAGAGACGCCGTCGCGGATCAGCCCGTCCATGACCTTGGCGGTCGCGTCGATGTTGAGCGAGAGGTCGTCGTTGAACTGCGTGGTGACGGCCGGGAAGACGCCTTCCCAGGAGATGCGTGGGCTCATTGTTCGGCTCCGATTGGAATTGTGCCGGCGGATCGTTCGATCCGCCGGGCATTGACGTGAGGACGATGGGTGGGGATCAGAGCGTCGCGCCGACCTTGCGCAGCTCGGCGAGGACGGGGGCTTTCGGCAACCAGATCTTGTCGAACTCGGCGATCACGGCCTCGGTGTCCTTGGCGTCGACCTGGCGGATCGGGATCGGCGCGTTCTTGAAGTTCTGGATCAGCGTGGGCTCGTTGCCGGCGAGCTCGTCGATCTGCGCGTCCAGCGTTGTCTTGATCGTCTTGGTGATCAGCTCGCGATCGGCCGCGGGAAGCGACTGCCAGACACGCCCGGAGACGACCGCTGCCATCGGCATGAAGACGGCGTTCATCTGCAGGATGACCTTGGACACCTTGTCGAAACGCTGGTTCCAGGAGAATTCGAGGTCGGCCTCGAGGCCGTCGACCTGGCCGTTGGCCATGGCATCGAACACCTGGGGCGTCGGGATCGGCGTCGGGGCGGCGCCCAGCGAGGAATAGAAATCGCGATAGACCGGCGTCGGATTGATGCGCAGCTTCATGCCCTTGATGTCGGCGAGCGAGTGCAAATCCTTGGACGAGAACACGGCGCGCATGCCGGTGATGCCCCAGCCGAGCCCGATCGTTCCGGTCTCCTGCGGCAGCACGTCGAACAGCTTCACCGCCGCCGGATGGCGCACGAGCTTCGCCACCGCCGGCGTCGAGCGCACGATGTAAGGCGCGTTGATCGCGGCGATGTGCGGCACGCGCGAGCCGAGCTCGGCGGCCTGGATGAAGCCCATGTCGAGCGCGCCGGACTGCAATTGCTGCATCATCGCGGTCTCGTTGCCGAGCTGGCCGGAGTGGAACACGGTCAATGTCAGGCGGCCGTTGGTGGCGGACTTGAGATCCTCGCCGAATTTGAGCGCGGCCTTGTTCCAGGAATGGCCGTTGGGCGTGATCAGGCCGAGGCGGAATTCCTTGGCCTGGGCAAGCGCCAGAGATGGGGCAAACACCGAGGCGGCGGCACTGGCGGCGAGAAAGCGGCGGCGTGAAAGCGACATGGTCGGGCTCCTATTGGATGGCCTATTTGACGAGGATCAGCGAGAGCGAGGGATAGAGCGAGAGCAGCACCAGGAGGACGCAGGAGATGACGAAGAAGGGCAGCGTCACCATGAACATCTTGCCGGGCTTGGCGCCGGTGACGGCGGCCGCGACGAAGAAGCAGAGCCCGACCGGCGGCGACAGCAGGCCGAGCACCAGGTTGATCACCACCACGACGCCGAACTGCCGGGGGTCGATGTGATAGATTTCGGTTGCCACCGGCAGCAGGATCGGCACGGTCATGATCAGGCCGGGAATGCCGTCGATCACCGTGCCGATCACCAGCAGGATCACGTTGCAGATCAGCATGAAGCTGACGGGGTCCTTGGCGACGGTCTGGATCCAGGCGGCGGTCTCCTGCGGCACCTTGCCGAAGATCAGGACCCAGGAGAACACGGCGGCGGCTGCGACCAGGAACAGCACGATCGCCGAATAGATGGCGCTACGCAGCATCATCTGCGGCAGCTGCGAGAACTTGAACTCCCTGGTCCAGTATTTTCCGACCAATGCCGCAGCGACCGCGCCGACCGCCGCCGATTCCGTGGCGTTGGCGAGGCCGCCGAGGATGGTGCCGACGATGACGATCGGGATCAGCAGCGTCGGCGAGGTCCGCAGGATCGTCATCACGCGCTGGCGCGGCGTCTGGTAGTCCGCGCGCGGATAGTTGTAGACGTATCCCATCAGCGCGATGACGAGGCAGAACATCACGGTGAGAATGACGCCGGGTACGATGCCGGCAATCAGCATGTCGCTGACCGACACCTGCGCCAGCACGCTGTAGACCACGAACATCACCGACGGCGGGATGATCGGGCCGAGCATGCCGCCATAGGCGGTCAGTCCGGCTGCGAAGGTCTTGTCGTAGCCTTTCTTCTCCATCTCGGGGACCATGATCTGGGCCATGATCGCGACCTGCGCCGTCGCCGATCCCAGGATGGAGGAAATGAACATGTTGGCGAGGATGTTGACGTAGGCGAGACCGCCCTTGAGCGAGCCGACGAAGGCCATCGCCATGTCGACGATGCGCCGCGTGATGCCGCCGCCGTTCATGATCTCGCCGATCAGAATGAAGAGCGGGATGGCGATCAGGCCGTAGCTGTCGACGCCGCCGAACAGTTGGAGCGGATAGGACTGGAACAGCACCGGATTGCCGGATGCCGCGATGTAGACGAGGCCGGCAAGGCAGAGGCACAGGCCGATCGGCACACCGACCAGCATGAACGCCATGAAGGCCGCTGACGTGATCATCAGTTGACCCCGTCCAGCTCGGAGAGCTGGAAACCCTTTGGAGCCGTGCGCGGGACCAACTCGAGATCTTCCAGCAGATTGGCGAGACCGTGAATGGTCATCGACACCGCGAAGATCGGCAGCGTCAGATAGAGCACCCAGGTCGGCCAGTTCAGCGTCTGGGTGCGCTCGGTGTAGAGGAAGTTGAACGTTTCGGCGGCGAGCTTGCGCCCGTCGAAGCCGGCGCGGGCGAGGCCAACCGGGTCCATCCAGAGCACACATGTGACGATCAGGGCGACCCCGAACACGACGACCAGGCCGGTCGAGATCACCTTGGCGATCTTCTGGTGCCGCGGCGACAGCCGTTCCGTCAGCATCGTGACCGCGAAGTCGAGCCGCAGCCGCGTCATCGCGGAGGCGCCGATGAAGGTCAGCCAGACCACGCAATAGACCGCGGATTCATCGATCCAATAGATCGGGAAATGCGAGTAGCGGGTGACGACGTTCACCAGGATCAGTCCGGTGAGCAGGTACATCAGACCGATCAGCGCGAGGCGCTCGACCGCGAGCAGGCCGCCCGACATCCGGACGACCGTACGTCGGAGGCTGAGCGCGCGCGTGGCCGGCATGGTCTGCTCGATCATGAAAGAGGCCTCAACTCCCGAAGAATTGTCGTGCGATTGCCAAATGTATAATTTATACATTTTGGGAGTCAAACGAAGTTTGCGGTCATTTCTGCGGCAGGGCGCGGCTTTACTGGGCACTTTGCTTTTGGAGCGCCTGGCTTTTGCCGGGCACCTCGACATGCAAGACAGGGACCGCGTCGACCGAACGAGTCGGGAAGGACAACAGAAGGTCAGATGAAACAGCCTCTGAAGCATCGCACCCTGTCGGCTGCGATCGTCGATCAGCTCCGGCAGGCGATCCTCGACGGCACCTATCCGGCCGGATCGCAGCTGCGCCAAGACGCGCTCGGGGATGCTTACGGCGTCAGCCGCATCCCGGTGCGAGAGGCGTTGTTCCAGCTCGAGGCCGAAGGCCTGGTGCGGATCGTGCCGCAGAAGGGCGCCATCGTCTCCGAGCTGTCACTGGACGAGATCAACGACGTCTTCGACCTGCGCTGCATCCTGGAGCCGCGCCTGCTGGCGCAGTCGGCGCCGCGCTTCACGCCAGACGATTTCGACGGGCTCGACGACATCCACCGGAGCTTCGAGAAGGCGATCAAGGCGAGGAACGTCAGTGAATGGGGCCAGCTCAACGCCGACTTCCACATGGCGCTCTACGTGCACGCGCCGCAGCCCCGCACGCGCGCGATCGTGCTGTCACTGCTGCAGACCAGCGACCGCTACACGCGGCTACAGCTCTCCAACACCAAGGCGATGGGCATTGCCGAGAAGGAGCACGCCCAGCTGATCGCGCTCTGTCGCGCGGAGAAGGTCGAGGAAGCCTGCCGCTTCCTGGAGCGACACATCGAGGCCGTGCGCAAGGATTTGTTGCAGGTGCTGGCGAACGCGCCGAAGGGGCGGCGGAAGGAGAGATCGTAGAAATCGTAGGGTGGGTTAGTCGAGCAGATGCGCGGAGCGCATTTGCTCGGCGTAACCCACCACTGTTCGTCTCCGCGGAAGCAGAAGAGGTGGGTTACGCCGTGTAGATTGCGTTTCGCGCATCCGCACAGCTAACCCACCCTACAGCAGTTGCGATTGCGTCACCTGCTCCCGTCCGGCCCCATCACGAGATCCGGCAGCCAGGTCGATATCCCCGGCACCAAGCACAGCAGCAGCACCGCGAGCATCATCAAGAGCACGAAGGGCAGGGTGCCCCAGATCACCTCGCGCAGGGGAATGTCCGGCGCGACGTTGCGAATGACGAAGATGTTGAGTCCGACGGGCGGATGGATCAGCCCCATCTCCATCACGATGGTCATGACCACGCCGAACCAGATGATGTCGAAATTGGCGGCGCGGAGCGGCGGCAGGATGATCGGCGCGGTCATGAGAATGATCGACACCGGCGGCAGGAAGAAGCCGAGCACGACCACCATGACGAGGATCGCGAACAGCAGCTCCCAGCGCGGCAGGTGCATCGCGACGATGGACTCGGCGACCGATTGCGAGATGTGCAGATAGCTCATCACGTAGGAATAGAGCAGTGACATGCCGATATTGGTTTCCGGCACCTCGCCGCCGGCATAGGGCATCGGATAGAGGCTGATGTCGAGCGCGCCCTTGCGCATCGCGGAGAACTGCGCGTTGGTCTTGATCAGCGAGGAGTTCGGATAGATCTCGGCGGCGATGTCGCCATTGCTGCGCTTGCTGACCTCGGCGGCGAACATGCGGCAGAGCCGGTCGCGGAAATCGCCCTTGTCGATGGTGCCGCCCGGGAACTGGTGCGAGATCTTCAGCGTGGTCGCGGCGTGCGCCGTACCGGTGCCGAAGCGGAGGATGGCGGGCGCAGCGACGGCGGTCGCGAGCAGATGGCGGCGCGTGAGCATGGCGTGATTTCCTTGGACGATTCTTGTTGGTGTGATTTCGGTCTAGTCCTTCAGACCGGCAGGGAGGCCCATCCTAGCCGGTCTTCCACCCGATATTCTCTCATCTGATAGTTCGAGACCGAACGTCCGGGCAAGTGCTGGCCGTGCTGCGCTGCACACTTCCTGGTTGCGAGCCCGGAAGTACGCCGAACGAGAAATAGGGGAGGGCTCACCAAAATTTGTGGGCGGCGGCGTAACAACGCCGGCTGGCGATCCGTCGGGATTGGATAGCGGCCTCCGTCGCTGACAAACTCCATCTCGAAGGGAAGTTAAACCATGACCATTCGCACCCGCATCGTGCTCGGCCTCTCGGCTGCCGCTCTCTCGCTCGGCCTCGCGTTGGCCCCGGCCGCCTTTGCTCAGGACAAGATGGGCAAGGATGACGGCATGATGAAGAAAGACACGATGTCCAAGGACGGCATGATGAAGAAGGACACCATGTCCAAGGACGACGGCATGAAGAAGGACCACATGTCGAAGGACGGCATGAAGAAAGACGACGGGATGATGAAGAAGAATTGATCTTCGTCGTCCTCGCGCAGCGCTTGCCCTGGGGCAGGCTGCGCCCCTCCAATTCCGGCGGCGGTCTCTGAGACCGCCTCCGGAACTGTGCTTTGGTTCAAATTCAACGGGGCGCTACGAGCGCACCTTGCTTGTTACTTGCGCTTCGCCTTGCGGGCGGCGTAGCGCGCGTCGCGTTTGGCCTTTTGCTCGGCTTCGAGCGCGGCCAGTCTCTCGGCGGCTTCCTGAGCCTCGCGCGCGATCCGTTCGGCTTCGGCCGCCTTGGCTTCCTCCTCGATGCGCTTCTGCTCGGCCTTCTCCGCCTCGCGCGCAGCCTTCGCCTCGGCGCGCTTGGCCGCGAGTGCCTCGCGTTCAGCACGGCGCGCGAGCACCGCCGGATCGTCGGGGCCCGGCTGCGATTTGAATTTGTTCAAAAGATTTTTGCGGGCTTCTTGCGCCGCCTTTTGCCGGTCCGTGAAGCCGGGTTCCCTGAATCCACTCATCTACGAGCCTTGTCTTCCTCGCTTTCGATCCTACATTCGTGCCTGTTGGTACGTCGGCTGGGCATAGCAGGCGCCACGCGACGCTGTAGCGTGTACATCGGCGCGCGTCGCGAAGCCACCCATAATCGCAGCCGATCAGGTCAACGAAAAATCGCCCCCCAACGATCTCTCGTAGCCCGGAAAAACTGCTGAATTGTGATGTCCCTCATAAGGGAGCACGAGCGCGACGCCTAGCGTCCGCCCGGAACGAGACGGAGCACGGGCATGATGACCTTCCGACCGAGCCTGAAGGCGCTCGCAATTGCCTTCGTCCTGGCAGGAGTGACCGGCGCCGCAGTGCTGTTCGCGCGCCCGCAGCCGGTCGACAGTGCCGTGCTGGGCGCGGACTGGGAATGCAGCCAGACCGCATTCGTGCTCACGACCTGCGCGCCGCGGGTCCAGAGGGCGATCCCGGCCATCGAAACCTCACGCAAGGACGCCACCCCGCCGCCCCGGGGCTGAATTCGGGCAGGCCGATCCGGATGTGACGCGACGCCGCAGAGGTGATAAAGCCGCCTCGCCAGCGCGATCAGGCGGCCATGTCCGAGCCCAAATCCGACCCCGGCGAGAAGCCGAATCCTCGCCCGAACTGTCGACCCCAGCGCCAGTCCGGGAACGACCGCCGCGGCGCGATCGCGGGATTGATCATCGCGATCGTGATTCTTGGCGTCGGCTGGTGGCTTGCCCGGGATCTCACCGCAGCCAGCAAGATGCAGGATTGCCTGATGTCCGGGCGAACCAACTGCAACGTGATTGAGCCGGCTCGCTAGAGGCGCTTCAGCGCGGCCCGCTGGGAGCCTGTCGAGGCCAAAAATAGCCGTGATCTTAATCATTTGTAACGGGACTTAGCCGATCAAGCAGGTCAGTTATGTCGGCCGGCATAAGCTTGGTGCGAGCGAATCGTCTATCGCGCAAGGAATGACGGCGAAACGAGAGAGCAGGGGGCGAGCACGCATGAGTGCGTCCAAACGCATGAAGATCATCATTCCAATGGTTTCGGCCGTGTCGTTGCTGGCGCTTTCGGCGCAGGCTCAGGACGCAAGGCCGACGAGGGATGCCGCTCCGCCGCCAGGCCGCCAAGGCGTGGGCGCGCCACCCCCGCCCAATCAGAACATGCGCAAAGGTCCTCCGCAGCAGGCGGCCCGGCCCACTGACCAGCCCCATGCGGGTCCCGGTCGGCACAATGCCGGCGGCCCGCCGCCGGGACGACACATCGCTCGCGGGCCCGCTCCGGAACGTGACTGGGGCGGACATAGCTATCGCGGCAATCGCGCCTGGGAAGGCGGCCGCTGGCGTCATGAGGTCCGCAACGGACGCTCCGGCTGGTGGTGGGACGTTGGCGGCGTCTGGTATTATTATCCGCAGCGAATGGCTGGCCCGCCTGCCTACATTTCGGAGGACTATATCGACGACGTGCCGGTGGCCTATGCCCCGCCTCCCGTCGCCTACGCGCCACCACCTCCGCCACCGGCTGATCCCGGCGCCAGCGCGCTCGGCGGCGCGATCGTCGGCGGCGTGCTGGGTGGCCTGATCTCGGGCAACGCGACAGGAGCCGCCGCGGGCGCGGTTCTCGGCGGCGCGACGGGCGCGATCGCCGGCGCCACCGCTGCATCCCAGCCCGGCTACTACTGGGCGCAGGGCACCTGCTACTACCGCTATCCGAACGGCCAGTATGTGCAGGCCGATCCCCGGGCATGCTACTGAGCATTCCAAGCGGATTGAGCGCGGAGGCGGGCCCAGGCCCGCCTCTTTTTTTGTGCGCCGGCTTCAAATGAGCGCTGGCGCTGGCGGCCGCCTCACGCAAGTCTCAAAAGAAAAATATCCGGATGATTCGTGGGGATGTGGGACATGCTGGATGCCATCCAGATCAGCGTGGCGCTTTGGGCCATGATCGTTTGCGGCGGGATCAAACTCTCTCAGGCGCTGTCTTGCCTGTTCTGAAGCGCAATGGGACGAGGACGATCGCTCGCCTCGCGCGTCAGGACACGAGCCAGCTGAAGAATGCCATCGTGGCCCAGACCAGGCTGCCGATCCAGGCGACCATCACCACGCCGATGGTGCCAAGATACGCGATGCCAAGAAGGTTGGAGCTATGTCGCTGCTTCGGGACGATGACTTCCGTGGCTGCTTTGCGTGTCATGGCCGGGCCTCATCCAAGAAGCGTCGAAGCGCTGTTTAGCGGAGATTGCCGGGGACAGGCTGTGACGTAGTTCACAGATCTGCCCGTGAGGCCTCAAAGCACCCCGCAATCATACGGACGAAATTGCCATGGGCTTGTCCAGATGACCGGCTAGGGTCGCCCCATGTGCACCGAGTACGATCCACAGCACGAAGCCGAGGCCGCAATGAAGCGGGCCGCGGAGGCCGAAGGTGCCGACCGGCAACGGCTGATCCAGCTGGCCCTGGCGTGGCATCAGCTCGCCCGCGATCCGCACGATGAGCATGCCGACTCCCCATCGTCAGGCGGCCACATGGCTCGGATTGAATAGGGCGGCCGAATGAGAAAAACCCCGTGCTCGGGGGACAAGCACGGGGTCCTTCAAAGCCGACCGGGGTTGGCAGGTCGGCACCACTCGAGTCGGATGTCCAACGCGCTGATTGCGCGTTCGTTCCGCATCGATCGGCGGGCGCTGAACTCTGCTCGGCTCGCGCGCTTGGGGCGCAGGAACATTCGTTCCACGGCAGCGTTGTGCGGCTATGACCGATCCCGAGCTACGCGCACAGTCTTTCGAGATCGCCTGGCGATATCTCGACCAGTCCGGCCTGCTCACGGGCGAGCATAAGGATTCCGCCCGCTTCATCTTGACCCGGATCGACCGCATGATGTTGCGCGGAGAGCGACGCAGGCTGCTGCTGTCGAATGCCGCGATCGATGCCTATCGGCTGCGGCCCGTGCTCGTGAGTGCATGACCGACCTGGCTGAACCGGTCATTAACGAATCCCCGGCCTCGCAATTTGCGATCGCGATTCGTGCTTTGCGAACGAAGCGGAGTCGGATCGTGAACAAACAAAAAGCCCCCGAAGGGGCTCAGTGTTTCAGCTCAGTGTTTCAGGCGGCTTCCGTCTTCGGTACGGCGTCGGCATTCACCGACAGCTTGACGATATCGCCTTCGACGGCACCGACATATTTCGTATCGATATAGTGATGATGGTCCTTGTGACCTTCCGGGCTGTCCTTGCGCGTCAGCTTGATGCGATTGCCCTCGACGCGATCGACGGTGCCGACATGTGCGCCGTCCTTGCGATGATCTTCATGTGCTCTCTGATGTCAGGCATGCTGTCCTCCTTGTGTGGATTCAACTGCGAGGACGGGTGTTCGTTGCAGCGGGCACGTTGGACCCACGGCGTTTTCCGGACGTTGATGCCCCATTGGAACCGTCAAGAAGCGCATGGAGACCATTCGAGCCTATCTGGAGCGAAAGCACGAGGAACTCAGGCTGTTGAATGACTGCCTGAGAAGCCGGCTCGATTTGGCGTGTCCGCGTTCGATCGACGAGGTCGTCAGGTCCAAATTCCAGATCACTGCTGCGCTGAGGGCGGAGCACGAGTTGCAGGAGTGGAAGGCGACGGAGACAGCCTGGTCGCACACGGCCGATCCCGCCAGCGGGCCGTTCGCATTCAGTTACGACTACCAGCGGGCCGATCTCACGGTGCGCGGTCCTTCGTTCTATGAGCTCGACAGCGGCTGCACGAGCACGGCGGTCCATACCGCCTCGGGCATGGCCGCGATCTCCGCCGTGCTGCTCGCCTCCGCGCAAATCGTCGAGAAGGCCGATGTCCTGGTGCTTCCAGGCTCCTATGGAGAGACGCTGGAGCTGATCCGGGGCTTCGTCCCGCATTTGCGGATCGAGGTCCTGAAGCTGCCGCTGGGCGATGCGTTTGCTCCGGCGAACTCGCCGCGAATACTTCTGTTGGATTCCTGCTCCTTCGCCGGCGCCTTCGAGGCTGCGCTGCGCTGTGACGGCTCGGGCCTCGATCTCCTGGTTTTCGATACGACATGCTTCGCCGGCAGGTCAGGCCGCATCAGGCGTGTCCTGAGATGGGCCCGGCGATACGGAATCCCGCAGGTGTTGGTGCGAAGCCACAACAAGCTCGATTCGCTCGGAGCGGAATATGGCCGGCTCGGCTCAGCCGTTTTCGTGCAAGAGAACGAGCATCGCCAGCATAGGACAGGGGGCGTCGAATGGGCACGTCTCGCGTCCGAAACGCGAAACGCGGTGCGGCTGCTCGGCGGCGCGGCGTTGCCGGCGCACTTCCCGCCCTTCGCAGGCAGCGCGGCGTACTGGGCCCTCACACAGAGGCGTGTCGCGGCGATCTTGCGCAACGGCCGCAGCGCGGCTCGATATTTTGCTGCGAGGCTTCCGTCGCTCTCGGCCGAGCTTCATTTCACCCACGGCCTGTACGTGACCTTCCGGGGAAAGCGCGTGCTCAACGAGGCGGCAGCGCGGCAGGCTGCCGAAGACATGAGCAGCGAATTGCGCGGGGAGGGTTTTCCCATCCGCCACGCCGGCAGCTTCGGCTTCGATTTCGCGGCGACCGAGTGGTTTCACGATGCGACCACGGACCAGTATAGCGTCCGGGTGGCGGTCCCGGATCTTCCGACGGAGCTTTGGAATGATCTGGCCGCCGCAATTGCGCGGTGGTGGATGGCGCATCAGAGGTGAAGGGTGAATGCGCGGCATCGGCGACAGCCGCGCGAGGCGCGCCACGCATCAATCGACCGCCAGGCAGTGCTCCAGGGCGGGCCTCTCGTGACCGCGACGCGCCCACTCCTGAACGGCAAAGGCAAGGTGATGCTGCCCCATCGCGGCGCCGACGATCGATGCCTGCGCCACCTTGATGGGCTTTGTGACCACATTGGTGTTCACGAGGCCTGCGTCAATCGCCAAGTACGACATCGCGACAATCGCCACCGCAGATGCGATCGCCATTCTCGTCCATTCGGGTTGAGGCATCGGGATCCTTCTCGGGCACACTTCGCCCGGCGGATAGATAGGGCCGATGTGCTCGGTTGAAAGCCCGGAGCGGAGTGACCCACGCATTCGTGAAGGCCGATGGATCTGCACCGGCAAAAACGCTGGCGATCCCGGCAGGACCACCATTTCGACAAGCGTCAATGGGCTGGGCCAGGGGACCGGCCAACGGCATCCACCGAAACATAAAGGCTTTTCTTCGGCTCCGGCATACCGGAGATAGGCGGAGCGCCGCGAGGCGAGATCAGAAATCTAGTCTTCAGCTAGAGGCGACGGCACATTTACAGCCTTGCCCGGGTCCGCGACTGCTTTTCCTTTCGTGTGAATGTTCGATTGATGGCCTGATCGTGGCAGCCCTTCGCTGCGTCGTCTGAGCCGCACGTCACTTTAGCGGCTAGGTTGAACATTTCGGCAATTGATTGGTGTCGGCCAGCTGTTTGGCTCGCCATTCAATGCCCCAGGTGCTTGACGCTCGTTCCAGATCCGCCAGTGTGACTTCAGGATGGTGTCTGCAGATATCCTTGACCGCGTCACGGTACTTCGCCTCGACAGTGCTCGTAACCGCCAAGGTTTCCTTGATCAAATAGCCGGTCTTCCTCAGGCAGGGAATGATCGCCAGCGAGCTGACGACAGCCAACAGGATGGCAGGGGCAACATTCAGGGCGAACGGAGAATAGGTGCGGGTGCCCTGATAGCGCGTTGGCGTCCAGTGTTGCCCGAAAATCAAGGCTCTCCCAATGGCGTTTATCGTTTCTCCCGCAATCAAGCCAGCGATCGCACAGATCGCCATGAAGCTGTACTGGCCGGTGAAATGGTGGATATGGGTGTGTTGAAACATGACATAGTACCACGAAAATCCGCCAGCGAGCAAAATGAGCGCTGAGATGGCGGAGCTTCGCTTGTGAAACCACAGCACAACGAGCACGCAGACCGTGGCCAATGCAAACAGCTGAAAATCGAAACTGTAGGCCCACTCCAGGCGATATTTGACCAGCGACGGATAGTTCGACCAATCAGCAGCGAACATGAATCTCTGGTCGGGGAGCCAGGCACCGCCGGGGACACGCGCATCGACCGTTCGGGCAGCAAAGATCTCAAGCAGTCGTAACCCTCCGCTACTCATCCCTCCCGTAAGCGACATCACCATGATGATCGTAAGGCAAGCAGCCGCCAGGGGAGGCGCCGAGATCATGACGATGTCGCGGAGTCGGGGTCTACCTCGGTACTGCCACCAGAGCCCGACCATAATGATCCAGGATGACATGTAGTAGAACCAGTAGTTCATGCATGTGAGGAACATCGCCACCAATGCGCAGACGAGATACGCGGGCGCGTTCCTTTTTAGATAGAGGATGAACAGCAGCAGTGTTGCGTTGAAGGAGACGAATTCAAACGGCATCGTATGCGTGGCGCCGGGAAAGAACAGGAAAAACTGGGATAATGCTAGAAATGACGTTGCGAATGCTGCGACAAGCAGGTCGCTGAAAAGAAGATAGACCCAGAAGAAGAAGCAAAGCGCGCCGATATTGAATAAAACGATCGAGAGGATCTCCAGCGGGAGGGGGGTCATTGCCCCGGCGCGCACAAACAATTCTGCAACCAGCAAGAAGAGGCCGGGATTTCGAATATCGTAGATCGGCAAATATGCATCGATGGCGCCAGGGCGGACTCTGGCCATGGCGCGCTGGTGTATGTTGACGACATGGCTTTCGTAATCGGCCTTGTCGGCGATCCACCCGATTGCGGTCACCTCGGGCTTCAAGCGTAGCCAACCGACATAGTTGGCTACCGACAGAGAAATCAACACAAGGGCCGCTGCAAACAGAATACGGGCGGTCCCGATTGCGTCCGATTGCATTCCGTTGACCCGCTTCGAGAATGATAATTCGCGATGGTCTTCAGTATTCGCGGAATGGATGTCTATTTCGATCCGCAGACGGTCCACGAATATCCGTGCCGATGGTGCAACCTTACATTGCTGAAACCTGCTTCGGAAAGCAAGGCGTGGGCCTCGTCGCGGGAGTAATATTTGGCCCATCGGGGGTTGATCTGATCGAGAATAACGAGGCGACGCTCGGCAGGCGGAAAGCGCATGAAAACGTTCGCGAGATAATTCGATAGAGGCAATGCCGGGATGAGCCGAGTGAGAGCCGCGTACGCCAGAACCATCGGGTAGAGCATCCACGACAGACCTTCGTTCACGACCACCGGCAAGTTTCGCGTGATCAGGCGCACGGGGACGAAGATGCTCTGGTAGGCGCGGCTACCTTCGCGACCGTAGAGCCAAACGAGCACATGGCCGCCCGGCCGTAATGCCTCATAGGCCGCCCGCACGACTGGCCCCGGTTCCGGAATGTGATGAAGTACGCCGATCGACAGCACGATGTCGAAATCTTCCCTTGGAATGTCTTCCCCCGTGACATTGAGACAGCGTACCCGCTCGCCAGCGTGAGCGGTGTTGCGAACCAGCACGTCGTAGGCCCGGCTCGGTTCGATGGCCGCCACCGACGCTGCGCCGGCCGCGAGCAGCATGAGGACAATCCGTCCGGTACCCGACCCGATGTCGGCGCATTTGCGGTCTTTGATATCCTCGAGTTTCAGAAACGGCGCGATGATATCGGCTAACAATGCAACGCTGCCGTAATAGTCCGGGTTCTCCGTATGGCGCGTCCACTGCTCTCCGAAGTCGCGGATGGTCTGATCGCGATCGTTGTTTCTTGACGCCGGATTGTGCTGCATTCTACCGATACGTCCCTTTTGTCGTCAGGTCCCGACGTCGAGCATCTTCAGATCAGACGAGGTGACCGGCGTGGACACCGCACTGCGCGACAACGTTCTGGAGATCCCGAAATGCAGGATCGGCCAGATCGCATAGGAATGGTCGCGTCGAGACTCAGCGTGTTCCCGCCAAAGTCGCCGGGCCTCGTCCGGTACGATGAAGGGGGCGAGGGCGTCGGCTTCGCGTTCAAAAATCCGCTCGGCGGTCGACCGCAGCTCGTGGCGCAGCAGGCCGGCCAGCGGCGCATTGAAGCCACGCTTGGCTCCCTCGGTGACAGCGCTGGGTGCTTTTAGCCGGCGAGCGAGTCGCCGCAACAGGGCCTTCTTTTCGCCCTGCCGTGAAAGCAGCAGATCGGCGTGGCAGCGCCCTGCGAAATCCATGATCCGCCGGTCGAGAAACGGGACCCTCAGTTCGAGTGAGTGGGCCATGCTCATGGCGTCAGATTTCAGCAGAAGTCCAGCCGGCAGGTGCCAGCGCTGATCGGCAACCAGACAACGATCGATGAGATCACCTTCCGCGTTCGCAATCTCGGCCTTGTAGCCGCGGAACGGGTCCTCATCGAGGAGAGGGCGCAGCGCGCTGCCATAAAGTCTGGAAAGCATGAACTGCGGGACGTAGCGGCGCCAGCAGGCATGCGCCTCATTCGGACCAGCGGCCATGCCGAAGGCAAAGCGGAATGCAATGGCAGATAGCGGGAGCCGCTTTCGTCCTGCCGCTCCGAACGCATAGAACAACTGGCCGATCTGGCTCCAGGCGCCTGACGGCAAAAGCGGGCCGAGACGGGCCGCCCATTTCGATGCGGCGTATGTTGGATAGCCGGCAAAAAACTCATCGCCGCCGTCACCCGTGAGCGCCACCGTCACGTTCTTTCTCACCTCCTGCGAAAGCAGGAGCAGTGCCAACGAAGCCTCGTCGCAGGACTGACCATCATAGTGGTGGACAACCTGCGCCAAGAGGTCGCCGAGATCGGTGCGCATCTCGATTTGGACGGAGCGAAGCTCGGCTCCGATCGCATCGGCCACCGTTCGAGCGAGAGGCGTCTCGTCGAATTCCTGGTTGGCGAAGCTCGCTGTGAACATCGGCAACTTGCCATCGGGCCGGTCGGCGCCCAAAGCAACAAGCGTGCTGTCGATGCCGCCGCTGAGCAGCACGCCGACCGGGACGTCGCTCACCAGCTGGTCGGAAACAACCTTGCCCCACAACTGTTCGAACTCGACTGTCGCGTCGTCGATGCTGGTGATTTCGGCAGTTCTGGTCGGTCGCCAAAATTGCCGTTCGGTCCGCTTGCCCTCGCAGTAGGTGACGACGGTCCCCGGCGCGATCTGGTGCACGCCCTCGAACGTGGTTTCCCGTGGGCCGACGTAACCCATCGCGAAGAAAGCATGAAGTCCTGCCGCCGAGACATGGCGGGGCTGAGCTGGATCTGCGAAAATGCCTTTGATTTCGCTCGCGAAGCGAACGGCGTCGCGGTCTTCGGCGTAGTAGAGCGGCTTGATGCCGATGCCGTCCCGGGCCAGGATCAGACGCCGTTCATCCCGATCCCAGAGTGCGATGGCGAACATACCCTCCAAGCGATCGAATATCCGATCGCCCCATGCGAGATAGCCCAGCGGAATGATCTCGGTGTCGCAACTGGTTCGGAAAGTGAATCCGAAATCACGGGCCAGTTCAGCCCGGATTTCCCGGTCGTTGTAAATCTCGCCATTGTAGCTGACGATCACTCGACCGGAGGGATCGGCGAAAGGCTGCCGCCCATCGACGCTGAGATCGCGGATGGCCAGCCGCGCATGGCCGAGTGCCACTCCCGGAGCGATCAAGATGCCGCTGTCGTCCGGGCCGCGATGGTGCAACGCGGCGACCATAGCGCGCACGGATCTCTCGCAGGCGAGCCTGCGATCGCTGGAATAGATGCCCGCAATTCCGCACATGATTGCCTCAGGCGCGCGTCATGCGATTGTCGCGAAGCGTCGGCGCTTCGTGGCGTCTGCCGGGCTCGTAATTCTCCCGCTCGATTCGCGATGACTTGACCATGATCTGACGGAGCAACACCGCCAGCAATCCGAGCGAAAAGATGATGACGGACGAAATGATGCCGCCGACGCCGACAAAGAAGAACACGTTGAGCTTCGCGATCAGCGCGAGAGCAAAGCTGGCAAAGGAGGATACCAGCACGATGCACGCCATCAGCGCGAACATTCTGAGCGGATTATAGTAGATCGCGGCTTCCACGATGTACTGAAGTGTCTTCATCGAGTCGCGCAACAGTCTGACCTTGGATTTCCCCACCCGCTTGTGATACTCGATCGGGATGTACGCGACGAACTTCCCGGTCATCATGTACGCCAGCGTCATCGACGTGGTGAAACTGAAGGTCTCGCAGAGATGGTCGAAGTACTCCAGCGCGCTCGAGCGCTGGAACACGCGAAGACCAGAGTTTATGTCTGGGATGGAGCGTCCGGCAGTGAACTCAACGAGGAAGCGTAGCACACGCCGCAACGGCATTTTGATCAGCGATTCGCGGTAGTGCTTGCCGCAGCGCGCGCCCACGACCATGTCGTAGCCTTGGTTGTAGCGGGCAAGCAGATCCGGAATGGCCTCGATCGGATAGGTTCCATCGGCATCGTTGATGACGATCGTGTCGTAGCGGGCGGCCCGAATTCCATCTTTCAGCGATCGGCCATAGCCGACATTGTGCGGATGACGCAGCACCCGCGCTCCGGCAGCCTCGGCCCGCGCCGCCGTCTCGTCGCACGAGCCGTCATCGACCACCACGATTTCGTAAACGCCGACTGCGCCATTGGACAGCACCTGTCTCAGGCGGGCGATGGTCCTGCCGATCTCCTCCTGCTCGTTGAGGGCAGGTATGACGATCGAGATCATCGCCTGCGGCCCACCGCAATCACCGACTGGCCAAAGACCTTCCTCGTTGCGGGGTCGGCGAGCCGTGAGAGCGGAACCAGCCATTTGTCGAAGAGGAGTATCTGCGAATTGACTGCCTTATCGTTGAGCGAGCCATGGCGAAGCGCGCGATTGGCGAGCCAGCCAAGTCCGCCTATCGAATTGAAGTAGTCGCAGCGAACGATCTCGAGCCCGGCATCTGCGAGCCGCGATCGCATTTGGGCCCGGGTATAGCGGCGGTGATGGCCCGCCATGCGGTCGAGATCGTTGAAAAGAAGTTCCAGGGCCGGAACGATCACGAGGAGATGGCCGCCAGGTTGAAGCGCCCGGGCAAGGTTCGTCACCGCCTTGCGATCGTCCTCGATGTGCTCGATCACGTTCAGGCACACGATCGTTCTCACCTTGCGTTCATTGGCAAGCGCCACAAATTCCGGACGCGTGATGTCTGAAACGCGCAGATCGAGACCGGGAAACTGCTGGCGTCCTTCCTCCACCGAAGCAGGGTCGATATCGATACCGATATAGTCGCCGTAGCCGCGCAGCACACTGGCATAGCTACCGTGTCCAACACCGATTTCGAGCACCGGCGCGGCAAGGTAATCTGAGAACGAGGCCAGGATCCACGCGATATAGTTCTTCGCGTCAGCCATCGCGGAGGAATATGTCTCCGCACCCTTGGGAGCGGGTACGGACGCTAGCTGGGCATCATCCATTCCTCGCGTCCTGACGTTATTCTGGCGCTTGCGCAACCTATACTACATAGGGCCGGGGCCGTCGAGCCACCATCGAGACGTCGTCGTCACCTCCTGCGGCCGCCTTTGCCCGCACTGCAAGAAAATCAACATCTCCATCGTACCGGCAGGCCAAAGCTCGGCATCAGGGAAGTCGACGAGGGCATTTGGCTCGTCAGCTTCATGCACTGCGATCTTGGATATTTCGACCTGGAGCAGAAAACCCTGCAACCCCTCGACAACCCCTCGGCACGAGGTTGTCACCCATGTCTTAGGTACGCTCCGTCACCCATGTGTCCGTGCCGGACAAGATTTCAGGCCGGACTGACTAAAGACTGGCGATCCCGGCAGGACTCGAACCTGCAACCCGCGGAGTAGAAATCCGCTATCAAGTACTGATTTATCTATATAATTTGTCATCATGTTGCGCTTTTGTTGCGTCTCCCCTATACTCCCGCCAGGTCTGGGCGAGGGGCGCAACATGTCGATTAGGAAGCGGACGTGGAAAACCGAGGCCGGCGAAGAACGCTCAGCCTACGTCGTTCAATATTCGACCGCGGAGCGCGACGAGCGGGGCAAACGCCGCCGGCACATCAAGACGTTCGATCGCAAAAAGGATGCCGAGGACTTCCAGGCACAAGTTCGGATCGACGTGAAGAAGGGTGTTCACACCCCCACGAGCCGCAGCATCACCGTCGAAGAGGCCGGCGACCTTTGGATTGACGGATGCGGCGATCTCGAACGCTCGACGGTTGATCAATATCGGCAGCATCTCAAGTTTCACATCAATCCCTATTTGGGCGCCTTGAAGCTTCCGGCGTTGACTGTCGCAGTCGTGAGGGAATGGCAAGATCGGCTCCGCAATGGTGTGCCTGCGCCGGGCCAGAAGGAGACCGAGGCGCGCTCGGCTTCGATGGTCAAGAAGGTCACGACTTCGCTATCAAGCCTGCTCAGCGACGCGCTGGAGCGCGGGAAGGTAGGGCACAACGTCGTCCGCTCAATGACGGCGAACCGCCGCCGGAAGCGAAAGGTCGAGCGTCGACAAAAGCGCAAGCTGGTAATTGGTCGAGATATCCCTGAACCGCGCGAAATTGACGCCTTGTTGCAGCAGACCGACAACGAGCGGTGGCGTGCTTTCTTCCTGATGGCGGTCCGTTGCGGCCTGCGCGCGAGCGAATTGCGCGGGCTCCGGTGGCAAGACGTCGATTTCAGAAAGAAAGAACTCCACGTTCGCCAGCGTGCTGACCGATACAACGCTATTGGAAACCCTAAATCTGCCGACAGTCAGAGGACGGTCCCGATCCCGCCCAAGACGCTCGCCGCGCTTAAGGCGTGGAAACTGCAGTGCCCAAAGTCGGACGGGCAACAGCATCTCGTTTTCCCCAATGGATCGGGAAAGGTCGAGACGCACTCGAACATCATCGAGCGCGGCCTCATTCCCGCTTGGGAAAAGGCGGCCATTACGGTGCCGGTGATGGACGGAAGCGGAAAGCCACAACGTGATGACGAGGGAAGGCCGGTCGTCAAGGCGAAGTACACGGGCGCGCACAGCCTGCGGCATTACTTCGCGAGTTGGTGCCTCGCGCGGCCGCCGATAGGGCTCGGCTTGAACCTGAAAGAGCTGTCCGAGCGGATCGGTCACGCGTCCATCCAAATCACGATCGACACCTACGCGCATCTGATCCCGCGCGCCGACCACGCCGAGGAATTGGCCGCGGCCGAAGGGGAGTTTGGTTAGTAAGAAACTCTTAACCGGGAGTGTGTCAGAGTACACGGGACATCTAGACAAGTAGTCTCCGTGGCTGCGCCGGGATGGTGCTTTGGGGCGGGATGCCCTGGCCGGAACAAACGAAAGTCGAACGGCAAGCGGGATGCGCGCCGAGAGCAGCACAGTCAATGTGCTCGCCTCAGGCGCGTTTTTTATTGCCCGAGCGAGCACCGATCAGTCGGAGACTCGCGCGGTGCCAAGCATCAGCAACATCGAACAACCTTGCGACCAACTCGTGTGGGGCGCAAAGGCCATCGGCAAAGTGATCGGTCGCAGCGAGAAGGGCGCCTTCCACGCTCTCGAAAGTGGTCGCGTGCCTGGCGCGAAGAAGATCGCCGGCCGCTGGGGAATGCACGTTCCGACCTTCCTCGCCAGTTTCACCGAGTCGCCGCGCACAAGCGTGGCCGCCTGATCACGCCGCCGCCCGCGCGCGGAGGCTGACGGCGCGGGGTCGGTGCGTTCCTCTCGCCGGCTCCGCGCCACCCACTCAACATCCAAGGAGATCACAATGCCCAAGGTAGTCGTTCCCAACACCCCGCTCATGGAATCCGATGGCTCATTCGGTCATCACGTCGCCGAGCGCGGCCAGCATCGCGCGGAGTCCGACGGATCGTTCGGTCATCACACCTCGTCGTTTCCCATTCCCATGTCGAGCACGGTCAACGGCGTGACCACCATCGTTCCGGCTGACCCGCGCAAGTAATCCGGCGCCGATCACCTTCAAAGAGGAAACCTCAAGTGTCCAAATTTTTCGCTGACGTCATCAATACACTCGACATGAACCGCCAGGCGCAGAAGCAGGTCGGCGAGATCATGCGCATTCAACTCGGGATCAAGAACGGCGCGAAGGAAAAGGCGGCCGGCGCCGAGAAGTCGGCCCGATGGGAACACCTGAATGATGTCGGCAGGCGGGCTGCGAAGCGGGATGAGATCGCGAATTACGTCAAGAGCAACGCCCAAGCCCGGATGGCGCTGCGCAAGCTACGCGCGAACATCAAATCGTCACTTCCCAAGCTGCCGGGGCGTGAGAAGGATGATCTCGCCGGCGTGCTACAAGATCAGGAATTCCGCGCCTACGTCCGCGGGCTTCCGCAAGAGCAGCGCGACCGCGCGCAGCGTCTTCACCCGGACATCGCCGCGGCGGTGGCCCGGGCGCCGGCGGAATTGAGCGGCGTTCCTGAGGCCATTCACACCGAACTCGTCAACGACATGCTGCGGAAAACGCACGGCGCAGAGCTGGCCAAGTTCGCTGCCGATGTCGCGGCGATGGAAATGGCCGACGAACTCATTCGCGCCGCCGACAAGGAGATCCGCGCCGCCGCGGAAGTCCAGCACGGGACCGATTTCCGGTTCTGGGCGAAGCCGCTCGTCGACCCGCTGCTGAGCGAGGCGGGCGTCGACTTCGACGAGCTATACCGGCGCACAGAACCGGAGGCGCTGAACGTGCTCGGCTCGCTCGCTTCCGCCGCGGAGTGATCGCATGTCCTCCGTCTCGCAAGGAAATTCCGTCACGATCATCGTTCCGGCCGATCGGACCCTAGAAGTCTCAACGGCCGGTGAAGCGTCGGTCACCGTCGAA
The DNA here is from genome assembly GCF_004346455.1 of Bradyrhizobium sp. R2.2-H. Taxonomy (NCBI): domain Bacteria; kingdom Pseudomonadati; phylum Pseudomonadota; class Alphaproteobacteria; order Hyphomicrobiales; family Nitrobacteraceae; genus Bradyrhizobium; species Bradyrhizobium sp. R2.2-H. Next base: position 321,959 of record NZ_SMBR01000003.1, read on the forward strand.
GGGGGCCGCACCTGGTGGCTTCGAGCTGGCGAGAAGCGGCGTTTGGTGCTGCCCGATCCTGCCAAGCGCGTGACCATCGTCGCTATCTCCGGCACCGCCAACTACACCGTGTTTTACACCGACGTCGTGCCGTTCACCGGCAATCGCACGCTGAGCCTCGACGACAACGGCAAGGTGCTGCGCTGCGACGACACGTCGGACGTCACGATCACTGTGCCAGCCGATCTGCCGGAATGCTTCACATGCGGGTTCCTGATGTGGAGTACCGGCACCGTTACGGTCGCGGCCGGATCCGGCGCGACGAAGCGTTCCAGCACTTCCGCGATCGGCACGCAGTATTCGAGCGGTGCGCTGCTCGTTGGTAAGAATGTCGATGGGGCGTCCGCCGAATTCGTTCTCAGCGGCGAGTTCACCTGATGACTGATCAACTCAAACAGATCGTCATCGATTTCGAAGCCGAGGTGCTGCGTGCCGTGGCGAACGGTGGCAAGCAGCCGTACATCGAACGCGCCATGACGCGCGCCGATGACAAGCTGCGAGCCATGCAAGCCGGCGCCGATGCGGATTTGCTCGAAGCCATCTTCTCGGCCGCAATCGAGATTGAAACGAAATCGAAAATGGCAATGAAGGCGATTGCAGCATGAACACGCTCGCGACACTTGGCCTCAAAATCGATTCTTCACAGATCACAACTGCGAACGCCGCGCTCGACAAGTTTCAGGCGTCGGCGAACACGGCGGCGGCCGGCGCGGACAAGCTGCAGGCCGCGACCAAGACGAGCGGCGCCAATCTGACCGTGATCAGCAAGTCCGCGCAGCAAGCCGACAAGGCGTTGCAGGGCGTGGCCAAGTCCACGGGCCTGACCCGCTCCGAAATGATCAACCTGTCCCGCCAGTTACAGGACGTTGGTGTGTCGCTGGCCTCCGGTCAATCGCCGTTCATGGTCCTGGCGCAGCAGGGTACGCAGATCGCGGACATTTTCGGATCCAGCAAGACCGGGACCGTCGGCGGCGCGCTGCGGCAAATCGGTTCTGGCATCGCGAGCGTCTTAACCCCAACACGTTTGCTCGCTGGCGGCGTGGCGGGCATTGCGGCCGGTTTCGTGATCGCCGCGAACAGCATTATCAAAAGCTCGGTAGCGCTCGGAGATCTGTCGCGGGCAACCGACCTCACCTTGCCGAAACTCCACGGCTTGCAGCAAGCAACGTCGGCGAAAGGCATCGACAACGAGAGTTTTTCCAAGGGTATCACCGAGTTCGCCGACAGCGTTTACCAGGCACAGCGCAATTTCGGCTCGCTTAACTCGCTGATGAACGCCAATGGCAAGAGTGCCAAGGATCTGTCCGGCTATCTCGGAAACGTCGCTGATCTGGTCGCGCGCGCCACCAGTGACGTGCAGAAGCAGAAGATATTGCGCGAGGCGGGCTTGCCGAGCGACGCCGCATGGGTCCGGTTTATGGAACAGGGCTCGAAGGGCATCGAGGCTGCGGTCGCCGGTACGGTCAAATTCAACGAATCGGCCGAACTCAACCTGATCCGCAAGGCTCACGAATTCGACGACGCTTGGAATAAAGCGACCACCAACATGGTCAATTATTTCAAGTCCGGCGTTGTGGACATCACCGCAGCGCTCGCCAGCATCAAGGTCCCGGACTGGATGAAGACGTGGGCCGACAAGGCCCTGTCGCTGAACCCATTGACCGGCGGCGTGTATCAACTCGGCAAATCCGCAGTTGGCGCGATGTCGAGCGATCCGACGTTTGCCGACCGGTTCGGCTCATTCGAAAAGCCGTTGAACGCTGGCCAGATGCAGCGCGGGCTCAATCAGCGCGCGGGCGTCGCCGAACCCAAGACCGGGGCAGAGTGGCTAATCGACATTGCTCGCGCACAGCAGAGTATCAGCTTGCTCGGCAACCTGGCGACTGTCGAGGATCAGGTCAGAGCGAAATCGCTCGAACTCGACGCGGCGTTCATTCAGACCGGAGTCGGGGTCGGAAAGATGCGCGACGCCGTGTTGAACGCCGTCCGCGCGCAGGCGGAAATGGCGCGTGTGCAGGATCAGGCCAGCATTGGCATTTTCAATTTCAAGGACGCAAGCAAGGCTGCCGCCGATACGCTACAATCGTGGGTCGACAGAGGCATCGTCGATCCGAAGGATCTGGAAGCGTTTGCGGCCGCCTCCAACTACGCCGCGAAATCTGTCGAAGCACTCTCCGACCAAGCGAAGGTGGCCGGGTCATTGCTGCCGCAATTTCAAGCAGCCATCAACGACGTGGGCAATGCGCGCAAGCAACTCGATTCGGTGATGGTCGACGCCATGTCGACGAATAGAAGCTTTTTCGTCGGCTTTGGGCAGCAAATTCGCAGCGGTGCCTCGGCATGGGATGCGTTCAAGTCTGCCGGCCTCGACGCGCTCGGGAGGATTTCCGACCGACTGATGCAGATGGCGGCCGATTCTTTGTTCGCAAACGCCTTCGGCGGGTCTTCCTCAGGCGGCCTACTCGGGCTGCTCGGCATCGGTGGTAGCGGCAGCGTCCCGGTCATGTCATCGGGTCTCGGCGCTGGAACGGGCGGCTTGTCGTTCCCCATGTTCGCCAATGGCGGCACCCTGGCGGGCGGCTGGGGCGTGGTTGGTGAGCGCGGCCCCGAGTTGATCAATGTCCACAAGGGCGGCGTTACCGTCGTTCCGAACCACATCTCCAAGCCGTTCCTACCCGGCTTCGCCGACGGCGGCACGATGTCGCCGAACGGAATGGTGTCGCGCCTGGCTGCGGCTGCGGGTGGCGGCGGCAGCGTGAGCGCCCCCGTGTCGATCGCCATTGATGCGCGCGGCGCGGACAAGGATGGACTCGCGAGGGTTGAGGGGCAGTTGCGGAAACTCGAAGTCGAACTGCCGGGCCGCGTAGTTTCTGCGGTCACCGACGCCAAGAAAAAGCGGATGCTCTGAGATGACGCCCAAACAGACGCGGCAGCGCGACCGGCGCCCTGATGAGCAATTGCCCGCCGGCGATGTGATCGACCCGGATTTCGATGAACTCGACGGCGCAGATGCCGAGTGGTGCGCCTGGCGCTGGCCCACACGTGAGAGGAACAGCAATGAAAGTTGAGGATCACAATCGGCCCCACGACCTGCCGGAGAAACCACCTGTTTCCGTCCGTGAGGCCGTCGCGCGACTGAAAGCAATAGTCGCTGAATCGATGGCCGATGAGAACAAGCGGAAGCTCTATTTCGGATATTTTGAGACGTCAGACGGAGATCTTTGATGACCGCACTTGCAAGCTACTCCACCGGCACCGTCACGGTTTCAGCCGGCGGAACGACCGTCACCGGCACTGGAACGATCTGGTCAGGTGTCAATGCGCGCCCTGGTGACGTCCTGCAAATCGGCAATTTCCAGACGATCATTTCCGATGTTGTGGACACCGACGAATTGACTATCCCGCCGTGGGGCGGCGGCGCACAAACCGGCGTCGCATACAAAATTTGGCAGTGGTTCCCCCAGCGTGTCGCCGGCGCGCAGGCGATGGCGGATGTTTCGACGCTGGTCGCGGCGCTGAACAAAGAAGGCTTCTATTGGTTCGTCGATACAACCGAGACCGAGCCAGACCCGTCGCTCGGCAATGACGGCCAATATGCTTTACAGCCGACAACCGGCAAGACGTGGGTGAAGGTCGGTGGCGTCTGGACATTTCTAGGCGTTTATAAGGCGTTCCAACTTCAGGGCGCATGGGACAGCGGGACCGACTATACGGTCGGCGACGTCGTCGCGCTCTCCGGGTCGAGCTATGTCTGCGTGCTCGACCACACCAACCACACCCCGCCGAACACGACCTATTGGCAGTTGCTGGCCGAAAAGGGCGACACCGGCGACACCGGCCCAACCGGGGCCGGCTACGGCGGCACTTCGACGACATCGCTGACCATCGGCACGGGGTCGAAGGTGTTCACGACGCAGGCAGGGCTCGCCTATACCGACGGCGCACGCGTGCGGGCGACGGCAACTGCCGGCGCAACCGGTTGGCTCGAAGGTGTTGCGACCTACAGCGGAACGACGCTGACGATCACCAGTGACAAGGTCAGCGGCAGCGGCACGGGTACAGCCTGGAATTTCAATGTTGTCGGCCAACCCGGTGCAGGTGATTTGTCGAGCGCGAACAATCTGTCGGACCTGGAGAATGCGGAGACTGCGCGCGGAAATCTCGGACTGACCGAGAGCATCGTGACGGCGACCATTGGGCAATTGCCGGGTACGGTCGGCACGACGCAGCCGGCCGCCGGCATGATCGGCGAAAGGATTTTCGCAACCGCAAGCCGTTCTTTGGCATCAGCGACCGCCGCCAATGTTGCAAGCATCACGCCGACTGCCGGAGTCTGGGACTTGGAAATGGAGAACGCCTTTGATGGTCCCGGTGCAACGACATCCAACGATTGGACCACGGCGATTGGCACCGTGAATGCTTCTGTCGTGTCCGGTGTCCTCGGAGGATACCACACTCGGCTACCGAGCGGCGCAGACATGTCAATCGTTCATTCATCACGCAGAATTCGCGTCACGACGACCGGTTCGACGACGTATTACCTCAACGCACAGGCGGTCTACAGCGGGGCGAGTTACTCGTGCAGCGGGACGATCCAGGCCACGCGCGTGAGCTGAGGTGGCGCCCTTTGTTCCTATTGCCTCGTCCGGCTTTACCTTTACCTTTCGTGCTTGGCTCTTTCGGGATCACGTCAGTTTGGGCGGCCGAAGGCCGGGCGAGGTAATCCACTCGCTCAGATGCGCGCCCGTCTCAGCCAAGCGAGCTTTCCGAAGCAACTTCTCGCGCTCGGCGCTGGCTGGCAGATTGTTGGCTTGCTCCCTGAGTTTGGCAGCCTCTTCGGCCAGCCTTTCTTCAAGGGAGTGAACTTGCTTCACCCTGCGGCGCTCCGCCATGGCAATCGTCCCTGACACATTTTGACAATCAAGCCTCCCTGGCCGGTCCAGTTCCTTGGCAAAGCGAAAAAATGGTGGGCCCAAATACAACCGACACAACCGGATAACACACTTTTAAATTGTGTAATGAACAAAGTAAGTACGACGCGACACTCTGCCCACGGTTGATCTAGCGCAATGGTGTGCCGTGCCCGCTCCCGTCAAATTGGTCCATGCCCAAGCCTGTTGCCCCAGAGCCGACCAAGGAGCCTAAGCCGTCCCGGTTGGAGGAAGCGCGTCGGATCATTGAGGAATATGCGAACGACCTCCGCGAGATTATCGAGAAGATCCGTCGCAAGCTGAACTAGGGCCGCACCACGATCGCCAGCCGCGGGTTGCCCCGATCGAAGTCTGGCCGAACGTCGGCGCCTCGACTACCGCACCCCCGACAGACGAATTGGGGCTCGATATCAGACAGCCTTACTTCGTCACCCCAGCGGGCGGCGTCGATAGCGACGTGGCGGCCACAGTGGCAGTAAACCAGCACACCGCGAACGCCCATGCTCCGCATCTCGCCGAAAGTGATCTTGAGCGGGCGACCGTCTGCGTGCGTAGGCGTGTGGCGTTTTGGGCGAGGCATGACGCCATCGAAACGCACGGCTCGCGAGAGTCAAGTTTTCGAGTTGTAGCGGTTCGAAGTGGCTGCGAGCTACCGCCTATAGTGGGCCTGGACAGAGCCCCCGGCTAAACAACTGGACAGTTCTGATCGCCGCCAGCCCATCCGAGTATCAGCGTCTTGTATCGCTCGCTTGCTAAGGTGTTGCCCGAGCGTACCGTCAGCTTCGAGCCCGTCGGCTGCTTGTCGACGCGCACCGATAGGTAGTAGTTGCGCGTTCCCAAATTGATCAACGAAAGCGTCAGTTCACCGTAACCGAGTTCTGAATACAATTCTGAGTCGACCGCAAAGGATGCGTAGGCACCGACATTGCCTGCGAAACAGCGCTTCGCGGTCGTCGAAACCCTGCGGTAGATCTCCTGGTAATTCTCGGAATAGGTCTGGACAATCGGCGCCTCCTTGGCTTCGAGGTCGGCCGGTGTTGAAGAGCAGGCCGCAAGCGAAAGAGCGCAAGCACTCAATGCGGCACAAAGCGCCGCCCGCGAGAGAATATTCATTTGAAAGCCCCCTAATCCGGACATTGAAACGCAACCGCCACAACAACGCAACCAGAAATTTTCTGTGCAAACAGATGCTTGTGTTGATTGTCAACATGAAAGGCGCTGCGACCATGCTAACGAGCGCGCATGACGCTCTGGCCCGATCAAATCGCCTACCCGCCGCGTGGCATGTCGCGTGACGAAGCTGCGCGCTACATCGGCGTGAGCAACACCACATTTGACCGGATGGTTCAGGCTGGCTCGATGCCCCGGCCGATGCGGGTGTTCTCGCGGGTAATCTGGGACCGGCTGAAGCTCGACGCTTCGTTCACGGATCTATCCGAGCAACAATCGAACCCGCTCGATAGAATGTTCACCGCCCCACCTGGTCCCAAGCGCTCCGTCGATGACATTTCGGCGGCCGAGTTGTCTCACGCCGCCCTCGAACAAGCCCGCGAGGCGCTGCGCCGTCGCGAAGAAAAGCGTATCGAAGATGAATGGGAACGGAAGTACGACGCGCGAAAGGCGGCGCGAGCCAAAGCCCGGCCGCCTCGCAGGTCAGACAATAAATGACTTACTCCGGCTTTGGCAGCTTGATGCCGTGCTCTTTGGCGATTGCTTTGAACATCGCGAAGGAGCGGTCGACTGCGCTCTTTGCGTTGACCATCTCTTGGGCCATCGCCGCGAGTGTGCGCTTGGTGAAGTCCAGTTCAGTTTTCGGAGCCATCGGTCTTCCCTTTCCCCAGAGCGGGCGTTGTTGACTTTTTAACAATAGCAGGTGTATAGATTATTTCAATAGGAAAAACTACCGGTAAAAGTACGGGCCTGCGTAACATGGCTACATCTGGCGATCTCGCGAAAGCGCTGTCTAAATTGCTCAACGAGCCGTTTTCGACGGTGGATCTGTACGGCCGGCATCTCAGGGCGGCCGGTCTACTCAACATCAAAGGATATGGTCGCGGCGCTGCCGAGATGACGGCGCGAGATGCCGCGGCCTGGTTGATTGCACTGGCTATCGATCACGAGCGCGGCGGTGATTTCGCCAAAGAAGTGAAACGCGTGCTCGACTTGCCGATGCACGAATATCTCCTAAACCCCAAGAACTACGCCGACGATTTGCAGCACGCGGCCGCCAAAACTGCGGGCCACGGCCTCGCACTGTTCATTGGTGACATGATGGTGCCGCGGATCCGGGACCGCCTCGAACGCGGCGACGATCTCGTGACGGCCAATTTCGATGCCGATGGTGTGTTCGTATCTCTGTCGATTTTCGAACACACACCTGGCGAAGTGGGGCAATTCGCCAGTACGACATACCAGCGCGGAGAACGTAAGCGGCGGGACGTTGAACGCCTGACCGTGGTTCACGGGCGCATCCTGCTTGAAATCGCGAAGTTGCTCGAACTGAAACCACCCGCCTAAACGAAACGGCCCCGGATCAAGGCTGATCGCAGGGCCGCGGACGTCTCGGTAAATTGCTTGGCGGCCTTTACCTAGCACAATCCGCGATTTTTGCAATCAGAACTTGGTTCGGGGACTCAAATGGAGAGTCCTAATGATCGCGAACTATCTGCCCCAGACCGCGGACATCGATGGTCGGTGGCTGATCTTCTATGACAGTAGTTTCGCTCTTGCCCGTTGCGAATTGCATGAGGATCAAGAGCCCGACGAGACTGTTTGGCCGGAGAACGGCGACCCGCCGAGTATCGCAAGGCGACCTGGGACCGAGAACAGCGTCGAGATCTTCCCTGACTATTGGGAAGGCGGCGACCGCATGTTCGTTCGGGTAAAGCCCGAGACGCTACGGATATTTGACCGCGGAGTGATCCCCGACCGCGGATCTGAACAACTCTGGTTCGATCACGAAGTGAACCAGCAATTCATCCTTGATGATTTACCCGCCTTGAAGCGTGAAGCCGAGCGGCGCGCTTATCTCGACGCGGTCGCCAGGTGGGAACGCCATCCTGCGCACACCGATGAAACAATCGAATTGCCCGAACGGCCAGTGTTCGAACCTGCCCGCGCCGAATGGCAAGCCTGGCAGTCGACTCTCGTCGAATGGCAAGCCTTGTATGCGAAACTCGACAGCGAGTTATCCCCCGAAGCCCGCAAGCAAGGTCGTCCCGCGCTGAATGCTGAACAGCGCGCAGCGGTCGACACCATCAGCAACAAGATTCAAGCCCTCGGCAATGCATATTGGAGCAAGGTTCCCGTGGAAAACAAAGAACCGAAATCGCAGGACGAGGTTCGCCGCCAAAAGCTGTACGGTCCGCCCGCCGGCTCGCTGGTCGGACAAACGCCGCTCGCGATTGCCGGCCTTGCCGCTCGTCCGATCGATGAGTTCAACGATGGATGGGCTTGCATCGAGCGTTGGCCGGACGATCCTCCGCAATTGCCGACACAGGTCGAGGAAACCTATCCGGCGATCTTTCACCAGCTCAATTCCGCAATTCGGCGGATCGTCACCATGGCGCAAAAACCGCGCACGTTTCGCGTGGACCGGTGCGCGCACATCATCGCCATTCTGGCACAGGTGCACCCGGAAACATCTACAAAACTCATTGACCTGATCCGGACGAACAAGTGCGCGCTTCCGGAAGATGCGCTCGCCAAGGCTCACAAACAGTTCGAAGAAAAGATCGTGTGGGAAGTGCAGGGCAAAAATCGCGGTTCCTACATCGCGACGAGCAGCGGCAAGCCTGACCCGTCCAGCTTCGACAATGTACGCATCTTCCTGAATCTCCGCGGTGTTGATCTGCGCTTCGACGAGTTCACCAATGCCATAGAGGGGAGCGAAAGCCCCTATGTTGCTTGGCAGCGGCTTGATGAGAATCAGCGCAAAGCTTTGTGGCTCGACACGCATACGAGCGGTCACGGCCTCTATTGTTCGTGGGATTTCTTCCGCGCCAGCATCGATCGCATCGCTCGCGAGTACAGCTACGATTCCTTGCGCGACGCTGTGGATACGCTGAAATGGGACGGCGTGGAGCGGCTTGGCAATTGGTTGTCGAATGCCGTCGGTTGCCCGGATGACGCCTACCATCGCGCGGTCGGCGCCAACCTGATCGGTGGCCTGGTCAAGCGTGCGCGCGAGCCCGGGGCGAAGCACGACGAAACCGTGATTTTCATCTCCGAGGAAGGCAAAGCCAAGTCGACCATGTGCAAGGCGCTCGCGCTGCGGCCCGAATGGTTCATCGATTCGGTCGAGTTGGGCGGCAGGCCGCAGGACGTCATTCCGCAGCTCAAAGGAAAGCAGATCATCGAATTGGCCGAGCTGGCCGGCATGTCGAAGACCGAAACCACAAAGCTTAAAGCGTTCATGTCGCGCGAGAACGACAACGCAACCCTGAAGTGGAAGGAGGAAGCGAGCGATCATCTCCGCCGGCACATCTTCGTCGCGACCACAAACGACAGCACCCCGCTACTGTCCCAAACCGGAAATCGCCGTTGGCTCCCGGTCCACGTCGTCGACAAGATCGATATTGAATGGGTCCGCGAGAACATCGAGCAGCTTTACGCAGAAGCCGCCGAATGGCATTCGACTGGCGAGGATTTCAGGATCCCCGAGGGGCTGTGGGCGATCGCCGGAAGGCACCAGGACGCGGCGCGCGAACGGACGGGCGCGGAAGACGTGCTTGCTTACACCTTTGGCGATGCCAGCGATTGCTATGTGACCGCGGCCGACGTCCAGACGTTCGCTTCTGAGCGCGGGATGCCTCTGCGGGACGTCCGCGCGGCGCTCAAGGGGCTTGGCTTCGCTCCCGTGCCGCATCGCGACGGCGATAGTGTTCGGAAGGTTTGGCGGCGCGGCCGATCCGAGGCTGCCATTCGGTTCAAGGCGGAGATATTCGTCAACCGGCCGTGTGAATTGGTGGTCGACAGATTGGCGCAAGTGGCAACAGTTACAACGCTGCCACCTTGTCCGGTCGGTCTGCCACCCGTGCCATCGCCGCGAGGCTGAATGTAACCGTTACTGTAACCGTTGGGACCATCTCGCGGTTACAGTGATTTCGCAATGAATTCAGAGCGATGCGAACTTGTAACCGTTGTAACTGTAGATTCTTCTATTAGAGCAGAGAAAATAGAATCCTATAGCTACGTATAGCCGTAGCCCCCGTGGGAAATCTGCGGTTACACGGTAACAACGGTTACAAGCTGCCTCCTGGTCAATTGTTGCATCGCTTGCAGATCATCTCACCGTCGCCGATTGGTGGCGCGAGAACGACCAGTTGTTCCGGCGCGAACTCTTCTTCGCAGTGATCGCAGCGAGTGTTTTCGGTCATGGTCAAAGCCTGTCTTAAATCGCACCGGTTTTCCAGCGCCTTCGCGATCCCCTCGGTTCACTCCGTGCGTGATTAACGGATTATATATCTTCTACTCATATCCTAACGCGCTGAAATAGCGTTACTTTCTTGAACATGATGCGCATATGTTGCGCCCTTGGCCGGTGATGCGGGTCGGGGGCGCAATTCACATTGGAAAAATGCGAATGAAATCCGGCCCGAAATGCACCGTTTGCAGCCACGACGAAAGGTGGCGGATCGAATTGCTGCGCGCAGGCGGCGCGTCGCTCGACAGCCTGGCCACCAAGTTCGGATTGTCCAAGGACGCAATCGGTCGGCACTGGCACAACCATGTCAGCGCCGAAATGAAGGCGTCCTATTTGGTCGGGCCGGCGCAGCTCGCCGAGCTTGCGGAGAAGGCGGCGGACGAGGGCGCTTCGGTGCTCGACCACTTCCGGGCCGTGCGCACGATGCTGATGTCGCAGCTTGCGGCCACCACCGAGGCCGGCGATGCGCGCGGTGCGGCGATTGTGGCGGGCCAGCTCGTCGGCGTGCTTGAGAAGATCGGAAAAGTAACTGGCGAGATCGCCACGATCGCGCAAGGCACCATCAACGTCACCAACAACGTGGCGATCGTGAACAGCCCGCAGTTCGCCAAGGTGCAGGCGGCGCAGCTCGCTGCCCTGGCACCGTATCCCGAGGCGCGCGCCGCAGTGGTCGCCGCCTGGCGAAAGCTCGATGCGGAGGGCTCGGACGAGCGGCCGACGGGTAGGGCGCCCATGGTGATTGACGCCGTCGCGCTGCCGCCTTGCCCCGTACCGTTACCGGAGACGAACGCATGACCACCATTGCCGCTGCGCTTGCCGACGCATTGGAGGATGGCGGATGGCGCGCCAAGGCTCGTCCGAGCCAGCTCCCGCCGCCCGGTGACTGGAATGGGTGGATGATCCTGGCCGGCCGCGGGTTCGGTAAGACTCGAGCCGGGGCAGGGTGGGTGCACGATCTCGTCGAAACGCGCCAGGCCGGCCGCATTGCTTTGGTCGCAGCAACTGCCGCCGATGCGCGCGATACGCTGGTCGAGGGCGTGTCGGGCCTGCTCAACACCGCACCGCCGTGGAATAGGCCGCAGTACGAGTCGAGCAAGCGCCGGCTGACCTGGCCAAATGGTGCCGTCGCGACGACCTTTTCCAGCGAGGAAGCCGATCGGCTCCGCGGCCCCGAGCATGACGCCGCGTGGGCAGACGAACTGGCCGCGTGGACCGACGTGCAGGGCACCTGGGACATGCTGCAATTCGGCCTGCGTCTCGGCAAGCGCCCGCGCTGGCTGGTGACCACGACCCCGAGGCCCATCAAGCTGCTCAAGGAGCTGTTGGCGCGCCAGGGCAGGGACGTCGTCGTGACGCGCGGCTCGACCTTCGAGAACGAAGCCAACCTGGCTCCGACCTTCCTCGCTGCCGTCCGCCAGCGCTACGAGGGCACGCGCCTCGGTCGACAAGAACTGAACGCCGAGCTGCTTTCGGATAACCCGGGCGCTCTCTGGCAACTGGAATGGCTCGACCGCGATCGCATCTCAGTGGCACCGGAGCTGCGCCGCATCGTCGTGGCGATCGATCCGGCCGTTTCTAACAATGAGGGATCGGACGAAACCGGAATCGTCGTTGCCGGCGTTGCGCGTGATGGAACGATCTACGTGCTCGAAGATTGCTCGGGCCGCTACGCTCCGCACGAGTGGGCCGCCGTAGCGATTGCGGCTTACCGCCGCCACAAGGCTGACCGGATCCTGGCCGAAGTGAACAACGGCGGCGCCATGGTCGAGGCGACCATCCGCGTGCTCGACTCCCGCGTGAGCTTCAAGGCCGTGCATGCCAGCCGCGGCAAAGTGGTGCGCGCCGAGCCGATCGCGGCGCTCTACGAGCAGCGCAAGGTTCATCACGTCGGCGGATTTGATGTGCTCGAAGATCAGATGTGCGCGTTCACTTCGGATTTCGACCGCGCCAAAGTCGGCTATTCGCCGGATCGCGTCGACGCGCTGGTTTGGGCGCTAACCGAGCTGAGCGGGCCGCAGTTCACGACGAGCCATTGGGAGCTGCGGATTTGAGGACTACTTGAACGCATCAAATGAGGGTAATACCGCCTTCTGTTCGTGAATAGTCGCTATTAGATCGTTTGCGAGAAGTTCGTAATCCTCCTTCGACTGAATTTGCGCCATTCTTGAGCGGAGCTGAACCCTTTGTTCCACCGGCAATACAGGAGCGGCGATTGTTTGCATCTGCTCCAGATAGTTCGCTGCCCGGACGATATAGGAAGTGCGCACTCCCTGCAAAAAGAGTACGCCCAGTACGGTGAGAGCGACAGCATATCTTATCGATTTTGAGGTGCGCTTCTGAACTTCAGTGAGGGAGCTGCGCTTTCGCATCATGAGGCCAAGAGCCAAGCCGGCTACCCCGCCGATTAGCCCTTGGAAAAGGAGCAGGCTTACACGCTCGTAGTTCCCCTTTGCTATCTCGCGATACATTGCCTCGCTAAGGGCCTTCGATCCTAGATTGGTTAATAATGCAAGTTGCTCGCCAATCCACAGCACTAACGGTTTGAATGCGAAATCCCACAGAGCGGAGCCAAGGATGGCTAAACTGAGACTGCCAACAATCCAGAGCAGGCTCTTGGTGAGACTGAATGAAGGTTCGAATTTGTTCGAGTCCATATCACTTTAATCCGTAGTATTTCAAAGCTGCCTCTTTAAGCAGATCGGTTGCAATTGCCGAGCCGATCTTCCACGCCCCTGACGCCGCCTTCGGTGCGTTCCTCTTGATCCATTCTAACGCCTTTGGTCCGAGAGGTTTGTCTGCGGTCGGCGGTCCCTCCGAAGCAACAATGTCGGTGATTTCCTTGGCTGCACCGTCCGGCAACCCCGCCTTGGCAAGCTCACTCACCATCGAAACGGAGTCGCCGGCCACGATTGCGAGTGCCACTTGAGCGCCATCAGTCGCGGTGACGTGCGTCACGTTCCCGTAGACGGTTTGATTGAAAATTTGGGTGACCGCCGCTGCGGTCTCTGGTGTTTTGCTGCTGATCACTTGCTGCAAGGTAACTTCGATGGCGTCAGGCACGCGCTTTTCAAGCTCGATGGTCAGTTCGAGAATCCGAGCGCGTACGGTCTGCACGATCTCTTGAATTGCGATTGGCGACATCTCAGCGACAATCGAATTGCAGGCCCAATCCTTGTAAACTTTGCCTTGCAGCAACAGGATTAAATTTGAAGCGTTGATCCCCAATGTTTCTTCGCTGGCCGCCATATCCTGAACGGTAGCGATGCTTTCCCTAACTTTATATCGGGTCCATTCTATGCTCGCGTGCTTCTCCACGAGTGCTGTTGGAATTGGCGCATTATTGATGCCAGAATTAAAAGGACCAGACCAACTGCCTCGAAATGAAAGAGCTGCCACTCGATATTCGGGGACATCCGCGTCCTTAGGATATCCCTCTGCTTCGTATTTGACCCAATCCTCAAGTGGTTCACTTCCCAGTCGGGAAGCTAAGAAACGCAATTTCAGCAAGATCGTGCCGAGATTCGGATTCTCTTGGAGAATCGCGCCCTGGATTTCCCGAAGTATGCTCAACGTTGCCCCCATGCCGTCCGGTTGAATCGACACGCGCCCTGATTCGGCCGTCAATTGTGCACAACGCTGAGCGAGCATTGATATGCGGAGTTCGAATTACTGTGGATTCGCTCCCCATATCTCCGACCTATTCACAGCCTTGTCGCGCCTCGTGTCGCGCCGAGTAGCCGGGAGTGCTCGGGAGCCATTGAGAATTCACGGGAATTTCGCGCAACAAGCGCAACACAAATTCCGCACCGACACGTCAGTTAAGTATCTGAAAAGACTGGCGATCCCGGCAGGACTCGAACCTGCAACCCGCGGAGTAGAAATCCGCTACTCTATCCAGTTGAGCTACGGGACCGTTTTGAGCCGCCCGGTCTGGGGGCTGGCCGTTCATCTAACATGCCAATATGAAAAATCTGGTGTTTCGCCAAGCCTGAACCGAACCGTTTTCCTCAATGCCGCGACAAAGTGGAACAGTGGCGTGTCAGGGTGCCGGGTTGAGCGGCAGCGGACTGGACGATGGATCACATCGCCGGGACCGCTGAGGAGCTTCCGGGACACCGCCGCTGGTCGATTGGTCCGGTATTGCTGCGCCATCAGGCGGCGTGCGCGGCGGTATCTTGATCGGTCTCCTCTGGGCTTGCCTTGTCATGGCGATTGCGACGATTTGCACCTTTGGTTCCATCGCCTTGAGGCCGTCACCTTTCCGCGCATTTCTTGCGACAAGCGGCGTTCGTCCGCGATTTCCGGGAGTCCATCCATGATCGGTCTTGTTCGCGCCGTCACGATCTGCGCCGCGCTGGCGCTCGGCCTTGTCGCTGCGCAGGCCGCCGACAAGGCTTTCAAACGCGACGATCTCGCCGATTCCGCGATCAAGCTGGAGGCCCAGATCAAGAGCGAGGCGGGGCCGGTCGCCAAGTCCAGCGCGACGCTGCGCACGGATGCCGACGCCGCCTTCCGGCGCAATGATTACCGCACCGGGCTGTCGGTGCTCGGGCAGATCGCGGCCACCACGCCTGATGATGCCGGCAACTGGCTGCGGCTTGCCAAGGTCATCTTCCAGATCTCGCCCAAGAGCTCGAGCGAGCAGACCTTCCTGCTCGAGCGCGCTTCGACCGCCGCCTATATCGCCTATCAGCGCGCCGGAAACCCGGGCGAGGAGGCCGACGCACTCGCCGTGCTCGGCAAGGCGCTGGCCGAACGAAAATTGTGGCGGCCGGCGCTGGATGCATTGCGGCTGTCGCTCGACATGCGCGAGGTCGCCGACGTCCGCGGTCAATATGAGAAGATGCGCGACGAGCACGGCTTCCGGCTGCTCGACTACACCGTGGACTCGGATTCGGCGAGCCCGCGCGCCTGCTTCCAGTTCTCGGAAGAGCTTGCCAAGCGGACCGACTTCGCGCCTTTCCTGGCGCTGGCGGGGCAGGACAAGCCGGCTCTGTCGGCAGAAGGCAAGCAGCTCTGCGTCGACGGGCTGAAGCACGGCGAGCGCTACAACATCAATCTGCGCGCCGGCCTGCCGTCCACGGTGAAGGAGGGCCTGCCGAAATCGGCCGAGTTCAACATCTATGTGCGCGACCGCAAGCCCTTCGTGCGCTTCACCAGCCGCGCCTATGTGCTGCCGCGAACCGGCCAGCGTGGCATTCCCGTGGTCAGCGTCAACACGCCCGCGGTCAACATCAACGTCTTCCGGATCGGCGACCGCAATCTGATCAACACGGTGGTCGACAGCGACTTCCAGAGGACGCTGTCGACATACCAGCTCTCCGATCTCGGCGACCAGCGCGGCGTCAAGGTCTGGTCCGGCGAGCTCGCGACCGCGATGACCCTGAACCAGGACGTCACCACCGCATTCCCGGTGGACCAGGCGCTCGGCGAGCTGCAGCCCGGCGTCTACGTCATGACCGCCGCGGCCAAGGGCCCGGGCTCGGACGACGAATCCCAGCTCGCGACGCAATGGTTCATCGTCTCCGACCTCGGCGTTTCCGCGTATTCCGGCAATGACGGCATCCATGTCTTCGTCAACTCGCTGGCCTCGACCGATCCGGTCGGCAAGGCCGAGGTGCGGCTGGTTGCCCGCAACAACGAGATTTTGGCCACCCGCAAGACCGACGACAGCGGCCACGTGCTTTTCGAAGCAGGGCTCGCGCGCGGTGAGGGCGGCCTGTCGCCGGCGATGCTCACCGTCACCGGCGAGAAGGCCGACTATGCCTTCCTCAGCCTCAAGTCCTCCGCCTTCGATCTGTCCGACCGCGGCGTTTCGGGGCGTGCGGTGCCGGCCGGCGCCGACGCGTTCGTTTATGCCGAGCGCGGCGTCTACCGCTCCAGCGAGACCGTCTATCTGACCGCGCTGTTGCGTGACGGTCAGGGCAATGCCGTCACCGGCGGGCCGATGACGCTGGTGATCGAGCGTCCCGACGGCGTCGAATTCCGCCGCGCCGTGCTGGCCGACCAGGGCGCCGGTGGCCGCACGCTGGCCGTGCCCCTCAACTCGGCCGTCCCCACCGGAACGTGGCGGGTGCGCGCCTTCACCGATCCGAAGGGATCGTCCGTCGGCGAGACCACCTTCCTGGTCGAGGATTACGTCCCCGATCGGATCGAATTCGATTTGTCGGCCAAGGACAAGCTGATCAAAGCTAATGCTCCAGTGGAGCTGAAGGCGGACGGCCATTTCCTCTATGGCGCGCCGGCCTCCGGCCTCCAGCTCGAAGGCGACATGCTGGTGGCGCCGGCGAGCGAACGCCCGGGCTTTGCCGGCTATCAATTCGGCGTCGACGACGAGGAGACCAGCTCGAACGAGCGCACGCCGCTCGAGAACCTGCCCGAGGCGGACGCCAACGGCGTTGCCACCTTCCCGGTCACGCTGGACAAGCAGCCGTCCTCGACCCGGCCGCAGGAGGCGCAGATCTTCATCCGCATGGTCGAGACCGGCGGCCGCGCCGTCGAGCGCAAGATCGTGCTGCCGGTCACGCCCGCCACGGCGCAGATCGGCATCAAGCCGCTGTTCGGCGACAAGAACGTCGCCGAGGGCGACAAGGCCGAGTTCGAAGTCGTGTTCGTCTCGCCCGAGGGCAAGACGCTGCCGCGCGACGGGCTGCGCTATGAGCTCCTGAAGATGGAGTCGCGCTACCAGTGGTACCGCCAGAACAATTATTGGGAGTACGAGCCGGTCAAGTCGACCTCGCGCGTGGCCGACGGCGATGTCGTGATCGCCGCGGACAAGCCCTCGCGGATTTCGTTGAACCCACAGCCTGGCCGCTATCGTCTCGACGTGAAGTCGAACGATGCGGATGGCCCGGTGACCTCGGTGCAGTTCGACGTCGGCTGGTATTCCGACGGTAGCGCCGACACCCCGGACCTGTTGGAGACTTCGATCGACAAGCCGCAATACGCCTCGGGCGACACCATGACGGTGTCGGTCAATGTCCGCAGCGCCGGCAAGCTGACCGTCAACGTGGTCGGCGACCGCCTGCTGACGACGCAGACCATCGACGTCAAGGAAGGCACCGCACAGGTGAAGCTCCCGGTCGGCAAGGACTGGGGCACCGGCGCCTACGTCGTGGCGACGCTGCGCCGTCCGCTCGATGCGGCGGCCCAGCGCATGCCGGGCCGCGCGATCGGGCTGAAATGGTTCGGCATCGACAAGCAGGCCCGGACGCTGCAGGTGAAGCTGTCGCCGCCTTCACTGATCCGGCCGAACTCGACGCTGAAGATCCCGGTCAAGCTCGACGGGCTCAATCCGGGCGAGGACGCCAAGGTCGTCATCGCCGCGGTCGATGTCGGCATCCTCAACCTCACCAATTACAAGCCGCCGGCGCCGGACGATTACTATCTCGGCCAGCGCCGCCTGAGCGCGGAGATCCGCGATCTCTACGGGCAACTCATCGACGGCATGTCGGGCACGCGCGGCCAGATCAAGTCCGGCGGCGACGCCGGCGCTGGTGAGCTCCAGGGCTCACCGCCCGCGCAAAAACCGCTCGCGCTCTATTCGGGCATCGTCACGGTCGCCGCTGACGGCACGGCCGAAGTGAGCTTCGACATTCCGGAGTTCGCCGGCACCGCGCGCGTGATGGCGGTGGCGTGGACCGCCACGAAGCTCGGCCGCGCCAGCACCGATGTCGTGATCCGCGATCCCGTGGTGCTGACCACGACCCTGCCGCGCTTCCTGCTCAACGGCGACCACGGTACCGTCAATATCGAGATCGACAATGTCGAGGGCCAGGCTGGCGACTACGTCATCAACGTGAAGACGGGCGGCCCGGTGAAGATATCAGGCAATCCCGCGACCACCGTGAAGCTCGCCGCCAAGCAGCGCAACGCGTTCTCGCTCGCGATCGACGCGACTGCGGCGGGGCAGGCGACGCTCGATGTCGACATCCGGGGCCCGAATGGCCTCGCGCTGGCGCGCCACTATGCCTTCGACGTCAAGGCAGCGACGCAGGTGCTGGCACGGCGTTCGATCCGCACCCTGGCGAAAGGCGAGAGCCTGACGCTGACCTCGGACATGTTCTCCGATCTCGTGCCGGGTACCGGCAGCGTCTCGGTCTCGGCCAGCCTGTCCACCGCGCTCGATGCGGCGACGATCCTCAAGGCGCTGGACCGCTATCCCTATGGCTGCTCGGAGCAGATTACGAGCCGGGCCATGCCGCTGCTCTATGTCAACGATCTCGCCGCCGGGGCGCATCTGGCCATGGACACCGAGGTCGACCAGCGCATCCGCGACGCGATCGAGCGGTTGCTGGCCCGCCAGGGCTCGAACGGCTCGTTCGGCCTGTGGTCGGCGGGCGGCGACGATGCCTGGCTCGATGCTTACGTGACCGACTTCCTCACCCGCGCCCGCGAAAAGGGCTTTGCGGTGCCGGACGTGCTGTTCAAGACCGCGCTCGACCGCATCCGCAACTTCGTCGTCAATGCCGACGAGCCGGAGAAGGATGGCGGGCGCGATCTCGCCTATGGCCTCTACGTGCTGGCACGCAACGGCGCCGCGCCGATCGGCGATCTCCGCTATCTCGCCGACACCAAGCTGAACAACCTTGCGACGCCGATCGCAAAGTCGCAGCTCGCGGCAGCTCTTGCACTGGTCGGCGACCGCAATCGCGCCGAGCGGGTCTATGCTGCCGCGCTCGACAGCCTCGCGCCCAAGCCGGTGCTGGAGTTCGGCCGCACCGATTACGGTTCGCAGCTCCGCGATGCCGCAGCGCTTGTCTCGCTCGCCAGTGAAGGCAACGCGCCGAAGGCTACGTTGACGCAGGCAGTGTCGCGGGTCGAGTCCGCGCGCGGACTGACGCCCTACACCTCCACGCAGGAGAATGCGTGGCTGGTGCTGGCGGCGCGGGCATTGGCCAGGGAGAACCTCTCCATGGAAGTGGACGGCCAGCCGGTCAAGACCGCGCTCTACCGCAGCTACAAGGCGGACACGCTGAGCGGCAAGCCGCTGAAGATCACCAACACCGGCGATGCGCCGGTGCAGGCGGTGGTCTCGGTGTCGGGCTCGCCGGTGACGCCGGAGCCCGCCGCATCCAACGGCTTCAAGATCGAGCGCAGCTACTTCACGCTCGACGGCAAGCCGGCCGATATCAGCAAGGTCAAGCAGAACCAGCGCTTTGCGGTGGTGCTGAAGATCACCGAGGCCAAGCCCGAATACGGCCACATCATGGTGTCGGACTATCTGCCGGCGGGCCTGGAGATCGACAATCCCAAGCTGGTGTCCTCCGGCGACAGCGGCACGCTGGACTGGATCGAGGACGGCGAGGAGCCCGAGGATACCGAGTTCCGCGACGACCGCTTCACCGCGGCGGTCGACCGGGCCTCGGATTCCAAATCGGTGTTCACCGTCGCCTATGTCGTGCGCGCGGTGTCGCCCGGCAAATATGTGCTGCCGCAGGCCTATGTCGAGGATATGTATAATCCGTCGCGCTATGGGCGGACCGGCACGGGTGCCGTCGAGGTGCGGGCGGCGAAGTGAGGTGGTGGGTTCGAGCGTAAGCGGGATTGTATGAGCGACGCGGCGCCACATTCTCAGTCGTCATGCCCGGGCTTGCCCCGGGCATCCACGGACTTGGGCGCCGCTGGCAAGAACGTGGATGGCCGGGACAAGCCCGGCCATGACGGAGTGCGGGGCAGGGGCCTTCGTGCTCTCTCCGCCCTCGCGCTCACCCTCATCCTCGCCATCATCGGTTTCGTCGGCTGGGTCTACTCGCTCGGTCCTCTCCCGCTCGACGAGGCTCGGCAAGTCTCCACCACCATAGTCGACCGCAACGGAAAGCTGCTGCGCGCTTATGCCATGGCGGACGGGCGCTGGCGGCTGCCGGTCGAGACAAAGGCAAATGTCGATCCGACCTATCTGAAACTGCTGTTCGCCTATGAGGACCAGCGCTTCTACGCGCACAACGGCCTCGATCCGCTGGCGCTGGCGCGCGCGGCGTTGCAGCTCGGAATGCGTGGCCACATCGTCTCGGGCGGCTCGACCATCACCATGCAGCTTGCGCGGCTGATGGAGCCGCGGCGGCAGCGCTCGCTTCATGCCAAGCTGCGCCAGATCGTGCGCGCGATCGAGCTGGAGCGGACGCTGAGCAAGGAGCAGATCCTCAATCTCTATCTCGCGCTCGCACCTTACGGCGGCAATCTCGAAGGCATCCGCGCGGCTTCCATCGCCTATCTCGGCAAGGAGCCGAAGCGGCTGTCGCTGGCGGAGGCCGCGCTGCTGGTCGCGTTGCCGCAATCGCCGGAAACGCGCCGGCTCGACCGCCATCCGGACGCGGCGCGCAAGGCGCGCGACCGCGTGCTCGACCGCATGGTCGAGGAGCATGTGGTCAGCGCAGATGATGCCAGGCAGGCCAAGGCGGTGCCCGTGCCGAAGCTGCGCAAGCCGATGCCGATCCTGGCGCCGCATGCCTCGGACACCGCGCTTTCGACGGTCAAGGACGCGCCGGTCATCAAGCTCACGCTGGACGCGAACCTGCAGAAGGTGCTGGAGCCACTGGCGCGCGACCGCGCCATCGCGCTCGGGCCGAACATCTCGGTCGGGATTATCGTCATCGACAACGAAAGCGGCGACGTGCTCGCGCGCGTCGGCTCGGCGGATTATTTCGACGAGAGTCGGGCAGGGCAGGTCGACATGACCCGTGCCGTCCGGTCGCCGGGCTCGACACTGAAACCCTTCATCTACGGGCTCGCCTTCGAGGACGGCTTTGTCCATCCCGACAGCCTGATCGACGACCGGCCGGTCCGCTTTGGCTCCTACGCGCCGGAGAATTTCGACATGACCTTCCAGGGCACGGTGCCGGTGAGGAAGGCGCTGCAATTGTCGCTGAACGTGCCGGCCATCGTGCTGCTCGACCGCGTCGGCTCCAGCCGCCTGACCTCGCGGTTGCGGCAGGCCGGCGGCAACCTGGTTCTGCCCAAGGACGAGACGCCAGGGCTCGCCATGGGTCTCGGCGGGGTGGGCGTGACGCTCCAGGACCTCGCCCAGCTCTATGCGGGTTTCGCCCGCCTCGGCACCACCAAGCCGCTGCGTGAGGTCGTGACTGATCGGGACGACCGCGAGCCGCTCCGGCTGCTGGATCAGGTCGCGGCCTGGCAGGTCGGCAACGTGCTGCTGGGAACGCCGCCACCGGAGAACGCTGCCCACAACCGCATCGCGTTCAAGACCGGCACATCCTACGGCTATCGCGACGCCTGGTCGGTCGGCTTCGATGGCCGCATGACCATCGGCGTCTGGGTCGGCCGGCCCGACGGCGCCCCGGTTCCCGGCCTGATCGGGCGCGTCGCTGCCGCGCCGATCCTGTTCGACGCCTTTGCCAGGACCGGCAAGACGCTCGCCCCGTTGCCGAAGGCGCCTAGGGGAACCCTTGTGGCGGGCAACGCCAAGCTGCCGCTGCCCCTGAAGCGGTTCCGCCCGGTCGGGGAGCTATTGCGCACCGGGAGCGAGCAGGCGCTGCACATTCAGTTTCCGCTCAACGGTTCGCGGATCGATGTCGATCGATCTGGCAGCCGGGAGAACGCAGCCATGCCGGTCAAAGTCGCCGGCGGCGTGCTGCCCATGACGATCATGGTTAACGGCGCCGCGCTCGGCGAGATCGACGGCCGCCGTCAGCGGCTGATCGATCCGCCCGGACCGGGCTTTGCCCGGGTCACCGTGATCGACGCCACGGGCGCCGCGGACACAGTCGTCATTCGAATTCAATGACCCTGCCTCAAGCGGTTGTGGCGATGGCGGTTTCAGCGTAAGCGGAACCAATGGCCGAGACCTACCCAAGCCCCCGTTTTGGAGCCCCCCGCGAGTCGAAATCACCCGCAAATCCGGGCAACGGACTCGTGCGCATGCTCGACATCGTAACGGCCAGCCATGCACGCGCGGTCGGCTTCCTCGTGCTGTGCGCGCTGCTGCTGTTCCTGCCGGGCTTCTTCACGATCCCGCCGATCGACCGCGACGAAGCGCGGTTCGCCCAGGCCACCAAGCAGATGGTCGAGAGCGGCGACTACGTCGATATCCGCTTTCAGGAGGACGTCCGCTACAAGAAGCCCGTCGGCATCTACTGGTTGCAATCGGCGACCGTCGAAGCCGCGTCGATGCTCAAGCTGCCGAAGGCCGAATTGCGCATCTGGGTCTACCGGCTGCCGTCGCTGATGGGCGCGATCGGCGCCGTGCTCATGACCTATTGGGCCGCGCTCGGCTTCGTCACGCGGCGCGCCGCGGTGCTGGCGGCGCTGATGATGTGCGCGTCCGTGCTGCTCGGCGTCGAGGCGCGCCTAGCGAAGACCGATGCCATGCTGCTGCTCTGCGTCGTCGCCGCGATGGGCGCGATGGCGCGGGCCTATCTGTCCTGGCAGCGCGCCGAGGACGAGACGCATCCGCCCTGGAGCTGGCCCGCGATCTTCTGGACCGCGCTCGCTGTCGGCGTCCTGATCAAGGGCCCGCTGATCCTGATGTTCGCAGGCCTGACCATCGTCGCGCTCGCGATCCAGGACCGTGACGCCTCCTGGCTGTGGAAGCTGAGGCCTGTCTGGGGCCTGATGTGGATGCTGGTGCTGGTGCTGCCCTGGTTCGTCGCGATCTTCTGGCGCGCGGGCGAGACCTTCTTCGCCGATTCCGTCGGCGGCGACATGCTGAGCAAGTTGGGCGCCCAGGAATCCCATGGCGCGCCGCCCGGACTGTACCTCGCCTTGTTCTGGATCACGTTCTGGCCGGGCGCACCGCTGGCGGCGATGGCGGCACCCGCGGTGTGGCGGGCGCGGCGCGAGCCCGGCGCGCAGTTCCTGCTGGCCTGGCTGATCCCGTCCTGGATCGTGTTCGAGGCCGTGCTGACCAAGCTGCCGCATTACGTGCTGCCGCTCTATCCGGCGATCGCGATCCTCACCGCAGGCGCGGTGGAGCGGCGCGTGCTGTCGCGTTCCTGGTTGATGCGCGGTTCGGCTTGGTGGTTCGCGATCCCCGCGGCCGCCTCGATCATCGCGGTCGTCGGGTCGGTGATTCTGACGCGGCAGCCGGCCTTCGTGGCCTGGCCGTTCATCGCGGCATCGCTGATCTTCGGCCTGTTCGCCTGGTGGCTCTACGACAACAACCGTGCCGAGCGCTCGCTGCTCAACGCGCTGGTCGCGGCCCTGATGCTGGCTGTGACGGTCTACGGCATCGTCCTGCCGTCGCTGACGCCGCTGTTTCCGAGCATCGAGATCGCGCGCGCGCTTCGCAACGTCACCTGCGTCGGACCGAAAGCCGCTGCGGCCGGTTATCACGAGCCGAGCCTCGTCTTCCTGGTGGGGACCCGGACCCTGCTCACCGACGGTTCCGGTGCGGCGGATTTCCTGCGGCAGGGCAGCTGCCGCTTCGCACTGATCGAGCAGCGCTCCGAGCGCAGCTTCGTGCAGCGCGCCGAGGCGATCGGGCTGCGCTACAAGGTCGGCGCGCGCATCGACGGCTATAACTTCTCGCAGGGGCGCGCGATCTCGATCTCGATCTTCCGCTCCGAAGGCACCGAGTAGGATGCGGGCGCCGACCGACATTGCGCCGCGTGCCGGCTACCCCGCACAATTGCTCGCCGTGTCCCGGCGCGGGCTGGCGCAACTCGTGCGCTCGCCCTCGCATTCTCGCCGGGCCGAGGCCGCGCGCAAGCTGGCGCGGCACTCGCTCTGGCTCAGCGCAGTGGGCGCGGCGCTGATCATCATGTTGATGGTCGGGTTCGATCAGACCGGGATCCTGCTGATGCCGCCGCGCGGCACGCCCAGCCTGTGGCCGATCCGCATCCTCACCGATTTCGGCAAGGACGAGTATCTGCTGATCGTGCTGGGGGCTGCGCTGGTGGCTGTGGCATTCGTTGCGGCAGGGCTGCACGGGACTCGCCGCGCTTTGCTGCTCGGCTTCGGCACGCGGCTTCAATACATATTTCTGTCTGTTGCCGTGTCGGCGTTTGTCGCTGAGATCCTGAAATATCTCATCGGCCGCGGCCGCCCGTTCGTCGGCGGCAAGGCCAATCCGTTCAATTTCGTGCCGTTCGAGGGGACGGGGGCTTATGCCAGCCTGCCATCGGGACATGCAGTGGCCGCGTTCGCCCTGGCGTTTGCGGTCTCGGCGCTGTGGCCGGGCCTACGGGTGTTCATGTTTACTTACGCAATCGTGATCCTGCTGACGCGCCTGGTGCTGCTCGCGCATCACCCCAGCGACGTCGTGGCCGGCGCCCTGGTCGGAATGGTCGGCGCCATGACCGTGCGTTACTGGTTCGCGGCCCGGCGGCTCGGCTTTGCCATCCGCGCCGACGGCACCATCGTGCCTCTCCCGGGAGCGGCCCGGGGCCGCCTCAAAAGGGTTGCCCACGGGGCATCCGCCCCATAAAAGCGGCTGCCTGCCGGGACCGCCGGTTCCCCAAGGCGCAGGCCAAATCCAACCACGAGCCTCCTTTGTCGACGTCCCAGCCTTCGGTTTCCATCGTCGTTCCCGTGCGCAACGAAGCCGACAACATTGCGCCGCTGATCGCGGAGATCGGGGCGGCGCTCGATGGCCGCTGGGCCTATGAGATCATCTACGTCAACGATGGCTCCACCGATGCGACCGGCGAGCGGCTTGCCGCCATCATGAAGCAGCGGAGCAATCTGCGTCAGCTCCGCCATGCGCGGTCTGGCGGCCAATCGGCGGCCGTGCGCAGTGGTGTGCGTGCGGCGCGCGGGCAAATCGTGGCGACGCTCGACGGCGATGGCCAGAACAATCCCGTCTTCCTGCCGGACCTGATCGCGGCAGTCGAGAAAGGCGCGCGCGTCGGGCTGGCCGCCGGCCAGCGGATCGGGCGCAAGGACACCGGCTTCAAGAAGTTCCAGTCGCGCGTGGCGAACGGCGTTCGCAACGCCATCCTGAAAGACGGCACGCGCGACACCGGCTGCGGACTGAAGGCGTTCCGGCGCGACGTCTTCCTGATGCTGCCCTATTTCGACGGGCTGCATCGCTTCCTGCCGGCGCTGGTGCGCCGCGAGGGCTACGAGATCGCCTATGTCGATGTGATCGACCGGCCGCGCCACTCCGGCGTATCGAACTACGGCTTCTTCGACCGGCTGTGGATCGGCATCATGGATCTCGCCGGGGTGTGGTGGCTGATCCGCCGCAAGAAGCCGACTCCTGAGGTGACCGAGGTGAACGCATGATCATTCAATACGGTCAGGCGCTGAGCAATTATCTCTACGACGTCTTCGTCGCCAAATTCGACTTCTGGCTGGCGTTCGGCCTCGTCGCGCAGCTGTTCTTCACCGCGCGCTTCCTGGTGCAATGGATCGCGAGCGAGCGCGCCGGCAACAGCGTGGTGCCGATGGCGTTCTGGTTCTGCTCGATGGGCGGCGGGCTGATGACGCTGGTCTACGGCGTCGTGAAGCGCGAGCCGGTCATCATCCTCGGACAGTCACTCGCGACCATCATCTACATCAGGAACATCATGCTGATCTGGAAGAACCGCGGCACCGCCTCGAAGACGCTCGACCGCTGATCTTATCGCGGCAGCGCCGAGGCCGCGCCTGACGCGGGCAGGGCGGCTGTGTCCGCCTTGGTTCTGCGGTAGGGCTCGCCGGCCGCGTCGAGCACGGGATAGGCGACCGAGCAGATGTGCGAGTGGATGCGGCGCAGGTCGCGCAGCACGTCCAGATGCAGCGACGTGGTCTCGATGGTCTCGGGACGGCCCTCGCGCAGGCGGTCGAGATGCCGCTCGGTCGCGGCAAGCTCGGTGTTGCGCAGCGCAGTTTTCTCCACCAGCAGCTTGCGCGCCTCGTTGGCGTCCCCCGACATGAAGACGCCGAACGCGATACGCAGCGAGTCCATCGTGCGCTTGTGGAAGGCGGCGAGCTCGTCGGCCCCTTCCGCCGAGAACTGAAAACGCCGCTTGATCTTCTTGGTGGCGAGCTCGCTCAGGCTCTTGTCGATGATGTCGCCGATGTGCTCGAGGTTGATGGCGAAGGAGATGATCTCCATCGCGCGGCGTCCTTCGGTCTCGTCGAGGCTGCCCCGCATCAGCTTGGTCACGTAGAGCTTGATGGCCTCGTCGAGACCGTCGACGAGATTGTCCATCTTGGAGACCTGGTCGACCAGCGCACGGTCGCCGGTCATCATCGCGGCCATCACCTTGCGCAGCATCACCTCGACGAGATCGCCCATGCGCAACGTCTCGCGGGCGGCGTCGGCGAGCGCCAGGGACGGCGTCTCCAGCGCGGTCTCGTCGAGATAGCGCGGCCGGGCCGGGTCGGCCTCATGCACGCGATCCGGCAAAAGGCGGGTGAGCAGGCGCGACATGGTGTCGAGCAGGCCGATGAAGACGATGGCCGTGCCAAGGTTGAAGGCAATGTGGAAAGCCGCCGTCATCTTGGCGAGATCGGGCTGCCAGGCAAGCATGTGCTCGGCGATCGCGCTCAGGAAGGGCAGGACGAGGGCGATCCCGACCACGCGGTTGACGAGATTGCCGACCGGCAGGCGATAGCTCGCGGGATCGTCACGCCTGGCGCCCTCGAACACGGGATTGATGGCGCTGCCGAGATTGGCCCCCAGCACCAGCGCCAGCGCCGCATCGGGCGAGATGAACTGCGAATAGGCCAGCGACATGATCAGCAGCACGCTGGCGACGCTCGAATGCACCGCCCAGGTGACGAGGGCGGCGATGACGATGCACAGGATCGGATCGCCCGTGATGGCCGACATCACGACGCGGACGCCGGGCGCGTTCTCGGCCGGCGCCAGCGTGTCGAGCAGGATGTGCAGCGAGAGCAGCATCAGGCCGAGGCCGATACAGACGCGGCCGATGTCCTTGATCCGCGAGCGCGGGCCGGAGCGGAACGCGACCAGGCCGAGCACGAACAGCACCGGCGCAACGGCTGCGATGTTGAACGACAGCACCTGCACGATCAGCGTCGTGCCGACATTGGCTCCCAACATGATGGCGAGCGCGGCGGCGAGGCTGACGAGGCCCTCGGCCGCGAACGAGCTCGTGATCAGCGCCGTCGCCGTGCTGCTCTGAAGCAGCGCGGTGAGCCCGAGGCCGGCGGCGAATGCGCTGGCGCGATTGCTCAGCGCCTTGCCGAGCAGCCGCCGCAGGTCGGGACCGAAGGCGCGCAAAATGCCGCTGTGGACCATGTGCAGGCCCCACAGCAACAGGGCAACGCCGCCCATGAGATCGAGCAGAACCAACGTTCCCATGCTCCGTGTCCGGATTGGAGTCGATTGGCGAGGCTAGCGCCAAACGGGAGCCGATCAAACCCTTTGTCGGCGCATCGGCGTTAACGTTTGCGGCAGCGGCACGTTCCCGCGGCGCGCGATTGCGCGTCCGCCGGAGCGTGGCTGCCGTGTCCCGAGGCGCGTTGCCTCGCGAGCAGGCTCACATTGCCGCTTTCAAGGCAGCGAAGCCGCGATCGAGATCGGCCTTGAGGTCATCGACGTTCTCGAGCCCGATGTGCAGGCGCAGCGTCGGGCCGCCGGGCGCCCACTTGGTCGCGGTGCGATAGGCATCGCAATCGAAGGGGATCACGAGGCTCTCGAAGCCGCCCCAGGAGAAGCCCATGCCGAACAGCTTCAGCGTATCGAGCATGGTGTCGACCGCCTTCTGCGGCGCGGGCTTCAGCACGATGCTGAACAGGCCTGACGCACCGGTGAAGTCGCGCTGCCAGATCGCATGGCCGGGATCGGTTTCGAGCCCCGGATGCAGCACGCGCGCGACCTCGGGTCTGGCAGCAAGCCAGCGCGCCATCTCGAGCCCGGAGCGATGATGCTGCGCCAATCGCACCGACAGCGTGCGCAGTCCGCGCAGCGCCAGAAAGACGTCGTCGGGGCCCGCGCAGACGCCGAGCAGGCGGATGCCCTCGATGATCTGCGGCCAAGCCTTGGCATTGGCGGAAATCGTGCCGAACATGATGTCGGAATGGCCGCCGATATATTTGGTGGCGGCCTGCATGCTGATGTCGACACCCTGCTCGAGCGAGCGGTGATAGAGCGGGGTCGCCCAGGTGTTGTCGTCGATGACGAGCGCGCCGCGCCCATGCGCGACCTCGGCGATGGCGCGGATGTCGGGCATCTCGAACGATTGCGAGCCCGGCGCCTCCACCAGCACCGCGCGGGTGTTGGGCTTGAACAGCTTGTCGATGCCGGCGCCGATCAGCGGATCGAAATAGGTGGTCTCGACGCCATAGCGGGCCAGCATGCCGTTGCAGAAATTGCGTGAAGGCCGGTAGACGTTGTCGACGACCAGAATATGGTCGCCGGTCTTCAGTACCGAGAGCAGGGTGGTGGAGATCGCCGAAAGCCCGGAGGGCACGATGCCGACGCCGGCGCATTGCGGTCCCTCCAGTGCCATCAGCGTGTCCTGGAACGCCTTGGTCGTCGGGGTGCCGTGGCGGCCATACGTGAACTCGCCGCGATGGGCGTGCAGGTCCTCGGCGGTCGGATAGAGCACGGTCGAGCCGTGGAACACCGGCGGATTGACGAACCCCTTCTGCGCCTTGGTGTCGCGGCCGGAGGTGACCAGCCGGGTCTCGGCATGCTGCTGCTGGGGGTGCGAGGAATCCATGCGTCTGCTTTCAAAATCGCGTTTCCGCCGGGCGCGTTGCGCCCGCGGGCGGGCCGAAAGGCCGTCGTCGTTAATAACAGAACACAGAAGAGTCTCGTCAACCCCTTGACCCGGCAGGCCAGTCGTTCTGTGATGCGCAGGTGCTATTCAGTCGCCGCATGTTGAGGGGCCTGCCGCGACCTTCGATCCAATGTCTGACCGGACCTTGCGCCACAGCCGTAATGGCGGGCGCCTGCGGCGGGGATTAAGGTATGGCCTCCCGGGATCGGCGGGTGTTCGGCAAGGTGTTCCAGCATGACTCTTGCAAGGCTAGCCCTGATACGATTAGCCCTGGCAGAGATGACCCCACAGACAACATTATTCCTGATCTTGAGACGACCTTGAAAGGCCCAAAGCCCATGAAACGCGTAACCCTGGCTCTCACCCTTGCTCTCGCCGCCGGCCTCTCTGCCGAAGCCGCCGATGCGCAAACGCTCAAGACCGTCAAGGACCGGGGCATGCTGTCCTGCGGCGTCAGTCAGGGCTTGCCCGGCTTCTCCTCTCCGGATGACAAGGGCAACTGGACCGGCATCGACGTCGACGTCTGCCGCGCCATTGCGGCGGCGATCTTCAACGATCCGACCAAGGTCAAGTACGTGCCGCTGTCCGCCAAGGACCGGTTCACGGCGCTGCAATCCGGCGAGATCGACGTGCTCTCGCGCAACACCACCTGGACCATCTCGCGCGACACCTCGCTCGGCGCCAACTTCACCGGCGTGACCTACTATGACGGGCAGGGTTTCATGGTGAAGAAGTCCCTCAAGGTGAATTCGGCGCTCGAGCTCAATAGCGCATCGGTCTGCGTGCAGACCGGCACCACCACCGAGCAGAACCTCGCCGACTACTTCAAGGCCAACAACATGAAGTACGAGGTCATCGCGTTCGCGACCAACGACGAAACCGTCAAGGCCTATGAGGCCGGCCGCTGCGACGTCTTCACCACCGACCAGTCGGGCCTGTACGCCAATCGTCTGAAGCTCGCCAAGCCCAACGACCACATGGTGCTTCCCGAGATCATCTCGAAGGAGCCGCTCGGTCCGATGGTGCGCCACGGCGACGACCAGTGGTTCGACATCGTGAAATGGACGCTGTTTGCGATGATCACCGCCGAAGAGCTCGGCGTCACCTCGAAGAACGTCGACGAGAAGGCGAAGCTGGAAAATCCGGAACTGAAGCGCGTGCTCGGCAGCGACGGCAATTTCGGCGAACAGCTCGGCCTGACCAAGGATTGGGTGGTGCGGATCGTGAAGGCGGTCGGCAATTACGGCGAGGTGTTCGACCGCAACGTCGGCGCGGGCTCGCCGCTCGCCATCAATCGCGGTCTCAACAATCTCTGGAACAAGGGCGGTCTTCAGTACGCGCCGCCGATCCGCTGATCGCCCCGATCGGCCGGCAACGGCATGAGCACCGAGGCCCGAAAACCGCCGGCCCAGATTGCGCTGAAGATCCGGCGTATCCTGGGCGGCAAGGCAGGCTGGAACGGCGTTGCCGTCCAGTTCGCCTTCGCGGCGATCCTGGGCTGGATCGGCTATGAAATCGTCTCCAATGCCCGCGCCAACCTCGAGAACCAGCACATCGCCGCCGGCTTCGGCTTCCTCAGGAACAATGCCGGCTTCGACGTCAACCAGACCCTGATTCCCTATACCGGCTCGGACACGTTCCTGCGGGTGTTCGTGGTCGGGTTGCTGAACACGCTCGTCGTCTCGGTGGTGGGCATCGTCTTCGCCACCGTGATCGGCTTCATCGTCGCGCTGTGCCGGCTGTCGCCCAATTGGCTGCTGTCGCGCGTCGGCGAGATCTATGTCGAGGTCATCCGCAACCTGCCGGTGCTGTTCCAGATCCTGTTCTGGTACCTCGCGGTGCTCGCGGCGTTGCCCAATCCGCGGCAGAGCATTTCCCTGTTCGGCATCGCCTTCATCAGCAATCGCGGCCTCGTCGTTCCCAGCCCGATCGGCGAGCGCGGCCTCGAGCCGTTCCTGGCGATGCTGGCGTTCGGCATCGTGGCGTCACTGGCTCTGCGCTTCCATGCGCGGCGCGCGCTGTTCCAGGAAGGGCGCATGATCCGGATCTGGCCCTATGTGCTGGGACTGCTGTTCGGGCTGCCAGTCGCGACCATGCTGGTGTTCGGCTTGCCCTTCACCTTCGAGCTGCCGCAGCTCAAGGGCTTCAACTTCGCGGGCGGCGCGCGTATCATCCCGGAATTCGTGGCGCTGACGGTGGCGCTGTCGACCTATACCGCCGCCTTCATCGCCGAGATCGTGCGCGCCGGGATATTGTCCGTTCACAAGGGACAGATGGAGGCGGGATCCTCGCTCGGTCTCAGCCGCGGCGCGACGCTCCGCCTGATCGTCGTGCCGCAGGCCATGCGCGTCATCGTGCCACCGCTGACCAACCAGTACCTCAATCTCACCAAGAACTCGTCGCTGGCGGTCGCGATCGGCTATCCCGACCTGGTGTCGGTGTTCGCCGGCACGTCGCTGAGCCAGACCGGGCAGGCGATCGAGATCATCGCGATGACGATGGGCATCTATCTTCTGATCTCGCTGCTCACCAGCGCCGTCATGAGCATCTACGGTTGGCGCGCCAGCCGGAGCCTCGGCGCATGACCGATATCAGCTCAAGCAGCTTCGTCCGCCGGGACCTGCTCGCCGAGCGGCCTGCGCCGATCAAGACCACGGGCTTCATCGGCCTGGTGCGCTCGCGCCTGTTCAACTCGCCGACCAATATCCTGCTGACGATCGTTGGCGCCTTGCTGCTCTGGTTCACCATCATTCCCTCCGTCAGGTTCCTGATGGTCGATGCGGTCTGGAGCGGCCAGGACCGCACTGCGTGCCTCGCCGAGAACGCCGGCTTTGCTGTCGGCGCCTGCTGGCCCTACATCCAGGCGAAACTCCCGCAACTGATCTACGGCTTCTATCCCGAGGCGGAGCGCTGGCGGGTCGACCTCACGATGTTGCTCGCGGTCGTGCTTCTGCTTCCGCTGCTCGTTCCGCGGCTGCCGGCGAAGGGTCTGAACGCGGGCCTGTTCTTCGTCGCCTTTCCGGTGGTCGCATTCTTCCTGCTGCACGGCGGCGGCATCAAGGGCTTCGGCCTGAGCTGGACGGCCGGCCTGCTGCAACTGTTCGACGAGAGCATCATCGGGGCCGGGCAGGCGCTCCTCAGTCTCAGCAAGACGTCCGCCATCGCACCGTTGCTGTGGGTTGTCGGAAGCCTCATCGTGCTGGTCGGCACGGCGATCTCCTGGCTGATCTTTCCGCTCACCTGGCTGCGCGATTATGTCCAGGTGATGGGGCAGCCGGTCTGGGTCGATTTCGGCATCACGGCCGCGATTGTCAGCCTGATCGCGTTCTTTATTGCTGGCGGCATTCGCACCGGCGGGCGGGCTCTGGCATCCAGCATCGCCACCTTCATTGCCATCGCGATCGTCATCAAGCTGATGGGCCTGGATCGCGGCGGCTTGCCGATCGTGACGACCAATCTATGGGGCGGCCTCCTGGTGACATTGGTGGTCTCCGTCACCGGCATCGTCACCTCGCTGCCGATCGGCATCGCGCTGGCGCTCGGCCGCCGCTCCACCATTCCCTTGATCCGGATCTTCTCGATCGCCTTCATCGAGTTCTGGCGCGGCGTGCCCCTGATCACCGTGCTGTTCTTCGCCACCTACATGCTGCCCCTGTTCCTGCCCGGCAATTTCACCGTCGACGGGCTGGTCCGGGCGCTGATCGGCATCGCGCTGTTCACCGGCGCCTATCAGGCCGAGAACGTCCGCGGCGGGCTCGCTGCGATCCCGCGTGGGCAGAGCGAGGCGGCGGCCGCCCTCGGACTGTCGTGGTGGAAGACGACCTCGCTGATCGTGCTGCCGCAGGCGCTTCGTCACGTCATTCCGAACCTCGTCAACAGTTTCATCTCGCTGTTCAAGGATACCTCGCTGGTCTCGATCGTGGCACTGTTCGACCTCCTGGGCTCGCTTCGCGCCTCGTTCTCGGATCCCAAATGGTCGACGCCGTCGACTGCGTTCACCGGCTTCGCTTTCGCCGGGGTCATCTACTTCATCTTCTGCTTTGGAATGTCGCGCTACTCGCTGTTCGTCGAGCGCCGCCTCAACGCCCACCGCCGCAGCTGATCGAGGCCACCATGTCCGATCCCATCGTCAAGATTTCCGGCCTCAACAAATGGTACGGCGAATTCCATGTCCTGCGGGACATCGACCTGGCGGTCGCAAAAGGCGAGCGCATCGTGATCTGCGGGCCCTCGGGCTCGGGCAAGTCGACCTTGATCCGCTGTATCAATGCGCTGGAGGAATTCCAGGAGGGCGAGATCGTCGTCGACGGCATCGAGCTTGGTCCCAACCTCAAGCATGTCGATGCCGTGCGTCGCGAAGTCGGCATGGTGTTCCAGAGCTTCAATCTGTTCCCGCATCTGACCGTGCTCGACAATTGCACGCTGGCGCCGATCTGGGTCCGCAACATCCCCAAGAAGGACGCCGAGGCGACCGCGATGAAATTCCTGGAGCGGGTCAAGATCCCGCACCAGGCCAACAAGTTTCCGGGTCAGATGTCCGGCGGCCAGCAGCAGCGCGTCGCGATCGCCCGCGCGCTGACCATGAATCCGAAGGTGATGCTGTTCGACGAGCCGACCTCGGCGCTCGACCCCGAGATGGTCAAGGAGGTCCTCGACACCATGGTCGACCTCGCCGAGGAGGGCATGACCATGCTGGTCGTCACCCACGAGATGGGCTTTGCCCGCGAGGTCGCCAACCGCGTCGTGTTCATGGACGCCGGCCAGATCATCGAGGCCAACACACCGAGAGAATTCTTCGCCGCCCCACGGCATGCCCGCACGAAACTGTTCCTGAGCCAGATCCTGCGGTGAGCCCCCGCAACCCGGCGGCCTCGGCAGTCTGATCGCCGCGGCAAGCTTGGCACCATGCGAATCAGCTCGTCTCTTTTCGGACCATCCTCCGGAGAGAAACCTTGCAGAGCAGTCTCGGCGCGCGCGCATACCAGAACGCGCGATTGCAGAAGAAGTTGAGGAAGCAGGCGGACGCCGTCATGTCCTTCGCGGTCGAGGCGCTCGGGCAGGGCAGACTTGCCGAGGCCGAGACGCTGTGCCGCGAGATTCTGAAAGAAGTTCCGGATCATTTCCACGCCACGCACCTGCTCGGCCTGCGCGCGTTCGACGGTGGCCGGCTCGATGAGGCGGAATTCCTGCTCGAGCGCGCGATCGCGCTCGACCCGCGTTCGCCCGACGCCCATGGCAATCTCGGGGCCGTGTACTTCGCTCTCCAGAAATTTCAGGCCGCCCGCGCGTGCCAGGAGAAGGCCATTGCGCTGAAGCCGAATTGTCCGATCACCCTGACCAATCTCGGCAATACGCTGCTGCACATCGGTCTCGGCGAAGAGGCGATCGGGCTGCACGACCGCGCGATCAGGCTGAAGCCGGACTATGCCGATGCATTCTGCAACCGCGGCATGGCGGAGTTGATGACCGGCAAGTTCGAGCGCGCCAAGGAGAGCTTCGATCGCGCCCTGTCGCTTCAACCGCGTCATGCCGAGGCAATCGCCGGCAAGGGCATGGTGAGCCTCGAGCTCAGGCACTTCAACGAGGCTGCCGCCGCCTTCGACGCAGCGCTCGCGATCAAGCCAGGGTCACCCAGGATTTTGCTGCAGCGCGGACGGCTCAATCTGAGCCTGTCCCGGCTGGAGCAGGCGGCAGCGGACCTCGATGCGGCGCTAACGCAATCGCCACGGCTCGAGCTCGCGCTGTGCTGGAGGGCGCAAATCGACATCCTCGTAGGGAACACGGCGCGGGCGATGGCGGGCGTCAAGACGCTGCTCGAGGTCAATCCGCGGTCGGAGATGGGATTGGCGCTTCTTGCGGCTTGCCACGTGAACCAGGGAGACATCGCGACGGCGCTCGCGCATCTCGATGCGGCGCTGGAGATCGCGCCGGACTTTCCGGAGGCGATCGGATACAAGATTTTCGTGCTGGATTATCTGCCGCAGGCCGATTTCGTAGTCCAGCAGGCGGCCCGAAAATACTGGTGGGATGCGATCGGCGCCAAGTTGCCGAGAAGGACGCTTGCGCCGCGCAAGCTCGATCCGGACAGGCGGATCGTGATCGGATATGTCGCGTCCGAATTCAGGCGCCACTCGGCAGCGTACTCCCTGTTACCAGTGCTGCGCCATCATGATCACGCCAGGTTCAAGATCGTCTGCTATTCCTGCTGGCCGTTGCAGGACGAGATGACCGAACAGTTCAAGCCTTTGGCGGACGTCTGGGTCGATGCCGCACAGCTTTCGGACGACGAACTGGCTGATCGCATCCAGGCCGATGGGATCGATATCCTGATCGACGTCTCAGGACATACGACCGGCAGCCGGCTCCATGTCTTCGCCCGCAAGCCGGCCCCGATCCAGGTCACGGGCTTCGGACATGCCACCGGGACCGGCCTTCAAACCATGGACTATGTGCTCGCGGATCCGGTCTTCATTCCGCCATCCGCGCGCCATCTGCTGGCTGAGAAGGTTCACGATCTGCCGTGCCTGATCACGATCGATCCCATCCTGGATGCGCCGCCTTCTGAGCTTCCCATGCTCCGCAACGGCCATGTGACCTTCGGCGTGTTCAACCGCATCTTCAAGATCTCGGACGAGGCCATCGGTGTGTGGTCGAAGGTTATGCGCACGGTGACCGGATCGAAGATCATCATCAAGAACGGATTGCTGGACGATCCCATGCTGCGCGACCGCCTGATTGCGCGGTTCGTGGAACAGGGTATCGCCGAAGACAACGTCGTCTGCATGGGCTCGACCCCGCGCGAGGAGCATCTGCGGGCCTTTGCAGATGTCGACATTTCGCTGGATACCTTCCCGCAAAACGGCGGCATCAGCACCTGGGAATCGCTCTATGCCGGCGTTCCCGTCGTCGCCAAGCTCGGGAGCGGCGCCTCGTCGCGCGCCGGCGGGTCGATCGTCGCGGCCGTCGGTCTTGGCGACTGGGTCGCCGAGGACGACGAAGGCTACGCCGCGATCGCGTGCAAATATGCGGCGCAACCGGCTTATTTGGCGAAGCTGCGCGCAGAATTGCCGGCCCGGATCGCAGCTTCGCCTGCCGGCAATGTCGAGATCTACACACGGAAGGTCGAGGCGGGGTATCGCCGGTTCTGGCGCGACTATTGCGCCGCGGCCCCGGAAGGCGGGGATGTAGCGTAGGCCGGGGGCCAGTCTCGCTGCGTGTACCGGGAAACCCCGGGGGCCTCGCCGTTCCAGCTACCGGGCGGCCTTGACGGCGAATCAGCTAGACTCTCTTTGCGGCCATCCTTCGGAGAGCAACCTTGCAGAGCAGCGGCGCCGGCGCCCGCGCGTTCCAGAACGCGCGATTGCAGAAGAAACTGATGAAGCAGGCGGATGCCGTCATCTCCGCCGCAGCGAGCGCCTATGGCCAGGGCCGGTATGCGGAGACCGAGGCGCTTTGCCGCGAGATCCTGAAGGCGCTTCCGGATCATTTCGATGCCACGCATTTGCTCGGCCTGTGCGCCCATGACGACCGTCGCCTGGCGGAGGCGCAACAGCTGCTCGAGCGCGCGATTACGCTCGATCCGCGTTCGCACGAAGCCCATAGCAACCTCGCGACCGTGTACTTCGACCTGAAGAAATTCGAGGATGCGCGCAGGTGCCAGGAGAGGGCAATCGCGCTGAAGCCGAACTTCCCGCTCGCGCTGACCAATCTCGGTAATACCCTGCTGCACATGAAGCTCGCCGAGCAGGCCATCGAACTACACGAACGCGCCATCAAGCTGAAGCCGGACTATGCCGATGCGTTCTGTAATCGCGGCATGGCCGAACTGATGATGGGCCAGTTCGACCGCGCCAGGGAGAGTTTCGACCGCGCCCTGTTGTTTCAGCCGCGTCACGCCGAAGCGATCGCCGGCAAGGGGATGCTGAGCGTCGAGCTCCGGCACTTCGACGAGGCCGAAGCCGCGCTCGCGGCGGGACTGGCGATCAAGCCCAATTCGGCGAGGATGCTGGCCCAGCGCGGACGGCTCAACTTCGATCTGTCGCGGCTGCCGCAGGCCGCCGCGGACTTCGATGCCGCGCTGGCGCAATCGCCCACGCTCGAGCTGGCGCTGCGCGGGAAGGCACAAGTCAACATTCTCCTGGGCAATACGGCGAAGGCGATTTCGGCCGTGAAGACCTTGCTCGAGGAAAATCCGCGCTCCGAGATCGGCATGGCGCTGCTGGCGTCGTGTCATGCGAGCCAGGGAGACATCGCGACGGCGCTTGAGCATCTGGACAAGGCGCTGGAGCTCAGGCCGGACTATGCGGACGCCATCGAGCGCAAGATTTTCCTGCTGGACTACCTTTCCGAGGCCGGTTTCGCGGTCCAGCAGGCCGCGCGAAAGTCCTGGTGGGATGCGGTCGGCGCCAATTTGCAGCGGAGGACGTTGGCGCCCCGAGAGCTCGATCCGGACAGGCGGATCGTGGTCGGATATGTCGCGTCCGAATTCAGGAACCACTCGGCCGCGCTCACCTTGTTGCCGGTGCTGCGCCATCATGATCACGCCAGGTTCGAGATCATCTGCTATTCCTGCTTTCCGTTGCCGGATGAGATGACCGAACGCTTCAAGCCTTTGGCGGACGTCTGGGTCGACGCCGGGCAGCTCTCGGACGACGAGCTGGCCGATCGCATCCAGGCCGACAAGGTCGATGTCCTGATCGACGTATCAGGCCACACGACTGGCAACAGGCTCCATGTCTTCGCCAGGAAGCCCGCGCCCATCCAGGTCACGGGTTTCGGACATGCGACGGGGACCGGCCTTCAGACCATGGACTACGTGCTCGCCGATCCGGTCTTCATTCCGCAATCGGCGCGCCATCTGCTGGCCGAGAAGGTTCACGATCTGCCGTGCCTGATCACGATCGAGCCCGTGCTGGACGTGCCCACGTCGGAGCTGCCCATGCTCCGCAACGGCTACGTGACCTTCGGCGTCTTCAACCGCATCTACAAGATCTCGGACGAAGCCATCCTTGTGTGGTCGAAGGTGATGCGCGAGGTAACCGGATCGAAGATCATCATCAAGCACGGGCTGCTTGACGACCCCTTGCTGCGCGACAGCCTGGTGGCGCGGTTCGTGGCGCACGGCATCGCTGCAGAGAATATCACCTGCATGGGCTCGACCTCGCGCCACGAGCATCTGTTGGCCTTCGCGAAGGTCGACATCTCGCTTGATACGTTCCCGCAAAACGGCGGCATCAGCACCTGGGAATCGCTCTATGCCGGCGTTCCCGTCGTCGCCAAGCTCGGCAACGGCGCCTCGTCGCGCGCCGGCGGCTCCATCGTCGCGGCCGTCGGTCTTGGCGACTGGGTCGCCGAGGACGATGAAGGCTACGCCGCGATCGCATGCAAATATGCGGCGCAGCCCGCCCATCTGGCGAATCTGCGCGCGGAACTGCCGGCCCGGATCGCAGCTTCGCCTGCCGGCAACGTCGAGATCTATACGCGCAAGGTCGAGGCGGGCTATCGCCAGTTCTGGCGCGACTATTGTGCCGCAGCCTCGGAACGCGGCGACATCGCATAAATGGGCCGAACCGGGAGCGCTTTGCGGGCGCACGTCGCCGACGTGCGGCTTTCTGTGACGATCACACGAAGGGCGGCTTGATGTTGCTGCGCTTCTCCAGCCACTCCGGCACCGGCAGGTTCTTGGCCCGCATGAAGTCCGCGTTGAACAGCTTGGACAGATAGCGGCTGCCGGAATCGCACAGCACGGTGACGATCGTCTTGCCGGGCCCGAGCTGCTTGGCAAGGCGGATCGCGCCGACCACGTTGATGCCGGTGGAACCGCCGAGGCACAGGCCTTCGTGCTGCAGCAGCTCGTAGATTGCGCTGACGGCTTCGGCATCGGGAATGAGATGGGTATCGTCGACCTTGGCTGTCTCGACGATCGCAGTGGCGCGGTTGAGGCCGATGCCCTCGGTGATCGAGCCGCCCGGCGTCGCCTTGGCCTCACCGGTCCTGAAATATTCGTACATGCCGGCGCCGTGCGGATCGGCGCAGGCGATGCGGACGCTCTTGCTCTTCTCTTTCAGATAACGGCTGACGCCGGCAAGCGTGCCGCCGCTGCCGACCGAGCAGACGAAGCCGTCGACCTTGCCGCCGGTCTGCTCCCAGATCTCGGGGCCGGTGGATTCGTAATGCGCCTTGGCATTGTCGAGGTTGTTCCACTGATCGGCGAACAGCACGCCATTGGGTTCGGTCTTGCGCAGCTCGTCGGCAAGACGGCGACCGACGTGCTGATAGTTGTTGGGATTGGCGTAAGGAAGGGCCGGCACCTCGATCAGCTCGGCGCCGCACAGCTTCAGGAAGTCCTTCTTCTCCTGGCTCTGCGTTTCAGGGATCACGATCAAGGTACGATAGCCGCGCGCGCTGGCCACGACCGCGAGGCCGATGCCGGTATTGCCGGCGGTCGCTTCCACTACGAGACCACCGGGCTTGAGCTCGCCGCGCTTCTCAGCCTCCAGGATCATCCATTTGCCGGCGCGGTCCTTGACCGACTGACCCGGATTCATGAACTCGGCCTTGCCGAGAATGGTGCATCCGGTCAGTTCCGAGGCGCGCTTCAGCTTGATCAGCGGGGTGTTGCCGATGGCTTCGACAACGTCGTTTCGAATGGTCATGTCGGGAGAAATCACTGGCAAGGGGTTGATCAGCTTTGGCCAGAACCTAGTGCCTGGGAGGCCAAAGGGGAAGGCTTTTGCGCTGCGGCGAACCGGACCGAAACGCCCGCCCAGACAGGGATATTCCGAGCGGCGAGACCGGCGGTGATGCGCTCGGCCGCGAGGCAGGATACCGGTAGGAGGGAAATCACTGAATGCCGCCAGGGGACGAAACGATAGCGCGCGTCATGAGCGGTCTTGCGACCAATTTTTTCCAGGGACGAGACGGGTCGAAATCGAGGAGCGTGGGAGCGCGTGGAAGGCCGAAGAAGTGTCGGCGCGATGGACGGAATCGCTTTCGGCAAATTGACGGTCTTGTGATGTGGCTCGGAGGCGCGACTGGGCCGAAGCTGCGCGGTGGGCAGTCAAATTGCAGCTTAGCAGCCGGTGTGGCAGCAATATCACATGAAATCTTGGTAAGCTTGATCGCGTTTGCCGACGCCACGCAGAGAGAAAAGTCTCTGCGAGACAGACACTTTTTGTATTCCTGTCAGTTTCGCGCCCGCTCGTTGGCACGGGCATCTCGCAACTGCGACACTGTCCCCCTGTTCCACGCCCGGCTAGTATGAAGCTCGAGGTTCCGCAGAAAGCATCGCCTGTGAACGAGTTGCCGAAAGCCCCCCCACCGTCCTGCCGCGAATCGGCTAATCCCGCGGCGGGGTGGCGGCTCGATCTGCCCGGCGGGGGGTGGATGTGACACAACATGTTCCGGCGATCGCCATGTGGCGATCATTGCGCTCCGTTTCCTGGACGCGTCGTGCGGCGCGCTGGCTTGCGGTGCTGAGCCTCTCCACCGGTTCTGGCGCTTGCGTGCTGACGCAGGATCTGCCCGACCCCGCGCTCGATGTTCCCGCGCGATACAAATATGCCGGGAAAGGGGAGGTGCCGCCGTCACTGGATTGGTGGCGCGGCTTCCGCTCAGCGGAACTGACGCAGCTGATGGTGGAGGCACAGACCGTCAACCTCGACATCGCCGCTGCCGTTTCGCGCATCGTCCAGGCCGATGCCCAGGCGCGGCAGGCGGGCGCCGCGCTGTTGCCGAGCCTGTCGACAGCCGGCTCGGAAACCTATTCGCGCACCTCGGGTTCGAGCGCCTCCGGTCTGTCCATCGGCGGGCGCGAGGTCGTCAATTATTCGGCCTCGCTCAGCGCGAGCTATCAGCTCGACTTCTGGGGCCAGAACCGTGATGCGCTGCAGACGGCGGAGGAGACCGCGAACGCCAATCGTTTCGATCGCGACACGGTCGCGCTGACGACGCTCGCAGCGGTCGCCAACGCCTATTTCCAGGTGCTGGCCTCGCAGGACCGCATCAGGACCTCACAGCGCAACATCGCGAGCGCGCAGCGCATTCTCGATGCGGTCCGGGAGCGTCGCAGGGCCGGCACCGGCACCGATCTCGACGTCGCCCAACAGGAAAGCGTGCTGGCGAACCAGAAGGCCCTGGTGCCGCCGCTGCGCCAGACGCTGGACCAGAACGTCAACGCGCTCGCCGTGCTGGTCTCGCGCCCGCCGGAGAGCGTACGCGTGCTCGGCGGCTCGCTGGACCGGATCGCG
This sequence comes from Bradyrhizobium sp. R2.2-H, assembly GCF_004346455.1. NCBI lineage: Bacteria > Pseudomonadati > Pseudomonadota > Alphaproteobacteria > Hyphomicrobiales > Nitrobacteraceae > Bradyrhizobium > Bradyrhizobium sp. R2.2-H. The sequence continues at coordinate 363,237 of NZ_SMBR01000003.1, forward strand.
ATCCCACGCGTGACGCCCGGCCTGCCGTCGGAGCTGCTGACGCAGCGGCCGGACATCCGCCGGCAGGAGGCGCAGCTCGCCGCCGCCACCGCGAACATCGGCAATGCCCGCGCGCAGTTCTTTCCGACCATCCAGCTCACCGGCAATGGCGGCTACCAGAGCTCGGCGCTGGTCTCGCTGTTCCAGCCGCACGCGGCCTTCTTCCAGCTCGTCGGCAGCGCCACGCAGCCGATCTTCGACGGCGGCCGGATCCTCGGCAATTTCGAGTTTGCCAAGGCACGCCAGGACGAGCTGCTCCAGACCTACCGCAAGACCATCGTCCAGGCCTTTGCCGACGTCGACAATGCGCTGTTCTCGATCAGGCAGACCACGATCCGGCTGCAATTGCAGCGCGACGTCGTGGCCGCCTCGCGCCGCGCCTTCGATCTGTCGGAGCAGCAATTGCGCGCCGGCACCGCCGACATCGTGACGGTGCTCAACACCCAGCTGACCCTGTTCCAGGCGGAAGACGTGCTGTCGCAGGCGCAACTCGCACGGCTTCTCGCCATCGTCAGCCTGTACCAGGCGCTCGGCGGTGGTTGGGAGCCGCGAATGGAGAAACCGGTCAATGCTCTTTAAGCCGGATACGAAGCAGGGCGCGGAAGAGGGGACGGCGAAAAGATCGCGCGGCCGCGGCTTCGTCATGACCCTGATTGCGCTCGCAATCCTGGGCGGCCTTGGCTATCTCGGCTGGATCGTCACGCATCAGCAACAGGCCAACAACCGCAACCAGCGCCCCGATCTGCCGGTGCCCGTGCTGGCGGCGAGCCCGCGCATCCAGGACGTGCCGGTTTATCTCGAAGGCGTTGGGGCGATCCGCGCGCTCAACACCGTGACCGTGCGCTCGCAGGTCGACGGCAAGCTGATCGCCGTCAACTTCACGGAGGGCCAGGACGTCAAGAAGGGCGACGTGCTCGGCGAGATCGATCCGGCGATCTATCAGGCGCAGTACGACCAGGCGGTCGCCAAGAAGGCGCAGGACGAGGCCCAGCTCGCCAATCAGCGCATCGATCTCGCCCGCTACGAGCAGCTCGCCGCCTCCAATGCCGGCTCCAAGCAGCAGGCCGATACCCAGCGCGCGCTGGTGGCGCAGACCGAGGCGCTGGTGAAAGCCGACCAGGCCGCGATCGACAACGCGGCCGCGACGCTGAGCTACACCAAGATCGTGGCGCCGATCTCGGGCCGGGTCGGCCTGCGCCAGGTCGACCAGGGCAACATCGTCCACGCCTCCGACACCACCGGTCTTGTGGTGATCACGCAATTGCAGCCGATCGCGGTGTGGTTCAGCCTGCCGCAGCAGCAGATCATGCGCGTCAACGCGGCCGCGGCAAAGGGCACGCTCGCCGTCGACGTGTTCGGAAATGACGGCATTACCGTGATCGACACCGGCAAGCTCACCGGCATCGACAACCAGGTCGACCAGACCACCGGCACGCTCAAGCTCAAGGCGGAATTTCCGAACGCCCATTACCAGCTTTGGCCTGGCCAGTTCGTCAATGTCCGCCTCAAGGTCGAGACCTTGACGCAGGCGCTGGTGGTGCCGACCTCTGCCGTGCAGCGCGGTCCGATCGGGACCTTCAGCTACGTCATCGGCGAGGACAATATCGTCTCGGCCAAGCCCGTGACGGTGACCCAGCAGAACGAGCACGACGCCGTCATCGCCAGTGGCCTCTCGCCGACCGACAAGGTCGTCACCACCGGCTTTGCCAATCTGTCCGATGGCTCCAAGGTGATCGTGGGCCGCGACGACCAGACCCCGTCGGCCGATCTCGCGCCGCGCAAGCGCTCGCGTGGGCCGGACGCCCAGAAGAAGGAGGGTGCCAAAGAAGGCCAGAAGGATTCGCAAGGCAAGGAGGGCGAATTCCGCGCCAAGCGGAAGAGCAGCGAAGGCGACCAGAAGGGACAGACCGGGCCTGCACCGGGGCCGGGAGCATCGGGAAGTGGAGCGAAGCAGCCATGATCCCGACAACAGCCGCCTGAAGCGGCAGGCAGCTCCCATGGGTGTCTCCGAACCCTTCATCCGACGGCCGATAGCGACCTCGCTGCTCGGCATCGCGCTCCTGATCGGCGGGCTGCTGGGCTATTTCGCGTTGCCGGTCTCGGCGCTGCCGCAGGTCGATTTCCCGACCGTGCAGGTGACGACGCAGCTTCCGGGCGCCAGCCCCGACGTGATCGCCTCGCTGATCACCGCGCCGCTGGAGCGTCAGCTCGGCCAGATCCCGTCGCTGTCGGCGATGAACTCGACCAGCTCGTTCGGCGTCAGTCAGATATCGCTCCAGTTCGACCTCAACCGCGATATCGACGGTGCGACCCAGGACGTGCAGGCCGCGATCAATGCCGCGGCCGGCGTGCTGCCCAAGACGCTGCCTTATCCGCCGACCTACGCCAAGGTGAACCCGGCGGATGCGCCGGTGATGACGCTGGCGCTGCGCTCCGACACGATCTCGTTGCGCGTGATGAGCGACATCGCCGACACCATTCTGGCGCAGCGTTTGAGCCAGATATCGGGCGTCGGACGGGTCTCGGTCCTCGGCGGGCTGAAGCCGGCAGTGCGCATCCAGGCTGATCTCGCGCGCCTTGCTGCCTACGGCATCGCCATGGAGGATCTGCGCACTGCGATCGCCAATGCCAATGTCTCGGGGCCGAAGGGCTCGCTCGACGGCGCGCAGCAATCCTACATCATCGCCGCTAACGACCAGATCGCCGCCGCCGATGCTTACAAGCCTGTCATCATCGCCTATCGCAACGGCTCGCCCGTCACCATCGGTGACGTCGCCCAGATCGTCGACGGCCTCGAGAACGACCGCACCGGCGGCTGGTACCAGGGCACGCCGGCCGTCATCATCGACATCCAGCGCCAGCCCGGCGCCAACGTCATCGACGTCGTCAGCCAGATCCGCGCGGAAATCCCCAAGGTGCAGCGCGCGATCCCGGCCGGCGTGAACCTCACCATCGTCTCCGACCGCACCGTCACCATCCGCGCCTCGGTGCGCGACGTGCAGTTCACGCTGATCCTTGCCGTCGTGCTGGTGACGCTGGTGGTGCTGCTGTTCCTGCGCTCGCTGCGCGCCACGCTGATTGCCGGCGTCGCGCTGCCGCTGTCGCTGATCACGAGCTTCGGCATCATGTATTTCGCCGGGTTCAGCCTCGACAATCTCTCGCTGATGGCGCTCACGATCGGCACCGGCTTCGTCGTCGACGACGCCATCGTCATGATCGAGAACATCGTCCGCCACATGGAGAACGGCGACAGTGCGATGGAGGCTTCGCTGAAGGGCGCCAGCGAGATCGGCTTCACCGTGATCTCGCTGACGGTGTCGCTGATCGCGGTCTTCATTCCGCTGCTGTTCATGTCGGGCCTCGTCGGGCGCATGTTCCGCGAATTCGCACTGACCTTGACGATCGCGGTCGTGACGTCGGCTGTGGTCTCGTTGACGCTGACGCCGATGATGTGCTCGCGCCTGCTCAAGCACGCCCATGAGGAGCTGGCGGTGCCGGGCTTGGCCGCGATCAGCCGCTTCATCGATCGCACGGTCGATGCCTATCACAGATCGCTTTTGTGGGTTCTGGAACGCCAGCGCGCCACGCTGGTCGTGACCTTCGCCACGCTGATTGCGACCCTGGTCCTCTACGTCGTCGCCCCAAAGGGGTTCCTGCCGCTGCAGGACACCGCCTCGATCACGGCGGTGACGGAGGCCGGGCCCGACGTGTCATTTGCGGAGATGAAGAGACGGCAGGCCGAGGCGGCCGACGCCATCAGGGCCGACCCCGACGTGGTCGGCGTGGTCTCGGTGATCGGCGCGGGCTCGGTCAACCCGACCACCAATGTCGGCCGGCTCGTCATGAGCCTGAAGCCGCGCGGCGAGCGGCGTGACGACATCACGGGTGTCGTGGCCCGGCTGAAGCAGCGGGTATCGGGCATCCCCGGCATGACCGTCTATTTCCAGCCGGTGCAGGACGTGCAGATCTCGACCCAGTCGAGCCGCTCGCAATACCAGTACACTCTGACCGGCACCGATGCGACGCTGGTCTCGGAATGGGCGCGCAAGCTGGTCGCGGAGATGCGGCGTGATCCCTTGTTCCGGGACGTCTCCTCCGAGGCGCAGGAAGGGGGCTTGCGGGCCCAGCTCGATGTCGATCGCACCCGCGCCGGCCAGCTCGGCGTCAGCCTTCAGGCCATCACCGACACGCTCAACGACGCCTTCGCCCAGCGACAGATCTCGACCATTTACGGGCAGGCCAACCAGTACCGCGTGGTGCTGGAGGCGCTGCCGATGTACCAGCGCGATCCCTCGATCCTGTCGAAGCTCTATCTGCCGGGCGCCGCCAGCACCACCGTCGGCGCGCCCAACGCGCAGGTGCCGCTGTCGGCCGTGGCGACGCTGAAGCGGACAACGGCGCCGCTCGCGATCTCGCACCAGGCGCAGTTCCCCTCCGTGTCGCTCAGCTTCAACCTCGCGCCGGGCGCGGCGCTCGGCGATGCCGTCGAGGCGGTGAAGACGATCGAGACCCGCATCGGCATGCCCAACAGCATCGTCGGCGTCTATGCCGGCGATGCCGCCGAATTCGCCAAGGCGCTCGCCGGACAGCCCTGGCTGCTGCTCGCCGCCGTGATCACCATCTACATCGTGCTTGGCGTGCTCTATGAGAGCTACATCCATCCGATCACGATCCTCTCGACGCTGCCCTCGGCCGGCGTCGGCGCGATCCTGGCGCTGATGCTGTGCGGTCAGGATCTCTCGGTGATCGGCCTGATCGGCATCATCCTCCTGATGGGCATCGTCAAGAAGAACGCGATCATGATGATCGACTTCGCGCTGGAGGCCGAGCGCGGGCAGGGCATGTCGCCGAACGAGGCGATCGTGCAGGCGTGTCTTCTGCGGTTTCGTCCCATCATGATGACGACGCTGGCGGCGCTGTTCGGCGCGCTGCCGCTCGCGATCGAGAGCGGCACCGGCGCCGAGCTGCGCTTCCCGCTCGGCATCTCCATCATCGGCGGCCTGTTGCTGAGCCAGCTGCTGACGCTTTACACCACTCCCGTGATCTATCTCGCGCTCGACCGCATCAACCGCCGCCTCGAGCAGGCGCTTCCGCCGGCCGAATCCGGCGGACCGCCGGTCGCCGGCGCGACCGAGGGGATGCAGTGATGGCATCGATCTCGGAGCCCTTCATCCGCCGGCCGGTCGCGACCACGCTGCTGTCGATCGGGTTGTTCCTGCTGGGTGTCGTGGCCTACCATTTCCTTCCCGTCGCCTCAGTCCCGAACGTCGACTTCCCCGCCATCTTCGTCTCGGCCAGCCGGCCCGGCGCCGATCCGTCCGTGATGGCGGCCACGGTGGCATCGCCACTGGAGCGGCGGCTGGGCGAGATCGCCGGCATCAACCAGATCACCTCGACCTCGACCCTCGGCACGACCAGTATCCAGCTCCAGTTCGACATCGGCCGCAACATCGACAAGGCCGCACGCGACGTGCAGGCGGCGATCAACGCCGCGATGGTCGACCTGCCGAGCGACCTGCCGACGCTGCCGCGCTTCCGCAAGGCGAACACGGCCGGCGCGCCGGTTTTCGTGCTGGCGCTGACCTCGAAGACGCTGTCGGCAAGCGCGATCTACGACGTCGCCGATACCGTGCTGGCGCAGCGCATCTCGCAGGTGCCGGGCGTCGGTGACGTCACCGTCTCGGGGGCCGACCAGCCGGCGGTGCGGGTCCAGCTCAACCCGGTCGCGCTGTCGAACGCCGGTATCGCCACCGACGACGTCCGGACCGCGATCATCAACGCCAACCCGCTCGGTCCCGTCGGCATTTTCGAAGGCGAGCGTCAGAGCGAGACGCTGGCGCTCAATCGGCAGATGCGTACCGCGAAAGAGTTCCGCGACATCATCATCAAGAGCTCCAACGGCAATTTCGTGCGGCTCTCGGACGTCGCCGACATCGAGGATTCCGTCCGCAACGCCCGTTCGATCGCCTGGTTCAACAAGCAGCCGGCGGTGCTGATCCAGATCACCAAGCAGGGTGATGCCAACGTCATCGACACCGTCGACAGGGTGAAGGCGCTGATCCCCGCGCTGAAGCAGTGGATACCGGCCGGCGTCGAGGTCTCCACTTTGGTCGACCGCACCGGCACGATCCGCGCCAGCGTGCTGGACATGCAGTGGACCCTGCTGGCGACCGCGTTCCTGGTGATGGCCGTGGTGTTCGTGTTCCTGCGACGGCTGACCCCGACGATCGCGGCCGGCATCTCGGTGCCGCTGGCGCTGGCCGGCACCTGCGCCGGCATGTGGGTCGCGGGCTTCTCGATCGACAATCTGTCGCTGATGGCGCTGGCGATTTCCGTCGGCTTCGTGGTCGACGACGCCATCGTCATGATCGAGAACATGTACCGCAACCTCGAGCATGGCATGCGGCCGTTCCGGGCGGCGCAGGAGGGCGCGAAGCAGATCGGCTTCACGGTGGTCTCGATCAGCCTGTCGCTGATCGCGGCGTTCACGCCGCTGATCTTCATGGACGGCATCGTCGGCCGGTTGCTGCGCGAGTTCTCGCTGACGCTGACCTTCGCCATCCTGGTCTCGACGCTGGTGTCGCTCACGGTCACGCCGATGATCTGCGCCCATTACATCCGGCAGACGACGTCCGGCACCGCGACCCTGTTCGACCGCGTCGTCGAAGGCTCGCTGTCGCGCCTCGTCGCCTTCTACGCCCGCACCTTGCGCACCGTGCTGGAATTTCCGCTGCTGACGCTGCTGGTGTTCTTCGCCACCATCGCGCTCACGGTGACACTCTACATCAAGGTCCCCAAGGGTTACTTCCCGACGGACGATTCCGGTTTCATCATTGGCGCGACGCGCGCCTCGGCCGACATCTCGTTCCAGTCGATGCTCGGCCTGCAGCAGCGGCTGGCCGACATCGTGATGCAGGATCCGGCCGTAGCCGGCATCGGCTCGTCCGTCGGCGCCGGAGGCGGACCGGGGGGAGCGACCTCGAACCGCGGCATCATGTACATCAGCCTGAAGCCGCCTGAGGAGCGCGACCACGTCTCGACGCAGGTCGTGATCGACCGCCTCAGGCGCGCGTTATACCCCGTGCCCGGCATCCGGCTCTTCATGTTCGCCGCCCAGGACGTGCGGGCCGGCGGGCGACAGAGCGATTCCGATTACCAGTACACGCTGACCAGCACCGATCTCGGCCTGCTGCAGAAATGGGCGCCGATCGTGGCCAAGCGCATGGAGAGCGTGGAGGGCATCACCGACATCTCCAGCGATCGCGACCCCGGCGGGCTTCAGCTCACGCTTTCCATCGACCGCCAGAAAGCCTCGGCGCTCGGCGTCAGGGTTCAGGACATCGACAACGCGCTCAACAATGCGTTCGCGCAACGGCAGATCTCGATCATCTATACCCAGCGCAACCAGTACATGATCGTGCTGGAGATCGACCCGAAATTCCAGGTCGATCCCTCCAACCTCGACCGCATCTATGTCGCCGGCGCGGGCGACGCCCAGGTGCCGCTCTCGGCCGTGGTGCATGCGACGCGCGGGCTCGCCGCGCTGGCGGTCTATCACTCGCAGTCGTTCCCTTCGACCACCGTGTCGTTCAACCTGCTGCCGGACGTGCCGCTGCAGGCCGCGACGCAGAACATCCAGCGTGCGGTCGAGGAATTGCACATGCCCGAGGGCATTCGCGGCAGCTTCGACGGCAATGCCGGGGACTTCGCGAGGACCAGCGGCCGCCAGCCGCTCCTGATCCTCGGCGCGCTGGTCGCGATGTATATCGTGCTGGGGGTGCTCTACGAGAGCCTCGCCCATCCGCTCACGATCATCTCGACGCTGCCCTCGGCCGGACTCGGCGCACTGCTCGCCCTGCAGATCACCAACACGCCGCTGACGGTGATCGCCTTCGTCGGCATCATCCTGCTCATCGGCATCGTCAAGAAGAACGGCATCATGATGGTGGATTTCGCGCTCGACGCCGAACGACGGCGCGGCCTGTCCTCGGCGGAGGCGATCTTCGAGGCCTGCCAGGCGCGCTTCCGGCCGATCCTGATGACGACCATGGCGGCGCTATTCGCCGGCATTCCGCTCGTGGTCGCGACCGGCCCCGGCACGGAGCTGCGTCGTCCGCTCGGCATCACCATCATTGGCGGCCTGTTCGTCTCGCAGATCCTGACGCTCTACACCACGCCCGTGATCTATCTTCTGATCGACCGCCTGCGGCGCCGTTCCGAGCCGCGTCCGCTGGCGGCACCGGCGGAATAGGTTGTTGAAGCGGCGCGCGAAGCGTATAGCGCGCCCATGTCGAACCCAGCAGATACGGCCGCTGCCGATCCCATTCCCGAATGCCCGCACTGCCAGAAGCCGATGCCGCTGTGCATCTGCGACAGCGTCACCCCGATCGAAAGCCGGCTGTCGCTCCTGATCCTCCAGCATCCGCAGGAGCAGGACAGAGCGCTCGGCACCGCGCGGCTGCTTGCCGGGCATTTCGCCGATGCCACGGTGAGGGTCGGCCTGTCCTGGCCGAGCCTGTCCAAGGCACTGGGGCGGCCGGTCGAGAACGCCTCGCACTGGGCTGTGCTCTATCTCGGCTCGGCCCGGGCGGCCGATCTCGAGGCCGAAGGCGAGATCGTCGCGCTCAACCGCAAGGGTGAGATCGCGGAGAACCAGCGTGCGATCCTCGCCAAGCTCGAGGGGGTGGTGCTGCTCGACGGCACCTGGAGCCAGGCCAAGGCGCTATGGTGGCGCAATCCGTGGATGCTCAAGTGCCAGCGCGTGATCCTCAATCCGGCGCACCCCTCGCGTTACGGGCGTCTGCGCCGCGAGCCGCGCAGCGACGGGCTCTCGACCATCGAGGCCGCGGCGACGATCCTCGCCGGGCTCGAGCGGCGGCCTGACATCGCCGACACGCTGCATGCGAGTTTTGAGCGGCTGTTGACCCGATACCGCGAGGTCCAGGCCGAGATGCCGGAATTGGCGCCCAAACCTGCCCCGAAGGGCCGCCGACGCGACTTCCGGCGTCGCAAACGCGCCTGACTTCGATCCACATCGGAAGAGCCCCGTTGTTCCCGCAGTCGGACGAAGGCGGTTGCCTAAACGCTTCATCCTCTATATTGGTCCGCCCTTACGGGGCCACGTGGCGGAGTGGTTACGCAACGGTCTGCAAAACCGTGTACACCAGTTCAATTCTGGTCGTGGCCTCCATCGCAACCTTCTGATTTCCCAACGCAAACTGTCATCACCGCGAGTTCCGCCGGACGCACGGACGAGGCTTGCCGCGCCTTGGTCACCGGGTTTGCCCGGGGCTGCGATTCAGGCCCTGTGGCATAGACTTCGCATCTGCGAAGAGACGCATCCAAAACCTTGGAGCTGGAGAGCACGTGGGCGAAATCGTCCGATTTGTTCCAAAATCCGAGCTGGAGCGGGCCCGCCTCATTGCCGAGGCCCGCGCGATCTATGACAGCATCTTTCCGCCGGCTGCACCCGACCGGGCGCCGCAGGATGGCGAGGAACGCGTCAAGAGTTGATCGTGGTCGCGCCCGGCCCGGGCCCGATAACGCCAAAGCGACCGCGAGGGGGCCGCCCGGTTAGGCGAAAGCGCCCTCAGCAGGCCGCATACCAGCCGTCGGGAAAGGGCAGGAGGGGCCAAGCGCCCTCGTTGTCATTGGCGGCCTTGGGAGTCGTCCTGAACGTCGCGTCGAAACTCCACGAGCGGGGCACGAATTCCTCCTCCGGCGCGGGAGCCAGATCTTCAAGGACCATGACGTCCCGGACGGCATCCAGCAGCAAGTTGAATTCGGCTTCGCTCATCACACCCTCCGGAACGCGGATGAGGCAATGTCGCAAAGCCGGCTTGTTTTCGGATTGACCCGATCGCTCGCATTTTAACGATCCGGCGATCGGGCCCCGGTTGGTTAGCGATTCCTGAAAAAGTCCCGCGCGATTCCTACGTGCCGCCACCGCCTCGTTGGTGTGAAAGAGATCACATTCCCACTGGCTTATTTCTCCTGGCTCTTCGCACCAAAGTCACCCGCCGCGGGCCGGGCGGGCAGGGCAGAGCAGCGACGGGCCTGCACCCCTGACGTTTACCGCCTCTGCGCCGGCGAGATTCCAACGTCCGCGCCATCACGGCCTGCTTGCGGCGCAACCGGTCCAGCCTCAGCGAAGCCTGTCGTCGCGCGGTGTTCGACCGGGCTGGCGGCTGAGTTGTGGGGCCTGTGGGTTTGTGCGCAGCAAGTACCCCGCACGGCCTCACGAATCCGGCATGGTGAGCCTGTGGATATGCTGCGGACAGGCTGTGGAGGGCCGGTGGATTTGCTGCGGATGCCGACCGTAGATGCTTCTGTCCGGGGCCGCACCTCCATCGGCAAATGTCACATCTCTGTCAAATTACCTCACCAAATGATTCTCTGATCGGACAGTTCGCTGCGTCAGCCGGGATCATTTGGTTCTCCCAATTCGAAAATCCCGCCCCCGCACCGTTTCGCGGCCCGCGAACAGTTTTTGTGCAGCCGTTTGCCCAAACGCCGGGCGCACTCCATCCAATTTTTTGTACGTCCGCGGACAAGCTTTTCGCGGCGCACTCCCGCACGCTTCCGCCCCGATCACTGGACCATGGCAGGCGCCATGACATTCGGAGGAGCTGGCGAGATGGAGAAATTGGTTGGGCCCCAGGCGCGGCGGGGATTGGCGCGCGCATCATTGCCACGGCGCAAGCTCATGCTCGGCGCCGCCATCGCTTTCGGCCTCGTCGTCGCCGCGCCGCTGAGCGCGCAGGCCGCAGCGCCCGCCGCCTGCGCCGCGCTTCAGGAAAAGTATCCGGACTGGAAGGGCAAGACGCTCGTCAACGCCATCAACCCGCACACGCCGGGCTATGAGACGATCGATCCCAAGGATCCCAGCAAGTATATCGGCTTCGACATCGATCTCGGCGAAGCCATCGGCGAATGTCTCGGCTTCAAGCTGACCTACAAGGCGGTGACGTTCGCGGCGCTCCTGACCACGCTCGCCGCGGGACAGGCCGACATCGTGATCTCCGACATCTACGCCACCAAGGAACGCGCCAAGGCCGCCGACTTCATCACCTACTCGAAGGTGTTCGACGGCGTGCTGGTCGCCAAGGGCAATCCGAAAGGCATCAACGGCATCAACATGTCGCTGTGCGGCGCCGCTGCTGCCGAAAACACCGGCTATGTCGAGGTGCCCCTGATCCAGGCGTTGATCCCGGAGTGCAAGAAGGCCGGCAAGCCCGAACCGACCATCCAGCTCTACGACAACAACGCCAACTGCATTCAGGCGATCCTGGCCGGCCGCGCCGACACCTACATCAACGACGTCAACACCGTCGACAGCGCCGTAAAAGCCTATCCGGACAAGCTGGAGAAGGCGATCGCGGTGACGATCCCGTATTCGGTCGGCATCGCCGTGCCCAAGAACAAGCCGAAATTCCGCGATGCCGTGCTCGCCGCGCTGATCGAGGTGCAGAAGGCCGGTACACACATGGAGCTTCTGAAGAAGCATGGGCTCGATGTGAACAACTTCATGGCGCCGGAAATTCTGACCGCGGACTGAATGCGGTTTACCTCTCCCCGACGGGGAGAGGTCGGCGCGAAGCGCCGGGTGAGGGGGCGCGGCAAACTCGGTGCGGCGTAATCTCTCACCCGGATCGCATCGGATGATGCGACATAGCCGAAGCATCGCTTCGGCGTCCTTTGCTCAAGAACGGGCGCCGAAGGCACCCTATGCCTCTCCCTCCGGGAGAGGTGGCCCGTGCTCAAGGCGCCCGCCTTCAACCAAACCTGATCCCGCTCCAATGACGGCGGACTGATGTCGCTGTTCCTTCACTACCTGAGCATGCCGTATCTGCTCGCGGGCATCGAGCTCACCCTCGAGGTGACTGCCCTCGGGCTCGGCGGCGGATTGATCCTCGGATTGATCCTCGCCGGCATGCAGCTCTCTCGCTTCTGGCCCCTGGCGGCGATCGCCAGGGCCTATACCGTGATCTTCCGCGGCACGCCGCTGATCCTTCAGATGGTGTTCGCCTACGACGCGCTGCCGCATATCGGCATCAAGCTGCCGGCGGTGCTGGCCGCCGGCCTCGCGCTCGCCTGCAACGAGGCGCCGTTCATCGCGGAGATGCTGCGCGCCGGCGTGCTCGGCGTCGACCGCGGGCAGCTGACGGCGGGGCAGGCCCTCGGCATGACGCCGTCAGTGCTGATGCGCAGGATCATCGCGCCGCAGGCCATCCGCACCATGATCCCGGCCTTCGGCAACGAGGCGGTGAGCGCGTTGAAGAATTCCTCGCTCGCCTCCGTCGTCGCGGTGCAGGAGCTGACCTTGCGCTCGACGCAGCTCGCGTCCTCGACCTTCGACTTCTTCTCGATCTTCTTCGCCTCGGGTCTGCTCTATCTCGTTCTGACCACGGCCATCAGCGTCATCCAGCTCTTCGTCGAATGGTGGCTCGATCTCGACCGCACCACGCGCCGCGAGCGCAAGCTCGCCGATTATCTGCCCTGGCGCCGCGTCGATCTGGTCTCCAAGGTCGAACTCGCCGATGCGACCGCCGTCGATCCCGAGCCCGCGCCAGCAGAGCTCGCGGCCACCACGCCGCTCGCCCTGACGCGCGAGGAGCGCGCCCGCCGCGCCGCGACGATTGCGCGCAACAATATTGCGGTCGAAGTGAAGGACCTCACCAAGAGCTACGGCCCGCAGAAGGTGCTCGGCGGTCTCGACCTCACGGTGCGGGTCGGCGAAGTGGTCGCGCTGCTCGGCCCCAGCGGCTCCGGCAAGAGCACGCTGCTTCGCTGCATCAACCACCTCGAGAACTGGGACGCCGGCACCGTGCGCGTCGGTGGCCGGCGCCTCGGCTTCAGCGAGAATGGAAAGCCGCTGTCGCCGCGGTCGATCGCCAATGAGCGCGCCAGCGTCGGCGTCGGCATGGTGTTCCAGCAGTTCAATCTGTTCGCGCATCTGTCGGCGAAGGAGAACATCGCCGGTCCCCTGCGCTGGGTTCACGGCATGACGCGCATCGACGCCGACCGCCGCGCGGCCGAGCTGCTCGACCGCGTCGGGCTCTCGCATCGCGCCCACGCGCTGCCGCGGCATCTGTCCGGCGGCCAGCAGCAGCGCGTCGCCATCGCCCGCGCGCTGGCGCCGAACCCGAGCGTGCTGCTGCTTGACGAGCCGACCTCCGCGCTCGATCCCGAGCTCGTCAATGAGGTGCTGGAGGTGATCCGCCGCCTCGCGATCGACGACGGCCTCACCATGATCATCTCGACACACCAGATCCGTTTCGCCGACGAGGTCGCCGACCGTGTCGCCTTCCTGAGTGGCGGCGCGATCATCGAGGAGGGGCCGGCGCACGAGGTGCTCTCCAATCCCCGCAATCCGCTGACGGCGCGATTCCTCAGCGTCATGGAAGCCGACAAGACTCCGGAGGCGGTGCGATGAGCGACGCATCCGCAAGGTTCAAGACTCCCGAAGAGGCCACCTCATGAAGCATGTCACGCTGCCGGTTTCGCCGAAAACCGTCCACTGGGGCTATTTCTCCAAGACAGTCGCGCCGGCCCTGACGCTGCGCTCAGGTGATCGCGCCACCATCGAGACACTGACCCATCATGCCAATGACGATTACGAGCGCATGATCCAGGGCGATCCCGGCGCCGAGAGCGTGTTCCAGTGGACGCGCGAGCACAAGGCTGTCGCGCGCCGCGGCTCCGGTCCGACGGAGGGCCCGTTCATTCGCGGTGCAGGCGAGGGGATCGGCGTGCATTTGCTCACCGGACCGGTCGCGATCGAAGGCGCCGAGCCCGGCGACATTCTGGAGGTGCGCATTCTCGACGTCCGGCCACGGCCGAGCTGCAGCGCCTGCCACGCCGGCCGCTGCTTCGGCTCCAACGTCGCGGCGAATTGGGGTTTCCACTACCATGATCTGATCGAGGAGCCGAAGCCGCGCGAGGTCGTCACCATCTTCGAGCTGGACACCTCCGGTGAGCCCTACGCGAAGGCGGTCTATAACTATGTCTGGACGCCGCAGACCGACCCTGACGGCATCGTGCATCCGACCATCGACTATCCCGGCGTGCGCGTCGATCACGCCACCATCAGGAAGCGCGAGAACATCCTCTCCAGCGTGAAGGTGCCGGCGCGACTGCATTTCGGCACGATGGGCCTCGCGCCGTCGGAGGCCGATTTCGTCAGCTCGATCCCGCCGAGCTACACCGGCGGTAACATCGACGACTGGCGCATCGGAAAAGGCGCGCGGATGTTCTATCCGGTTGCCGTCCCCGGCGCCTATTTTTCGGTCGGCGATCCCCACGCCGCGCAGGGCGATAGCGAGCTCGGCGGCACCGCGATCGAGACCTCGCTGACCGGCGACTTCGAATTCATCCTGCACAAGAAGGCCGACCTTGCCGGCACCAGCCTCGAAGGCCTCGACCACCCGATGCTGGAGACCGACCACGCCTGGTCGTTCTACGGTTTCACCTATCCGAACTACCTCGCCACGCTCGGCGCCGATGCACAAACCGAGATTGCCAATCACTCCAGTCTCGACCGTGCGATGCGCGATGCGTTCAGAAAGCTCCGCCGCTTCCTGATGACCGTGCATCGTCTCAGCGAGGACGAGGCGATCTCGCTGATGTCGGTCGGGGCCGATTTCGGCGTCACCCAGGTCGTCGACGCCAATTGGGGGGTCCACGGCACGATCCGCAAGAACATCTTCCGGTGCGACTGAATTTCTCCCCTTCGTCATTCCGGGGCGACGCAACGCGTCGAACCCGGAATCCATCGTACCACCGTTTTCTGCGCGCAATGGATTCCGGGTTCGCGCTTGCGCGCGCCCCGGAATGACGAAGGGGGATCGCCATACTCCAACACCTTGAAGAACGGTCCAATTCCCGGATGAACACTTGACCAACGAACCTCGTCTTCGGCCCATTGCGGCGACGGACGATCGCGTGCGTCTGGCACGGAGGTTGCTTCGATCGACTGCAATCTGGGTCGATCCGATGAGCTTCCGCCCGTTCACGAGCGAGTCCTACGCGCAAGACGACCGCCCGGAAGCCTGGCGGGACGTGCTGGCTGCGGTCGGCCTGCAGCCGGCGGGTGGCCACAGCGTATTGGACGGACACGCGACCGCGTCGCACCGGCACGCCGCCGGTGTCGCGCTGACGCGTATGGCTGCGGGTGCGCAGAGCGTCGTTCCGCTCTCACGAGCAAGCGAAGACCTTCCCATCGCGCTGATGCCGGTCGAGGACGGCATGGTGCTGAAGAGCGCCGGCAGTCATCGTATCGTTCCCGTCGGTCATCTCGTGCTGCTGCCGCGCAGCGGCGACTGGAGCATCGTGTTCCAGCGCGACATGCGCGCCATCATGCTGTCGGTGACATCGGAGGCGCTGCACGGTCGCCTGTCGGGCAAGCCGCGGCTCGGCGGGCCCCGCGTCGTTCCGCCCAGCGGCTTTGCCGACGTCTTCTCCCGTCTGCTCGATGCCACTGCACGGACGCTCGACACCCTGAGCGATCCCGAATGGAATTCGGTCGCGCAGTCCTTCGTCGATCTGCTGCTGACGCTGGTGCATCAGCTGGCGTCCTCGGCCTCCGATGCTGGATCGAGCGCGACGCAGGCCGCGCTGCTGCACCGGATCTGCCAGACCATCGAGCGTCGCCTCGACGATCCCGATCTAGTGCCGGCGCGCGTCGCGCAGGCCGAGGGGATTTCCGAACGTTACCTGCAAAAGCTGTTCGAGACGGTCGGGGACAATTTCACCCACTACGTTCGCGAGCGCCGCCTCCAGCGCGCCTGGGCCGACCTATCCAACCCCACCGAGACGCATCGCTCGATCTCGGAGATCGCCTACGCCTACGGTTTTGGCGACTCCGCGCATTTCAGCCGCGCCTTCCGGCATCGCTTCGGCCTGCCGCCGCGCGAGTTTCGCCAGCAGGAGGCGGAGCGCGCGACGGCACAGCACGGCGTCGCCGGCCAGCGCGGCTGGCCGCAGGAGGCACTGGCGCAGCTTCGCGTCCATCAGAGCGTGGAGACGCGCAGCAGCGTCGCCTGCGCCGGCGCCGAGGCGCGCACGACCGCCGAACGCCGTCATCACCATCTCCCGGTCGAGGCCAGCCGCGTCCATTGGGGTTATTTCAGCCGTTCGCTGCCGCCGCAGATCGAGATCACCTCGGGCGACACCATCACCATCGAGACGCTGACGCAGCACGCCTCCGACGATCCCGAGTTGATGATATCAGGCGATGCCGCCGCCGAAAGCGTGTTCGGTTGGACACGGGACAGGAAGAACGTCGACCGCCGCGGCGCAGGGCCCATGGATGCCAGCGTGTTCGGCCGCGGTGCCGGCGAGGGCTTTGGTGTGCACATCTGCACCGGACCCGTCGCTGTGAAGGACGCCCAGCCAGGTGATGTGCTGGAGGTGCGCATCCTCGACATCGTGCCACGGACGAGCCGCAATCCGAACCATGCGGGCCGCGTGTTCGGCTCCTCGGTCGCGGCGTGGTGGGGCTATCACTACAACGAGTTTCTCGGCGGTCCCAAGCCGCGCGAAGCGGTTACCATCTACGAGATTTTCGACGACGCCGAGCTGCCGCACGCCTGTGCGCTCTATTCCTACCGCTGGGAGCCGCAGACCGATCCGTTTGGCGTCGTGCACACCACCTACGATTACCCCGGCGTTCCCGTTGCACCCGCCACGAACAAGCGCCGCCATGGCGTACTCGACGGCATCAAGATCCCCCTGCGTCCGCATTTCGGCGTGATCGCTGTGGCGCCGCGCGAGGTCGATTTCGTCGATTCCGTGCCGCCATCCTACTTCGGCGGCAATCTCGACAATTGGCGGCTGGGGAAGGGAGCAGCCGTGTATCTTCCGGTCTCGGTTCCCGGTGCGCTGCTATCGGTCGGCGATCCCCATGCCGCGCAGGGCGACGGCGAACTCAGCGGTACCGCGATCGAGTGCTCGATGACCGGCACCTTCGAGGTGATCCTGCACAAGAAGGCCGATCTCGCCGGCCAGCCCTTCACCGATCTCTCTTACCCCCTGATCGAGACCGAGACCGATTGGGTGCTGACAGGCTTCAGCCACCCGAACTATCTCGCGGAGTTCGGCGCCCAAGGGCAGAGCGAGGTCTACGCCAAGTCCTCGCTCGACCTCGCCATGAAGGACGCGTTCCGCAAGATGCGGCGCTTCCTGATGAACGTCAAAGGCCTCAGCGAGGACGAGGCGATCGCGCTGATGTCGGCCGCCGTCGATTTCGGCGTGACGCAGGTGGTCGACGGCAATTGGGGCGTGCACGCCATCCTCAGCAAGCGCCTGTTTCAGGACGCATCTTAACAAGGACCGCTCAAGTGAAATTCCACATGATTAGCGGCGGACCGAAGCCGGTCGCGCCTTTCAGCCATGCGGTCGAGACCGATGGATTCGTCTTCGTCACGGGCCAGATGCCGGACACGCCGCAGGCGCCGGGCGTGCTGCCCGAGGGCATCGTCGCGCAGACCCGCGCCGTGATGGAGAACCTGAAAGTGGTGCTCGCCGGCCTCGATCTCGGCCTCGAGCACGTCGTGATGACGCGCATCTATCTGACCCGTTTCAAGGAGGACTACGCCGCGATGAACGAGACCTACCGCACGTTCTTCGCGCCGGATCGCCTGCCGGCCCGCACCTGCGTCGGCGTGACCGGGCTTGCCTACGACGCGCTGATCGAGGTCGATCTGGTGTGCCGGCGGCCGTGATCAAGATGCAGCAAAGCTCGGGCGAACGTTGCGAGCGTAGCGCAAGCATCCAGAACCCATCCTCGAAGGAGGGGTCGTTCAGGCCCTTCCTCAAGTACGTTTGGATGATGACGAATTCGTCCTTTGCAAGCGCAAGCGGCTTTGTTATACGCAGCCGCGCGCGGACGAACGGTTCGCCTTTTCCTCGGTAGCTCAGCGGTAGAGCATCCGACTGTTAATCGGATGGTCGCTGGTTCGAATCCAGCCCGGGGAGCCAAATTCAGAAATAAAATCAAATACTTGCAACTGTTGCGATTTCGCAACGCTTCCCAAAATCGCCTTGTGGGAAGCATATGGGAAGCAAATCGACGCATTTCGCTTCAGAATCATGGAGTTCGCACTTCCCATCTCGTGTTTGCGAGCCTTGCGGGAAGGCAGAGCCCCCGTCGGCCGGTAATTGCCGCTGGCGGAGTGGCCGTTGGGAAGCACATGGGAAGCGGCGTCACGTCCCGCGTTCAGTGATTTGATCCGCGCCTGTTCCGAGGTCGGCTTACGCCCGGGTTGCTACCAATGGTTCCAAGGCTCTCGGACCTCTTTGCGATTAGGGCTTCGACGAACGCCTCGATCTCACTCGCAACCCAAGCTACTCGTTGCTCGCCAACCGGGACTCTCTTCGGGAACTTGCCATCCGCCTCCAGCCTGTCGATATGGCGGCGCGTGTACGGAATGTTGTGCTTTGATTTCAAATCGGAGAAGGTCAAAAGCACCCGCGGTGCTATGATCGCGGAGGACGGCGACTTTTCGGGTTCATCGGACATGTCTGCATCGGTCTTGGGGCGGTTGGCACGGCGCTTTCGACCATCCGGAAGCACCGGCTTCGCAAAGGTCTCCCGAAACACCGGCGGCCGGTCCTTACCCGGCACCGGAGCATCTGCGAATTTTGCGGCAGTTCGGCGTGCCGTGTTGAGATGAAACCTACTTATGTTGCCGATGATCTTGATCGGCCTGCCGGTCACTTCCGAGACGATTGCATAGTAGAGCCTACCAGAAGGGTCGAGGCAGATGCCGAAGATCGGCAGCCTCTCGTCGACGAGAATGACACGTGCTCCCTCCGGAATATCCATGCAATAATTGTTAAACGAAAAACATGAAGAAAGCAATAGTTGTTAAACAAAAAAAGGGTAGAGGGCGGCCTGCAACCGGCCAGAGCCCCTTGGTCGGCTTTCGCGCCTCTGCCGAAATGAGAAATGCCATCAGTCAGTGGGCAGCGCGTCAGCCGGATAGTCCGAAGCTTTCCGAAGCAATCAGAAGGCTTGTTGAGCTAGGTCTCAAAAAATGAGCCGCGCGGTCCCGGGCGAGATGTCACCAGAAAAAGCCACGTGTACCCGTTCAGTTCGTAGGCTAAAGTTCTCTCATCGCTTTTCATCCGTGGTGCCGTAGATGGCCGATGATGACCGGATCACTCTGATTATCGAGGGCCTGCCCGAGGATGAAGGGCGGGTGCGGCTAGGAGCGTTCATGTCTCAGCTCCAGCATCTTAGCGCGACAATTGCGAAGCTGGATCGTGATGCGAACGAGGGAAAGCTCGCGACGTATTACAATATTGCCGAGCTATCATACAACAGTCCGGCCCGGATCGTTCTTGAGCCGCAAGCCCTACCGAAACAACGCTACGTGGGGCACGCCATCATCGAGAGCCTCGCGCGAGTGGTTACTGCGCTTGAAGATGATGACGAGATATTGGGTATTGATGCCGATCTATTAGAGGATTTTCGCGGTCTGGCGCGACCTATCGGCAAGTCGGTGGCAAACGTCACCTTGCTCTTCAATGATCATCGGTTCGACATCACTGAGAAAATCGCCCGCAAGGTTGATGATGCGCTTGCAGTGGACGAGGAGTGTGAGGGCGCGATCGAAGGGAAACTTGAGCAGATAAATTTACATCATGGCGCAAACGTCTTTTACGTCTATCCTGATGTTGGGCCGCGTAAACTAACTTGCCACTTTCCTTCCCGTTTGTACGACGAAGCCGTTTCTGCAGTCGGTAAGCGCGTGGAAGTCTTCGGTACTCTTCGATATCGAGCTGGTGCTGATTTTCCTCATCAAGTTGCTGTGGCGGCGATCGATGCCTTCCCACTAGAAGCCGATTTGCCGGATTGGGATGATGTTCGAGGAATGGCTCCCGATGCGACGGGCGAACTGAGCAGCGAGGCATTTATTCGGGAGCTTCGCGATGGCTGGTACTGAGCCAATATATTATTGGGACTCGTGCCTCTTCCTAGCGTGGATCAAAGACGAGGAGCGTCCTTCCGGCGAGATGGACGGGGTCCGCGAGGTGATCGAGCGCTCGAAGCGACGTGAAGTCAAAATCGTCACCTCGGTGCTGACCTCAGCTGAGGTCCTGGAAAGTCGACTAGTCGCCTATTGGTGTCCCGCTAAGTCCTTGTTCTCCTTACGGTTGAATTTGACCTGTTAATCGGATGGTCGCTGGTTCGAATCCAGCCCGGGGAGCCAAATTCTGCCGACAATTCAGAGATTTATGCCCGCATCCTCATGCGGTGTGCGATCTTCTTCGCCTGACTTTGGAGCATGGCCTCCGCAATCCAGCGTGGAATCACGCTTTGAACAGATGTGCGCGCGGGCGCGGTGGCGCCATGCGGACGGCGCCAAATCGACTCAATTCGAATCGAGCATCGATCCGCCGGACATTTACGGAGCTCATTCCATGCCAGACATCCAGGCCGACCGTTCTCTCATGGCCCCCTCGATTCTGCCGGCCGATGTCCCCGAACTCAGCGACGATGAATGCATCGCCCGTCTGGCGCGTGCGGTCGAGACGCCGGATTCGGCGCGGCTGGACGAGGTCGCAGCTCTGATCGGCCGCCTCGCGGTGGCGATCGAGTAGGACTGGTCGACCCTCCGATTGAGCAGTTGCGGAAGCCTTGGTCTCTCGGGGCCAACGGCCATGTTGCGTTTTGACCGAGCATGCTCCAAAGATGCCGCGAATTTCTTCCGCGGCATCGTCCGCATTGCAGGGTCCGCAAATGTCCGGTTTCTCGACCGCGCGCCAGAAAATGGTCGATGGCCAGGTGCGCACCAGTGACGTCACCGATCGTCGTGTTCTCGATGCCATGCTCACGGTTCCGCGCGAGGCCTTCGTGCCGGCCGCCCGGCAGGCGCTGGCCTATCTCGATCTCGACCTCGACGTGAGCGAAGGCGGCGCCAAGCGGTTCCTGATCAAGCCGGCGCTCACCGGCAAGCTGCTTCAGGCCGCCGAAATCGGCGAGGGCGACAGCGTTCTGGTCGTCGGCTGCGCCACGGGCTACCTCGCGGCGCTGACCGCCAAGCTTGCGCGGCACGTCGTCGCGACCGAGTGCGATTCGGCCTTGGCCACGAAAGCCAAGGATGCGTTCACCGCCCTGGGGCTTGCCAATGCCACCTGCCGGGCGGCGGCGTGCCCCGAAGGGGAACCTTCTGCCGCTCCCTATGACGTCATCGTCCTCAACGGAGCGGCCGAGGTGATGCCGGAAGCCCTGCTCGGGCAGCTGAAGGAGGGGGGGCGTCTGGTAGGGGTGTCGGCCGAATCCAGCCCGCCGCGCGCCACGATCGTGACCCGTACCCACGGTGAATTCGGCCATCGGGCCCTGTTCGATGCCGCAGCCCCAGTCCTTCCCGGGCTGGAACGGGCCGCCGCCTTCGTGTTCTGACGGGCCAAAGCCCGCCAAAATCCCGTTCCGAATCAGAAGTGTGGCAGGGATGCTGCACGTGAAGAGTTTCCGCCGAGAACCACCTTCAGGTAGTTCCGTCGCGCTTGCCCCCGTCCTATGTTGCAGCGGGGCGATGACTCCTCGTAGACGGTAAACCCAGCCCGTGGGCACGGGGTGGGCGTTAGATGAACGGAATTTAAGGGATGCATGGGGTGAAGCTCTTCACCGGAGCTGCGGTTTCGGTCCTGCTGCTGGCGCTTGCCGGGCCGACGCCTGCCTTGGCGGAGACGATGGAAGGCGCGCTGGTGCGTGCCTATCAGGACAATCCGCAACTC
Organism: Bradyrhizobium sp. R2.2-H; assembly: GCF_004346455.1. Lineage (NCBI taxonomy): Bacteria > Pseudomonadati > Pseudomonadota > Alphaproteobacteria > Hyphomicrobiales > Nitrobacteraceae > Bradyrhizobium > Bradyrhizobium sp. R2.2-H. The sequence goes on from NZ_SMBR01000003.1 coordinate 385,020, forward strand.
AACGCGCAGCGTGCCCAAGTGCGCTCGACTGACGAAAACGTGCCGCAGGCCTTGTCCGGCTATCGCCCGCGGGTCTCGCTGACGGCGAGCGGCGGTTATCAATATCAGGACCTGCAGAGTGCCCCGGGCACCAACTCATTCAATGGAAACAGGCTACCTCGCAGCGCTGCGCTGACCGCTACGCAGACGCTCTATAATGGTAACATCACGGCCAACCGGGTTCGCGGCGCAGAGCATCAGGTCTCAGGCGCGCGCGAGGGGCTGCGCAATCTCGAGCAGAGCGTCCTGTTCTTGGCGGCGCAGACCTACATGGACTATCTGCGCGATTCGGCGACGGTCGAGGTCAACAAGAGCAACGTGCGCGTCCTCGAGCAGACGTTGAAGCAGACCCGCGACCGCTTCAACGTCGGCGAAGTCACCCGCACTGACGTGGCGCAATCGGAAGCGCAGCTGGCTGCAGGACGAACGCTGGAGCAGCAGTCCGAGGCCACGCTGACGGCGACGCGCGCGACCTATCGCCGTGTGATCGGCAACGACCCTGTCAACCTTGCGCCCGGCTCGCCGGTGGATCGTTTGCTGCCGCCGTCGCTGGCAAAAGCGATCGAGCTTGCGCTTATCGAGAACCCGACAGTCACAGCAGCGATGTTCGGCATCGATGTCGCTTATATGAGCGTGAAGATCAATGAAGGCGCGTTGCTGCCGACGGTCACATTGCAAGCGACCGCCCAGCAGGCCAACGAACAGACCTTGATTGCGATGCGCTCGTTCACCGCATCGGCGATCGCGCAGGTCTCGGTGCCGATTTATCAGGGCGGCGGTGAATATTCCCTGATCCGGCAGTCCAAGGAGTCGCTGGCCCAGCAGCGTCTCACGCTTGATCAGACTCGTGACCAGGCTCGCGCTGACACCGCATCTGCCTGGGGCCTGCTCCAGGCATCCAAAGCGCAGGTGACGTCCGCACAAGCCCAGGTGACAGCATCCGAGATCGCGCTGAACGGTGTGCGCGAGGAGGCAAAGGCCGGGCAGCGCACCACGCTCGACGTTCTCAATGCGCAACAGGCGCTGGTCAACGCCCGCATCAATCTGGTGAACGCGCAGCATGATCGCGTTGTGAATTCCTACAGGGTCCTCAGTACCGTCGGCCGTCTGTCGCCGCAGGTGCTTGGTCTGCGGACCACAACCTACGACCCCAGCGTTCACTATCATCAGGTACGCGACAGCTGGGCCGGCGTGCGTACGCCCGACGGGCGCTGATCCGCCTAAAGCGCGATACGATCAGGATGAATCGTCATTGCGCCTTAGGTTTTTGTTCAAGCATGATCTTTTCGGAACACCTCTCCGGATCATGCCTTGGTGATTCGGGCGACCTCGCCGACAGCCGAGGTCGACCGGTGCTTTGCTTGCAATCGTCAAAATCCCTGACATAGCCTTGCCAGAATGATGCGGGTCGATTCGGCCCCGCGTTGATGTCGTGTGCGTAATGCTTGAGTGCCGGGGCAGGGGCGCACCGCTGCACGTTGAGCCGTGATCTGGGGACAAGTCGGGCTGCCGCGACGAAAATGACGGGCCTCCCGTTGCGGAACCGGCCAATCCTGCCGTGCTTGGTGTAAAACAACGCATGCGAGGGCGTTGATGATGTGGAGTCGGAGATGACGCAGCCTGCAAAGGTCACAGAACCCTCGATGGAGGAGATTCTGGCCTCGATCCGGCGCATCATTGCCGACGACGAGGCAAAGCCCCCGCCGGCTGAGGCCGCCAAGCCCGAGAAGGCCGCAGCCCCCGCGACGCCGTCGAAGCCGCAGGCCATGACCGACATTCCGCCATCCAAGGTTGCGCCCGCAAAACCTGCGGCCGAGAAGCCGGCGCCGCCAGTTGCGAAGCCGGCTCCGCCGCCGCCACCCGCGCCCGCGGCGGACGCCACCAACAACCAGGATGATATCGACGCACTGCTGGCGGGGCTCGACGCGGCCACACCTGCGCCCGAGGTCCGTCCTCCCGAGCCGGAGCCGGAACCAGAACCCGACGTGCTCGAATTGACGGACGAGATGGCGGTGGATCCGACACCGCCTCCGCCGCCGCCCAGCTTCCGCAAGGTCGAGCCGCGCGACGATCTCGAGTTCGCCGAATCGCCCCCGCCGCGGCCGACGCCGCCGCCGTCCTACGCGCCGGTGGACTTCGACGCTCCGCCGCAGCAGCCGATCCTCGCGCAATCGACGGTCTCCGCAGTCGAATCCGCCTTCAACTCCCTGGCCCATACGGTGCTGAGCAGCAACGCACGGACGCTGGAGGACCTCGTCAAGGAGATGCTGCGGCCGATGCTGAAGTCCTGGCTCGACGACAACCTGCCGGGCCTCGTTGAACGCATCGTGAAGGCCGAAATCGAGCGGGTCTCGCGCGGCGGCCGTTAAGAAGGGCCGTACGGCCCCGATATAGCCCCGCTCGTACGCCATATTGGGCTCGTCGACCGGGCCGGAAAGCCCGTGCGCTGACGTTTTCGTTGACTTGGCCCACTCGCGCGGCTTTCTAGCAGCCCCATGATCGAGAAAAATTACCAGCCCGCCGATATCGAAGCCCGCATGTCCGTCGTGTGGGAGGATGGCCTTGCCTTCAAGGCCGGTCGCCCCGACCGGCGTGATGCCGTGCCCTTCACCATCGTGATCCCGCCGCCGAACGTGACGGGCTCGCTGCACATGGGCCACGCCCTCAACAATACGCTACAGGACATCCTGTGCCGGTTCGAGCGCATGCGCGGCCGCGACGTGCTGTGGCAGCCCGGCACCGACCATGCCGGCATCGCCACCCAGATGGTGGTCGAGCGGCAGCTGATGGAACGGCAGCAGCCCGGCCGCCGCGAGATGGGCCGCGCGAAGTTTCTCGAGCGGGTCTGGCAGTGGAAGGCCGAGAGCGGCGACACCATCATCAACCAGCTCAAGCGGCTCGGCGCGTCCTGCGACTGGTCGCGCGAGCGCTTCACCATGGACGAGGGGCTGTCGAAAGCCGTCGTCAAGGTGTTCGTCGAACTGCACCGCGAGGGACTGATCTACAAGGACAAGCGGCTGGTGAACTGGGACACCAAGCTGCTCACCGCGATCTCCGATCTCGAAGTGCAGCAGACGGAAGTGAAGGGCCACCTCTGGTATCTGCGCTACCCGATCGAGGGCAAGACTTTCAGCCCCGAGGATCCCTCGAGCTTCATCGTCGTCGCCACCACGCGTCCCGAGACCATGCTCGGCGATACCGGCGTTGCCGTGCATCCCGAGGATGAGCGCTATCAGAAGCTGATTGGCAAGAACGTCATCCTGCCGCTGGTCGGCCGCAAGATCAAAATCGTCGCCGACGAATATTCCGACCCTGAAAAGGGATCGGGCGCGGTGAAGGTGACGCCGGCGCACGACTTCAACGATTTCGAAGTCGGCAATCGCCACGGCCTGCGCCGGATCAGCGTCCTCGACAGGGAAGGTTGCCTCGATCTTCTCGGCAACGAGGATTATCTGCGCGACCTGCCCGAAGGCGCTTCGCAATTTGCCGAGGAGTTCCACAAGGTCGACCGCTTCGCTGCGCGCAAGCGTATCGTGGAGCGGCTGGAATCGTTCGGCTTCGTCGAACGGATCGAACCGCACACCCACATGGTGCCGCATGGTGACCGCTCGAACAGCGTGATCGAGCCGTACCTGACAGATCAGTGGTATGTCGACGCCAAGACGCTGGCGAAGCCTGCGATCGCCGCGGTGCGTTCGGGCGAAACGACGTTCGTGCCGAAGAACTGGGAAAAGACCTATTTCGAATGGATGGAGAACATCCAGCCCTGGTGCATCTCGCGCCAGCTCTGGTGGGGCCACCAGATCCCGGCCTGGTACGGACCTGACGGCAAGGTGTTCGTGGCCGAGACCGAGGAGGAGGCCGTCAGCCACGCCCTCGGCTACTATGTCGAGCAGGAGGTCATCACGCCCGAGCAGGGGCGCGAGATGGCGCTCGACCGCAACAAGCGCGAAGGCTTCATCACCCGCGACGAGGACGTGCTCGACACCTGGCTCTCGTCGGCACTGTGGCCGTTCTCGACGCTCGGCTGGCCCGACGATACACCCGAGCTGCAGCGCTACTATCCGACCAATGCGCTGGTGACCGGCTTCGACATCATCTTCTTCTGGGTCGCCCGCATGATGATGATGGGCCTGCACTTCATGAAGGAAGTGCCGTTCTCGACCGTCTACATCCACGCCCTCGTCCGCGACGAGAAGGGCGCCAAGATGTCGAAGTCGAAGGGCAACGTCATCGATCCCCTGAACCTGATCGACGAATACGGCGCCGACGCGCTGCGTTTCACGCTGGCGGCGATGGCGGCGCAGGGGCGCGACATCAAGCTCGCCACCAGCCGCGTCGAGGGCTATCGCAATTTCGCGACCAAGCTCTGGAACGCCTGTCGCTTCGCCGAGATGAACCATTGTGCCGTGCCTGAAGGCTTCGAGCCGGCAAAGGCGAAGGAGACACTGAACCGCTGGATCGCGCATGAGACGGCGCACACCACGCGTGAGGTGACTGAGGCGATCGAAGCCTATCGGTTCAACGACGCTGCGGGCAGTATCTATCGCTTCGTCTGGAACGTCTATTGCGACTGGTATGTCGAACTTGCCAAGCCCGTGCTGCTCGGTCCGGACAATCCCGCCAAGGACGAGACCCGCGCTATGGTCGCCTGGGCGCGCGATGAGATCCTGAAGCTGCTGCACCCCTTTATGCCCTTCATCACTGAGGAGCTGTGGGAGGTGACGGCCAAGCGTGAGGGCCTGCTCGCTTTGGCGCCGTGGCCGCTGAAGCAGGTCGAGCCGACGCCGGAGCAGCTTGCGATGCTCGCGGCGACGACGGGGCCGACCGATGCGCTCGTTTCCCCGGCCTGGGTGCTTCCGATCTTCGATCATGCCGACTTCACCGATCCCGCGGCCGAGGCCGAGATTGGCTGGGTGATCGACCTCGTCACCCAAATCCGCTCCGTGCGCGCCGAGATGAACATCCCGCCGGCGACACTGACGGCGCTGGTGCTCGCCGGCGCCTCGGCCGAGACCCGGGAGCGCGCGCCGCGCTGGACCGATGTCATCAAGCGTATGGCCCGGCTGTCCGACATCTCCTTCGCCGAGCGCGCGCCTGATGGGGCGGTCCAGCTGCTGGTGCGTGGCGAAGTGGCTGCGCTGCCGCTGAAGGGTGTGATCGACGTTGCTGCCGAGCGCGCGCGTCTGGACAAGGAGATCGGCAAGGCCGACGCCGACATCAAGCGCGCCGAGTCCAAGCTGGCGAACGAGAAGTTCGTCGCCAACGCCGCCGAGGAGGTCGTCGAGGAGGAGCGCGAAAAGCGCGAGGCCGCGCTGGCCCGCAAGGCCAAGCTGCTCGAGGCGCTGGAGCGGCTGAAGCAGGCGTCGTGAGGTTTCAGTCATTCCGGGATGGTCCGCAGGACCAGACCCGGAATCTCGAGATTCTCAGGTGCGCAATTGCGCGATGCTTCGCATCCCCGGAATGACGATCATCTCGGAAACGGCTTGCTCAGAAACTTCGATCCCTTGACGCCGTAGCGCCAGGGCAGTTCGACCGCCTTGGTGATGCCGATGCGGATGCCGGTCGCGACCTCGACATCCTCGGTGCGAGCATGCAGCGCGATTGGCGGACGGTCCAGCGGCAGCGCGTTGTGCGCGAGGGTGATGCCGAGCGCTTCGGTCAGCTTGCCCGGGCCGGAGCACAGCGCATGCGCATCCTGGAGATGCCGGCGCCGGCGCATCGCAGCCAAGCCGTGCGTCGGCTCCAGTGCACGGATCAGCACGGCGCTGGCCGAGCCTTCCGCCTCGCAGACGAAGTTCACGCACCAGTGGATGCCGTAGGAGCGGTAGACATAGGCGAAGCCGGGCGGGCCGAACATCACCTGATTCCGTGGCGTCGGCCCGCGAAAGGAGTGCGCCGCCGGATCGGTATGATGATAGGCCTCGACCTCGACGATGATCCCGCCGACACCGTTGACCAGCATGGTCGCGCCGATCAGGTCGGGGGCGACCTCGTGGACGCTGCGGCCGAAAAAGGTCCGCTTCAGCTGCTTGCCGAGCCGCGGTGTGGATGCCTTCGAGATTGGAGCCATTCGAGGTGAGAATCGACTGAGAACAGAGCAGGATATTGCCCATATCTGCCATGTTCCCTGAAGCGGCGCGAGCCGGGTTGCGGCAGGCAGCCAGACCGATTAGGTAGGACCTGAACAGACCGGACACCCCATGGTCGTTATTGTCGATACCATCTCGAACCCGCTGCGCCCGCGCCACCCCGAAAAGGTGAACCGGCCCGATTCCGCTTCGCCGCCCAAGCCGGACTGGATCCGCGTGCGCGCGCCGAATACCCGCGGCTATGCCGACACCCGCAACATCGTGCGGTCGAACGGCCTGCACACGGTGTGCGAGGAGGCGGGCTGCCCGAACATCGGAGAGTGCTGGGACAAGAAGCACGCGACCTTCATGATCATGGGTGACACCTGCACCCGGGCCTGCGCCTTCTGCAACGTCAAGACCGGCCTGCCGAATGCGCTGGATGGTGCCGAGCCGCAGAACGTCGCCGAGGCCGTGGCCAAGCTGGGCCTCGCCCACGTCGTCATCACCTCGGTCGATCGCGACGACCTCACCGACGGCGGCGCCGAGCATTTCGCCCAGACCATCCGCGCGATCCGGGCCGCGTGCCCCTCGACCACGATCGAGATTCTGACGCCGGACTTCCTGCGCAAGGAGGGGGCCCTCGAGGTCGTGGTCGCGGCGAAGCCCGACGTGTTCAACCACAATCTCGAGACGGTGCCGTCGCGCTATCTCACGGTGCGGCCCGGCGCGCGCTATTTCCATTCGATCCGGCTGTTGCAGCGGGTCAAGGAGCTCGATCCAACCATCTTCACCAAGTCCGGCATCATGGTTGGCCTCGGCGAGGAGCGCCACGAGGTGCTCCAGGTGATGGACGATCTGCGTTCGGCAGAGGTCGACTTCCTGACCATCGGCCAGTACCTCCAGCCGACCCGCAAGCACCACGCCGTGATGCGCTACGTGCCGCCGGACGAGTTTTCGTCTTACGAGAAGGTCGCCTACACCAAGGGCTTCCTGATGATATCGGCGAGCCCGCTGACCCGCTCGTCGCATCATGCCGGCGAGGACTTTGCGAGACTGAAGGCCGCGCGGGCAGCTAACGCCCACTGAACCGATATGCCCCGTTTTTCCAGCAAGCGCCGTGTCAATCACAGCGCATCCGAGATGTTCGATCTGGTCGCCGACGTCGAGCGCTATCCGGAATTCGTGCCGCTGTGCAGCGCGCTGAAGGTGCGCCAGCGCATGGCCAAGCCGGACGGCACCGAGGTGCTGGTCGCCGACATGACGGTGTCGTTCAAGCTGGTCAAGGAATCCTTCACCAGCCGCGTGACGCTCGATCGCGCCAATCTGAAGATCCTGGTCGAATATCTGCAAGGTCCCTTCAGCAACCTCGAAAACCGCTGGACCTTCGAGCCCAAGGGCCAAGAGGGGAGTGAGGGCGTTTGCGACGTCGGATTCTTTCTCGCCTACGAGTTCAGGAGCCGCATGCTGGCGATGCTGATGGGCTCGATGTTCGACGCCGCGTTCGCGCGGTTTTCGACCGCGTTCGAGAAGCGGGCGGACGCGATCTACGGCCGGCCGAAGCTGGCGTCGACGTAGGTAGCTCTCGTGTCCCGGACGCGCTGCAACGCCCTTGGACCAGCGTTGCTGCGCAGAGCCGGGACCCATAGCGACAGACTCCTCACTCGATAGATGGGCCCCGGCTCTGCAGCGCACCGCTGAAGGAGCGCTGCGCTGCGTCCGGGTACGAGACCTTCCTCAGTCCACCGCCTTCACCACGTCCGGCGGCTGCGAGGCGTAGTATGCCGCGGCCTGATCGATCTCCTGCGGCGTCATCGCGCGCGCGATGTTGCGCATCTGCTGGCTGATGTCATTGCGCCGTTCACCGGAGGCGAAGGACTGGAGCTGCGCCTTCATGTAGGCCTCGGACTGCCCCTCCAGCCACGGGCTGCCGATCTTGTTGTCGAGGCTGCCATGGCAGGAGCCGCAGGGCGCGATTCCGCGCATCGGCGCGCCATAGATGACGATGTTGGGTTTCGGCAGCTGCGGCGTCGGGTGGTAGGCCGGCAGCCGCGGCAGATAGGCGTAGTACATCGAGAGATCGGCGATCTCCTGGTCGGTCAGGTTGACCGCAAATGGCGACATCACGGCATTGGTGCGCGCGCCGGAGCGGAAATCGTGCAGCTCCTTGTAGATCACCGCCGCATACTGACCCGCGAGGTTCGGCGAGTCCGCGCGGCTGATGCCGGTCGGGCCGTGGCAGATGGCGCAGCGTTGCGCCAGCGTGGCGCCGCGGCCGATGGCCTCCTGGTTCGGGCGCGCCAGCGTGGAGGAGGTAAGCACGACCTCGGACAGGCGCCCGGTCTGCTCCGGCGCCGCCACGGTCGCCGCCCGCTGCGGCAGTCCGGCGGCGCTGCAGATCGCATCCCAGACATTGGCGAACTGGACCCAGGGCTGGGCGAAAGGCAGCACGATGAAGCCGCCGATCGCAGTCACGATCAGGATCGCGGCGGTGACGCCGACGGCTGCCGTGAAATGCCTGTTGCGGAAGGTGAAGAGGTCGCGCGCGATCATCACTGCGCTCCCACATAGACGGCCGGCACCGAGGTACCCTCGTTCAGCGCCAGCGTTAGGATCGGGTAGCCGTAATTGGTGAGGGTGAGCGCGATCATCAGCCCCACCCACAGCGCGTGGGTGTTGAGCGCGACCGGCACGGTCGCCGGCTGGTGCACGGCCAGCGCGAAGCGATACGGGCCGGCATCAGCCTGCGGTGCGCGCATGCCGCGCGCCAGGATGACCAGGAAGAGGATGCCCGATGCCAGCAGGATGAAGCCGCCGATCGCCGAAAGGGTGACGGAGAGCGCCTGCGGCGCGATCCCGGGATCGCCGAAGTCGAAATAGGCCATGCGGCGCGGCATGCCCAAAATGCCGACCCAGTGCCACGGGAACGTGGTGACCATCATGCCGACGAACCATAGCCAGAGCTGGGTGCGGATCAGCCGGAGATCGATCAACTCGCGGCCGGTCAGATGCGGCCACAGATCATAGGCGATCGCGAAATACATGATCACGATGGCGCCGCCGAAGATCAGGTGGAAATGGCCGGTGATCCACTGCGTGTTGTGGATGGACGCATCGAGTTGATAGCTCATGTTGATGAGGCCACCGGCGCCGCCGAAACCGAGCATGACGAAGGAGAAGGCGAGTGCGAGCATCATCGGATTGTCCCAGGGCAGGGCCCTGATCCAGCCAAACAGGCCGCGCCCGCCGCGCAGGCGCGCGGCGATCTCGACGGACGCGCAGATCGTGAACACCGTCAGGAATGTCGGCAACGTCACCAGCGCCGTGAAGGCCGAATGGATGAACTTGAAGCCGGCACCGACTTGCGGATCGGCAAAGGTGTGGTGCATGCCGATCGGCATCGCCACCACCAGGAACAGGATGAAGGAGATCCGCGCCATGGTGTCGGAATAGAGGCGGCCGCCGATCGCGCGCGGCACGATGGTGTAATAGGCGATGTAGGTCGGCATCAGCCAGAAATAGACGATGGCGTGCAGCGTCCAGGAGAAGAACACGCGAGCGAGGCCAGCATCGATCGTGGCCTTCAGCCCCGCCGCGACGGGAATGATCTGCAGCAACAGCTCGAGCGCGGCACCGACCGCAGTCCAGGCCCACAAATACGAGCCCGCGACGTTGGCGAACATCGCCAGAGGCACCGGCGCGCCGGGATGGGCCTTGCGCCAGACGCGCAGGTTGACGGACATCAGTGCGACCCAGATCCACGAGCCGACCACGACCAGCACGACGCCGAGATAGTAGAAGACGTTGCCGATCAGTGGCGGATAGAAGGTGTAGAGCACCGAGGCGCGGCCCAGCGCGATCGGGATCATCGCCATGATGCTGCCGGCAACGATCAGCCAGAATCCGGCCCAGGCCCAGCGCACGCCGACCAGACGCTGCTCCAGCGCGGACTCAGCTATGGCGTAGCCAAAACCCATCGCGACCAGGGTCGGGAAGACGTAGCCCATCACTGTGCCGTGCGCGGTCAGCGAGCGGTAATAGAGCTCGGGATTGGAGAGCCAGGTGCCGATCGGGCTGCGGATGAACATCTGCCAGGCGCCGAGCGTGAGCGCTATGCCGAACACGGCAAAGGCCAGCCAGAAATGGGCGAGGATGAGCTTCCTATTGACCAACACAGCTCAGCCTCCCGCCACCCTTCGCACGATCGGCGAATTCGGTCTTGTCGATCACCTTGACCTTGCCCCACATGCCCTCGTGGCCGAAACTGCAAAATTCCTGGCAGGGCATCAGATAGTCGCCGGTCCTCGCAAAGCGCATGGGTTGCTCGGAAATGTAGCCCGGCACGAGCATCGTGTTGACGTTGGTGCCCTGGATCAGGATGCCGTGCACGACATCGGCGCTGGTGGCGCGGAGCGTGATGGGCGTGTCCGCGGGCACAAGGATGCAGGCCGGCGTGAAGGAATATTGCTGGCCGATCGCACGCACGGTTACATTGCCGTTGGTTTCCAGCACGCTACCGAGATTGCTTTCGACGAATTCGCCGGAGAGATGCAGCCGCGATGGATCGGTGGTCTCGACGCGCGGCTGCGGCATGGTCGCGCGATGGATGCCGGCAAATGCGGCGAGCAGCGCCATGGCGACGATGATGATCACGGAAATGGTCGCCCAGCGCCGCTCGACGCGGGCCGCGACCTCGGCGCCGTCGTGATGGGATTCCTCTGCGCTCATTGCAGCGAGCCACGTGGCAGGAAGACGAACAGATAGAACGCGAGCCACATCGCGACCACGCAGGCCGTGGCGATGCCCGCGAGCACGATCGCGCCGGACGGGCCTTGCGCGACGACCTCTTCGACGGCCTGGTCGGCGGCGGCTGGACTGGTCGGCGGGTCGGAATTGATCATGGTGGATCCCTGGCGTCTCTCAGTTCAGCGGTGCGGAGCGCAGCTCGTTGGCCTCGCGTGCCGAGACCGGCGTGCCGCGATTGCCCCAGGCGGTGCGGATGTAGGAAACGACGGCGGCGATCTCGTTGTCGGACAGAAGCCCTGCGAAAGGCGGCATTCCGTAGGGCATCGGATTGCCCTTGGTGCCCGGCGGATAGCCGCCATTGAGCACCATGCGGATCGGATTGACTGCCGATTGCATCTCGATCGACTGGTTGTTGGCGAGCGGCGGCCAGTGCGGCGGCTTGCCTTCGCCCTGCGTGCCGTGACAGCTCGCGCAGTGCTTGTCGTAGACGGTCTTGCCGAGGCTGATCAGCAGGCTGCTCTCGGTCGTCGGCAGCGTCGTTCTCGCCGGCGGCGAAGGCGAGGGCTCCGCAATGCTCTTGAGGTATACCGCCATCGCCCTGGTGTCCTCGTCGTTGAGATATTGCAGGCTGTTGTGCACGACCTCGGCCATCGGGCCGTAGACGACGCCGCGCATGGAAACGCCGGTCTGCAGCAGGTCGGTGATGTCCTTGATGCTCCAGTCACCGAGCCCCGCCTCGCGATTTGACGTGAGCGATGGCGCGTACCAGTTCTGCATCGGGATCAGGCCGCCCTTGAAGGCTTCCGATTGCGAGGTGCCGCCGAGCGCGTTGATGGGCGAATGGCACATGCCGCAATGGCCGAGGCCCTCGACAAGGTAGGCGCCGCGATTCCATTCCGCGGATTTCTTCGGATCGGGCTTGAACTCGCCCTCGGTGAAGAACAGCGTGCGCCAGCCGAGGATGAGCTGGCGATTGTCGTAGGGGAAACGCAGCTCGTGCGGCTTGTTCTTCTGGTTCACAGGCTGAATCGAGCGCAGATAGGCGTAGATCGCGTCGCTGTCGGCGCGCGTGACCTTGGTGTAGGACGCGAACGGCATCGCTGGATAGATCAGCCCGCCGTCCGGGAAGCGGCCGCTGTGCATGGTCTTGTAGAAATCGTCGGCGCTCCATTTGCCGATCCCCGTGTCGGGATCCGGCGTGATGTTGGAGGTGTAAAGCGTGCCGAACGGCGTCGGCATGGGCCGGCCGCCGGCGAACAGGCGTCCCTCGGGGGCGGTGTGGCACGCCGTGCAATCGCCGGCCCGGGCGAGATATTCGCCGCGCACGATGACATCGCTGCTCTTGTCTTGCGCGTGCGCAATTGTCGTAAGCGCGACGATGGCAAAGAGCGTGACCGACAGTTTCGAGACCATCATCCGCCTCGTCAGTTGGGCTGGCTGCCGCAGCCGAAGGGCAGGGCATAGGTGCCTTTCGGGACGGGGGCCGGGTTGGCGGGCGCAGGCCGCGTCGCGAGCCAGGCGGCCACGGCCGTCACGTCGGCCTCGGTGAGATGGCCGGCGACGAGCTGCATGCAGTCCGGCGACTTGGCCGTACGGGTGCCGTAGCGCCAAGCGCCGAGCTGTGCGCTGATATAGGCGGCGCGCAAGCCCAACAGCCCGGGGATGCCTGGCTGCATGCCGGTCAGGCCGGGGCCGTGGCAGCTCACGCAGGCCGGAATGTTGCGATTGGCATCACCGCTGGTGGCGAGCTGTTCGCCCTGTGCGAGAACGTCCTTGCTGACCTCGCTCGGCGCCGGCTGCGGCAGCGGCGGATGCTCGTTGGCAAAATACTCCGCCATCGCCTGCAGATACGGATCGGGCAGAAACTCCAGGAGATAATTCATCGGCGGATATTTGCGCCGGCCACTGCGGAAGGCGAGGAGCTGGTTGTAGAGATAGCCGGCCGGCTTGCCCGCCAGGCGCGGGAAATAGACGTCGCTGGTGCCTTCGCCCTTGTTGCCGTGGCAGGGCGTGCAGGCTTCGACCCGCGCCGCCATCGTGTCCGGTGGCTCGTTGGCCGTTTGTGCGGCCGCACCATCAAAAGCGGCCAAGTTGGCAATGGCGATGGCCAGAGCAATGGTGCGAGCGAACACTCTCGTCACCCTCCAAAGAACAGGACCGGTTGATTCCAGATCACAACGTAGCGGAGCATTATTGCGTCAATATGCTCCCGCGCAAGGTAGGGCACGCGTGATGACGTTTGGTCGCGGCCCTCGCATGTGCGATCCCGATCGAATTCGACAAAACTTACGTGCTTTTTGAAAATCTGACACAACCCTGCGCTCTCGCGGCAGTTCCTGCCCGAGCTTTGCTGCATCTCGACACCCTCGTCAGTCAGAGGGCGCAGGGAAGACCAGGTGCCGGCCGGGCACCCACGGTTCACTGTGCGAAGGTTGCGCTACGAGAAGCTGCACAGCGGCATACAGGTGAAGCCAAACATCCGGCCTTCCCTGCGCAGTGGTTTGACGGCTTATGCCGAGCTCTCCCCGGGGAGCGATACACTATTGCCCCCGTCGCCCTGCAGATGACTGATGCGCGAGCCCGGTCGGGCCGCCACATCACCGCAAGACTTGATCGCAAGACTTGGCGCACAGACCCCGGGCGCCAGGACGACACGGTTTTGCCGTACGCAGATCGCACCGGTCGTGCGCGCGAAGACCTGTCGCTCACGGTCGCCCGCCCTGCGAAAGCCTGTCGCGCCGATGCTGCCTGCGCCCACCGCAGCTCATCCCGCGTGTCGTGACGATCGCGATACGCCCCTCTGACCGGGATGAGGTGACGGACGGATACGCCAAATCCGAACTTCGGTAAAGAAGAATATCTTTACGGGCGCGGATTGACCTGCCGGCTGGGTGTCTTGCCCGACAGGCAGCACAAGGGCTGGTAGGGATGGGCTGTCACGCGCAAGCCTTGGGCGCACGATCAAGCAGTCAGACTTCGTGCGGGCCAAGGTGACCCGTGCGGTCCGTGCCAAAAAGTAGAGCAGCGGCGGAACCGCCCTTACCCGCGAGCGGTACACCTGTAAGGGGTGTATTTACTAAGGTATTCAACTAGAATATGAGTCGGGCGCGCGCGGGGGCCTGCGGAGCTGGACGGGACAGATGGCGCGCTGGAAGCAATCGTGGAGCGAGGAAGACCTCAACCGACTCAGGGAGCTCGCAGGCACCAAGCCGATTACGACCATCGCGAGAGAGCTCGGACGGACCACGGGGACGGTGCTTGCGAAGGCGATCGAGCAAAAGCTCCCCGTCATGTGTCGTGTCGAGCGAGCGGCGCAATAACGGGATGCGCGATGAACCTGGAATTCCAGCCGGGTTTCACGTCGCTCGCACCCATGATGCCCCGTCAGGCGCTTGACGATTGGCTAGTCCCGAAAGGGATCATTTTCCGCGACAGCGAGTTCTCAACCGATTGCCTTGGTTGGAGCCGCCATGATCGTCAATTTCGACACGCTGAAAGCCTCGCTCGTTCTCTATGGGCTGAACGCGATCTACGCGATCCTGCTGCTCGCCATCGGTTGGTACCTGTCCACCACGATGCAGCGTTTCGTCACGCGCGTCCTGAGCGTCACGCATCGCGTCGATCCGCTGGTGACGTTGTTCGTGGGCAGCCTTGCGCGCTATGGCGTGCTCGCGGTGGTCGGCATCGCCGTGCTGCAGCTCTTCGGTATCCAGACCGCGAGCCTCGTCGCCGTGCTGGGCGCCACATCTCTCGCCATTGGTCTGGCGTTGCAGGGTACGCTCTCCAATCTCGCTGCCGGCGTGATGCTGCTGTTGTTCCGGCCCTTTCGCATCGGTGACGACGTCGAGGTCGCGGGCAGGGCGGGGAAGGTGAGGTCGCTGTCGCTGTTCATGACCGAACTCGTCGCGGCCGACAACACGCAGATCCTGCTGCCGAACGGACAGGTGTGGGGTGCAGCGATCGTCAACCACAGCGCCTATCCCGGCACGGGCGAGGTCAAGGTGGCGTTTCCGGTTCCGGCCGGCGCCGCTTCGGCGCTGGCCGATCGGATCCTGACGGAGTTGCGCAATGACTCCCGCATGGACGATCAGGCTGCGCCTGCGGTCAACATCTCCAGAGTGGTCGATGTCGCCAATCCGGCGTCGCCGATCGTGGAGTTGACGGTCAGCGCGAAGGCCAAGCCGTCACAGGCGGACGCGGTCAGGCAGTGCGTGCTCGACCACGCCAGCGCGCTGCTCGCGGCGTAGGCGTTTCGGCGGTGCAGGTCTTTCAGCCTCGCGGCGAACGCGGCGGCCTGCGCTTCACCGCATGCCGGCGCGGCGAGCGGGTCACGCGCGGGCGCAGGCGGCTGGCGGCGGTGCGCTGCGGCTTGGCCGCGACTTGCGGGCCGCGGGCGAGCTCCATCAGCATGCGCAGCGCCTCGACCACCGAGCGGGCGCGTACGGCGCTGCGGCCGATCGCGCCAAAACGCTGCTCGCGATGGATGATGCGGCCGTCGCGCGCGGCGGCGGCGAAGTGCACGAGACCGACCGGCTTGCCGGGCGTGGCGCCGCCGGGGCCGGCAATGCCGGTGATGGCGACGGCGAGATCGACATCGGCACGCTCCAGCGCGCCGATCGCCATTGCGGTTGCGGTCTCCTTGCTGACCGCGCCGAAATTCGTCAGCGTGCTTGCCTCGACGCCAAGCATCGCGCGCTTGGCGTCGTTGGAATAGGTGACGAAGCCGCGGTCAATGACGTCAGACGAGCCGGGGATGTCGGTCAGTGCGCCGGCAACCAAGCCGCCGGTGCAGGATTCCGCGGTCGCGATCGTCAGCTTGCGCATCCGGCACAGATCGAGCAGCGAGCGGGAGAGGGCGCGTGCGTCGCTGCCGCCCATGGCCTAGATGCTCCAGGGGAGGCGGATGGTGGCGCTCGCGGTGGCCGCGATGCCTTCCTCACGGCCGGTGAAGCCGAGGCGCTCGCTGGTCGTCGCCTTCACCGCGACGCGGGAGATGTCGACGCCGGAGATCTCGGCGATGCGCGCGCGCATGGTGTCGCGCAAGGGACCGATCTTCGGCCGCTCGCAGATCAGCGTCACCTCGAGATTGGCGACGCGGCCGCCGCGCTGGGCGACGCGCTCGATGGCGTATTTCAGGAACTGGTCGGAGGAGGCGCCCTTCCATTTCGCATCGCTCGGCGGGAAGTGCGAGCCGATGTCGCCGTCGGCGAGCGCGCCGAGGATGGCGTCGACCAGCGCATGCAGGCCGACATCGCCGTCGGAATGGGCCAGGAACCCCTTGGTGTGCGGCACGCGCACGCCGCAGATCATGACATGGTCGCCTTCGCCGAAGGCGTGCACGTCGTAGCCGGTGCCGGTCCTGATGTCGCCGAGCAGGGCAGCCAGGCGTGCTTCCTCGCGCACGAAATCCTCGGGTGTGGTGAGCTTCATATTGGCAACATCGCCCTCAAAGGTTGCGACCGTCAATCCCGCCCATTCGGCAATCGCAGCATCGTCGGTGAAATCAGAGCGCCCGTCCTTCGCCGCGCGACGATGCGCCTCGAGGATGACGTCGAAACGAAAGGATTGCGGCGTCTGCGCGATTCTGAGGCGCGCCCGGTCCGGCGTGTCCTCGACATTGCCGCCCTCGCCGGTGAGCTTGATGGTATCGGTGACGGGCACGACCGGGATCGCAGCGCCGGCGCGGCCCGCCGCTTCGATCGCGCGCGAGATCACGCCTGCCGAGACGAAGGGGCGGGCGGCGTCGTGGATCAGCACGATGTCCGGCTTGTGCTTCGCCAGTGCTTCGAGGCCGGCGAGCACTGAGGCCTGCCGGGTGGCGCCGCCATTGGTCGGCGGCTCGTGCCTTAGCCCTGTGACCGCTGCGGTGAACATAGCGCTGTCGTCGGGGTTCACCACCGGCTGCACCGCAAATACCTCCGGGTGCCGGCTGAACGCCTCCATGGCGCGGTAGATCACCGGCACACCGCCAATCTCGCGATATTGCTTGGGCCCGCCGGCGCCCGCACGCAGTCCACGCCCGGCTGCGACGAGAACGACCGCGGTGCGCTGTGATTTCGCCATAGGACTCAATTACTCAGTTGCTCATCAAGGAGTCGGGGAGGGGATTGCCGGCATGCCTCTAGCACGGCAGGCCCGCAAAAAAAGGGGGTTTCCCCGGATTGTGGGAAACAGCATTTTGCTGCACTGCACTTGAAAGATCTGCAGAACTGTCTAAACTGTAGGCATGACGCTTGACTGCACAAGAATTGTGCGCAAGATAGATCATGGCAGGCGCGATGAAGCCCTGCACAGTCAACGAGACCCCTGTGACCGGCTCGGCAGTATCCGGCTCTAAGCCGTTGAAAATAGGTGATATTGATATCGCCACCCCGGTCTTCCTGGCACCAATGTCGGGTGTGACTGACTCGCCCGTCCGCCGGCTGGCCGCCGAACTTGGGGCGGGTCTCGTCGTGTCCGAAATGACCGCGAGCGATGAGCTCGCCAATGGCCACCGGATGTCCCGGTTGCGCTGCGAAGCCACCGGCATCGGCCCGCATGTGGTCCAGCTCGCCGGCTGCGAGACGCGCTGGATGGCCGAAGGCGCCCGGATCGCCGAAGCCGAAGGCGCCGATATCATCGACATCAACATGGGCTGTCCGGCCCGCCACGTCACCGGCGGCCAGTCCGGCTCGGCCTTGATGCGCGACCTCGACCATGCCGTCAGCCTGATCGATGCGACGATCGCCGCGGTGAAGGTGCCGGTGACGCTGAAGATGCGGCTCGGCTGGGACGAGCGCACTCGCAACGCGCCGGAGCTGGCGCGGTGCGCGGAAGCCGCCGGCGTCAAGCTGGTCACTGTCCACGGCCGGACCCGCAGCCAATTCTACAAGGGCGAGGCCGATTGGGATGCGATCCGCGCCGTGCGCGAGGCCGTCTCGATCCCGCTCGTCGTCAATGGCGACATTACGTCTTACGAGAAGGCGCTCGCAGCATTGGAGGCCTCAGGCGCCGACGCCGTGATGATCGGCCGCGGCGCGCAGGGCCAGCCCTGGCTGCCCGGTCAGATCGGCCGCCGCCTGCGGGGCGGGGCCGAGGAAGCGATGCCCTCGCTCGAAACGCAGCTGCATTATGTCCGCACGCTCTATGACGGCGTCTGCGCGCTCTATGGCCTGCGCATCGGACTGAGGCATGCCCGCAAGCATCTGAGCTGGGCACTCGACGTCGCGGCGCAGGCGAGCCGTGCGCCGGCGGAGAAGCTGAAATCCTGGCGCCAGAAGATCCTGGTCTCGGAGGATCCGCGCCTCGTTCACAAGTCACTGCAAGACGCCTTCGACGACTTCGCATGGAGCGCTGCTGCATGAGCTCAGCCGCTGAACATCGTCGGCCGCTTCAGTCCGACAGCGACGCGATCCTGGACGCCTTGCCCAACCCCGTGCTCATGATCGGGCCGGACGGCAAGATCGTCGCCGCCAATATCGCGACCGAAGCCTTCTTCGAGATCTCGACGCAGTTCCTGAAGCGGCAGTCGTTGAAGGAGCTGGTGCCTTTCGGCAGCCCCTTGCTGGCGCTGATCGACCAGGTGCGCTCGTCGAATTCGCCGGTCAACGAATACAAGGTCGATCTCGGCACGCCGCGCATGGGCGGCGACCGCCAGGTCGATCTGCACGTGGCCCCTCTCACGGAGCGGCCCGGCCATATCGTGGTGATGCTCCAGGAGCGCAGCATTGCCGACAAGATGGACCGCCAGCTCACCCATCGCAGCGCCGCGCGCTCGGTGATCGCGCTCGCCGCGATGCTGGCGCACGAGATCAAGAATCCGCTGTCCGGCATCCGCGGCGCCGCGCAGCTCCTGGAACAGCAGGCCTCGTCCGAGGACCGCATGCTGACGCGGTTGATCTGCGACGAGGCCGACCGCATCGTGACGCTGGTCGACCGCATGGAGGTGTTCGGCGACGAGCGTCCCGTGGTGCGCGGCCCCGTCAACATCCATTCGGTGCTCGACCATGTGAAGCGGCTGGCGCAGTCGGGCTTTGCCCGCAACATCCGCTTCGTAGAGGATTACGATCCCTCGCTGCCGCCGGTGCTGGCGAACCAGGATCAGCTGATTCAGGTGTTCCTCAACCTCGTGAAGAACGCCGCCGAAGCCCTGATCGACGTTCCCGACGCCGAGATCCAGCTCACCACCGCGTTCCGCCCCGGCGTGCGCCTGTCAGTCCCCGGTCAAAAATCCAGGGTATCCCTGCCGCTGGAATTCTGCGTGAAGGACAACGGACCAGGCGTGCCGGACGATCTTCTGCCCAATCTGTTCGATCCCTTCGTGACCACCAAGCAGACCGGCTCGGGTCTCGGCCTGGCGCTGGTCGCCAAGATCGTCGGCGATCACGGGGGCATCATCGAATGCGAATCTCAGCCGCGCAAGACCACCTTCCGCGTGCTGATGCCGATGTATTCCACATCGGTGAAACATGCCGATCAAAGCAGTCGCGCCGACTCTGCCGGGAAGTCGTCGCCTGCGTCACAGGGGGCAAAATGAGGATCAACGATGCCCGCAGGTAGCATTCTCGTAGCCGATGACGATACCGCCATCCGCACCGTTCTCAATCAGGCACTGTCCCGCGCCGGTTACGAGGTGCGGCTGACCGGCAATGCCGCAACGCTGTGGCGCTGGGTCAGCCAGGGCGAGGGCGATCTCGTCATCACCGACGTGGTGATGCCGGACGAGAACGCCTTCGACCTGCTGCCGCGTATCAAGAAGATGCGGCCGAATCTGCCCGTCATCGTCATGAGCGCGCAGAACACCTTCATGACCGCGATCCGCGCTTCCGAGCGCGGCGCCTACGAATATCTGCCGAAGCCCTTCGACCTCAAGGAGCTGATCGCCATCGTCGGCCGCGCGCTCGCCGAGCCGAAGGAGCGGACCTCGTCGCCGGACGAGGACGCCGAGATGGAGGCGATCCCGCTGGTCGGCCGCTCGCCGGCGATGCAGGAAATCTACCGCGTGCTGGCGCGCCTGATGCAGACCGACCTCACCGTGATGATCACGGGCGAGTCCGGCACCGGCAAGGAACTGGTGGCGCGGGCGCTGCACGATTACGGCAAGCGCCGCAACGGCCCGTTCGTTGCAGTCAACATGGCGGCGATTCCACGCGATCTCATCGAGTCCGAATTGTTCGGGCACGAGCGCGGTGCCTTCACCGGCGCGAACACTCGCGCCTCCGGCCGGTTCGAGCAGGCCGAGGGCGGCACGCTGTTCCTGGATGAGATCGGCGACATGCCGATGGAGGCGCAGACCCGCCTGCTGCGCGTGTTGCAGCAGGGCGAATACACGACGGTCGGCGGCCGCACGCCGATCAAGACCGACGTGCGCATCGTCGCGGCCTCCAACAAGGATCTGCGTGTCCTGATCCAGCAGGGCCTGTTCCGCGAAGATCTGTTCTTCCGCCTCAATGTCGTGCCGTTGCGGCTGCCGCCCTTGCGCGAGCGCATCGAGGATCTGCCGGATCTCGTGCGGCACTTCTTCACGCTGGCCGAGAAGGACGGGCTGCCGCCGAAGAAGCTCGACTCGCTGGCGCTGGAGCGGCTGAAGCAGCACCGCTGGCCCGGCAACGTGCGCGAGCTGGAAAATCTCGCCCGGCGCCTTGCCGCCCTCTATCCGCAGGACGTGATCACGGCCTCCGTCATCGACGGCGAGCTTGCGCCGCCCTCGGTCAGTCCGGGCGCCGCGGTCCAGCAGGGTGTCGACAATCTCGGCGGCGCGGTGGAGGCGTATCTGTCCTCGCACTTCCAGGGCTTTCCGAACGGCGTGCCGCCGCCCGGCCTCTATCACCGCATCCTCAAGGAGATCGAGGTGCCGCTGCTCACGGCCGCGCTCGCCGCCACCCGCGGCAACCAGATCCGTGCGGCCGACCTGCTCGGCCTCAACCGCAATACGCTTCGCAAGAAGATCCGGGATCTCGACATCCAGGTGTATCGGAGCGGGGGCTAGTCTCTCGAAGCGGCCGGTGGCTCAGCTCCCCCTACCAAGGCAGAGCTGAGCCTGTCCGGATCGCGCTGGCCGTTGTGGCTGACGCGGTGAGCAGAAGTCCCGACGGGACTGCAATGTTCCGCTCGCACATTCAAATTGATCGTTCCAGCCGCAACGCGGCCATCACATCTATCTGACCGGTCCGCCGGGTGCTGGCACCACGCTCGCGAGATTCAGGAGAGGCTGCTGAAGACCGAGGCCGTTGACCAAGAGGTCGGCGGCCACGATCAGCAGCAGAACGGCCGAAACCATCGTCGCGAGAAAGATCCTATCCATGCGGATCAAGCCGGGATGGTGGGAATCCGTTCCGCCCAGGCAGCATGTGCCTGTGGATTGTGCGGGTCCGCCATGGCGGACGCGCCGCGGAATTGTCGCAATTCGGCAACAATGTGGTACGAATACATCAGTATCCGCGCATCCGCGGGCCCGTTTTCATCACCACCATTGCCGGAATGACCAGCGCAGATACCTCGGCCGCACACTTTGACACGGCCCCAGCGGAAGAGCCCCGGCGTTGGTCGGTGCGACGCTGGCTGGCACCCTTTGCCGTCGCGCTGGCGCTGCTGTCGGCCCTCCTGACCTTCCTGGTCTTGACGGGTCTGAGCACGATCGAGCCGACGCCCGGGGTGGTCCGCACATTCTATCTGATCAATGCCGCCACGATCCTGCTGCTGGTCGGGATCATCATCCGGGAACTCTGGCAGCTGATCCTGGCGCGGCGGCGGGGCAGGGCGGCGGCGCGCCTCCATGTCCAGATCGTCAGCCTGTTCTCGATCGTGGCGGTGCTGCCGGCGGTGCTGGTCTCCGTCGTTGCCAACGTCACCATCGAGCGCGGCCTCGACCGGTTGTTCTCCGGCCCGACCAGGGAGGTGATCCAGAACTCGCTGACGATCGCGCGGGCCTATATGCAGGACCACGCGCAGCTGATCCGCGGCGACATTCTCGGCATGGCCAACGATATCGCGCACGCAAGGCCGCTCTACGACCAGGATCGCCGCTCGTTCCGGGAGATGCTGACGGCGAGCGCCGCCTCGCGCAATTTGCCGGGCGCGATGATCATCGACAAGAACACCAATATCCTTGAATCCGCTGACACAGGCATGCGGCTGGCTTATTCGCCGCCCGCGCCGGACTTCCTCAGCAACGTCAACGAGAACGAACCCGAGATCGCGGTCCTCCCGGACGCGAGCTTCGTCGCCGCGGTGATCCGGCTGCGCGCCTTCAACGACACCTTCCTCTATGTCGCCCGTCCGCTCGATCCGAACGTCGTTAATCAGCTCAAGCAGACCGAAGTCAGCGTCGCCGAATATGCCCAGATCGAGTCCCGGCGGCTCGGCATCCAGGTTGCCTTCGCGCTGATGTTCGCGGTGATCGCGCTGACCATTCTGATGGCGTCGGTGCTGATCGGCCTCAACTTCGCCAACTCGCTGGTCTCACCGATCCGGCGGCTGATGAACGCGGCCCAGACGGTCTCGACCGGCGACCTCCATGTCCAAGTGCCCGTGCATCAGTCGGAAGGCGATCTCGCCCAGCTGGGCGAGACTTTCAACAAGATGACGCAGGAATTGCGCAGCCAGCGCGACGAACTGGTCAATGCCAGCGACCTCATCGACAGCCGCCGCCGTTTCATCGAGGCCGTGCTGTCCTCGGCGAGTGCCGGCATCATCGGCGTCGATACTTCCGGCAGCGTCGGCATCCTCAACCGCTCGGCCGAGAAGCTGATCGGGCACTCCGAAGCGGAGACGCTGGGCCATCCGCTCTCGGACGTGCTGCCCGAGCTCGACGAGATGATGAAGACGGCGCGGGAAGGGACCCAGCGCCTGGTGCAGGGGCAGATCACCATCACCCGGGACGGTGCCGAGCGCAACCTGTCGGTCCGCGTCAGCGCCGAGAAGAACCAGCCGCACGACAGCTACATCATCACGCTCGACGACATCACCGAGCTCGTCTCGGCACAGCGGACCTCGGCCTGGGGCGACGTGGCGCGCCGCATCGCCCACGAGATCAAGAACCCGCTGACGCCGATCCAGCTCTCCGCCGAGCGCATCCGCCGCAAGTTCGGCAAGTCCATCACCGAGGTCAAGGACAAGCAGATATTCGACCAGTGCACCGACACCATCGTGCGCCAGGTCGACGACATCAGGCGCATGGTCGACGAGTTCTCGCGTTTTGCGCGGATGCCCAAACCGGTGATGGAAGGCGAGGACGTCGCCGACACCGTGCGTCAGGCGGTGTTCCTGATGAAGGTCGCCCATCCCGAAATCGATATCGAGGCCGAGTTCAAGGACGATCCGCTCCGCGCCCAGTTCGACCGGCGGCTGATCTCCCAGGCGGTCACCAATATCGTCAAGAACGCCACCGAGGCGATCGAGCAGGTTCCCCCCGAGGAGCTCGGCAAAGGCCGAATCGACGTCGTGGTGTCGCGCGAGGGCGACGACGTGCTGATCGACGTCATCGACAACGGTATCGGCCTGCCCAAGGTCGCGCGCTCGCGCCTGCTCGAGCCGTACGTCACCACGCGTGCCAAGGGCACGGGCCTGGGGCTGGCCATCGTCGGCCGCGTGCTGGAGGACCATGGCGGCCGGATCGAGCTGAAGGACGCCTCCGACTTCCGCGAAGGCCAGCGCGGCGCCTGGATGCGGATGCGCTTTGCAATCTCGGGGCAACCCGCGAAATCCGGGGGCGCCGAGCCAGCGCCCAACGAAGCAATCAAGCCGGAAAACAAGGCAGCGGTCACGGATTCCGTGAACAAATCCAGCAGCGAGCTGGAAACAAAAGAGCCGCCTGCCGGAACCAAAGAGCCGGCTGAAAAGACCAATGAATCAACGAAAATCGAAGCCTCAACGGGCAGCTGACAACACAGGCGCGATCCATGGCAAGTGAAATTCTGATTGTCGATGATGAGGCCGATATTCGGGATCTCGTTGCGGGCATTCTCGAAGACGAGGGCTTCGTGACCCGGACCGCACGCGACAGCGATACGGCGCTCGCCGAGATTGCCAATCGGCGGCCGCATCTCGTGTTTCTCGACATTTGGCTGCAAGGCTCCAAGCTCGACGGCTTGCAGCTGCTGGAGCAGGTCAAGAAGGACAATGCCGATCTGCCGGTCGTGATGATCTCCGGCCACGGCAACATCGAGACCGCGGTCGCCGCGATCAAGCGCGGCGCCTACGATTTCATCGAGAAGCCGTTCAAGGCTGACCGGCTGATCCTGGTCGCGACCAGAGCGCTGGAGAACTCGCGCCTCAAGCGCGAGGTCAAGGAGCTGAAGCAGCTCGCGCCGAGCGCGAGCCAGCTCGTTGGCCGCTCGCCCAGCATGAACCAGCTGCGCCAGACCATCGAGCGCGCGGCGAAGGCCAACAGCCGCATCCTGATCGTCGGCCCCGCCGGCGCCGGCAAGGAATTGACCGCTCGCACGCTGCATACGGCCTCGGGCCGTGCCGACGGCCCCTTCGTGGTGATCAACGCGGCGGCGATCACGCCCGAGCGCATGGAGCACGAGCTGTTCGGCATCGAGCAGTCCAATGGCGAGCAGCCGCGCAAGCCCGGTGCGCTTGAGGAAGCCCATGGCGGCACGCTGTTCATCGACGAAATCGCCGACATGCCGCGCGAGACCCAGAACAAGATCCTGCGCGTGCTGGTGGAGCAGTCGTTTCAGCGCGTCGGCGGCACCGCCAGGGTGCAGGTCGATGTGCGCATCATCTCCTCGACCGCGCGCAACCTGGAAGAGGAGATCGCGGCCGGCCGTTTCCGCGAGGACCTCTACCACCGGCTCTCGGTGGTGCCGATCCGCGTGCCCGCGCTGTCGGAGCGGCGCGAGGACATTCCGGAATTGATCGACTATTTCATGGAGCAGATTTCCGCCGGCAGCGGCCTTCCCAAGCGCCAGATCGGGCAGGACGCGATGGCGGTGCTGCAATCCCATGTTTGGCCTGGCAATGTGCGTCAGCTCCGCAATAACGTCGAGAGGGTGATGATTCTCGCGGCAGGGGGGCCGGAGGTCATCATCACGGCCGACATGTTGCCGCAGGACGTCGGCTCGATGGTGCCGGCGATGCCGACCAGCAACAATGGCGAGCACATCATGGGCTTGCCGCTGCGTGAGGCGCGCGAAGTGTTCGAGCGCGACTATCTAATTGCGCAAATCAGCCGTTTTTCAGGAAATATTTCCCGTACGGCCGAGTTCGTTGGCATGGAACGCTCGGCGCTGCATCGGAAGCTGAAAGCGCTCGGCGTCGGCTAGTGCGATTTCGAGCGGAGTGGAGACCGGTTCGCGTCGAGAAGAAGCGTCAAAACAACAATCTAGCCCGCGACCTTGCGGCCATGCGTCAGGAGTAAGCGAGTAAGATCATCGATTTCCGTAGTTTTCCGGGACAATAGGGCGCGGCCTGCCGCGTGAAGCGGCTTGCCTAATATCCCGACCTGTCCTCTAATCGAACCGCTGTTCCTTCCGAGGGGGATCTCATGAGGGACAGCAACCGGGAGAGGCCCCGAACGTCACAAGAGGGCCGCAACCGGCGCAATAAAAAGAAACTCAAAGCGAGAAAAAAACAATGGCGGCAGACCGCGCACAAAACCTACAGGACACATTCCTTAATCACGTTCGCAAAACCAAGACGCCACTGACGATCTTTCTGGTCAACGGAGTGAAGCTCCAGGGCATCGTGACCTGGTTCGACAATTTCTGTTTGCTGCTGCGGCGCGACGGTCACTCGCAGCTGGTCTACAAGCATGCGATCTCGACCATCATGCCGGGCGCACCGATCCAGTTGTTCGAAGGCGGCGAGGATCAGCCGGCTTGAGAGTGATCTGATTGGAACCCCGGAGTTTCGACGGGGATGCCGACCGTCCGCGGTCGGCAGGGGCCAATACGGGGCGGGTGCTGGTCATCGGCCCCTATTTGCGAGTGCGCGCCGGCAGTGCCGACACGCAATCGGAAAGTCACGTCCAACGCGACGCCGAGGCCCGGCTTGATGAAGCCACGGGCCTCGCGCGTGCGATCGATCTCGTCGTTGCCGACGCCATCATCGCGCCGATCAACCAGATCCGGCCAGCGACCTATGTCGGCAAGGGCAAGGTCGAAGAGATCGCCGGGCTGGTCAAGAGCCTCGATGTCGAGCTCGTGGTGATGGATTGCGCGCTGGCGCCGATCCAGCAGCGCAATCTCGAAAAGGAGCTGCACGCCAAGGTGCTCGATCGGACCGGGCTCATTCTGGAAATCTTCGGCCGCCGCGCCAAGACCAGGGAGGGCTCGCTCCAGGTCGAGCTTGCGCATCTCAACTACCAGCGCTCGCGCCTGGTGCGCTCATGGACCCATCTCGAACGCCAGCGCGGCGGTTTCGGCTTCATGGGCGGTCCTGGCGAGACGCAGATCGAGGCGGACCGCCGCCTGATTCAGGAGCGCATCTCCAAGCTCGAGAGCGAGTTGAAAAAGGTGCAGGCGACGCGGCGTCTGCATCGCGCCGGCCGCCAGCGCGTACCGTATCGCGTCGTCGCGCTGGTCGGCTACACCAACGCCGGCAAGTCGACGCTGTTCAACCGCCTGACCCGCGCCGACGTGCAGGCGGCCGACATGCTGTTTGCGACGCTCGACCCCACCTTGCGCGCGCTCAACCTGCCGCATGGCGGCAAGGCGATGCTGTCCGACACCGTCGGCTTCATCTCCAACCTGCCGACCCAGCTCGTCGCCGCCTTCCGTGCCACGCTGGAGGAGGTGCTGGAGGCCGACGTCATCCTGCATGTCCGCGACATCTCGCACGAGGACGCCGAAGCGCAGCAGAGCGACGTCGACGCGGTGCTGCGTCAGCTCGGCATCAACCCTGATGATAGTGGCCGCATTATCGAAGTCTGGAACAAGATCGATCGGTACGATGCCGAGCAACGCGAAGAGCTGCTGAACATCGCCGCGCGCAGGCCGGAGGATCATCCGGCGATGCTGGTCTCCGCCGTGTCAGGCGAGGGTATCGATCCACTGCTCGCCGCGATCGAGGAACGCCTCGCCGCCAAGCGCACCACGCTCGATCTCTCCGTCGACGCCTCGGACGGTGCCGGCATCAGCTGGCTGCATCGCAACGCCGAGGTCCTGTCGAAGGAGCTGCACGACGGCCGCTTCGACATGACCGTGCGGGTGGACGAGACCAAGCGGGATATCGTTGTGAACAGGTTCGACGCCGTGCCGCATCACGCGACGTAGGTCCCGCCTCGTGAATTGCACCAATTGCGTCCTCAACAGCGATGTCGTCCCGGACAAGCGTAAGCGCAGATCAGGGACCCATAGCCACAGGACGCCGTTTGGCGGAAGGCTCGTGGTTATCAGATTGCCGCTACAACCGCTCCCTGGGGTTATGGGTCCCGGATCTGCGCGCGCTTGAGGCGCGCTTGTCCGGGACGACAGTGAAGTTAGTTAGCCGCGAGCTTGATTCCGCTTCTCTGGTGCTGTCTCCTCACCCTTCGCCGCATCCCACAGCGCGTCCATCTCCGCCAGCGACGCCTGCTCGAGCGTGCGGCCCTGCGCCTTCAGCGCGCGTTCAATGAAGGCGAAGCGCCGCTCGAATTTCGCATTGGTCGCGCGGAGTGCGCTTTCCGGATCGGCGTCGACATGGCGGGCGAGGTTGACGAGGGCAAACATCAGGTCGCCGGTCTCTTCCGCAATCTCCTGCTTGTCGTTGCGGTCCAATGCCGCCTCGATCTCGTCGGCTTCCTCACGGATCTTTTGCAGCACCGCGCGCGGGTCGTTCCAGTCGAAGCCGACGGTGGAGGCCTTGCGCTGCAGCTCCATCGCGCGCGTCAGCGCCGGCTGGCCGGCCTTCACGCCTGACAGCAGCGATTTGTGCGACGGCGCTTCTTCCGGCGGCCGGCGTGCTGCGCGTTCGGCTTTCTCCTCCGCCTTGATGCGGTCCCAGACCTCCTTGACGTGCGAGGAGGCGAGATTGCCGTCCTTGTCGGCAAAGACGTGGGGATGGCGGCGGATCATCTTGCGGGTGATGGCTTCGACGACGTCACCAAAATCGAACGCGTTCTGCTCGGAAGCCATCTGGGCGTGGTACACGACCTGGAGCAGGAGATCGCCGAGCTCCTCTCTGAGATCGTCGAGGTCACCGCGGGCGATGGCGTCGACCACCTCATAGGCTTCCTCGATCGTGTAGGGCGCGATCGTCGCAAAATCCTGCTCGAGGTCCCAGGGGCAACCGGTGACCGGCGTGCGCAGCGCCGCCATGATCTCGATCAGGCGGGAAATGTCGCGGGAAGGGGTCATTGCGGGGCAGTCTCCTGGCTCCGCAACGTTATGCCAAAACCCGGCCGGCGTTCCCAGCCCGGTACGGTGGAACAGGCCGATTTCCACCGATTGGCGAGCAGGTCGCGCAATGCTAAAGCGCGGGCCATGAGTGACGCATTTTCCTCCGAGACCGCGCTGGTGCTGTTCTCCGGCGGCCAGGATTCCACCACCTGCCTCGCCTGGGCGCTGAGCCGATTTGCCCGCGTGGAGACGCTGGGGTTCGACTACGGCCAGCGCCACGCCATCGAGCTTGCCTGCCGCGAGCGGTTATTCGACGGCGTCAAGGGGCTGCGTGCGGATTGGGCCGCAAGGCTCGGCGAGAGCCACACGCTGTCGATCCCGACGCTGGCGGCCGTGTCCGAGACCGCTCTGACACGCGACGTCGCGATCGCGATGGGGGCCGACGGCCTACCCAATACGTTCGTGCCCGGCCGCAACCTCGTCTTCCTGACCTTCGCCGCGGCGCTGGCCTATCGACGCGGGATCAGCCACATCGTCGGCGGCATGTGCGAGACCGACTATTCCGGCTATCCCGATTGCCGCGACGAGACCATCCGCGCCATGCAGGCCGCGCTCTCACTCGGCATGGCCAGGAAGTTCGAGCTGCATACGCCCTTGATGTGGATCGACAAGGCCGCGACCTGGAAGCTCGCGCACGATCTCGGCGGCGAGGGGCTCGTCGACCTCATCCGCGAGCACTCGCACACCTGCTATCTCGGCGAACGCGGCGCGCAGCACGATTGGGGCCATGGTTGCGGCGAGTGCCCGGCATGCAGTTTGCGGGCGAAGGGATGGGCGGAGTATGTGGCGAGGCGCTGAGGCTCGCCGTACTCCTCTGTTCGTGCCCCGGACGCAGCGCAGCGCTCCTTCAGCGGTGCGCTGCAGAGCCGGGGCCCATGCTTCGTAACGTATCGTGTCGCTGGCTGGGTCCCGGTTCTGCGCCGCAACGCTAGCGCGTTGCAGCTTGTCCGGGACACGCGCGTGCGCAAGCTACCCGAAATCCTCCGGCCGCAGCTCGATCGGCTTGCCGTGCGGCGTGCGATCGGCGGCGTGGTCCCAGGCGGCGCGATAGCGGTGCAGGGTTTCGACCGATGCGACGCCCTTGCGGGCCACGAGGCCTTCCAGCGTCGCCAGCCAGTGCAGGTAGTAGGTCTCGCCCGTATCAGGATCGCCCGCCGCTTGCGCGCGCTTGATCTCGTCGGCGAGTGCGGCGGCCCATTCGGGCCAAGTGAACACGCCGCGCTCGTGCAAGGTCAGCGCCATGGCAAAGGCATGCGCCTCCCAGGGCGCGCGGAAGACCGGGCCGTCGTCGTCGCGGGGAATGCTCGGTATGGCCGCCGTGGCGGCCGCAGCAAGCGGCGTGCTCATCACGCCGGGTCCAGATAGGGCTCGAATGCATCGATCGAGACGGTTGTGGTCGGATCAGCGTCGGGGCCCCAGAGCTCGCGGCTCTCGAACACCACGGTGTAGAGCCATTGCGGATTCTCGCCGCGCTCCATCGCCGCCGTGTCAGGAAAAACGTGGCAGCCATGGTTCAGCTCGACAACGCCGACATGGCCGCGCACATAGCGCGGCAGCCTTGTGTGCGTGGTCGGATGGATGTTCTTCGCGCGCACGCGGTCGCCGATGTTGAATTTCGCCGGCGCCGGGGCAGGGCGGTCGAACTTGCCGCGCACCATGATGCGTTCGACGTTCGCGAGATCGAACTTGCCGTGCTTGAGCGCCCTTGCGGGCTGTATCGCATGGCCGGCGGCGACTTCCTCCCTGGTGAGGTAGCCCTTGTCGATCAGCATCTCCTCGAGACCGAGGAACCATTTCTTGTAGTAGGAGCTCGCGAGATAGACGTGCGGCGGCAGCGTTTCGCGGTAGAAGCGCGAGGTATCGATGTTGAAGGCGCCGGCCGCGCCCATCGCGCGTACCATGGCAAGGACACGCGCTTCCCAATCCGCGTGAAACATCGGCTCGTTGGGCTCGGGCTCGACCTTGCCGAACCCGTCCATGCCGCCCATGTCGTGCACGCCGTTCATGACGGGGCTCCAGGCTTCCGCGGAAAGCCGGTGCCGATCATGGAGTCGCGGGTGACGAGTTCGGCGAGTTGCTCCTCGGTCCAGCCCTCCGTGCCTGCAGGGCGCATCGGCAGCACCAGGAAGCGCGTCTCGGCGGTCGAATCCCACACCCGGATCTCCATGTCCTTGGGCAGGGTGACGTCGAAATCGGCGAGCACGCCGCGCGGATCCTTCACGGCGCGGGAGCGATAGGGCGCAGCCTTGTACCAGACCGGCGGCAGTCCCAGCATTTCCCAGGGGTAGCAGGAGCACAGCGTGCACACGACCATGTTGTGTCGCTCAGGCGTGTTCTCGACCACGACCAGATGGTCGCCGACGCGGCTGACATGTCCGAGCGTTCCGATCGCCTTGCTGCCGTCCTCCAGCAGTGCCTTCTTGAACGCCGGATCGGTCCAGGCCTTGGCGACGACGCGCGCGCCGTTATGAGGTCCGATCCTGGTCTCGTAGGCCTGGATGATGGCATCGAGCGCGGCCGGCTCGACATAGCCTTTTTCGGTCAGGATCGTCTCGAGCGCGCGCACGCGCAGCTCGGTCTCCGAGAGCTCGGAATGATCGTGGTGATGGTCGTGATCGTGGCTCATGGCGGCAAAGATATGCGCAATGGCCCAGGCCTGTCGAGTGTTCCTTGCATCGTGATCGGGCCCCATATTCGTGACGACAATTGTGCGCTAACATCGCCGAAAGCAGCGTGGAGATGATGGTGACGGACTACGTGAAGATCGAGAAGGGCCTTGGGCCCGAGGGTCGGATTGCGGTGGTCCGTTTCGACCGCGGCGACGGCATCAACGCGCTCTCGCCGGAGGCATTGCGGCAGCTGACCGCGGCGGCGCGCAGTTTCGAGGATGACGCCGCGACGTCGGCCGTCGTCTTGACCGGCAGCTCGGGCGCGTTCAGCGCCGGCTTCGACCTCAAGGATGCGGAGGGACGTTCGCGCAAGGAGATGGATCTCGGCACGCTGCGTCGGCATCTCAAGCTCGGGCCGCGCCTGACGCACGCCTGGCAGGAGATGGAGCAAATCACGATCGGGGCGATCGAGGGCTTTTGCGTCGGCGGCGGGGTGGCCCTCGCCGTAGCGCTCGACTTTCGCATCATGGGCCGCAACGCGCATTTGCGCGTGCCCGAGATCGGGCTCGGCATGAACATGAGCTGGCAGAGCATCCCGCGCATGCTGCATCTGATCGGGCCGGCCCGCACCAAGCAGGCGGTCATATTGGCCGACCAGCGCATCAGCGCGGACGAGGCCTATGAATGGGGCCTGGTGGAACAGGTGACCGACCCCGGCCATGCCTTCGATGCGGCCATGGAGCTTGCCCGCAAGGTCGCTGCACAGCCGCCGCTCTCGGTCGCCATGACCAAGCTGACCGTCAACCGGCTCGCGCACGCGCTTGACGATCTCGCCAGCCACATGGATGTCGATCAGTTCGCGCTCGCCAGCCTGAGCGAGGATCACAAGGAGGGCGTCGAAGCATTCCTGGCCCGCCGAAAGCCACGCTTCAGGGGGCGGTAGATCAGGCACCGCAGGAGGATGATCCTGTCGGCAGATAGATATCCTTTGCATCCGACGGATTGGGAAAACTTCGTCCAACTCCCCGCAAATATCTGACATTGCCAACGCTTCATGCCGGAGATGATGCTGGCCGTCGTGGTCGTGCTGATCGCACTGGTGCAACTGATCCAGAGCGCCGGCGACTATCTGGCGCGCCGGGTCAATCGCCGGCTGCGGCATCGCTGAACCGGATCACGCGGCACGCCTCGCCCGCCGCAGCGTCTCCGAGGGCAGCTCGGCAAAGTGGCGCTTGTAGTCGAGCGAGAACTGGCTGAAGTGCCAGAAGCCGTGCTGCACGGCGACGTCGTAGATGGATGTCCCAGCGCCGCCGGCGCGTTTCAGATCGCGCCGTACGCGGTTCAGCCGCATCGCACGCCAATAGTGCATCGGGCTCGTGCCCAAAACCGCCTGAAAGCAATAGCCGAGCTTGCGCGGACTGGCGCCGGCCGCCTTGCAGACCTCCAGCAGCGACAGCGAATGGTCATTGTTGCCGTGCATCAGCTCGCGCGCGCGATCGACGGTACGCTTGCGCGCGTTCGCGCTGCGGCCGGGATCGGTGGCGCGTGCGGTCGGCAGCATGTCCATGATCTCGACGAGGAGGGCGTCTTCGAGCACCTGCCGGGTGGCCGGATCTTCGAACCGTTCGGGCGCGGTCGCGATGGCCTGGTGAATGACCTCGAGATGGGCTCGCAATCGTGCGACCGGCGCCTGCGCCATCTCGATCACCCGAAATTGGTGCCAGACCGCGCGCGGCAGATCGATCTCGAGCCGGGCGGCGAGATCCCGGATCAGCGCCGCACTGGCGACGACACCGCGCAGCTCGAATGACTTCGGCGTGCACATGTCGACCTCGGCGTCGATGCAGGCGATGACCTGGGCGCCTGCAACGCTGGCGCCGTTGCAATTGACCTCGCTGTCACCGCGCCAGGGTAGGCCGATGCCAAAGCTGTCGGCGCCAAGCTGGCCGTATTGGCGAACCTGCTGGCTGGTGATTTCGCGGAACACCTCGACATGGGGCAGAGAGAGCTGGGTGAAGCTGCCTCGAAACGCCCCGGCGCTGATCTGGTCGTAGCGCAGCCGCCAGCGGCCGAGCGCGGCGCAGTGCTCATCGACATCCGTACTGCTCGCCTCGATCAGGCCGGCAGCCGAGTCCTGAATCGGAGGATTTACGCTCAAGGCCATGATAATGCGTCGAAATTTGTAAGCCAAGATCAGCAATAAACGTGCCCAGACTGACACGCCGGACGGCCGAGTCCAGCAAAATATTGCCGGATCTCGATAACGCCCGATAGCGCCGCGGTGCAGATTTTCCTTCCAACCGTTCCGACAGCGCAGTCGGGATGGCCTTGCGGAGGATCGAGATGCGACCGACCGATGTCATGCGCGGCAGCCCGCCCGCGCCCGAGGCCCAGGTGACGCGTGCCAACTGGCGCAGCTTTCCCGCGATCCGCTGGGGCTTCACCCACACTCGCGAAGTTTTGCCCACTGCGGAGGTGCGCCGCTCGGCCCGGCCGACGCCGATACAAACGGCGCCGCGCGAATTGTCAAAGCTCAGCTTCAAAGCGCCGGACGGCCAGCCGACGACGATCGAGGCCACGCTGCGTGAGACCTTTGGCGATGCACTGCTGGTCATGCATCGGGGCACGCTGATCCATGAATGGTATGGCGACGGCATGAGCGCGACAACGCCGCATCTGATCTGCTCGATCAGCAAGTCGGTTGCCGGCACGCTCGGCGGCGTGCTGGCCGCACGCGGGCTGCTCGATCCCGAGGCGAGGGTGATGCGTTACGTGCCGGAGTTGGAGAATTCCGTCTACGGCAGCTGCACGGTCCGCGATGTCCTCGACATGGCCGTCGCCATCAAGTTCGATGAAGACTACGAGGACCCTGCCGGCGACGTCGCGCGTTACCGCTTCTCCTCGGGCTGGGATGTGCCGCCACCGGGTGTCGAGCCCAGCCACCAGCGCGCCTATCTCATGACCCTGCGCGGCACCGGCAAGCCGCACGGCAAGGTGTTCCACTATGTCTCGACCAACACGGAAGTTCTCGGCTGGGTGTATGAGCGCGCCTGTGGCATGCCTTACCCTCGCATCCTCTCCGAATATCTCTGGCAGCCGATGGGCGCGGAAGAGGACGGATCCCTCACGCTCGACAGCCACGGCATGGGCCGCATCGCCGGCGGTCTTTCCGTCACGGCCCGCGATCTTATCCGCTTCGGCGAGATGATCCGCTGCCGCGGCGTGGTCGAGGGACGGCAGGTGGTGCCGGGCTGGTGGATCGACGACATCCACGAGAACGGCGATCCCAAGGCCTGGGCCGACGGCGACCTCGCCGATATCTTCCCGAGCGCGCGCTACCGCAGCAAATGGTACACGATCGATCCTTCGCGGTACGATCTCGCCGCGATCGGCATCCACGGCCAGTGGCTCTACATCGACGCGGCTTCCGACACCGTCATCGTCAAGCTCGCGACGCAGCCGAAGGCGATGGACGTTCCGCTCGACCATCGCTGGCTCGCTGCCTTCCGCGCCATCACCGCACATCTCGCCTCGCGCTGACTTCTGGACATCATCATGCTCGATCCCGCCAAGGCACGATCGCCCGCCCATGCCGCCACGGCGCATCCGCTCGATCCTCTGACGATTGGGGAGATCACGGCGGCGTGCACGCTGGTGCGTGCGGCCGCAAGCTCACCGGAACACTGCCGCTTCCCGACGGTACGGCTGGAAGAGCCGACCAAGCAGGATCTGGCCGCGGGCGGGATAGGGCGCCGTGCCTTCGTGCTGACACTTGATATCGCCACCGGCGAGGCCATCGAGCACATCGTCGATCTTGGCCGCAGCGAGATCGTCGAGCGGAAGCTCCTCCCCAACCGCGACGTGCCCTATGGGCAGCCGCCGGTGATGCTGGAAGAGTTCTTCAAATGCGAGGCCGTTGTGAAGGCCGACCCCGGCTGGCGTGCGGCGATGCAGCGGCGCGGGCTCAGCGATAAGGACATCGAGCTCGTTCAGGTCGACCCTTTCTCCTCTGGCTTCTTCGACAAGGAGTTCGAGCGCGGTGCACGCATCGTGCGCGCCGTCAGCTATTTTCGCGAGCATCTCCAGGACAACGGCTATGCCCATCCGATCGAGGGCGTGGTCGCTGTCGTTGACCTCATCGGCGGCAAGGTCATCGACCTCACGGATGAAGATCCGATCGTGCCGATACCGCGCAAGAAACGGAACTACGGCGCGCATGAGGTTGCAGTACCGCGCACGGACATCAAGCCCCTGCACATCGAGCAGCCCGAGGGCCCGAGCTTTCGCGTCGACGGCTGGAAGGTCGATTGGCAGAAATGGAGCTTTCGCGTCGGCTTCACCCCGCGCGAGGGCCTCGTGCTGCATCAGCTCGCCTATCAGGACGGCGCGCGCAAGCGCTCCCTGATTCATCGCGCCAGCGTCACCGAAATGGTGGTGCCTTATGCCGACCCGACCGCGAACCATTTCTGGAAGTCGGCGTTCGATGCCGGCGAATACGGCCTCGGCATGCTCGCCAACGCGCTCGAACTCGGCTGCGACTGCCTCGGCAACATCCACTATTTCGACGTGCCGGCCGCCGACAGCAAGGGCGAGCCTTTCGTCATGCAGAATGCCATCTGCATGCATGAAGAAGATTACGGAATTGCCTGGAAACACTACGAATTTCGCAACGGCCTGTTCGAGGTCCGCCGCTCGCGGCGGCTCGTGATCTCGTTCTTCGCGACCGTCGGCAACTACGACTACGGCTTCTACTGGTACCTCTACCAGGACGGCACGATCCAGTTGGAGACCAAGCTCACCGGCATCATCCAGACCGCGGCGGTGCCGCCTGGCGAGACTTACAAATGGGGCGGCATGGTCGATGACCAACTGGGTGGACCGACGCATCAGCACTTCTTCAACGTGCGCCTGCACATGGATCTCGACGGCGGCGGCAACACCGTCACCGAGCACGACTTCGTGCCGCGGCCCTGGGGGCACGACAATCCGCACGGCAACGTGTTCGACACCACCACGCGCGTCCTGTCACGCGAGCGTGACGCAGCGGCGATCGCCAACGGCGAGACCGGCCGCTTCTGGAAGATCAGCAATCCGAACGAGACCAACTCGGTCGGCAATGCTCCCGCCTACAAGCTCGTGGTCAATCCGAGCCCGCTGATGCTGGCGCAGGAGGGCAGCTATGTGCGCAGCCGCGGGGGCTTCGCGACGAAGCATGTCTGGGTGACGGCATTCGACGCGAGCGAAAAATATGCCAGCGGCGACTATCCCAACGTCCACGCCGGCGGCGACGGCCTGCCGCGCTACGCCGCGCAGAACCGCAACATCGAGAATACCGACATCGTGGTCTGGCACTCGTTCGGCCACACCCATGTCTGCAAACCCGAGGACTTTCCGATCATGCCGGTCGAATATGCCGGCTTCATGCTGAAGCCGACCGGATTCTTCGCGGCCAATGCGGCCGGAGATATTCCACCGGACCGCAACAGCCGCAGCGTGCTGACCGGCACCGGGAAGGATGCCGGCAGCTCGTGCTGCCAAGAGAAATAGTCGTTCCGGTCAGAACGGATAATGCCGTGGCCCGGTCTGCACGGTGATCCAGCGCAGCTCGGTGAATTCGTCGATCGCCGCCTTGCCACCAAAGCGCCCGTAGCCCGATGCCTTGGTGCCGCCGAACGGCATCTGCGGTTCGTCGTGCACGGTCGGAGCATTGACGTGGCAGATGCCGGCCTCGATCCGCTTGGCAACGCCGAGGGCGCGCGCGATGTCGCGACCGAACACCGCGGAGGAGAGGCCATATTCGGTGTCGTTGGCGACCCGCACCGCCTCGTCGATCCCGCTGACGCGGACGACGGTCACGACCGGACCAAAGCTCTCCTCTCCGTAGATGCGCATCGCCGGCGTGACGTGATCGACGATGGTGGCCGGCATGATGGTGCCGCTCCCGTGTCCGCCCGCCGCGATCACCGCGCCCTTGGCGACGGCATCGTCGATCAAGCCCCTGACGCGATCGCAGGCAGCAGCACTGACGAGCGAGCCGAGCACGACATTTGCCCTGCTTGGATCGCCGAATGGAAGCCCCTTTGCCTTGGCGGCGAATTTGGCGATGAAGGCGTCGGCGACCTTGTCGTCGACGACGATCCGCTCCGTGGACATGCAGATCTGACCCTGGTTCATGAAGGCGCCGAAGGCAGCCGCGTTCACGGCTGCATCCAAATCGGCGTCGTCGAGGATGACGAGCGGGGCCTTGCCGCCGAGCTCCAGCAGCGCGCGCTTCAGATGTCTGGCGCAAGCCAGCGCAATGAGGCGGCCGACCCGGGTCGAGCCGGTGAAGTTGACGCGGCGGATGGCAGGGTGAGCGATCAGTGCCTCGACGACGGCCTGCGCGTCCTCGGGCGCGTTGGTCACGACATTGACGGCGCCGTCACCGAGACCAGCCTCGGAGAGGCAGCTTCCGATCAGGCGGTGCACGCCGGGGCTCATCTCGGAGGCCTTCAGCACCACGGTGTTCCCGCAGGCGAGCGGCATGGCGACTGAGCGTACGCCGAGGATGACCGGCGCGTTCCAGGGCGCAATGCCGAGCACCACACCGACCGGCTGGCGAAACGCCATGGCGAGATTGTCGGGCTTGTCGGTTGGAATGACCTCGCCGGAAATCTGCGTCGTCATTGCCGCGGCTTCGCGGAGCATGCCCTCTGCAAGATGCACGTTGAAGCCGGCCCAGCCCGCGGTGGCACCGGTCTCGGCCACCATCAGCGCGGTGAACTCTGCCGCCCGGCGCGCGAGGATGTCGGCGGCAGCGCTGAGCCGCTTGCGGCGCTCGGAGGGACCGAGCTGCGACCAAGCCGGAAAAGCCGCGGCCGCCGCGTCGGCAGCGCGCATCGCATCGTCGATCGAGGCCGCCGCCACGATGGATGCGATCTCGCCGGAAATCGGGTTGTGACGCTGGAAGGTGCGCTGATTGCTGGCCGACTGGTCCTTGCCGCCGATGAGAAGGTCGATTGCGTTCATGGAACTCTCCATGGGTTTCCGGGTGATATGGGTTGCTGGGTGACTATCTTGATGCAGCGCGCGCCTTGCCCAGATAGGCGCGCTGAATCTCGGGATCGTTCTTCATCGCGCTGGCCGGTCCGCTGCCGGCGTTGCGGCCGGACTCGATCAGGTAGACCCGATCGGCGAGATCGAGGCTTGCCCGGGCATTCTGCTCAACCAGCAGCACGCCGACGCCACCGGCGCGTATCTGCGTCAGCGCGCGAAAGACCTCGCGGCTGAGCAGGGGAGACAGCCCGAGCGAAGGCTCGTCGAGCAGAAGGAGACGCGGGTTCGACATCAAGGCGCGGCCGATCGCGACCATCTGCTGCTCGCCGCCGCTCATGGTGCGGACGGCCTGGGGCAGGCGCTCGGCCAAGCGCGGGAACAATTCCAGGGTTTTCGTGAGCCGGTCCGCTTCGCCCGCGCGCGCACGGGCCGGATAGGCGCCAAGCTGCAAGTTCTCGGCAACGGTCAGGTCACCAAACACGCCGCGTCCCTCCGGCACCAGGGCGATGCCGCGCTCCACGATGAGATGCGCCGGCAACTCGCCGATGTTTTCCCCCTCGAACCGGATGGTCGCCCCGAGGGCGGGCTTGATCAGACCGGCGATGCTCTTGAGCAAGGTCGACTTGCCGGCACCATTGGCACCGAGGATCGCGACGATCTCGCCCTGGGCGATGCCGAGCGTGACATCGGCCAGCGCCTGATGCTTGCCGTAGAAATGGGAGAGGGCGGCGACTTCAAGCATCGTCGTCTCCGAGATAGGCCGCGATGACCTTCGGATCGGCCAGCACCTCGTCCGGCGCGCCGCGCGCGATCACGCGGCCGGCGTTCATGACGATGCAATGGCCGCAGAGCGCGCGGATCGCATCCATGACATGCTCGACCATGATGATGGTCAGGCCGCGCTCGCGCAGTTTCGCGATCAGGGCGATGCCCGTTTCGAGCTCGCTCGGATTGAGGCCCGCCAGCCATTCGTCGAGCAGCACGAGGCGAGGCCGAAGCGCCAGCGCACGGGCAAGCTCCAGCCGCTTCTGGTCGATATAGGTCAATTCGCGCGCGAGCGTTTCATGCATGGTGCCGAGCCCGACCAGGTCGAGCAGCTCGCGTCCCGTCGTGTCGGAACCGTCCGACGTGGAGAACAGCCGCGCTGCCGCTACGTTCTCGGCGACGGTCAGGTCCGGCATCACACGCACCAGCTGGAACGTGCGCGCGAGGCCCAGGCGCGCAATCTGGTATGCCCGCAAACCGGTGAGGACGGTGCCACTGAACCGGATCGTGCCCGATGAGGGCTTCAAGGCGCCGGACAGCGTATTCAGCAGCGTCGTCTTGCCCGAGCCGTTCGGGCCGATGATGCCGATGATCTCGCCGGTTGCGACCGTGAAGCTGACGCCATCGACCGCGCGCAATCCGCTGAATGACTTGCTGACGCCTTCGACTGCGAGAAGCGGTGCCTTGTTCATCGTGCGCACGGACTCTGATACAGGAGAACCCACCGGAATCCGCCAGCGTCCGGTCCTGAACAAGCCGATCACGCCATTCGGCAGCGCCATGACGATGAGCACGAAGATGACGCCGAGCACGATGCTGAAATGGTTGGGCAGGGTCGCGGTCAGCACCTCGAACAGCAAGACCAGCGGAACGACGCCCAGCACAGGCCCGAACAGAGAGCCTGCGCCGCCCAGCAACGCCATGATCACGACCTGGAACGAGATCGTTGGATTGAAGGCGATCGCGGGATCGATATAGGTCCAGCGCGGCGCCATCACCGCGCCGGTCATCGCCATGAATGTCGCGCTCAAAACGAATACGGCGAGCTTGACCCGCGTGGCGTCGATGCCGGAATGACTGGCCGCGGTTTCATCGGCGCCGATGGCGCGTAGCGCCAGCCCGTAGCGCGACCGCCCTAGCAGCCATCCCACGAGAAAGACGAGCGCGGTCAGGCCAAGGAGCTGCCAGTACAGGATGTCCTGTGTCACGGCGCTGAACAGGTAGCGGCCGACCGACTTGTGGATGTTGACCTCGTACCAGATCACCAACTGCCGGATGAGCTCGGCGAGGCCGAACGAGAAGATCACGAAATAGATGCCGGACAGGCGGAGGGTGGAAAGCCCGGTGATGGCGGCGGTCAGCGCACCGAGGCCGGCGGCGGCCAGCACCACGACGGGCCAGGGCATCGTCTCCCCAAGGGCGGCGGCCGTGTAGGCGCCGAGGCCGAAGAAGGCGACCGTCGCAAGCGAGACGTAGCGGGTGGGGCCTGAGAACATCGCCCAGGCGGTCGCCAGGATCGTGAAATAGAGAACACTGATGCCGAGCGCGAGATAATAGCCGTCGGCATACAGCGGATAGGCGGCGATGGCCGCGGCCGCGACGAGGCCGGCGCACCACAGCGACGTCCGGACGAGCCCCGTCACGACGCCGCTCTCCCGAACAGGCCGGTCGGCTTGATCAGGAGCACGCCGAGAAACAACGCATAGGTCGCAGCCAGCGTCAGGCCGGGATCGACCAGCCGGGCCACGGCGGTCTCGACCACGCCGAGCAGCAACCCCGCGACCAGCGCGCCCATGACGTTGCCGACGCCGCCCATGATGACGACGACCAGCGCCTTCATGGTGAAGACCACGCCCATGGCCGCATTGAAGGTGAGAAACATGCTGACGAGCACGCCACCGACGGCGACAAGGCCGCCGCCGAAGGCGAACGCAAGCCCCGACAAGGCCGCCACGTCGATCCCGACGAGGCGCGCCGCATTGGCGTCCACCGCGATGGCGCGGACCGCTGTGCCGATCCGCGTGCGGGTCAGGGCAAGATACACGGCGCCGCCGACCAGGGCTGCGAACAGCAGCGCGACCAGACGGTTGACCGCAAGGGTCGATCCCATGATCGTCAGCGGAATGGAGAGATAGCTATAGCTGTAGTACTGGCCGCCGAAGGCGACCAGCATCGCGCCCTGGATTACGAACAACACGCCGAACGTGACGAGGATGCTGTCGATCTCCTGCGCGCCCCGGTCCTTGCCGCGCCGCATCAGCCGTTCCAGCAGGAAGCGATAGAGCAGCCAGTTCAGTACCATCGCGACCGGCACGGCCAGCAGCAGCGCCGCGAGCGGACTGAGACCCAGGCCTGTGTACAGCGAAAGTGCGCCAAAGGCGGCCGCGACCAGCGACTCGCCGTAGGACAGATTCATGATCCGCGCCACGCCGTATTGGAGCGTCAGCCCCAGCGCGATCAGCGCATACATGCCACCGAGCACCAGACCCGGCAGGACGATGTCGACAAGCAGCATGAGACGGCGTCCCCTCGGATCGAACGGTCGGCAGGCCTCGTGAAGCAAGGCCTGCCTGCCGGACTCACTGCCATTGCGCCTTGGGTACGACCGGCGCGCGTGCGCCCGGGAGCGAGGTTGGGGCGAGGCCGTAGAACTCGCCGTTTTGCCATTGGCCGACGCTCCACACCTCCTGGAGCAGCCCGTCCTTCAGCTTGACCTTGCCGATGATGGTGTCGAACGTGCCCCCGCGGATTTCCGCCGCGACCGCGGCGCGATCGAGCTTGCCGACCTTCTCGATGGCCCGCTGCAGCACCTGCAGGCTCGCATAGGTAATCGAACTCGCCCAGCGATCGGGCTCCTTGCCGGTCGCGGCCTTGTGGCGCGCGAGATAGTCCTTGAGCTGCGGCGAGTCCGCGTTCCAGCCGCCGATCCCCATCACGCCGTCGCTGTTGGCGGCGAACTTGCCCTTGTAGAGCGGAAAGGCAGTGCCGACGCCTACGTAGAAGATCTTCGGGTTGAACTTCA
Organism: Bradyrhizobium sp. R2.2-H; assembly: GCF_004346455.1. NCBI lineage: Bacteria > Pseudomonadati > Pseudomonadota > Alphaproteobacteria > Hyphomicrobiales > Nitrobacteraceae > Bradyrhizobium > Bradyrhizobium sp. R2.2-H. The sequence goes on from NZ_SMBR01000003.1 coordinate 426,610, forward strand.
GCAGTTGCGCCTGTTCGGTCAGCGCAATCGTGTCAGGCGGATAGCTGAAGGCGATGAAGGCATCGGGCTTGGCGGCCATCGCATCGTTGAGCAAGGGCTGAAGGTCCTGCGACCCCATTGGATAGGTCTTGTCGTAGGCCAGGGTGAAGCCCGCCTTCTTGAAAGCCTCGCGGGCGGCCGTGGAGAGCTCGATGCCGAACTGGTCGGCGACGCTCACCATCGCGATGGTGCCGCCGATCTTGCCCTCGCGCTTGAGCCTGCCAAGCAGCTCGGCGAGCGCCTCGGAGATCTGCGCCGAGGTGCCGAGCCAGAACGTCGCGTTCGACCAGCGCTTGGCCAGCTCCGGGGCCTTGTCGGTCACGGAGGTGACCGCGAGGTGCGGATAGCCGAGGCGGTTCAACGTCGGCCCCACGGCGAGATTGAGGCCAGTGCCCCAGGGCGGAAGAATGAAATCGACCTTGTCCTGGTTGGCGAGGCGCTCGATCGCCTTGACCGCTTCCTCCGAGCTGCTGCGATCGTCGTACTCAACGACCTCGATCGGCAGTTTCTTGTCGCCGAGCTTGATGCCGCCCGCGGCGTTCACGTCCTTCACCCACAGCTCGTAGTTCGGCAAGGTGGTGATGCCGGCGCCGCCGGCATAGGGCCCGGTCTTGGAAATGGCATAGCCGATCCGGATCTTCTCCTGCGCATCGGCTGCGGACGTAAAGGTCCCCAGCGCCGTGGCGAAAGCCATCAGGCCAGTGACGCGCAGCAACGTTCGACGGTTCGCCGAAAACATGTCGATCCTCCCTCGTGTTCACTCAAGCGATTGTTCGCAACGATGAAATTGGTCGCTTCCTCATCGTCCTGATTTCTTCGGCGCCGCTCGGAAGCCGGCCGCGATCGGGACTTGACCTAGCAAGCACTGTCGGTTTTGTTCGCACAATGGACAAATCCGGGGAAAGATTGGACGTTTCCGGTCGCATCGGTCAGGTGCGTCGAGCGGTCGCGGGCGCCCATCCGGTCGCAATCGCCGCACCGGCGGCATCGGCACCGGTCGGCGCTGCGTTGATCGGATCGCACTATGTTGCGAGACGCTGGATGCTTGGGTCGAAGGCGACGCGGCCGTTCATCCACCTGCTTTGCCTTCATCGCGGCTCCGCTGCCGAGATCCGCCAGGCCGGTCAGGTGATCGCATTGACCGGGCCCGCTCTGATCTGGTTGCCGGCGGGCTCGGCCGAGTATTTGGAGATATCCGCCGGAGCGACTGCCGAGCTCTTGCAATTGCGCTCCGGCGTATGGCACCGCTTCCTGCCACCATCGGCGGAGCCGGCCTATCTGGCCCTCGAAAGCGCCGCGGGCATCATGACATTGCCGGTCGAGCCTGAACTCGTGACGACGATGTCGCGTTCGATCGGAGCAATCGCAACCGAGCTCGCATTGCCGACGCGCAGCGGTGCAGGGTCGATCATGTCCGCCGAGCTGACGCTGTGCGTGTTGCGCTTCTGGCGTCTCTTCGCCGGCAATAGCGATCAGGATGACCAGGGCAGCAATGCGGACGTCTTGAGCCGCTTCCGCCGACTGCTCGAGGAACGATATCACCAGCATCTGCGCGTCAGCGACTACGCCAATCTGCTCGGCATAACGGCGGACCGCCTGCACTCGCTGTGCAGTCGCGAACTCCAGCGATCGCCAAGCGAGTTGATCCAGCAGCGTGTCGTCAAGGAAGCCGCGGCGCGGCTGGAGGCCGGCACGGCCGCCGTCAAGCAGGTCGCGTTCGCGCTCGGCTTCAAGGACACCGCCTATTTCAGCCGCTTCTTCCGCAAGCACACCGGTGAGGCGCCCGGCATGTGGCGGCGACGCGTTGCTGCACGCGTGAGGGCGGGGCGATCAAGGCCAACGCTGAATTTCGCCGATTGGCCCTGAGCCGCGATCGGTCCGCAGGAGCTTGATTCCGATCGCACCGCCGACAGACACAAGACGCGTCACCACAGAAACACTCCGAAATCAATCGGGTCAGATCGGGACGAAGGCTGCCCAGGGACGGCGGGCAACGTCAGCCTGCCGATGAGCGCATTGGTCGTGCATGCTGCACACACGTCTGGAGAAATTCTAACGTTGTTCCTATCGCACTCCCAAACCGCCTGAGTTAGGGCGGGGCATCAAGAACAAAACCGGCGAAGCCGGCAGTGCGTGGGGCTTTACGAGACGTGACAGACTTCCAGTTTCCTTTGCGTTCCGACATGCGTCGTCAACGGATCCAGGTGCTTTTCTTCGGTGCGGTCAGCACACTTGCTCTCACCGTGCCGTTCGGTTCTGCGCGAGCGCAGGCGCAAATTCCCGCTGTCACCGTGGAAGCACCGGCGGAGCGCACCCGTCCGGTGGCGATTGCCTCGTCGCGAAGGGCGGCGGCAACGCGCACCGCACGCACCAATCGTCGCGCTCCGGCGCAGCAGGCCGCCCCGACTCAGTCGGCATCATCGAACGGCGCCACGGGCGAGCGCGCCAATGGTCCCGTGCGCGGTTTCGTGGCGACGCGGAGCGGCACCGCCACCAAGACGGATACGCCGCTGATCGAGACGCCGCAGTCGGTGTCCGTCATCACCACCGACCAGATCAGGAACCAGGGCGCGGTCTCGATCGGCGAGGCCCTGCGCTACACCGCCGGCGTGAGCGGCGACGTCAATGGCGGCTCGGACACCCGGTTCGGCGGCCTCCAGATCCGCGGCTTCGACATGACCATGCCGGGCCTCTACGTCGACGGCCTGCGGATTCCGTCCAGCAACTACGTGCATTTCAACGGCCTCGATCCCTATGGCGCCGAGCGCATCGAGGTGCTCAAAGGTCCGTCCTCCGCGATGTATGGCGGCAGCGGCACCGGCGGCATCCTCAACTATGTGACCAAGCTGCCGACTGCTCAGCAGTTCGGCGAAGTCTCGATTTCCGGCGGCAGCTTCAACCGCTATCAGGGCCAGTTCGACATGGGCGGCCCCGCCAACAAGGAAGGCACGGTGCTGTGGCGTCTCACCGGCGTGGTTCGCGACGGCGAGACGCAGGTCGACTTCAGCAAGGACAATCGCGTTTTCATCGCGCCCGCCGTCACCTTCAAGCCGAACGAGGACACCACCATCACCTTGCTCGCCAACTATCAGCGCGATCGAGCAGGGTGGGGTCTCCAGTTCCTGCCGGCCTCGGGTACGGTGTGGCCGAACAACGGCCGCACCATTCCGGTCTCGTTCTTCGCGGGCGTGCCGAGCTTCGACGCGTTCAACACCGAGATCGCGACCGTCGGCTACCAGTTGGCGCACAACTTCACCGACAACATCACGTTCCGCCAGAACCTGCGCTACGCCTATCAGCACAACGAGGAGAAGGTGTTTTACGGCGGCGGCTATACCGACGAAGCCGCAGGGCAGCTCGCGCGCTATGGCAGCTACAGCAACTCCTACATCAACTCCTTTGCGGTGGACAATCAGCTCCAGGGCAAGTTCAACACCGGCATTTTCAGCCACACCACGCTGGTCGGCGTCGACTACCGCAACACGTCCTTCCGCGACACCGCTTATGGCGTGACGACCTCGTCTCCGACGATCAATGTTTTCAACCCGGTGTATAGCTACGACTATGCCGTGGACGGCGTGCCGAGCGACAAGACTGGCGTCAAGCAGTCGCAGGTCGGCCTCTATGCGCAGGATCAGATCAAGCTTGGCCGGCTCTCGTTCCAGCTCGGCGGCCGTCAGGATTTCGTGACGACGCAGGTCGATAACGGCATCGCCAACACGACGGTCGCGAAGGACGCTTCGGCCTTCACCGGGCGAGCCGCCGTCATGTACAATTTCGACAATGGCATCGCGCCCTATTTCAGCTACTCGGAATCGTTCCTGCCGCTGCTCGCGACCGGCTTTGGCGGACAGATGCTCAATCCCGAGACCGGCGTCCAGTACGAGGTCGGCGTCAAGTACCAGCCGATCGGCTGGAACGCGCTGTTTACCTTTGCCGCCTTCGACCTGACGCGCGACAACCTCGCGGTGTACGTGCCTGCAGCCACCTTTTACGAACAAATCGGGCAGGTGAAATCGCGCGGCATTGAGCTCGAAGGCACGATGTCGCTCGCCGACGGCTGGAACCTGCGCGCCGCCTATGCCTATGTCGATGCCATGGTCACGCAGGATCCGGTGAATGTCGGCAAGGCGCCGGTCACGGTGCCGCTCAACCGCGCTTCGTTGTGGAGCGACTATACGCTGCAGAACGGGCCGCTCGCGGGCTTGCAGTTCGGCGGCGGAATCCGCTATGTCGGCGCGACCTGGGGCGATGAGGCCAACACCTTCAAGGTGGGTGCCTCGACCGTGCTGGACGCGCTGCTGGCCTACACCCATGACAATTGGCGGCTGTCGCTGAACGTGACCAACGTTGCCGACACGCGCTACGTCGCTGCGTGCTACAGCCTGGCGGGATGCTTCTATGCCGAGGGGCGCAAGGCGATCGGCAAGCTGACCTATCGCTGGTGAATTCGAACGGAAGACGGTCTGGCACCGGGGGCCGGGCCGCTGGATGAGAGTGGAAGACGATGAGAGCGATATTCGGCAGGCTGCATCGCTGGGCGGGATTGCTCACGGCCGGATTCCTGTTCTTCTCCGGCATCACCGGCGCGATCATCTCCTGGGATCACGAGATCGACGACGTCCTGAACAGCCATCTGTTCGACGTCTCGACGAAGGGCCCGGCCATTCCCTCGATCGAGCTCGCCAAGATGATCGAGCAGCGCGATCCCCGTGCGCGCGTCGTCTACCTCTTCATGACGCCAGAAGAGGGCCACTCGCTGTGGTTCTTCGTCATGCCGCGGATCGATCCCGCGACCGGCAAGCGTTACCCGCTCGACTATAATCAGGTCTTCCTCGATCCCAACACGGGTGCCGAGCTTGGCCGGCGCTACTGGGGCGCAGTCTGGCCGGTGACGCGAGAGAACTTCGTCTCGTTCCTCTACAAGCTGCACTACACGATGCACATCCCGGAATTCTGGGGCAGCGACCGCTGGGGCATGCGCGTGCTCGGCGTGATCGCCATCATCTGGACCATCGATTGCTTCGTCGGCTTCTATCTGACGCTGCCCTCGCGGCGGCGTGCCAAGGCGGCGCGGGCGCCTGAAGTCACACGCCAGCTCGAGCGCGGCTTCTGGGCGCGCTGGGCGCCGGCCTGGACCATCAAGACCTCGGGCAGCGCCTATCGGATCAATTTCGACATCCACCGGGCCTTCAGCCTGTGGACCTGGGGCGTGCTGTTCATCATCGCCTTCACGGCATTCTCGCTGAACCTCTATTTCGAGGTGTTCTCGCCGCTGATGAAGATGGTGTCGAACTATACGCCGACGCCCTATGAGCAGCGGCCCTATCGCGGCCTCGACGACCCCATCGAGCCGAAGATGACCTTCGCCGAGATCGCCGCCCGCGCTGCCGCCGACGGCAAAGCCCGTGGCTGGAGCACTCCGGTCGGCGCGCTCAGCTACGGGCCAGCCCATGGCGTCTATGCCGCCGCCTTCTTCCACCCCGGCGACGACCACGGCGCAGGCGGCGTCGGCCCGGCGCAACTCTATTACGACAGCGAGGACGGCCGCCCCATCGGCGAGCGACTGCCCTGGGTCGGCACCGCCGCCGACATCTTCGTGCAGGCGCAATTCCCGCTGCATTCGGGCCGCATCGTCGGGCTGTTCGGCCGCATCCTGATCTCGATCATGGGCCTCGTGGTGGCGGCACTCTCTGTGACCGGCGTCGTGATCTGGTGGCGCAAGCGCCGCGCCCGCGTTCGCGTGCGTGAGACCGCCGCGATACGCCTGAATCGGCAGCAACTGACACCGGCAGAGTAGGGCTCCCGCACTCCGCCGACGGATGAACCTTCCCGCCCGGCACAGGCACAAAGACTGGAGACCGCACCAGTCTTCCGGATTGCCATGAGATCGCTTGCCTTGCTCTGCCAGCAGCAGCAGCCGCCGTGCTCGGCCTGCGCGGCAATGGCGATCTCAAGGCACCACCGCATGAAATCGACGTCGTCGCCATCAAGGACGACAAGGTCTTCTTCATCGCCACATCGGACGCCGTGAAGACGGCTAAAATCCCGGCCTGCGAGAAGGTCTGGAAGCAGATGATGGCCAGGAAGACCCCGCAGGACGCCATGGCCCGTGAAGACCGGGCGATGGACGCCTACACCAAGTGCTTTGCCAAGGAAGCGCCAAGCCAGAGCTGGTTCGCAGCCGCCGTCAAGAAGGCGCAGAGCCAGCTGGATCTGCTGCCGCTGCGCTAGGCGCCGCAGCTCGAGCGTCTGGCGTACCCTCCGCCTGGACCTTCACAGGCAAGGCGGCCGGCTCGCCGCTGTGAGCGCGCCGGGGCTGGCCCCGAACAACAGCTCGATGCTGCGCATCGCCCCGAAATGACTGTCGAGGCACCGTACCTTCACCTTTGAACTTTCCCGACCGCTCGCGTCACTACTAGTCATAGCCGTGGTGGGAACCGAGGCTCCCTCCAGTGCTCGGCTTTGCGCAGGACAATGGGAGAAATGGCCATGGGACGCGCGCCGCAGCCACTGCCGCAATACACGCCGCCGGGCCCGGTGGAGCAGATGCCGAATATGGCGACGCAACCGCAGTGCTCGCCGCTTGCCAAGGTTCACAGCGCCGCCGTCTTTCCCTACGTGGCCAATGAAGTCGCAACGTCCCGTACCGAGGTCGGCCATCTCGGTGTGGACGTCAGTCTGGTCCCGCCGGCCGGCATTTGCCAATATCTCATCATCTGGGATTTCGGAGTCGACTGGCGGCATCTCAAGAACATTGCCAAGCGCGATCCGCTGTTGGCAGCGCAGCTCATCCGCTTCGAGACCGACAAGTCGCTGCAGTTTCAGATCGTCGGATACAGCGACAGCGCCGGCGGCGAACGGAACAACATCTTCCTGCGCACGGGCCGCGCCAGGAACGTCTTTCGCCTGTTCGGCCCAAGCGCCCGCTCGCGCGTCTTCTCCGTCAAGCCTGCTTCACACTACGAGTATCTGAAGGACAACACGACCGTGATGAACAGGGCCGCCAATCGCGCCGTGGTCGTCGAAATCTTCGTCGGCGGCGGGACGATCTAGCCACTTCCCACAGGACGGAGGCTCTCATTTCCGGGCGTGAATTTGGCGTTGTCGGACCGGACGAGGACAGGAGAACTAGCCATGGCCGCCTTTCAAGAGGTCTTCCGCCGCTCCGGCGTCGATGAGCGCCGCAGCCCGCCGGGCATGGTGGTGCCGTTCGGGGGCTCCAACATCGTGGCGCTGATCGACCCCGGAAGAAAGCTCAAAGTCGATCCTAATCCCCATGCCCTCGGGATCAAGGAGATCAATGGCGCCGATACCCTTAGACGCATAGTGCAAGCCAGAGACACCTTCTCCGGACCCGATATCGATCCGCAGCTCAGGGCGGCGTCGCTTCCTGCCACCTTCAACAGCGATGCACGGTTCTTCGAAATCAACGGCCGGATCAAGCCGATTGGCTTTCCCGGCCTGGAGGTGGTGGCTCGGTCGGCTGGCCGGAAGATCGAAGCCAGGCTCCATGTGGCCGTGCTGCCAGAGATCAAGATCAAGGTGGCGTTCCGCAACGTCATGGTTCCGGGGACCAGCGGCGCTCCGGCGTTTCACGCCAAGAAGCCCTGCAACGAGCAAGATGAATTGGCGACGATGAACAGTATATGGAGGCCGCAGGCCAACATCCGTTTCGAGCGGGTGCCAAGCGACTCGCTGGTCATCGACGACTCGCAGGCTGCCGTCAAAGGGGAGCTTGCCAATGCCACTGGCATGAAGGATGCGAGCCTGGCGGTCCTTCCCGATGTGATCGAGGTCGAGAAACTGAAGAGCTTCTTCGTCAAGCACAAAGTAAAGGGCGCCCATCTCACCATTTTCTGCGTCGATAAGCTTCGGTCCAATGGCTCATTCCCCAATGGATCGTTTGCTCGATCGTTAGACCTTGCCTTCATCAGCTCACAACGCGGGCCCAACACGTCTGCCCATGAAGCCGGGCATTTTCTCGGCTACTACTCGAAGAGCGCGAGCAAACCTTGGGACAGCCAGGGCCACACGCTGGAGACCGATCCGAAAACCGGAAAAGAAAACAGGGCGGAAGACATCAAGATGCTGATGCGCGGCGGAGGCGCCGGGTGGAAAATTCCGTTCAATCTCGTCAAGGAGTTCCGCGACTTCCCCGGCTAACACTCCAAGTTCGCATGGAAGCTGCAGGGTCCTCTCGCGACTGCAGGGCGATACCGAACGGCTTCGCTGCGACATCGCGATGAAGCCAACGCCGCGTACGCTCATTCCGCTCGAAACCACGGAGTGTCCTATGGCTTCGCCTTCACCTACCTCGACGGCGTCGATGGCACCTTCAAGTAGCTGACGGGATATCTGAGGGCGACGATGAACCGCCAAAACGTCCAGAGCGACCCATTAATTGATAGGCGGATCTTTCAATCCGAGTTCTACCCGTTTCGCAGTCGGTCTCTCCGTTGGGAGATAAACAACATGGCATCACCCGGGAAAATCCTGGAGTACGGATCGCAGGCATCGGATACGATTGCGGCGAAGTTATTCAACTTTGACGTCGGCAAGTTCGCCATAAAGCCGGAACATTCCAATTGGCTGAATAACGTCGTCGCTCCGAAATTAAGGGACGGAGGAAGCCTTACAATCATAGGACTTGCAAGTCGTACCGGTAGCGACGATTTCAACATGCTATTGTCGCATAATAGGCTGCGGGCCGTCGTTGATTTGCTTCGGAAGCAAGTGCCCAACAATTTCAAAGTCGCGTTCGAGGTGGCGAAAGGGGAACGCGCGGCCAAGTATGCAGGTGAAATGGACGGGGTGGAAAACGAGACCTGGCGTGGTGTTATCATCTCAGTTTGGAATAAACCAAACCCACCACCACCACCGCCGCCACCGCCGCCACCGCCGCCTCAAACGAGACCTCAGTACTATCCGGCGGAACGCAAATTCTTCAAGCGTTGGCTCGGCTTCGGCGTTAAATCTGGCGGGCAGTTGTTAATCGGCGGCGTCGAGAGCACGACCGCGTACGTCGTGAACTTGGGAGATTTGGAGACCTTTGATCTCCAGATTGTTAGCAGTCGGTGGGGATTGGGTCTTGGAGGCAGCGGAGGGGCCGTTGCCGTCATCGGCTTTGGGTTCAGGGTCCCATATGAGTTGGACCATGAATCCCTGAATGACTGGGGCGTCAATGTCGCATTCACCGAAAAGCTGATCTCGAAATCGGCACTACAATCCATCCATCACAGCAAGTACTTCATCGATGGCTTGAAAAACGGCAAATACGTGGCGCCCACGCTAAATGCGCGAAACGCCTTTACGGCTGTTGGAATACTTCAGAACGTGAGAAATGCACTTCACACGCTGTACGGAGGACTTGAGGCAGCCAAGGGCTCGGGCGTCATTGTGCTCGACTTGCCGCTTTTGGGTGTTGGACTTGAATTGTCCGCTTTCGTGACGCGAGGAAAGATGTACGTCTCGAATCCTTCCCATTGGACAGGACCGGATTGAAGGCTCGGGCAGCATGCGATGCCGTTTGATGTCGCAGTTTGGTCAGAGGCGGGAAAGGTGCGGTAGAATAGGAAGTCGTCGCGATCGCTGCCGCGCCCGCGCCCTTTGAACCTCATGAGCCCCGATGAGACCCATCGGAAAGCGCGGAGATCATCGGACGGAGCGGATCATGGTGATCAACCTGAAACCCATCAACGTGATCGGTTTCTCCATCGCGGAATCCGTTGGCCTGAAGGGTTCGAACCAGCCGGACGATATCTTCGTGATCAAGACGCTGTTGAACGGCATCGCGCCCCAGGACGGCGGGGCCGATGGAACGCTCGATATCAACGATCTGACCAACACGCCGGAAGCCATGGAGCCGGTGATCGACGCGATTCTCGTGTTTCAGAATGCCCAAATTGACCTGCTGCACGACGGTCGCGTCGACCCTGAAAAGAATACGATCAAGCGCATGCGTCTGATGTTCAACCGTCGCAAGGGCGGCGGGCTTGACGTGAACCTGACGATTACGCCGGACGGTCCGATATTCGGACCATGCGATGCGCGCGGCTTCAGTGCCGCAAGGCTCAGGCTGGTCGGCGACGAATGGTCGGCATTCGACGGCCTTGCGCCGGTTCGCCAGATGGTTCCGATCGGCAAGACGCGGAAGCTGAAGTTGAAAGGGACAAATGGCGCTGCGGTGGGATTTGCCCTCGAGAGTCCTAAGGTGGAAATCCTCGAACGAACGAGCGACACCGTCACGGTCATCGGACGTTTGGAGGGTGATGCCGACTTGAGCGTCATCGTCGAAGGCCAGAGGGGTCCGATCCCGGTTCGCCTCCAGGTGCGCAAGGCGTCTTCGATTCCGATCGACGTGATCCATCTCGGTCGGGCGACGCTCGCCAACGGGCTCATGATCGCTACGCAGCGCGCCGTTACCAGCGTCGTCAGTCGGATCTACGACAATCAGGCAAACCTGACGTTCACATCTGGCACAAGCCGAATCGTCGATGCCGTGACCACCGAAGGCCGGGCAGTGCCGATCGATCCGAACAAGAAACTCAGCATCCGCTCCGGCTTCGGCCCGCTGAGCACGGCGCAGGAATTCCGATTTGACGATCTGAAGTCGCTCGTCACCAATCGTGCGGCGATCACCATGTTCATTTCAACACAAATCATCGATGACGAAGACTCGAACGTTGCCGGGCGCGGCGATCCCGGCAATCGGATGCTATGGTTCAATCCCGCGACGCCCGGAAGCGTGAACACCAATATTGTGCCCGCGCATGAGATCGGGCATGCGCTAGGTCTGGGCCACATCACGACGAAGAACAACACGGGCTTCCTGATGAACCCGACCGTACAGTCGAACAATATAATTATCCCATGCGAGACACTGGTCCAGCTCCCGTCGTGACGACGCACGCCTACCGTTGATGCAGCAATATTACAGGCGGACAGATCACGCTCAACTGCGCGAACGGAGGCGATGTAGCGCATCGCCAGGCAAAGGCAGCCAAATACGGGACACGTTCGGCAAGCCCGCACAAATCAAGTGGTGTCCGGCAAAATTCCAAGCTCGGAAGGTCAGGCGCGTATCTTGTCGTCCGCTGCGGTGGTCTGACGCCGTCGTCTAGAGTTGGATCGCTATCGCATCACGCGACCAACAAGCCCAGCTTGCCAATCATCGCAAGCGAGCGTTCGACGCTCTCTCGGGTTGACAGCAACAGCGGCTCGGTGGGGTTTCCGTCCTTATCCTTTTGTTCGACCCGGATGGTCGACCCGAATGCTGCGGTCATTTCGGCCGTGAGCTGGTCGATGGTACGAGCGCCATCGAGCAGTTGCAGGAAATGCCGCGTCCGGTCGTCCTCCAACTGTACAGTCTGGTGGAGGAGGTTGGTGACCAGCGGACCTGTCTGCGACTGCTTGCGGGCCAGCAAGCTCGCCTGCGGGTGGTCGGTAACTTCCTTCAACAGGAAGGGCGGCGAGACCAGGAAGGAGACCTCGCCGCTGCAGGCCAGGATGTACATCGCATCCGTCAGTGCCCGTTCGTCATCATCGGCTCGGCGGCCGTCCAGCAGCGCGCGCGCACCGTCCAGCAGCTCACTGAATGACAGCGCCCGCGGCCAGGCCCGGCCGAGACACAAATGCGCGGCCTTCAGAATCGGATTGGTCACCGTAATCCTGCTGCCATCGTGGTTCTCGAACTCCATCGGGGAATCGTCGGTCAGGCAGGATTCGGGATCGACCGGGCTGGTCGTGCTCAGGAGGTGATATCGCCTGACGAAATCCACGTCGATCTGCCGGTTGAGGGAAACGTCGTCGTGGCAGAACAAGGTACGACGGAAGCCGTTGCCGTCGACAAAGTCCTGATACTGGTCGCGCGCCATGAACTCGCTCTCCGGGAAGCGCTGCAGCGTGGCGCGGACCTCCTCGGAATGGCCGGCGAGATAGCGGCGCGCGAAATGGGAATCGCCGAGATACTGCAGGCCGTGTCGGGCGGCATCCTCGGCGACCTCGTGCAGCAAGAAGGCGGTTGCGTCGTCGTCGAGGTCGTCGTGAAACAACAATTCGTCCGGAGCCTTGAGGACACGATTGTACTGGTCCCGCATGACGGCGCCGTGCACCGTGTTCGCCTTGGAGCCCTCGCTCAGGAACTTCAGGATCGCGCGGGCCTGTCCGACCTTCTCCTTCATGCCGGTGAGGCGGCGGGTGTGATACCGCATCATGTCACGGACCATGTCGCGAAGGTGCGAGAATGGGTGCGCATTGTAGCTGACATAGCAGATCCCGCGCGGCGCCAGATTCTGCTTGAAGATCGCCATCATCTTCTCGCGCACGTGGGGCGGTACCCAGGAGTAAACGCCGTGCGCAATGATGTAGTCGAACTTCCCGAAGCTTGTGTCGACATTCATGATGTCACAGTGCAGAAGCTTGATGTTGCTCAGACCCAAGGTCGCGATATTCTGCTGGCCGCGCTCGATCGTCACGCCGCTCAGGTCGACGCCGACGAATTCACTGTCCGGATATTGAAAGGCCATCGGCAACAGGTTGCCGCCAACGCCGCAGCCGAGCTCCAGCACCCGACAATGCTCGACCGGAGCAGGCTGCATGCCGTAAACGGTGGCGATCGTTGCGAGATGATTGGGGTGGGTGAGCCCGTAGACGTGGCCGGGGTAGTAGACCTCGTCATACGGCGTGGGGCCGGTAACGGGATGGCGATGCTCCGACTGAATGTTCATCGCGCTCAGCTCCACGAATAGGCGAACTTGTCGTCCGCGATCGAGACGCGCGTCTGCCTGATCTCTTCCTTGGCGAGCGATTTGCTGAGGAATTCGCGCGAGAGCTCCGGCAGCAGGGTATTGGTGATGATGTTGTCGATCATGCGTCCGCCGGAATCCGGATCGTTGCAGCGTGACACGATGTGCTCCACGACTGCATCGTCGTAGCTGAAGGCCGCGTTGTGATTGTCGCGCAGTCGCCGTCCGATGCGGTCGAGCTGCAGCCGGGCGATGCCGGCGAGCATCTCGTCCGAGAGCGGGAAGTAGGGGATCGAGACGATGCGCCCGAGCAGTGCGGCAGGAAATACCTTGAGCAATTCCGGCCTCAGCATCCTGGCGAGCTCTTCCGGCTCATTGCGATACTTCGGATCGCGCGAAAGCCCCATGATCAGATCGGTGCCGACGTTGGTAGTCAGGATGATCAAGGTGTTCTTGAAGTCGATCCGTCGCCCGTTGCCGTCCTCCATGACGCCCTTATCGAACACCTGGAAGAAGATCTCGTGGACGTCGGGATGGGCCTTCTCCACTTCGTCGAGCAGGATGACACTGTAGGGCTTGCGCCGGACGGCCTCCGTGAGACGCCCGCCTTCGCCATACCCGACATAGCCGGGAGGCGCTCCCTTGAGGGTCGAGACGGTATGCGCCTCCTGGAACTCCGACATGTTGATCGTAATCATGTTCTGCTCGCCGCCGTAGAGGGTTTCGGCGAGCGCCAGGGCGGTTTCGGTTTTACCAACCCCGGACGGTCCGGCCAGCATGAACACGCCGATCGGTTTCGACGGGTTGTCCAGCTTGGCACGGCTGGTCTCAACTCGCTTGGCGATCATCGTCAAGCCGTGGGACTGGCCGACGACGCGGCGGTTGAGGATCTCCGGCAGCTTCAGCACGGTTTCGATCTCGTCCCGCATCATCCGGCCGACCGGGATGCCGGTCCAGTCGGACACCACGGACGCCACCGACTGCTGGTCCACATGGGCGTAGACCATCCGCTTTTCCGGATTGATGCCCTCCAGCGTCTCGAACTTGCCGCGCAGCTCCGCGCGCTTGGCGGCCGGATCCTGATCTTTCCCGGGTTCGGACAGGATGTCACGAATGCTGCGGATGTCCTTGACTAGCTCCTGCTCCTTGGCCCAGTCGGCCTCGAGATTCGTCAACTTGTCCTTCAGTGTTGCGATATCGCTGTCGATCGCGGCAACGCGCTCGTTGTCCTCAATGCCCAGGTCGCTGTCGCTGACCAGCGCCGATTTCTCAGCTTCGCGAGCGGTGATCGCGACGCGCGTATCCTCGATCAAGGCCGGTGTCGCGCTCTGGCTGATCGCCACGCGGGCCGAAGCGGTGTCGAGCAGGCTGACGGCCTTGTCCGGTAGCTGTCTAGAGGGAATGTAGCGGTGCGAGAGGTTGACGGCTGCAACGATTGCAGCATCGGAGATGCGAACACCGTGGTGCCTTTCCATCGGGCCGAGAAGGCCCCGCAGCATCACGCAGCAGGTCTCGACGTCAGGCTCGTCGATCTGGATCGGTTGGAAGCGCCGCGTGAGCGCAGGATCCTTCTCGATGTACTGGCGATACTCAGCCCACGTGGTGGCGGCGATCGTGCGTAGCGTGCCGCGGGCGAGGGGAGGCTTCAGGAGGTTGGCTGCATCACCGGTGCCGGCTGCGCCGCCGGCGCCGATCAGTGTGTGGGCTTCATCGATGAACAGGATGATGGGGGTCGGTGAACTCTGCACCTCATCGATCACCGAGCGCAGGCGCTGCTCGAATTCGCCCTTCATCGAGGCGCCGGCCTGCATCAGGCCGATGTCGAGCGCGCAAAGCCTGACACCGCGTAGCGGTGGCGGCACGTCGCCGGCGGCGATCCGCTGGGCGAAACCCTCGACCACGGCCGTCTTGCCGACGCCGGCTTCGCCCGTGAGGATCGGATTGTTCTGCCGCCGCCGCATCAGAACGTCGATCAGCTGGCGGATCTCTTCGTCCCGACCCAGGATCGGGTCCATCTCGCCCGACTTGGCCTTGGCTGTGAGATCCTGCGAGAACCGGTCGAGCGGCGTCGTCCCCTTGGGGCTCGCCTGATCCGCGCCCTCCGTACCGGCGCCGACCAGCCCCGAGCCGTCCATCGGACGCATGGACTCCTCGTCGGAGCCGGCCCAGACGGCGCGGCGCTCCGCGGCCAATGCGTCGACGTTCACCTTTGCAAATTCCTGGGAGAGGTTGTTCAGCGCGCGACGGATGTCATTCGACTTGAGCCCGGCCACCAGCAGATGGCCGGTGCGGATCTGGGTTTCGCCGAAGAAGAGCGTGGCGTAGTGCCAGCCGCGATCGAGAAGATCGATGACCGGATTGGCGACGCCCGGCATATCGGTTTCGTTCTTGCGGAAGCCGTTGATGACGCCGGCAAGGTCCGACAGCAACCGTGACCGGTCGAGCTTGTAATGGTCGACCGAGAGGCTGAGGTCGGTGCGGTCCTGCTGCAGGATATGAAAGAGCCAGTGCGCAAGCTCGACGTTGCGGTTGCCGGCGCTCTTGGCGTGGCGGAGAGCCTGTATGAAGGCATCATAGCCAGCCCGGTTCAATTTGCCGGTTACCGCTTCAAGGCTGATGTCGGTCACAGCGGCCCCTCCTGCTCAATTGCTCCGCGGATGCCTCGCACCTGGCGGAATTGCCTCGAATCCCATGATGTTAGGACGACAGGGGCGGCCGATAGGTTCAAATCGCCACGGCATCCGCTGCGCTGCTCCGACGGGCTCTCAAGCGCTCGCCAAGCTGAAAGCGGGCATCGCGGCGATATTCTTCCGTGGACGTCCAGTTCGGCGAGACCCAGGTGGTCCATCCAAGTCGTCCGCTCTGGCCGAGTCTGACCGGGGCGACCTCTCCCGCTGGAATGGCGAGTTCAACCTCCCACTCCAGTTCGTCGCCGATATAAAAGAAGACGGCGTCCGCCAGCGGCTCCGACAAGTTGCGGCTTTCGGTCGGCAGAAACTGCTCGTATTGAGCAAAATTCTTGACGAAGACCCGAACCCTGATCTTGTCCTCGACGCTGAACACCCGTGAGCCGAGAAGAGCGTCTCGACCGAGACTGGCATGGGCCTGCCCGATCCGGCTGCAGTGACTTGGGTCGAACGCGAGCCAGGTCCCGACAAACTCGTCGATCTCGACTTTGACATCGAACAGCCCCTGCAGGAACCGCGTCAGCCGTGACGCGCACTTCGCCCTTGGGGCGATAAGCCCGGCGAAGCTGAGCTTCGCCATGTCCGGTACGGTGTCCCGATTGGCGAAGACGTCGGAGCCGAGGCCCGCAAAGGAGCCGACATAGGCGATGAAGCGATCCTCTGCCGGTCGATCGTGCTGCGCGATCGGCCGCGCATCGGCCCAGGCGCGAAAGAACAGCTGCAGGAAGCGCCCGTTGAGCAGATCGAGAAATCGCGGGAAAGCGTCATCCCGCATCAGCCACCAGCTGAGACTTTCATCGGTGGTGGCAAGCGGCAGCGCGCCCTGCGGCCCGAGCAGACCCAGAAACTTGACGAGTATCCTGAGCCGGCCGTCCTGGTCGTCGACCGCTGCAAGATTGGAGGCGGGGAACTCCAGATATGGGACTTGACCGAGGTCGACATACTCGTCGCGGCGAGCGGCGCTGTCGCCGATCCGCGGTCGATCCCGGTTGGCTCGCTCCAGCTGGCGCAGCGTATTGAAGAAATCGAACCGCCAGGGTTCGGACTTCATCTGGTCGATCAGCGTCACAACGGTCTCCGCGTGCCCATGCGCGGTTGCCACCGCATGATCTCGCCGCGCTCCGGCGTTGAGATGACCGTCTGGGTAAACGTATTGAAGCCCGAATAGTCGGCGAAGAATCGCTCTAGGACGGCTCCGAGCAAGAACACGCCGCTCCCCTCGAAAGCCTTCTCGTCGAGTACGACGGTGATCTCCAGCCCGCGCGCTGCGCCGCTACCCGTGCGCTCTCGCACCCGTCGCACCACCGGCCGGCTTTCGATCGAGCGCACGCCGCGGATCTTACGTTCCGTGGCGTCGTCGTACTGGTCGGCGAACAAAGATAGCATTTCTCGCAGCGCCCCGGCGTTCTTGCCGCCACCACGCTCGACAAGACCAAGGTAGTTCAGGCTCAGCATGTTGATCAGCCGCCAACTGACAACTCCGCTATTGGCGACCTCGCTGCGGCTGCGCAACTGAGCCACCACCGGCTCCCGTGGACGCGTGGGACCGGCGACGCACACCAGATCGAGGGACGTATCATCCAGCAGGCGGAAGTCGGCGCCGCCGTGGCCAACCGGAAGGTGCTCCGTGAGATGCCGATTGGAGCAGAGCGCCCGGACGCTGAGTTCGGCAACGGGGTTTTCTCCGCTCAGCTCACCGGGCTCGAGCAGTGACAGGAACATGTCGGTCCCGGTGTAGTCGGACGAAGAGCCATACGTCTTCTCCTCCATCGTGCGGCGTCGGGGCAGGCGGCGGACGGTGAAATAGAGACCCTCGACCGATCCGCTGGTCGGGTCGACGGCAGCCGAATACAGCGGGCGCACCAGCCGCTTGTCCTTCTCCGCCGGAAGGTGCGCGTAGACTTCGATCACCTGGTGCGGTTCGTATTCGAGATAGCGACTACGATCGGGCACCACGTGGTATTCGTGGGTATTCGATTTGACGGGGATGCGATCGCTCGTCTTTTCGAACAGATTGATCGCCGGCGCAGTATAGAGCTTGAAGGCGTCGGGACGCACCGCGGCGGCAAGCCGCGAATTGTGTTCATCGAAAGCGAAGACGATGTCGATCGACTTGCTGCGCAAGCGCGGCATCACGCTGCGAAGTCCGGTCAGGTTGACCCCAAGGAACTTGCGTGGAAATGCGAAATATTCCCGCAGCAGCTCCGAGCCTCGGAAGATCCGATTATCGTTGGGAAACAGCGACTCGTTCTCATCGAAGCCGATCTGTTGAACGCAGTCGAGCGGCGCACGCGTCACCACGGGATCGCCGAAGTCGTCGAGATGGCGGAAGTAGACACCTCTGCAATTCGCGATCAGTTGCTCGTAAAGCGCGATCGAATCCGACTCCGCGCCGGAGAGGTAGATCGGGAGCTCGCCCACGCGGCAGCCTGCAAACCAGGTTTCCGGTTTGGTCCGGGCCTCGGTGTCGGGCGGTTCCTCATCGAGCCGGGCCGCGGTACGGTGGGTCAACGACAGTCTCAGTCCCGCTATGACATCGCCGCCGACCGGTATCCCGAGTGCCTGCAGTGCGCCGGCTGTCGAAAAGTACTCGGCGCCGCTGAGGTCGAACGGCCAGAGCACGATGTCGCGGCAAAGTCGAAATCGGCAGGCGAGGCTTCGTTCTCTCTCGCGGTACGTGGCGTCGAAATACGCGCCGCGCGCGATCTTCTTGCCGTCACGCAGCGCCGGGTCGGCATAGGGTGGCCGCGCCGCGACCAGCATGGCTGACGGTGTCGGAGCAAGATAGTTCGGAACCAGCTGTTCGAGCAGGTTTGCGGTGAATTCCGGAAATTCGTGCTTGAGCTTCAGCTGGACGCGGGCGGCGAGAAACGCGGCGCCCTCCAGCAGGCCGGTGATCATCGGATCCGAGCGATCCCGGATCAGGCCGCCGAGGCGTTCCGCGATTCCGGGGAATTCTTCGGCGAAGTCTCCCGCCTGCTCGTACAGCAGCGACAGTTCACGATTGTAGAAGTCCAGGAATTCGCGGTTCATGCTAAAGTCGGTTGATCTGAATATCGCCGCTGTCGAGCTCGACGTCGGCGACGAACTCCACGGGAACGTTGAGCGGTTCGGCTTTCATGTCGGCGTGAACGATGAAGCGCAGCTTGAGCTGCTCAGGGCCGACCGAGCCGTCGCGGCGGACGCGGATCGTCTTGCGATCGAGCCTCGGCTCAAAAGTCGTCAGGGTCTCGCGCAGCGCGTCGCTGAGTTCATCGTCCGTGACCTCGTCGATCGAGCGATGGGCAATATCGGGAAAGCCATAGTTCAGGATCGACTTTCGCACGCAATCCCGGCCGGTCATGTCCAGCGTCGATTCCAGAGCGATCGTATTGAGCAGCGTTTCGAGGTCATGGGAGACCTCGCGCCGCAGCAATGTTTCCGAGATCGGATGGCGTCCCGTGCTGCGCCGGCCTGCGATGATCCGTTCACCGGACTGGTCGCGCAGATCGAGCTCCTTGCGCGCATCACGTGCCTCGTGAGCCGCGCGAAAGGCCAGCATGAGCGGTGGAGAAAGCCGATCCTTTTTTGGCGTAAGCGTCATTCCGGTCCCCATGTCGACCGGCGCATATGCAGCTTCGGGGGCGGCAATTGGCGTCCGGCGTGATCTGCCGTGATCAAGCGTCCAGCCCGAAAGCCGGGATAGCCCGAAAGGCGCGGGCGGGATCGCGTCGCACGGCACCGGTTTCCGCTATCGGTAACCGGCGCCAGACGATGATCCGTGGATCAGGCCCATTCCTTGTTGGCAGGAACGTCCCAGCCGAAGGTCGGCGACGCGCCGGCGGCGCCCTTCTCCGTCTGGGTCTTGTAAGTCATCTTGACCTTCGCAAAGTTCAGACTCACGTTCTCGGTGAGACGATCTTCGCCGTGCGACCCGCCGGTCGACACGCTGGTGACCAAAACCTGCTTCATCTCGATCTTGAGATATTCCAGCGGGTTCTCGCCGGCCTTGCGAACGGTGAGGATTGCGGTATCAATGTGCTTGCCATTAGCGCAGACCTTGAACAGTTCCGGCGTGGCCTTGTCGACGAAGTGCGTGAAGTGGAGATCCTGGACGCTGACCTTGCCGGCGCCGCCGCCGGATCCGCTGTGGAATGTACCGGTCTGGCTTTCGCCGAAAGACCAGCTCAAGATATCGATTTCGTCAGGATGTTTGTCGTCCTTCGATTCGCCCTTGATCGGATCGAGTTTCAAGAAAATATCGACAGCCATAGCATAGTCCTCTCAAAAATCTTGATATTGATGGTCGTGATGACGTGACGTCAGGAGCTCGGGCCCGGCAGGCGCGAGACAAGGCTGAGGCCGACGTCCATCGCTTCAAGTTGAAAATGGGGACGGAGAAAGAAGCGTGCGTTGTAGTATCCCGGGTTCTCCTCGTTTGCTATGACCTCAACCTTCGCAGCGGCCAGCGGCTTGCGCGCTTTCTGAGCTTCTGACGACAGGGCCGGATTGGCATCAACGTATTCGTTGATCCAGGTCTGCAGCCAAACCGTCAGCTCATCCTTCTCCTTCATGGATCCGATCTTGTCGCGAACCATGCACTTCAGATAGTGCGCAAAGCGAGACACTGCGAACATGTAGGGCAGACGTGACGATAGGTTGTCGGACGCGGTTGCATCCACGCCTTTCTCGCCGAAATACTTCTTCGGCTTGTAGAGCGACTGCGCACCGATGAAGGCCGCCTTGTCGGTGTTCTTGCGATGGATCAGCGGGATGAGGCCCGCCTTTGCAAGTTCGTGCTCGCGACGATCGCTGATGGCGATCTCGGTCGGGCATTTCAGGTCGACGCCGCCGTCGTCGGTCGGGAACGTGTGCGTCGGCAGGTTGATGACCTCGCCGCCGGACTGCACACCGCGGATGCGCGTACACCAGCCGAACTCCTTGAAGGCGCGGTTGACATTGACTGCCATCGCGTAGGCGGCGTTGATCCAGCCGTATTTGTCGCCGGTATGCCCGTCGGTTTCTTCCTCGAAGGCGAACTCCTCCACAGGCTCGGACTTGGCGCCGTAGGGGAGGCGACCCAGTACCCGCGGCATGCAGAGACCGAGATAGCGTGAGTCGTCCTGGTCGCGCAGCCCCTTCCATGCCGCATATTCCGGCGTGTCGAACACCTTGCCGATGTCGCGCGGATTGGACAGTTCGGTCCACGAATCCATTCCCATCAGCGTGGGCTCGGCCCCCGCGAAGAAGGGGGCGTGTGCCGCGCCGGCAATCTTGCTGAGATCGCGCATCAACTGCACGTCGGTGGGCAGATGACTGAAGTAGTAGTCTCCGATGAGGCAGCCGAACGGCTCGCCACCCAGCTGGCCGAATTCGTACTCGTAGACCTGCTTGAACAGCGGGCTCTGATCCCAGCGGGCGTCCGGGTAAAGCCGGAGGTTGCGATAGAGCTCGCTCTTGGAGACGTTCATCACGCGAATTTTGAGGTTGGCGTCCGTCTCGGAATTGAAGACGAGGTAATGCAGACCGCGCCAGGCGCTTTCGATCGCCTGGAACTCCGGTGCGTGGAGGATCTCATTCATCTGCGCGGTGAGCTTCTGGTCGATCCGCGCGATCATCTCCTCGATGGTGTCGAGGACGTCGGATTTGATGACGCTGGTATCCTTCAACGCTTCCTGGACGAGCGTTGATACCGCGTTCTCGACTTCGGTCGCCGCGCGTTCAGTGCGAGGCTTGAAGCTTTGCTTCAGCAGGGTCGCGAACTCGTCAGCCTCGACGGTCCCGAGCTGAGTAACGGTTGCTTTCTGACCAGCTTCTTTTGCCATGGTCCCCAGTCCTTCCCTTATTTCTCAACGTCGGGTTCGGTCGGCTGGCTGGCTGCGCGCTCCTGCAGCGCCGCCATCAGCTGAGGATCGCTGAGAAGCTTCTTCAACTGATCCTCGGCGGCCACCTTGCCGTCCATGTAGCGCAGCAGGTTGGCGAGCTGTTCGCGGGCCTCCAGCAGCTTGGCCGTGGCTGGAACTTGCCGGGCGACCGCCACCGGTGAAAAGTCGGCCATCTTGTTGAAGCGCAGGGCGACGGAAATCTTCTCGTCGGGCGCATCGCCCAGACGATTGGCCACGCGTGTCGTCACGCCGGGCTGAATTGCCGCCATGCGGTTGTCGAAATTGTCCATGTCGAACTCGAGGAACTTGCGCTCCTCGACCTTGGACTTCTCGACGCCGGCGTTGTTGCCGGAAAGGTCGGAGAGGACGCCCATGACAAACGGCAGCTCGACCAGCCGCTCGGCGTCGTAGGGATCTTCGTAGGTGATGTGCACGCGCGGTGCGCGGTTTCGCCGAATGAATTTTTGACCGCTGTCCGTAGCCATTGGCTGCCCTCTCTACAAAATCGCTTTGGAAACCGACTTGCGCGACGCAGGCTGATAAGGCGGCTCAACTCGCGGTCGACAAGCTTCCTTATGTCCTGTTAGTGCCGTCGAGCGAAAAGCGGGTTCAATGCGATTTGTCGATTGTCTTGAGCGTCCCCTCGGGCAGGACGTCGTTCAAGAGGCTGAGGAAGTCCCGCTGCGCGAGATCGCGCGCGCGATCGACCAAAAAAGGGATCGGGCTGGACGGCTCTGCGGCTCGGAAAAATGCCGCCACCTTCGCCAGCAGGCCCAGAGCTTGAGTTCTGTTTTCTACACAAAAAACAATATCTTGAGATGCGTTCTCGACCGTGGATGAGGGTGTTGTGGCGAGCTCCGCCATCCGTTCGATCGGCAGGTCGAAAACCTTGTCGCGCCCGATGTTGATCGCGGCGCTCTCCACGTGGGTGGGCACCAGCATCCGCATCACCTCGATGAATGACTTGCCGACCATTTCCTGCGCCTGGCGCACCAGCAACAGCGCCGGGTTGGACGGTTCCATTCGGGAAAAATAGTCCGCCACGGCCGCAAGTGCCGCGGTGGCCTGTGCTGACGAAGCCAGCACGCCGGTCGCTTCCAGTGGCACTTGCGCGTCAACCGGTGCCGCATCGTCCGGTAGCGCGGCCACTGCGGCCGGATCACGCTCCGTGACAAGACCCGCAAGCCACGCGGCCATACCGTTTGCGACTCCGGAGACTCGATCGAGGCTGATGGGTTGACCAGTGTTCAACTTTTCGTGCCAGATCGCCTTGAGGCCGGAGATTTCAGCCGCGACCGCCGAACACCGGGCACTCACGGCCTTGAGGGTGTCGAGATCGGTATCGCCGATGATGCGCTCGATGGTCGCTAGATCGGGGCCGCCCGCGTCGGCATCGCCGGCGGCGATTTCGCCTTTGGCGACCTGATAGGCCCGGTAATTGATGCTGCCATGCCTGCGGTTCTCGATCAGCGGAAGGAATTGGAGAGGGTTGATCACGGTTGGAAACACATCGATCGCTTCGATCGTGACGGCCCGAAGAGCATAGTCGTCGTCTTGGGCCCTCGGATGCACCGCTTCCCACTGATCCCTCAGCAGCGTGGTGGTCGCCTTCAGGCAATTCAGAAAGCCGTCGAGATCCCGGTTCAGGATGGAGAACTTGGCCAGCAGCATGTTCAGGCGCAGATCGCGGGTGCGCGCCAGAAGGGGCCGTACGGCCTCGAACTGGCCCGCGATATCGACGGCCTTCGGATCGAAACGTCCGCGCTCTCCATTGGCGTTGACGACCTCGAAATACGACATCGGCAGCAGGGATTCTGCACCTGCGAAAAAATTGAGGTACTGGATGTCGCCGGCGGCGTCGAGATCCGGCCCGCAGGGATCATCGGCCGCTATGGCCTGGGTGAGGGATGCGACGTCGAGCATGCGAGGATCGTCCGTCTCCTAAGCCATCCCGCCCCTCTGCCGAAGCCCGTGTCGTCCAGCGGATCGGGCAGGGGAGGATCATGATCTGATTGCCTTGATAGGTCAGATCCATGATAGCCCTGGTTCATTCCCCAAACGATCATGGCAGTTTCGCGTGAACCGGCAAGCTCTTGGAGGCGACTATACTTGAGGGGCGAGGTGGTTCCTTGGACGGCTGCCGTGGCGCGTCAGGAGGCCCACCCACCCTCGGGGCGGAGTTGCCGGCCCTGTCAGCGGCAGAAGGGATTTCCGTGGTTCTTGCATGACGCCTGATCGGCACTTCTGCCGATCACGCGGACGAAGAGGGAGTTAACGCCCACATGGGCCAGCTTACCCAGGATACCCGCCTCTGCGAGCTCAAGACGCCTCTCGGCAAAGACGTTCTGGTTTTCGTCGGATACGAGGCTTCGGAAGGACTTAGCGAACTCTTCGAATACCGCATCGAGTGTCTCAGCGAGGATGCCGATCTCGACTTCGACCGCGCGATCGGCAAGCAGTGTACGCTGACCATCAAGCTGCACCAAAAGGAACGCGAGTTCAGCGGCATTCTCACGGAAGCCCAATGGCTGGGGGTGAAGAACGACTACTTCAGCTATCGGATCGTGCTGAGGCCTTGGCTATGGCTGTTGTCGCGAACCACCGATTGCCGGATCTGGCAGGACAAGAAGGCGCCCGACATCATCAAGGAGGTCTTCAACGATCGCGGCTTCACCGATTATGAATCCAAGCTGACCGAAGAGGGCTCCTGTCCGAAGCTCGAATATTGCGTTCAGTACCGGGAGACCGATCTGAACTTCGTTTGCCGGCTGATGGAACAGCACGGCATCTACTACTATTTCAAGCACGAGGGCGGCAAGCACACGCTGGTGTTGGCGGACTCCAAATCGTCGCACAGCCCGATCAACGGTCTTGCCACGATACCCTACATTCCACTGACGGGAGCCGACCGGCGCGGCGAGCAACACATCTACGAATGGGTCGCGGAACGCCAGTTTCGAACCGGCAAGGTCGAGCTTAACGACTACAACTACCAGAAGCCCAACGCGCAGATGATCAGCGACGCCAAGGGTAACGAGCACTACACGCGGTCGGAGATGGAATTCTACGACTATCCGGGCAAGTTCAAGGAGAAATCCGACGGCGAGCGTTACGCGAAAATCCAGCTCCAGTCCGAACAGGCCATGGACCGGCGGCGGCGCGGCAACGGCGACGCGGTCAACCTGTTCCCCGGCGGACTGACCAAGCTCGAAAAGCACCACAAGGACTCGCAGAACATCGAATATCTCGTGGTGCGAGCCACCCATTCGTTCTCGATCGAATCCTATCGCACCGGCGGCCCGAGCGACGCCGGCCAACACGTCTATTTCGGCAGCTACGAGTTTCTGCCGAGCGATCGGCCGTTCCGCGCGCCGATGCTGACGCCGAAGCCGAGGATCAACGGCGTCCAGACCGCAAAGGTGGTGACCAAGGACGACAATTCCAGCGAGGAGATCGACGTCGAAAATCTCGGCGAGATCTATGTCCGGTTCTTCTGGGACCGGAAGAAAAAACGGTCATGCCGGTTGCGCGTCGCCCAGGTCTGGTCCGGCAAGAAATGGGGCGGTCAGATCATTCCGCGCGTCGGACAGGAGGTGGTCGTCGAATTCCTGGAAGGAGATCCGGACCGGCCGCTGGTGATCGGTACGGTGTATAACGACGAATACAAGCTGCCCTACGATCTGCCGTCCAAGAAGACGATCGCGGGATTGAAATCGGACTCCACCAAGGGGGGCGGCGGCTACAACGAGTGGAACTTCGAGGACAAGAAAGGCTCCGAGAAGATCACGGTGCACGCCGAGAAGGACCACGACGTGACGGTCCGCGACACCGAGACGCGGACCATCGGCGAAGCCGCGCTCGGTGGTGACACCCGCAAGACCACCCTCGTCAACGGCAATGACAAGCTCGACATCGCGCTGGGCGGCCAGCATATCACCATGACGATGGATCAGTCCGTCACCGCAGGCCTGACCATCACTCTCATGGCGAACGTCAACATCACCCTGCAGGTTGGTCCCAGCCAGATCATCCTGACCCCTGCGGGTATCGTCATCAACGCGCCGACGATCGCGATGACGGCGCAGGGCGCCATGGCACTCGCAGCCGGGGGACCGCTGGGCGCCCACGGCCTGCCAACTCTTGTCGGCTGACCGCTATGAGCCAGGTTCGGTTCGCTACGGTGCAGGATCTGTTTCAGGCCTATCCGATGGCGCGCCACGATGTCGGCAAGGCCGAGGTCGACAAGCCTTCGCTGGACTTCCTTCAGGACGCCACCGATGCGCGCAATTGGCACGGAGCCGTCTCTTTCTGCGCGTATCTGCTGCCCAGGCGCGTGGCGGTTGCCTGGGGATGCCGCTCGTTGCGACGGATGTTCGACCAGTTCGACGCCAACGACAGCAGATCGCTGAATTTCGTGGAGACCTGGGTCCGGCAGCCGGACGAGCAATCCCGGAACAAGGCGCTGGCGGTCGGCAATGCCAACGATCCCGAGCAGCCGGCGACATGGCTGGCGCTGGCGGCCGGATGGTCCGGCGGAAGCGTGGTTCCGGCAGAATTTGCGCCGGTCGAGGCCAAGCCCGACCAAGCCGCGCGCGCGGTGCGGGCGGCCCTGCTGATTGCCCTTTGCCGGCTGCCCCGCGAGTCCCGGGACCGGATAATGACGGCATGCCTTGAGGATGGTATTCAATTGGCACGCGGCGAACCGCGCCCTCCGCGCTGACGAGACGATGAGATGGTGCTTCGCTTCAATATCGAGAACGAACCGAATCTTCCGGACGGCGGCCCTGTATCGTTTTCGGTCACCGGCAGGCGGTCGGTCGATATTGGCCGGGACCGTCACCTCGACTGGACGTTGCCCGATCCGACGCGGATGATTTCCGGAAAGCATTGCGAGGTGCATTTTCGCGACGGCGCCTATTGGCTGCATGACGTCTCGACCAATGGCACTTTTCTCAATGGCGCCGACCAGCGTATCCGGGGGCCGCACCGGTTGCGCGACGGCGATCGACTTACCATTGGCCACTACATCATCGGAGTTTCACTGGAGGACGAGGCGGGCGGGCGCGTCCCGGACCGCGAGGCGCAACCGCGCGCATCTCCCGTCCAGCAGCCTGCCGGGTACCAGGAGCTTTGGGCGGCCGACCGCGACGTGCCGCCGCCGATCGATCCGCAGCAGCTGAAGAACCCACGCGAGGCGGCGCGGCCGATCAATCCGGAGTTTCTGGATTGGGCCGCGAGCGTCCCTGCGCCGGGAGTGGATCCGTTTCGACGTTCATCGCCGACGCCTCCGCACCAGCCCGATGCGCAGGACGACATGAGCTGGGCCGCCGGCCCGGTCGCGACGCCGAGAGCACTGGTCGAGGCAGCACCCGCCATGCCGACCCCGCGCCGGCCATCGGCGTGGACCGATGATGAAACAGCGCCCGTCCAGCCGCCGCCATCGCCGGCCCGGCCACCCGTTGAGCAGTCCCGCCCGGCACAAGTGGCGGGCGAAGGGCCAGCCGCGGCCAGGCCGGTCGGCGGCACCGAGTTCGCGCCGCTGGTGGCACGTGCTGCCGGGTTGCCGGACAATTTCTTTGCCAACAAGACCGACGCGGAGCTCGCCGAACAGCTCGGCACGATCTTGCGCATGACCGTGGACAATCTGATGGCGCTGCTGCAGGCGCGAACTCAGGCCAAGCAGCTGACCCGCAGCACCAGCCAGACGACCGTCCAGGCCGTGGAGAACAACCCGCTGAAATTCTCGCCGACTTCGGAAGAGGCCATGCGCATATTGTTCGGGCCGCGGACGCGCAGCTATCTCGACGCGCAACGAGCCTTCGCGCAGGGCTTCAGCGACCTCAAATCGCATCAGTTGAAGACGTACATGGCGATGCAGCACGCCGTCCACGAGCTCGTCGCCGGCATCGATCCGACGCTCATGGCGCGCGAGCTCGAGCTTCAGCGCGGCGCGAACTCCTGGTTCGGCTCGAACAAGGGCAAACTCTGGGACGAATTCCTGACGCGCTGGAAGGCGCATCTCGGCCGCGACAACAGCGCGCCGATCGATACTTTCATGTTGCATTTTTCGGACTATTACGACCGCGCCGACAAGGGCGGATCAAAGTGACTATCGGCGACCACGCGGTCGCCAAACGCTGCTGAGTGGATGTAGGAATGTCTTGGTACAGCAAGGTTTTCTGGTCAGAAGGACTGTTTCTGCGGCCGCACCATCTGCAGCAGAACGATCGCTATATCGAACATTTGTTGGAAAAGCGCGTTCGCTACACAACGCCATACCCCTGGGGATTCGCCCAGCTCGAGATCGACAAGGACCTCACCGAACAGAGCAAGTTCGCGGTGCGCAACGCGTCCGGCGTCATGCCGGACGGAACGCCGTTCGACATCCCCGCGGACAGCCCGATTCCGGAAGCGATCGAGGTGCCGGATTCTGCGGCCGGGCAGATCCTCTGGCTGATGATGCCGATCGCAGCGCCAAACACCCGCGAGGTTGATGAGGATCGCACCGACAGCGCCAGTCGCTATGTTCGTACGTCCGAAACCTTCATCGATTCGACCTCGGCGCTGCGCATCGAGGAAGAGATCGACATCGCCTATCCGCGGTTGTCGTTCGAACTGCGCAAGGCCAGCAAGCCGGGATACATGGGACTCGGCATCGCGCGCATCCTGGAAGTGCGCGACAAGAACATCCTGTTCGACGACAAGTTCGTGCCGCCGATGCTGGTCTGCGCCGCACATCCCGTCATCGACGGCTGGCTCAATCGCATCATCGGCTGGGTCGAGACCAAGCTCGACGAGCTGGCACGTTACGCAGTCGATCCGTCGTCCGGGGGCGGGTTGCAGAGCGTCGACTACCTGGTGCTGCAGGTGCTGAACCGGACCATTCCCGTGCTGACCCATTTCCAGCGTTCGGGCAGCGTTCACCCGGAACGGCTGTACGAGGAGCTGCTGAGGTTTGCCGGTGAGCTTGCGACGTTTGCCACACCAGAACGTCGTGCTCGCAACTATCCGGCGTACGATCACGACGATCTCGAGAACATCTTCACACCCCTAGTGAGCGACATCCAGGACTTCCTGAGCGCGCGGCTGGGCCGGCGGGCGATCCGCCTGGAGATCATCGAGCGCGCCCAGAATGCGTTCGTGTCGCCGATCCGCGATCGGGCGTTGTTCCGGAATGCGACCCTGGTGCTGGAGGTCGCCGCACGGCGGCCGCTCGTGGAGATCCAGAACGACTTCCCGCATCTGTTCAAGGTCGGCCCGAACACCAAGATGAACGAGATCGTGCACGCCAACTTGCCAGGGTTGACGCTGGTGCACCTGCCGACCCCGCCGCCGCACATCCGGGCCATCACCGATCACGTCTATTTCTATCTCGATCGCAAGTCGCCGCTATGGCCGGAGTTCAGCACGGCGGCCTCGATCGGGATGCATTTCTCCGGCGACTGGCCGGAGCTCGAGCTGTACCTTTGGGCTATCCTGGAAGACAGGCCATGAGCGATAGGGACAAGCCGGTCAATCCTTTCGGTCGGGGCGAGCGGACGATCATTCGTCCCAATCCCGGCGGGAGGTTGCCGCCGGCGCCCACCGCTCAGCCTCCGGCGGGCGAGGGACCCGCAGCACGTCCAAGCTATTCGCCGTCACCTGTGCCGTCTCCCGGCGCGCCCGCGCCGTCCTCGCCGCCATCCTCTTCTCCCATTCCGCAGCGCCCGAGCTACGCCGCTGCGCCGACCAGCCAGCCGGCCGAGGAATGGATATCGACACCCGCGCAGGCACCGGTGCAGCAGGGGATGCTGCCACCCGGACCGCCGTTGCGCATCGACGATCTGGTGGCGCCAAACGCCAATCCGGTGATGCGTGCGGCCGGCCCTTTGCTGCAATTGCTTGGCCGGTTGCGCGTGGCGCTCATGCGCGCGTCATTCGCAAGTCTGATGGAGCAGGTCGCCGACGCGATCAAGTTCTTCGAGAAGGATATCCGTTCGGCGGGGATCTCCGAGCATCAGGCCAACACGGCGAAATACATCCTGTGCGCCACCGCCGACGATATCGTGCAGCACATCCCGACCGATGAGCGCCACGTCTGGACGCAATATTCCATGCTGAGCCGGTTCTTCGGCGAGCGGGTGGGTGGTGTCCGTTTCTTCGAGATCCTCGACCATTTGAAGGTTGATCCGCTGATCAACTATCCAGTGCTCGAACTGCAGCATGCCTGCCTCGCGCTCGGCTTCCAGGGCATCCACCGTACATCGGCAGGCGGGCTTGCGAACCTGCAGGTGATCCAGCGCAACCTCTACGAATTGTTGCGCCGGGTCCGTCCCAAGACGGTGAGCGACCTGTCGCCCAACTGGAGGGGGCAGGCACTGGCCGGTCGCCGGCAGCGTCTCCGCGTTCCGGTCTGGCTGGTGGCAGCCGTGGCCGCCGCGCTATTGACGGGGTCCTACTTCGTCCTGCGAACGCTGCTGGCCGGCCGGGCGGAGAACGCTGCCGAAGTCGCTCTGGCGCTGCATCCCAGCGATCCGATCGAGCTCAAGCGCAAGGTCATTGCACCGCCGCCACCACCACCTCCGCCGCCACCGCCGGACCGTATCACCCAGCTGCAGCGCATCCGCAATGCGCTCGCCAAGGAGAACACCGCCTGTGCCATGACCGCGGACCAGACCGCGAGCTTCATCGTGATCAGGGTCTGTGACCTCGCGTTGTTCTCGTCAGGCCAGGCCACCATCCTCGACGGCTTCAAGCCGGTTGCGGCCCGCGTCGCAGTAACCCTCGACAAGGAGCCCGGACGAATCCGGGTCGTCGGTCACACCGACAGCTCGCCGATCCGCACCGTGCGCTTCCCTTCGAACTTCGAGCTGTCGGTCGAGCGCGCCAAGGCGGTTGCCGCCGCGCTGAAGCCCGGCCTCACCGATGGTTCGCGCGTCGACGTTGAAGGCAAGGGAGCGGACGCGCCGATCGCACCCAATTCGACGCCTGACGGACGCGCCAAGAACCGGCGTGTCGAGATCTTCATCGAACGCAGCGAATAAGCAGGCTCCACGGCTCACGCGGTTTGCGACAGGTACCGATCAATGCTTGCCAAGGATATCATCCGCATCATTCTCTACGGAGTTGGGCTCAGCTCGCTCGGCGCTGTGATCTATTTCGCAGGGCCCTTCATTGCATTCGGCGACTGGCATCCGCTCGAGAACCACATCATCCGCCAGATCGCGATTCTGCTGCTGGTCACGGCCGCGGCGGGCTTCGCCGGCTTCAGCTTCTTCAAGCGGCGCAAGAATGCCAAGGAGATCGCCGACGGGATCAGTGCGGCAGATCAGCCCGTCAGCGACGAGCCAGTTCTCAAGGAGCGCATGAAGGATGCGCTCGCCACGCTGAAGACCGCCAGCGGCAACAAATCGAGCTATCTCTACGATCTGCCCTGGTACGTCATCATCGGCCCGCCCGGCGCCGGCAAGACCACCGCGCTGGTCAATTCCGGGCTCAAATTTCCGCTCGCACGCGGGGCGACGCCGGCTGCGGTCGCGGGGGTCGGCGGTACCCGCTATTGCGATTGGTGGTTTACCGAGGAGGCCGTCCTGATCGATACGGCCGGCCGCTATACCACCCAGGATTCCAACGCCAAGGCCGACAAGGAAAGCTGGCTGGCCTTCCTCGACATCCTCAAGAAGAGCCGGTCACGCCAGCCGATCAACGGCGTCCTGGTCGCCATCAGCATCGAGGACGTGCTGACGCTGCCGAAGCAGGAACTCGCGCTTCACGCCGACGCCATCAGAATGCGCCTGCTCGAGCTGCATCAGAAGCTCAAGGTCAGCTTCCCCGTCTACGCGCTATTTACCAAGGCCGATCTCGTTGCCGGCTTCACCGAATATTTCGCCTATCTCGGCGAGGCCGGCCGTCGCCAGGTCTGGGGCGCGACATTCCAAACCGCTGACAAGACCAAGAATCTGGTGGGACAGATACCGGTCGAGTTCGACCGTCTGCTGGAGCGCCTGAGCGAGGAGACACTCGACCGCCTGCAGGACGAGCCGACCCCGCAGCACCGCGTGCAACTTTTCGGCTTCCCGGCACAGATGGCGCGGCTCAAGCCTCAGATCCACGACTTCCTCAACCAGATCTTCGAGCCAACGCGCTACCACGTGAACGCGAACCTGCGCGGATTCTACTTCACCTCGGGAACGCAGCAAGGGACGCCCATCGACCAACTGATCGGGTCGCTGGCGCGCACGTTCGGCGCGGAGGAGGTCGGTTCCGGATCCTATTCAGGGACGGGCAAGAGCTATTTCCTCGCCGATCTCATTTCCAAGGTCATCATCGGCGAGGCCGACTGGGTCTCGACCGACCGTGCGGCGGTGCGCCGCGCACTGATACTGAAAACCGCAGCGCTGTCCTTGATCGGTCTGGTCTCGATCGGGCTGATCGCAGGATGGCTGACCAGCTACAAGCGCAATTCCGACTTGATCGCGCAGAGTGTGCAGGCAGACAACGAATATGCAGCCGCCGGAGCGCCTCTCATCAAGCAGACGCTAATCGACGATCATGATCTCGACAAGGTGTTGCCACTGCTCTATCGGCTGCGCAACGCCCCGGCGGGCTACGGATCGCGCAACGAGTCGGTGCCCCTGTCGGCCCGTTACGGGCTCAGCCAGCACGCCCGGCTGATGTCGCCCTCCAAGGCTGCCTATCATGCGGCGCTCGAGCGCATGTTCAGGCCACGCCTGCTGTATCGCTTGGAGGAGCAGCTCAATGCGCGCATCAACGAATCTGCGTTCGTCTACGAGGCGCTGAAGGTTTATCTGATGCTCGGCGGCCTGCAGTCGCCGGACCGCGATCTGATCCGCTCCTGGATGCAGCGCGACTGGCAGGACAACCTCTATCCCGGCGCAACCAATGCAGAAGGACGGCGCCTGCTCGATGAGAACCTCACGGCGATGTTCGACCTCGAGACGGAGCAGCCCCCGCTTGTCGAACTGGACGGCCGGCTGATCAAGCAGGCGCAGAATTCGCTCGCGCGCCTGAGCGTGTCGCAGCGCGCCTACGAATTCCTGAAATCCGAGGCACGCTCATCGACTGCAGGCGACTGGATCGCCGCCCGCCGCGGCGGTCCTGACATGGCCGTCGTGTTCGAAACCACGACGGGGCAGCCTCTGGACGCTGTGCGGGTGCCCCAGTTCTTCACGTATAACGGCTTCCAGCAGAACTTCGTCGCCCGGCTGCCGGGTTTGTCGGAGCGCATGAAGAAGGAACGCTGGGTTCTGGGCGATGCCGGCCAGCAATCGGCCATCGACCAGCAGTACGACAACCTCGCCGGCGACCTCGTGAGCATCTATTCCAACGAGTTTGTCACGATTTGGCGAACCGCGCTGGGCAGCTTGCGTCTGAAGAAGCTGCTTGCCGACAAGCCGAAATACGAGGTGCTAAGGGCGGTTTCCGCGCCGACCTCGCCGATGCGGCAAATCCTGGAATCGGTGCGCGACGAGACGACACTGACCAAGGAGCGGCCGAAGCCGGCGAACGCTGCGACGAACCAGGCCACGCCTGCTGTGGCCGCGCCGCCACTGTTCACCAACGCCCAGGATGGACCACTCGGGGCGACGATCGAAGCGCAGTTCAAACCATATCATGCGGTGCTGGAAGGCGACAGCACCCGCCGGCCGATCGACTCGACCATCGCCAACCTGAACGACATCGCGCAGAATCTGACGCTGATCATCGAGAACCCGCAACTGACCGCGCAGGCGACCGCTTCGCTTCAGAGCCAGGTTGCGGCCCTGCGCAACAATGCCTCACGCATGCCGCCGCCGTTCTCCGACATGCTGCGCGCGGCCGCCGCAGAGTTCGAGGGCAGCATTGCGGCCTCGACTGCCGGACAGATCCTGCAGGCGCTGCGCGATCAGGTCACGCCGGTTTGCCAGCAGACGGTGACCAACCGGTATCCGTTCGTCCGCGGCAGCAATCAGGAGGTGCCACTCGCCGACTTTGCCAAGCTTTTCAGTCCGAACGGCATCATGGACAAATTCTTCACCCAGTTCCTGGCATCTTACGCCGACACGTCGCGATCAGATTGGACGTGGCGGAAGGAAAGTCCCGTCGGCCGATCATTCTCGCCCGACACGCTGAGGCAGTTCCAGAATGCGGCCTATGTCCGCGACGCCTTCTTCCAGACCGGCGGTGGCGTGCCGGCGGTGTCGTTCGCGATCCGGCCGCCCGGGGCATCCGGACCGGGCGTGACGGTCAAGACCGAGATTGGCGGCACGACGATCACCAGCCCGGTCACGCCGGGCCCGCCTACGGCTTCGTCCATGTTCGGCGGGCCGCAACCTCCGCCACCACCGCCGCAGCCTCAGAGCAACGCACCGACCACCGTCCTCTGGCCGGGTCCGTCGCCGCGGACGGCAATTTCGGTCAGCAACGATTTCGGGCCGCCATCCGTGCTCGAGCGCATCGGTCCCTGGTCGTTGTTCCGGATGCTCGAGGCTGGATCCCTGGTGGTGAAAGCGGAAACCGCCCGCGCGACTTTCATCGTCGCGGGGCGCGAGCTCAACTATCAGATTTCGACCGGGTCGTTGCGCAATCCCCTCAACCTGTCGGTGCTCCGCGAGTTTCGTTGCCCGACCGGAATATGACCATGCGTTGTGGGCTATTCGGCAAGATCGGCGCGAAGCGTGATTTCATCGCGATCGCCACCCCGCGCAGCTTCCTGGAAGCCTGGGAGCCATGGGTGCAGTCTGCGCTGTCGGCCAGTCGTCATCAGCTTGGCCCGGGCTGGCAGCAGGCGTTCCTAACGGCACCGGTCTGGCGATTTTGGCTTGGCGCCGCCATCTGCGGCACGACGGTGGCGGGGGCAATGATGCCTTCGCTCGACGGGGTGGGGCGGTATTATCCATTGACGCTGCATGCGGTGTCGGACGAAAGCGCCTTACTGCCGCCGCCGAGCGTCGATCCTCAGGATGAATGGTACGGGCAGGCGGAGGCGTTTCTGCTTTCGACCCTGGATCAAACTTCGACTTTTGAGCAGATATCGGGCGCCCTGGATCGTCTCGCGGTGCCGCGACCACAGGCGCCGATCGCCGACGGATCGCAAATGATCGCACTGGGCGCAACGACCGTCGGAGCGGTTTCCGCGGCTGACGCATTCACCAAGTCCTTTGCCGCGCTTTCCGCGGCCAATCCGCAGATCTATGCTGCGGCAAGTTTCTGGTGGACCGCGGGTGGCGAAGGCTTTCCATCAATGGCGCTCGCTTGCCGCGGATTGCCGGATCCATTTCACTATTCCACACTGCTGACCGGTGATCTCGGCCGTTCAGCATCCGGGACGGGGTGACACGCGATGGTGCATGTCCCTTCCTTGTTCGATGTCGGCAGCGTCACTCATGCCGGACGGGTGCGGACGCGCAACGAAGATTCGTGCCTGGTCCGGACCGATGTCGGCCTGTGGGCCGTCGCCGACGGTATGGGCGGTCACGAGGCCGGCGATCTCGCCAGCCGCATCGTCGTGCAGTCGCTTGATGCGATCGGCTTGCCGGACTCGGCCGCCGACTTGCTGGCGCAGTGCGAGGAGCGGCTGTTCCACGCGAACCGGCAGATCCTGTCGCTCAGCAAGGAACGGCAGGGTGCCACCGTCGGCACCACGGCGGCGGTTCTGCTCGTGCGCGACGGCTACTATGCCTGCATATGGGCGGGCGACAGCCGGGTCTACCTGGTCAACCGGGGCAGCATCAATCAGGTATCGCATGATCACAGCGAGCTGGAGGAACTGATTGCCGGCGGCGCGGTGTCGCGCGAAGACGTCAAGGACTGGCCGAGCAATGCCATTACGCGGGCCGTTGGCGTCGCCGACGATCCGGAGTTCGAGGTCGTGACAGGTCCGGCCGAGCCGGAAGACGTCTTCGTGAT
This sequence comes from Bradyrhizobium sp. R2.2-H, assembly GCF_004346455.1. Classification (NCBI taxonomy): domain Bacteria; kingdom Pseudomonadati; phylum Pseudomonadota; class Alphaproteobacteria; order Hyphomicrobiales; family Nitrobacteraceae; genus Bradyrhizobium; species Bradyrhizobium sp. R2.2-H. The sequence goes on from NZ_SMBR01000003.1 coordinate 461,833, forward strand.
CTGCAGCGACGGCTTGACCAAGCATGTGCAGGACGACGAGATCCTGCAGCACGCGATCACGCGGCACGCTCAGGCGGCTTGCGATGACATGCTCGCTTTGGCTCTTGATCGGGGAGGGCTCGACAACGTGACGATCGTGGTTGTGCGGCTGCTGGTGCCGCGATCCTCAGAACCGACAAGATCGCCGCTGGATCCGGAGCCGCAACCATGACCGTCAACGATCCATTTCCGTCGGGCTACCGCGGTGTGCCGCCCGGCACCCGCCTCAACGGCATCTACGAGATCGAAGCGGTGATCGGCGCGGGCGGCATGGGTGAGGTCTACAAGTGCCGTGAGATCCAGACCGGATCGCCGGTTGCGGTGAAAATGCTGCTGCCCGACATGGTCGACAACGAGGCCGCGCTCGCGCTGTTCCGGCGAGAGGCAGCGGCGCTTCACAATCTCCCGCACGACGCGATCGTTCGCTACTTCCTGTTCACCGTGGAGCCCGTGCTGCAGCGACCGTATCTCGCGATGGAGTTCGTGAACGGCCGTTCGCTCTCGAACATGCTCGACGAAGGGCCGTTGACTTTCGAGGCGCTGGTCAAGCTGATGCAGCGCGTTGCATCGGGACTGGAGGCCGCCCACGAGCACGGCATCATCCATCGCGACGTTTCCCCGGACAACATCATCGTGCCGCTCGACGATGTGAGACGCGCCAAGATCATCGATTTCGGCATCGCCCGATCGACCCAGATGGGTGACAAGACCATCATCGGTTCGGGCTTCGCCGGCAAGGACAACTACGCGTCTCCGGAACAGGTCGGCCTGTACGGCAACGAGATCACGGCGAAGTCCGACGTCTACAGCTTCGGCCTCGTGCTGTTCCATGCTTTGACCGGACAGAAGCTCGACATGGGCGGAAGCCAGTTTCAACTGGTGGAGAAGCGCCGGCGTGTGCCCGATCTCGGTGCGGTAGACATGCGCATCAGGCCTTTGCTGGAGCGGATGCTGCAGCCCGATCCGACGTTGCGTGCGACCATGGCGGAGGTCGCCAAATGGACGCCGACAGGTCCGCCTCAGACATCCACCGCGCCGCTGTCCGGCTTCGATCCGCTGGCGCCGCCGGAAAGCGCGGCGCCGGCCTGGCAGGACAGGGCGCCCTCAACCGCGCAGAGGAGGCCGCGCAGTCTCTGGCCCTATGCGAGCGCAGCCGCGGTGCTGCTCATGTTGGGCGGGGGTGGATATGCCTTCTACAAGCTGGTCTGGTCGGCGCCTGGCGTGGCGGGCTTGCCGCCGCCTCCGAAACTCGCGGGGACAATGTCGCCGCCGAAAGTCGAGCCCTCTGCACCACAGCCCGGACGCCGGGAGCCGGTGAAACTGTCACCACCGCCGGCGGTAACGCCCACTCCGCCAGCCGAGGGGCAGGGGCGAGCCGAGCGCATCCGCAAATATGTAGCTCAATATTCCGGCGGCGATTGCTTCTTCATCTTGCCGGTTGCGGTCAGTCAAACCGCCGCCGTGATCGAGGGCTTCGGCGCCTCGACGGCCCCGTTCGATACGTTCGACAAGGCGTTTCGGCGGGACCAGGGATTTGAGGCTTCGGTCGGTGTCAGGCAGGTGACCCAGGCCCAGTGCCCGGCCGTCAAGTTCTTGAGCCAGGTGGGAAGCGATCAGGTGCGAGTGCCGCGCGTCACCCTGTCAGCGACGGAACTGAAGGCCGGCGAAACCCTCAACGGCACCATCGAGAACTTCGCCAATCGTGTGGTGGAATTGCTCATGGTATCGGATCGCGGTGAGGTGCAGAGCCTGTCTTACCTTCTGAAGCCGGGTATTGACTCGCTGTCGTTTTCGCTCCCGGTCCCGCGCGCGAGCGGTCCGCAACTGATCTTGGCCGTAGCGACTCCGCAGGTTCTGGACTCGTTGCGCCAGCCGCGGCCGATCGCTGCCGACACGTTCTTCCTGCAGGCGCTGAGTGACGCCCAGCGCAACCACGTGACGATCACCGCGGCCGCGCGCTACGTGATGCTCACGAATTGATCGGCGCTCAGAATTTTCCGATCACCAGGATCTTCAGGTCGGCATCCGGCTTGAAATCGCTTGCCGTATATTCAAGCGTGTTTCCGGTCGGGGGCGCCTTGAGCCGACCCTGGCAGAAGCTGACCATGCGGTCGCTGCCACCCGGGTCGATGGTCAGCTTGAACGCCCGGATCGGCCCGGCCCAATTCGCGCCGGTCTTGAGCACGTATGAAATGCGCCGCTCCTGCAGCTTGGCAGTGTTGGCCGTGCCGTCGCCGGCGCGCTTGTCGAGCTCGGCAAGGAACCCGTCCGTGACGCAATAATCCTTCCGGTAACGCGCGACTTCCGGGCCGAGTGCGTTGCTGCGGCGCAGGCCCGGGCGCAGTATGGTGTCAGCACTGGAGCCGACGCTCGGCCGATATTGGTGTTCGACGACAACGGTGCGCGAGGGCGGAAACACCTGCTGGCGCACGGCAGACGTCCTGGTGACCCAGCCTGGAGCATATTGCTGACGGCCGTTGTCGCTCATTCCGGCAGGCATCAATAGCCCCTCGTCCACAAGTCGGGTTCGGGTTGCTGCCGGGAGGTCGGTCACGCGGATCTCGCGGCTGCCGATGGGCAACAGCGGCAGCTTGAGCTGGCGGAGCAGTGCGCTGACATCCTTGTCGCCAATCGTGGCGCGTTGATCAATCGTCAGCGGCGCTGGGCTGCCGTCGATCCTGGTCTCGAAGTCGACGAAGTTTACCGGGTCGTTCGACGGCAGCGCGATGTTATCGGCCTCCGACAGGTCGATGTCGGGCAGCGGAAAGGCCACAGTCAGCGTCACTGGCTTGTTGGTCACGTTGGCGAACTGATAGCGAACGATGATCCTGTCGAGTGCGATACGAAGGTCCTCGCTCTCCATGGCCACATCGCGGGTGCGCACGAACTGGAGCCCCCCGATCGACAATTCGGCGGCCGAGTCGTTGGCCCGTGCCGGCCAGTTGGTCGCAACCAACAGCGCGACCATCAAGGCTCGGACTCGCAACGACACGCGGGGTAGCGGTCCGCTCAGCATGCTCGTCTCCATACGGCGTCGCAACATGTGCGTCCGCCCGGCAATGAATCAGTCGAGGGGCTGGTAAAGATCGCCCCATTCGGGCTTCCAGACGCCGTCCGGATCGCACACCACGATCGCGAGCTTCACGTCATTGGCCAGCCGGATCGCGCCGCGAAAGGCGTCCTGGGCCGGCAATGGAGCGCTGACCTGGTCATTGGACAGCCGCCCGCCGCTACTGGCAGCCGGCATCACAACCGATCCGGTGGCGCCGTCAATGTCGCGTTTCAGGACCAGCGTGATGGCGTCGGGCTGGATCTCGTTGACCTGCTCAAATCTATTCTTGGCCATGGTTTTTGCACCGCAAGCTGAAGACATTCGGACTATCACCGTCCGGTGATAGAATTGAACGCGATTGAGATTGCTCACCACTAATTGACGCGCCGCATCAACGGCATCTCGGATTAGTCGATCTGGCGCGACAATCGGTTCGGGCACATCGAGGCGAACATGTTTCGTCCAACGAGTTGGATCTGGGTCTTCATCGCCGGTGCGAGCATTTTCGCCACCGGGACGCACGCCGAGGACACCGTCGTGCGGAGCTTTTCGGGCGGCTCGGCTGCCTCCATGGTGGGCATCGTCCCGGCCGGCGAGGACGTGGAACTGGCAGGCCCCCAGGCGCTCAGTGCCGACGGGCAGGGCAACCTGTTCGTGCTCGATCAGGTCAACGGACGCATTCTCCAGTTCGATCCCAAGCAACCGAATTCCGATCCTGACGTCCTCAAGATGCCGAGGGATGTCCAGCCGACCGATCTCGTCGTTCACAACGGCGACATCATGGTTTGGGACGGCGGCGTCCGCACGTTGAAGGCGGCGCCAGACCAGTCCACGCGCGGGCTCGGTGGCGACGAAATCCAACTCGAGGAAGTCTCGAGCCGCGCCACGGACGACCAGGTCGCCATCTCCGCCTTTGCCCAGATGGGATCGCAGCCACCCGGCAGCGCGACCGAGCTGCTCGACCAGAACACCCGCGCGGCCGTCGTCAAAACGGGCCGGCAGCCCGACCGGCAATACGTCGCGTCCCGCAGCAAGGGCTCGGTCATCGCCGATATCATCCCGGACAGGGGCAATTCCAGCGTGCGGATCGAGATCCAGACCATGGTTACCAATGAGACCATTGGCGCGCTCGGCCTGCGCGTGCGTGACCAGCTCGGTACGGTCGAGTTCCTCGAGATCGACAATAGCGATCGCTTCTATGTGTTGGCCGAAGACATTCCGCCATCGGGAAAGAACGCATCCACTTTCGTCGTGCGCTATGCCGCCAACGGCCGGATCGAGGGAATCTATGAGTTGCCTCTCGAGAACACCCCGCTGACGAGGCGGTTCGTCACGATCTCGGGTGACGGCGACGTCTATTTCCTGCGAACCAAGCCAACCGGTGTCGATGTGGTTGGCGTCGGCTTCCGACCCCTGCGCAACGCGTCGGTGATCGACGCCCGGCCGTCGCGAACGGCAACCGCGCAGCCCTCCAACAATCGCAGGTTCAATGCGACAGCGGCGGTGCGGCCGTCAAATCGCCAGCAGGCGATCGAGACCGCGTTTGCGTTCGAGGGCGTGCAATGGAAGCTGACGCAGGCGAACTATGGCAACGATCCGGACAGCCAGTGCAGCGGATTCAACCGCATTCGCCGGCCATGGTACCTTCAGGGCAAGGTAAACCAGGAGGTGCGCGGCGTACCCTATTGCTGGGGCTGTCACGGCTCGCTCGCAAACTTCCGCCAGCGCATCGAAAGCGGCACGTTGGCCGGGAATGTCTGCACCCGCAACGCGCCGCGGCCGGATGTGGCGGGCGTCGACTGCTCGGCGTTCGTCAGCGCCACGTGGGGACTCTCCGTCCACTACACGACCGCCGCCATTCCCGCGATCGCTGCGCCCGTGGCGAACCCCTGGGAGTTGAAGCCCGGCGATGCACTCAACAAGCCCGGCTCCCATGTGATGTTGTTCCTGCGGTTCACGCCGGATCGCAAGGCGGAGGTGATGGAATCCTCGACCGGCGGCTGCAACGGACGCGTTTGCCGCAACATCTATCCGTTGGCGAGCCTGCTTGCGCGTGGCTACACGCCGGTTCGCTTCCGTGCCTTCGCCGATGACCAGACAACGGTTTCGGCTGACGCCTACCAGGACTCCGATGCGCCGACGGGCCGCAAATCCGCGGCTGCAAAAACCGCGACCAAGAGGCGCTGAACCATGTGTGTCACTGGCGCTACAGATGGATAGCGAATGCTGTTCGCAGGCTGGACCCGAGACGTTCGGACGAGGTGTCGCCGCCACGTCCGACCGGCGCGGTTCGGGAACCGGCCTGCATGACATCGAGGTGGATCACGATGCGAAGGTCCAGAGGATTTGAGTACAGGCTCTGCTGCGCAGCCGCCATCGCGCTTGCTGCGGTGATCGGTCTGCCGCTGCAGCGCGCCCAGGCAGCGGAAGCACTGGCGATCAGCAATCCGGATGGGGCGGCCGTGCGCGCGCTCGTGATCGGAATCGACGATTACCAGCACGTCCGCAAACTGAAGGGCGCAGTCGCTGACGCTGGAGATCTCGTGTCCAGCCTGAAGACGATGGGGGTTAGCGATGTCGTCGCGTTGACCAATGCCCAAGCGGACAGGGCGAGCGTCTTGCGTGAAATCAGTGCCTTGGTGACGCGCACAAAGAACAACGACCTGGTCTTCCTGTCGATCGCCGGCCACGGCACCCAGGAGCCTGAGCGCGTCAAGGGCTCGGAGCCCGATGGGATGGAGAATGTGTTCCTGCTGCCCGGCTTCGAAACCACGCCGAAGGGGTCCGTCGAGCGCATTCTGGGGAGCGAGTTCAACCATTTCATCCGGCAGCTCGAGCTGCGCGGCGCGAAGGTGATCTTCGTTGCGGATACCTGCCATGGCGGCGGAATGGTGCGCGATATCGACCCGCGGGCTGCGGAGATGAGCTTCCGGCAGGTGCCGCGCTACACGTTGCTTGTCGATGAATTGAAACCGGTATCGGACAGCAACGGTCCGAAGTCCGAGCTCGATCTCGACCATACGGCGTTCCTCGCCGCTGTTGATCGCTACACCAAGGCGCCCGAAGTACGGATTCCCGGGATCGATGGGCTGCGCGGGGCTCTCAGCTACGCGGTGGCGCGGGCAGTGGAGGGCGGCGCGGACATCAATCGCGATGGCAAGGTGACGCTCAAGGAGCTTTTCGCCAATGTCCGGCAGGTGGTCTATCAGCTCTCGGACCAGCGCCAGAACATCGTGACGATATCGTCACCGGCGCAGGCGCCGGAGACCGCCGTCGCCTTCGAGCTGACGCGCGGCGTGGTCCTGATTCAGGGGCCGGCCGCGAGGACGGCCTCCAGTCAGGCTGCTGATGGACAGACGGCTGCCCCGCCGGCGGCGACGACCAAGGCTCCGGCGCTGCCGACGCTGGCCGCTGCACCCAATGCGGTTGCGCCCGTCGCCGCTCCCGCGCCCGTCGCTGCACCGGCGCCCCTCCGTCTCACGGCACCGATCCGTCTGGCGGCGCTCGACGGCAAGATGAACTATTTCGCCGGCGTGACGCCGAAGGACGCCACCGTGCAGGCCGTTCAGCCGACGGACAATCCCGACCTGATCTGGGACCCCGTCTCCCATGACGTGATCGCCTGGGGCGATGTCGTTGCCTATGGGATGGACCTAGCCAATCTGCCGACGGTCGTGGATCGCACCGCAGCAATGCGCGAGCTCAAGCGAATGGCGACCCGATCACCGCAGATCATGCGTATTTGGCCGGATGATCGACAGCAGCGCGCTGGTCAGACCGTCGAAGTCGAACTGTCCGATGTGGCTTCAAGGGCATTGCTGCTGTTCAATGTATCCGGCGACGGTACCGTCCAGATGTTGTACCCGGTAGGTACAGATGCGGCGGTGGCCAAATCGTCGAACTTGCGGCTGCCACTCCGGGTGGGTGAGCCGTTCGGTGCCGAGCAGATCGTTGCTGTAACCTCGCAGCGGCGCATGGTCGATCTCGAGACCGTCCTGATTCAGCTCAATCGGCGACGCGCCTCGGGGCACTTGATCAAGAACCTCGAGCGCTACCTGCCCGCGGACGCGCGGATCGCCTCGATCGGCTTTTTCAGCGCTCCCTGACATCTGTTTGGGGGAGCCATGTGGCGATCGGAGCTGATCCGCCGTAAACGAGTATGCTTTGCGTTCGCCCTGCTGCTGGCGGGAAGCGGGGCCGCGCCCGCGGCGCCGCTGCGGCCGGAATCTCTACATGCGAGCCTGGCGAGCCCACCATGGTCTTGGCGCATCCAGGCGACGCGCGGACAGTCCAGCGCCGCACAGAGCAATGCTGCAAGTGTGTCCCTTGAGATCCTGCCCAGCCTGACCGTCAACGTTGGCGGCAAGGTGTCATTCGGCGTGACCGCGAAGAAGGCAGGCTATCTCATTCTGGTGGATGTCGATGCGGACGGACGGATGTCCCAGATCTTTCCGACTCCCGAATTGTTGGAGCAGTCGGACGGCCGCGACATCAATCTCGTCAAGCCCGGCGTGCAATTTGTTGTGCCGACCCCGGCAGGACGGCAACGTGGCTTTGAATATGTCGTCGCACCGCCGACCGGCTCGGCCGTCATGGTTGCGATCCTGAGTGAACGGCGCGTGCAATTGCTCGATCTGCCGGATCTCCCGCGCAAACTGCAGAATCAAGCCGATACGTTGAGCTACCTGTCGGCGTGGACCAGGGAGCTGCGTGTGCCGGACGGCAGCAGAGGAAAACTGGTGCCAAGCAATTGGTCGTTCGACGTCAAATCCTATTCCATCAGATGAGCCGTGGCTCTCGGCTGGTCTCAGAATTTGAACCCGAGCGTGAGCGTGCCGGCTGCTTCCATCTTGCCGTCGGCCGAGCAGCTCCCGTTGAGCGCAATCTTGACACGCCCGAACTTCGCGATGTCGACGCTGACTCCAACGCGGGAAAAGTCGTTTGGCGAGCTCGGGATGATGAAATTGACGTTGTCGAGCGCCCAGAAGGGCAGTTTGCCCTGCAGGTTGGTCTTCCAGAGCAATTCGACGAAGATGTGCCGCAGCGCGTCAGGGTCGACGATGATGGTGCCTTTGCTGTCCGTGACCACGAAGCCCATCTCGTCGATATGGACATTGCAGATCCGGTTCGACACGGCACAGTGCACCGAGGTGAGATCCGGCAGGTTCGGTGAATCGCCGAACCGTCCGGAAGCCTTGGGATCCATCGCCGGTCCGGTACGCGGATCTGGTGTTGCGATCGGTCTTTCCTCCGGAAATGTCTGCCAGATTTGCCGAAAGCCGATGCCGTCGGTGGCCAGGAATGAGGCCATGCCGAAGAAATGACCGCGGCCGGATCTCTCTCCGCGAAAAAAGACATTGTTGCCGGCGGGATATTTCAGGTTCGTCAGTGCATCGAGAAGACGCTTGTGATCCTTGGCGACGAAATTGATGCCATCGAGCACGAGCCGCCCAGCCTCCAGGTGCGAGCCGATGTGATCGTCGAGATCGATGCCGAGACCCTCCACCCGCCGGTGGATCTTCCTGAATACGTCGGTATCTCTCGCGGTGACCACCCGGGCCCGTCGCAGGGCGTCGAGACGGCGCTCCTCGTCCTTCTCCAGGATGTAAATCCGACAGAGCCCGGGCCGATCGATCGCAATGTCGAGATGCACGTGCGGAGCCTTGCCCGTCTGCGTGAAGCCGACGCTCTTGACGCCGGCCTGCAGCCACGGATCGTAGCCCGGCATGTTGATCTGGTCGGAGCCTAGCCGCGGTGCCTTGCCGGCGGCATCGAGCAGTTGCCGCCAGTTGTCGCACATGAAATCGAAGCCAAGCGGATTCCAATACGGCACGAGGTGGTGGATCTTGTAGAATCCGTAAAGCTGAATGCCGGCTTCGCGCAGCTTCAGCGCGACCTTGTTCATGTCCGCCCGCATCGCGGCGCGGTCCTGAGCCGAGTTGCCGGCTCTCGGCGCGGTGTTCGGATCGAAAGGTGGTTCCGTCATGTTGTGTTTCCTCGCATCATCACAGCCAAGGTTAAGCAGCGAGCCGGTGACAGGCGAACTCGTGCCCGCCGGGGAGGGGCCTTCGACGCTACAGCCTACTCAGGCGGCTGTAGAAACCGCCGCGGGCAATCATGTAGTGAATGTCCTTCGGAAAGGGGAAAGCGCCGCGAACGTTGGCAGTCGCCTGTTTGAGGAATTCTCCATTGCGCGACGCCGGCTTCTGGCCCAGTGGAGGCTTGTCGGCGACCTGCGGGATCATGAAGCGGTCGACGAAGGCCGGATCCAGATCATTGACCCTGACCATCTGCCCAAAGGCCGGAAATGCATCATAGTGACCCACGCTCACAGTGAGGTTTTTGAGAGCAGGGCGCTGTGACGGAGGGCGATTGCCGTCGAGCGTTGCGAGTCCGCGTCCGACCAGGTCCAGCTTCACCGATTGCGAAAGGGTGGTCGGGCCATAGACAATTTCGAGCGCGCAGGTGCTCTTGCCCGACAGCCATTGGTACCAGAACGTGGCGTCGTCCGGTTGCGCTTTGGCGCCGTAGAGGCAATCAAATCCCCAGCAGGCCGACAGGTTAGGCTGATACTTTCCGAGGCTTCCGACCAGGTTGCGCATACCGCTCCCGCCGCCGGAATGGCAGGCGATGATGAGCTTGCCGACCTCGAGCTGGGGTATGCTCCGGGTGCCGTTGCCGGTGCTGGCAACAAGCGCCACGAACTTGGCAAGAGCCCCGAGGATCTCGTCCAGATAGCGTTCGCCCCATTTGGCAGAAGCCAGATCCTTGACGCTGTAGTTCCCGGCAAAGGTGTCACCGACGGCATATTCGTAGCCCAGGAATGGCGCGACAAGCACGACATCCTTCCCCGAATCCCGGACCTGTTCGCGCAGACGCGCAGGATCGTTCCGGAACAGGTATTCATGATCCCTGACATAGAAACCGTGTAGCCAGATTACGACATCGAACTTGGTGGCGGCCGTCGCGTGCTTCGGCGGGAGATAGACCGCCGTCGGCCTCATGCCGGGCGCCTGCCGTTTCGTGAAGAGCGTCACACCCGGAAAGGCGCCGACATCTTTCTGCTCCAGCTCGCAGGTTGTCACTCAGGTCACTCCTTCGGACACCTCTTTTGCGTGGCGCTAGAGCGTTTTCGAGCGAAGTGGACAACGGTTCGCGTCAAGAAAACGCGTCAAAACAAGAACCTAGAGCCCCGTTCCGATTCCATCGGAACGGAAAAGGCTCTAGTTGCAGACCTCGACATTTCCAGTGTTGCCGCCGGGACCTCCACCGCCGCGGTATTCGAGGCGGCAGCCACGATTGACCTGACGGCAAACATGCTGGTCACAATAGATGCTGCCACTGCTTCCCCTGGCAGTCGCCTGTCGCCGTGGCGCGGGGGCCTCCGCAGCCGGCGCGAACCTCTCACGGGCAGGGCGATCCGCGCGGGCAGGGCGCTGGCCCGTATTGCGGTTTGCAACAGGCTTCTTGCCGCGCCGCTTCTCGCATTCATTGTCGTCATTGAGGAACGAGCCCTGGGCGCAGGTGATCTTGCTGCACTGGTCGCCATCAGCCTTGTAGCCGCGTTCACAGACCAGCGGACAGACCCGCGACGATTTGAGCTTGATTGCGTCAAGTGCGTCGAGACTCGCAAACTTCGCGTCGAACTTGGTTCCCGCGTGGCGGTTGAAGAGCGAGAGTGAGCGCTGCGAAGCGGCATTCCATTCGCCATCGACGGCACCGGTGAAGCATCCGACGCGGCTCAATTCGCTCTGTACCGACCTGGCGAGATCGGCCTGAGGGATATCGGCCCTGGCCGGATCGGCCTGCTGCGGCCCGGCGCTCAGAGCGGCGAGCTTCGCGTCTGTATCACTCTGAGCGGCCACAGCGGCTGGGGGCGGACTCACCGTGCTGGAATTGTCGATGGCAGCCTTGTTCCGAGTGAGCGCGGTGCTGATCGATCCCTCGGATGTGGTCCGCTTCCGCTCGGCATCGGCCGCTTGCTGCTGCGCCGCCAGTTTTGTTCTTTCGGCCGCAATGCGGGCGTCCTCCGCAGCCTTCAGATCAGCGGCCGCCTTTTCCTGCTCTGCGCGCAGGGCGCCTTCGGAGGCAAGCCGGGCTTGCTGCTGTTGGGCCTGGCGCGCCTTTTCGGTTGCCGCAACCCGTGCCTCCTCTGCCTCGATCTGGTTGAGCTGAAGTTTGGCGAGGCTTGCGTAATATCCGTCTGGATGCTGGGTCAGGAATGCGCCCAGAGCGTCTTTATTGTTGAGCTGCAGCGCCAGTTCGTAGTCACGGCGAACCTCCGACTGGGGGTTGGCCACTGCGGGCGTGGGCTCCACGGCCTTTGGAGCAGGCACGAGCGCAACGTCCTCGCCGCCCAACGAGCCGTAGACGTAAGGCTCCTGCCGGTTGCCCGTGGCTTGCAGGACGTCGTCGCGGACGAACCCAAAGGCCCTGCGCAGGTCGAGACCCGGCTTTGCGATATACTTGACCAGTGCGGCCGCGTACGGGCTGTTCTGGCTATTGCCGTCGAGCGCCGTCAACCCGGCCTTCGCGGCGAAGGCGATCAACGTATTGGAGACCGTTGGCTCGACCCTGGCGAGCCCGCGGCTGATCGATCGCGAGGCGACCGTTCGCCTCATCGTGTCGGCAAAAGGATTGTTGCGGCACGCGTCGACGATCACGACCCGTAGCTGCCTTGCAGGCTCGATCGCCAGCAAGACACGGTCGAGCGAGAACGCCTCGTCATAGATGTCCGTATCACGTTCAAGCCTGGCGTCGGTTGGGATCAGATAGTTCGTGCCATCGATCTCGATCCCGTGGCCTGCGTAGTAGACGAGTGCGATGTCGGCGTCGCGCGCCTGATCTGCAAAATCCCTCAGGGCTCGCTTCATGTCCGTCGCTGCGAGGTTGAGCCTCGAGTCGACCACGTCAAACCCTGCGGCTCTCAACGTCGCAGCGATGGCGCCGGCGTCGTTGGCCGGGTTGGGGAGCAGGGGAGCGTTTTGATATGTGGCATTGCCAAGCACCAGGGCCACGCGCTTTGTCGCGAAAGCCGGCTGAGCAATCAGGAACAGCGAGGCAACAAGAAGAAGAGCGTACAACTTGATCTGCGTGTAATTGCTCATGGCGCGACGTCCAACATCAGCCGAAGAATGGTAGCGTCAACGAAGTTGGCATGGCCGCGCAGAATGCTGACTAAACTCATAGATCCTGGCGACCGCCTGGCTCGTGCAAGGAACAGTCTCGAGCCCGCTCCATTCCTGATGTTGGTCGCGTATTCCAGTGAACGCGTTCAAGGGCCTCGGACGATTGTTGGGGGCCGGCGAGCGGTCCCGCCGGCGCTCTTCGCACTCCGGTTCCTTGAGGTAAATTGTTGATATGTCTACTATTACTGATCTGTTGGATCGTTTGCCTGAAGCGCTGAAGACGGCCGAAAGTCGGTTCGGATCGAACTCCGCCGGTTGCGGATCGAGCGGATGTGAAGCGTGGTGTCAGGCGTGCGGATCGATCGCCTTGGCGGGTGCCTGGCCCCGGCCTATCGGCCGATCGCCCGGCACGTGGGGATCAGAAAAGGAGTTGTCGTGCGGTAGGCGTCATATTCGGGAAATGCCCGCTTCAGGATCCGCTCTTCGTTGATCATCCGCCGGCATTGGATCATCACAATCACGATGGCAACGAGGACGGCAAGCGGTGAGAGGACCTGGAGTGTTACGCCGACGAGGGCAATCCCCTCGCAGAGATAGAGAGGATGCCGGACGATCCGATAAGGCCCATCCGTCACAAGACGCCTGGCCTCCGCTTGAATGCTGAAGGATCTGCCGAGCCAGCGGAGCACCACGATGCAGAGCGAGGTACCCACCAAGACCAACGTCGAGGACACAGCCGACCAAACGGGACCGAGTTCCGCCTTCGGAAGAAATGCGAGGACGATGCTCAAAAAAGTCCCCAGCAAGGCTGAGACCCGCGTCTCGATGCCCTGCGATTTCATGATCGGCACCAGCCGGGTGACGGTTGTCAGCGCGACGAGGCCGAGGAACAAGATGTTGGCAATTCTGGCCGCAAGCGCAAGCCAGTCGTGGATATTGTCCGGCGGAAGCAGGTGAGGGACGCTGGCAGCGCCCATAAAAGCAGACCCGCCATAGATGATCACGACAACTGCCCTGGCGGTCCAATCCAACAGGGCATTGCCCCCGCGCCCGGCAATCTCCTTCCGCGCTGTTCCCGCCTGATCGAGCTTCGCGTCAGTCACCGGGAGTGATCTCGCGTGTTCGAAACCTGCCTCATTAGACGGCAGGCTTGCGGTGAGGTCAATTGACAGGCCAGCCTGCGCAGTCGTGCCGCCCCCTGTGGGTTCCACAACCGGATCATGAGATCGCATTGAACCGCTTCCGTCGTGATGACACAAATGATGGAAGAAGATCAAAAAGTAGTACTGCCATGCATTTGCACCGATCTGTGGCATTGCGCCGTACCCTGTTTCTTCTCGCTGCGCTGATTGTCTGTCAGCCGGCATGGGCTGCGAACCGTGTCGCGCTCGTCATCGGCAACTCGGCCTACAAGAACGCCGCAGCGCTTGCCAACCCGGCCAATGATGCTGCGATCGTTGAGGAGACGCTGAAGAGAGCGGGATTCAGCGTCGTCCAGACCCGCACGGATCTCCAGGCTTCTGAGATGCGGCGTGCGCTGCGTGATTTTGCCGATGTGGCGCGCGACTCGGATGTCGCCGTCGTCTACTACGCGGGCCACGGGATCGAGCTCGAAGGTACGAACTACCTGATCCCCACGGATGCGACGCTCGAGCGCGACACGGATGTGTACGACGAGGCCTTTTCGCTCGAGCGAGTGCTGCTGGCGATCGAGCCGGCACGGCAGCTGCGGCTCGTGATCCTCGATGCTTGCCGTAACAATCCTTTCGCCGACAAGATGAGGCGGACAGTCGGCTCGCGGGCTGTCAGCCGGGGCCTCGCCAGGATCGAGCCGGCGACCTCGAATACGCTGGTTGCTTTCGCTGCCAAGGCTGGCTCGACGGCGTCCGACGGTGGCAGCAAGAACAGTCCCTATGCCTCGGCACTGGTGAAATATATCGCTACTCCGGGCATGGACCTGCGCAGGGTGTTCGGCTTCGTCCGCGACGACGTCATGAAGGCGACCGGCAATAAGCAGGAGCCCTATGTGTACGGTACGCTTGGTGGCGATGATGTGCCGCTCGTGCCAGCACCGGCCAAGGAAGCGGCCGCCACAGCACCTCAACCGGTCCCGCCACCGTTGCCTGCAACTCCACCGGTCTCGGCGCGTGCAGAAATTCGGCACGATTACGAGCTCGCGCTTCAGATCGGCAACAAGGATGCGCTGAACTACTTCCTTGCCCAGTATCCGGACGGCTACTACGCAAATCTGGCCAAGCTGCAGCTCGCCAAGATCGATGCGGAAGACAAGCGCGCGGCCGCAGCGGAAAAGGCGCGCCAGGCCGAACAGGAGCAGGCGCGGCTCGTCAACCAGGGGGCCCAGCAGACACAACTGGCCAAAGCCGCCTCGGACTTGAAAGCAGCGCAGGACGCTCGTGCCGAGGCGGAGAAGGCCAGGGAAACCGCGCAACAATTGGCCGCGCAGGCCGAGCAGCGTCGCCGGGATGCTGAAATAGCCGTCGGGAGAATTGGCGCTCAGGCTGGATCCGACCCGTCGCAAGAGGCCCGCCCGAACTCGGATTCGAAAGTGGCCGCGCTGCCGGCTCCACAGACGTCGGCGCCGACACCGCCGTCCAAGGCCGAGCTTGCAAAATCGGTACAAGCCGAGTTGCGCCGGGTCGGTTGCTTCAGCGGACCGGCCGATGGCGACTGGGATGCGGCCTCACGGCGTTCGCTCGAGTTGTACAACAAGAATGCCGGCACCACGTTCGATGCCAAGGCTGCGAGCCCTGAGGCGCTCGACGCGATCAAGCTTAAATCGGCGCGGGTCTGCCCGATAATTTGCGGATCCGGCCAGAAACGCGATGGAGATCGGTGTATCAAGATCACCTGCGCCGCGGGCTACTTCCTTAATAATGACGATGAGTGCGAGAAACGCAGGGCCCGTCCGACACCATCCGCAAAGCTCGAGCGCAGGAGCAGGGATCCCGAAGAAGCTCCGGCACGGCCTGCAAGGCCGCCGAGGCCCGAGGCTAACGCGGGCGGAGGCGGCGCCGGTGGTGGTGGCGGAATCGGCTTCATACCGTTCTTCCTGCCGTAAGATTGCTCGGTAGCCCGGCGCATGTCCATTCCGCTTAGACTTTACGTCACACCATTCGCCAACAGGGGCGTCCTCGAGCCTGCGCAATGGGACTGCGACACAGCGAAGAAGGCGCTCGATGTCGTCAATACGATCTGGTCGAAGGCGAAGATCGCCTTCGTGATCAGCGATTGCATCATGGAAAAACCGCTCGACATGGCGCCGAGCAGGCGCAGCAGCGATGAGGTCCTGCTGGGCGTTCTCGCATCCCGGCACGACCCGGACAATGCGATCCACATCTTCCTGGTCAATGCGATCGCAAGTCTGAACGCCGGCGGAGGTTCATACCCGAATGGCTCTCCCGAGCCCGCGAGCTTCGTCCAGTGGTATGGCAATGACCACGCCAATGGACGCGCCTGGGCGCACGAACTCGGCCATCTGATGGAGCTCGATCACGTCGAGATCGACTATTCCAACGAGAAGCAGGCGGCGCAGCGCGTCAAGAACCTCATGGTGAAGGGATTGAGCGCGGGAAGCGACTTGACCAGCCAGCAGATCAGAACGGCCAAGGGCTCAAAGCTCGTCAAGAGATTTGGCGGTTAGACGCCATCGGATTTGACCATCTCTGCTGCGAGCCATGATCTTCCCAAAGGGGCAGGAGCCGCTCGATCGCACGCAAGTGACTCCTGCTGTATCTTGAAGAGGCACAGTCACTGTCCATCGGAGAGTGTGGCGTCACTTGCTCCGCTGAGTTGCGTTGATCGTCTTAGCAATTCTTAGCAATTCACAACGCGCGGAACTGTGTCCCATCGCTATCCTGACCTCGTGGCACCTAGGAGAAGGGCTGCGAGGATCAAGGAGAATTCAGATGGAACAGCGTAGACCAATCGCCATCGTAACGGGGGGCAGCCGCGGTCTTGGGCGGAACACGACGGTCAGCCTTGCGCGCAGAGGTGTCGATACCATCTTCACATACAAGTCGGCACGCAATGAGGCCGACATGGTGACGGCACAAGTCAGCGAGATGGAATCCCGAGCCATACCTTTGCAACTGGATGTCGGCGACGTGAGCGCGTTTGGCGGCTTTGTCGTGCAGGTGCGGGAAGCCTTGGCTTGCCTCGGAGCAACGCATTTCGATTATCTGGTCAACAATGCCGGCATTTCACATCACAGTTCGTTTGAAACGACGACTGAGGACGAACTTGACGCTGTCTACAGGGTGAATTTCAAGGGCGTGTTTTTCCTGACGCAGAAATTGCTTCCGCTCATCAGAGACGGCGGCCGGATCGTGAACATCTCCAGCGGCCTCGCCCGGATCATCATTCCAGGCAGCGCTCCGTACGGCGCGTTTAAAGGCGCCATTGAGGTCCTTACGCGTTATCAAGCCAAAGAACTGGGCCCACGTGGGATCGCGGTGAATGCTGTGGCCCCCGGCGCAATGCAGACCGACTTCAGCGGCGGTATGGTGCGGGACAATCCAGCACTTAACAAACATGTCGCCGAAATGACTGCGCTCGGACGGCCTGGTGTCCCGGACGACGTCGGGCCGATGATAGCTTCGCTGCTATCCGAGGACAACCGCTGGATCAACGCCCAGCGTATCGAGGTCTCGGGCGGCATGGCAATCTAGCTGCCCGCAACGGCTGTGCGGCTTCCTTGAATCAAATCGGGTTTCGCTATTTGCGTGGCCCGTTATCTCCCGATGAGATCGTTAAGACGGATGGCGGGCTCGCAGGTGAGCGATCAGACGTGGACGTCACACGGCGCCGCCTCCAGAATGCTTGCGGCGGCGACGAGATCGGCCGAGCCCGTTTTCTCCGAATGCGCGCGATAGATTGGGCCGATGAGGGCGAGGGCTTCGTGGGTGCGCCGAGTTTGTATCAACAAGCGTGCCAGCGGCACGGCAGCCTTTAGTTCCCAACCAGGGGATGCCTGCATTGTCGCAAGTTCAATGGACTTGCGCAACGATGACTCGGCGGATTCGAAGTCCGGTTGGGGACGTCTCAAGATAATTTCGCCTTGTGTGCGCAGAAGGCTCGGAAGGTAGAATTGCTGATTCAATTCCCGGGCCGATGACACGGCGCCGTCGATCGTCGCGCGCGCCTCGTCATGATTTCCGCACTGGGATAGCCCATCCGCCAGAGCTATCGACGCTGTTGGAGTCAGCATGTGGAGCCGCTCGCGGCGAAGCCGATCGAGCGCTTGTCGCAATGTCTCAACTCCGGCCGAGAAGTCTCCGGTCATCAAGAGCCATTCTCCTCTCAGCGCCAATCCGGCAGACGTGTGGGTTTTGAGCGATAATCGTTCGGCGTGTACGAGCAAGCGCTCGATATACAGGGCCGACTCAACGGTGTTGCCGCTCCAAAGCAAGACAGGTACGGAATGGGTGATCGCCATAGTGTAGTTGCTTGGCAGCGATATCTCCGCCGCATCGTCCATGGTCTTGATGGCCAGCTTGCAGGCGCTATCGGGGGATCCGCGGAGCCAAACGCAGCGTGCCAGCGAGATCTGGGCCCTCAGGCGATCGTCGTATCCGAACAGATTGATTTTCGGGCGGCCGGTCGTCGCTTCAAGCCTGGACCCGCGCTCGTAGTGGGCGATCGTTGCCAGTTGGTCGCCTGCCATATGACTGGAAGCTGCCATCATCCATTCAGCATTGATGCGATCTTCAGGAGAACCGCTGCGTTCTGCGATGGCTCCGCTACGCTTCACGGCGGCCAACGCCGCCCCGAAATCACCAGTTCGGTTGAAGAAGAGGGTCAGGTCGCTCAGAAGGCGAAGCTGTTGGGGCGCTTGCCCGACAGCCTCGGAGAGAACCAACCCACGCTCCAGGGCATTCCTAACCTCCGGCGTATTGCCCAGGGTGTACATCGTGGACACCGCCAGCGCTTCCTGCAGGCGCGCTTCGCTCTCGGGAGTTTCGCCGAGATCGTCTTTAAAGGTTAATGCCAGTTGTGACCAGTGCCGGCATTCGTTCAACAACCAGAGACCGAGAAAGAGCGGGGCGGTGTCAGCCGCAAGCTGAACGCCAACCGGGCGGGACTTCTCGTTGGAAAATGTCCATTCGAGTGCCTTTCGCAAATTTGCGATATGCGGCGCGTGACGTCCAAGATCAGCATAGGTGCCGTGCTCGAGCGCGGTGGCCTTGAACAGCTTCGAAAAATAGAGCGCGTGGCGCGCGGCAATCGATTCAGTATGTTCGGTCTCGGCCAGCTTGGCGGCCGCGTATGCCCGAGTCGTGTCGGGAAGCCGATAGAAGACGGTGTCACCTTCCTGATGAACCCAGACGAGAGACCGGTCGATCAAGCTCGCGATCGTTCTGGAGACGTTGGCGCTATCATGGTCGCCATTGTTCGTGATCGAACACGCGGCGTCCATGGTGAAAAGACCGACAAGCACGGAGAGGGCGGATAGGACGCGCTGTTCCTCTCGATTGAGAAGCCCGAAGCTCCAGTCGAGCATCGATTCGAGCGTTCGATGTCGGGGAGCCGCGTCGCGGCGACCAACCAGGCCGAGGTCAACGTTATTGACGATCAGGTTGGCGACGCCAGAAATACCGTAGGTGCCAACCCTGCTGGCCGCCATTTCGATTGCCAGTGCAATTCCGTCGGTTCTTCGGCATATTCCGGAGACGATCGGCGCCTCGATGTCGCTCAGCTCGCCATCGAATCCGCTGAACCTGGCGCGATCCAGGAAGAGTTGCACGGCTGGGGTGGCCAGCGCCTGCGCTGCGGTGGGGCACTCCTCGATCGGGCAGGCGAGAGGGCTTAGCAAATGGATCGTCTCGCCGTCGACACGCAGCGCTTCTCGCGACGTCGTCAGCAGATGGACAGCCGGAGCTTGTTGAAACAAGCGCGCGGCGAGACCGGACGTTGAATCGAGGAGATGCTCGCAACTATCAAAGATGATCAGTATACGTCTGCCGGCGACGAAGTTCAAAATCTCCTCAACGGGATCGGCGCCTCCGATTCGGCAGCCAATTGCCGAGATGATAGCCTCAGGTACCCGTTCGGGGTCAGAGACCGCGCCGAGATCGACAAAAGCAATATTGTCGTCACCAAACTCCGCTCGCGAACGGTCCGCAACGGCTGCCGCGGTTGTAGTTTTCCCGATGCCTCCGGAGCCGACGATACTTACGAACCGACGTTCAAGGAGAAGTTCGACCAGGCTATTGACAACATCGTCGCGGCCGACCAGCAACCGGGGTGGTGACGGCACGCGGCCCGTGAGCCGGGGCGCCGGGGATGCGGTCGACCCCGACCGCGCTTCTACGGCCTCTCGCTTTATTGATGCGACGAAGATGTAGCCCACACCGCTGACATTTATGATGTAACGTGCGCCATCGCGACCGTCTCCCAGCGCGCGGCGAAGCGATGCAATGTGTACTCTGACACCCGCATCGTCCACGGCCACGCCTCGCCATGCGAGATCGACCAACTCGCGCCGTCTGACGACCTCGCCGGCGCGATCGATCAGGACGATCAACAAGTCGAGCGCGCGAGAGCCGATCCGCACCGGCTTTCCGTCATTGGTCAGCAAGCGGCGCACACGATCCAGGCGAAAGCTTCCGAACGATGTCGTCGTATTTGCCGAATGAACGTCGTTTCCGCCCTCGGGCAGTAAGGCCGAGGGGTCTTCAACCTGAAGCTTCGCAAGAATTGCCATCTGCTGCTCCCTTCGAACTGGCGCATAAGGCGCACAGAACGCAGGTAAAATCTTCCGGAATATTGACGCAGGTTGCGGAAAACTGATCCACCCCCTGGAGCCGTCTTCTATCGGAGCCGCCCCGACCTCCAACGTCCAGGGCTGACGCCTACGTTCTCGGTGAAGGAAGCAGTGAAGTGGCTTTGGCTGGAAACTCCGCACGCAAGCGCGATCTCGGCTAGCGAAAGCGTCGACGCTGACAGCATTGCTTGTGCCCGCTGCATGCGACGACCGAGCAGGCTGGGTAGAGGACTTCCACCTCCACTGACACAGTTCTAGAGAAGACCGGCTCCCGGTACCCGAACGGGGGCAGCGCTCCTCACATCGAGGGGACTAGAACTCGGGCTTCCAACCAGTGCCAAAATCGAGTCCAGCCAGTGCCAAAATGCAGCGTGGAGGGAACCCTGCGCGCCTTATCTATAATTCGCATAAGGTATATTATGGAATACTTTTATATCAAATCGGATCAATCATTTAGCTGTAATTCCTGCGACCGCATCTCCACTTGAGCGCCGGTTGCAGCCTGCGGCTGACCGTCGCCTGAGCGATTGAAAGCTACTGTGCATGGGGTTGTTTTGCAGATTTTGAAATCGGATCTCCCGTGCCGAAAGCCGATATTGCCGTGACGTTATCCGGCTGCAATAAGCGAGGCCTCGCGAGATCGCAGATGACCTGAAGACCGACCGTCCGTATAGGTTTGCATCTCAGAACAACAACAAACCTTCCGAGGAAGCAGACCCATGGTCTTTTCGACGCGCTTTTCCCGACGCACGCTTCTCAAGGCCTCCGCCGCGACCGCGGTCCTGGGCGGCCTCAGTGCGCCCCATGTGGCCCGCGCCCAGACCGCCGAGTTCACCTACAAATATGCCAACAACCTGCCCGACACCCATCCGATGAACGTACGCGCCAAGGAGATGGCTGCGGCGATCAAGAGCGAGACTGGCGGCAAGTTCGACCTCCAGATCTTCCCGAACAACCAGCTCGGGTCCGACACCGACATGCTGAGCCAGATCCGCTCCGGCGGCGTCGAGTTCTTCACGCTGTCGGGACTGATCCTGTCGACCCTGGTGCCGGCGGCGTCCATCAACGGCATCGGCTTCGCATTCCCGGACTACGACACGGTCTGGAAGGCCATGGACGGCGATCTCGGCGCCCATGTCCGCGGCGAGATCAAGAAGGCCGGCCTCGAGGTCATGGACAGGATCTGGGACAACGGCTTCCGCCAGACCACGTCGTCGACCAAGCCGATCACCGGTCCTGACGACCTCAAGGGCTTCAAGATCCGCGTGCCGGTGTCGCCGCTGTGGACCTCGATGTTCAAGGCGTTCGATGCCGCGCCTGCCTCGATCAATTTCAGCGAGGTCTATTCGGCACTCCAGACCAAGATCGTCGAGGGCCAGGAGAACCCGCTCGCGATCATCTCGACGGCAAAACTCTACGAGGTGCAGAAGTATTGCTCGTTGACCAACCACATGTGGGACGGCTTCTGGTTCCTGGCCAACCGCAGGGCTTGGGAAAAGCTGCCGCAGGACGTGCGCGCAATCGTCGCCAAGAACATCAACGCCGCGGCCGTGAAGGAGCGCGAGGACACCGCCAAGCTCAATGCCAGCCTCCAGCAGGAACTCGCAACCAAGGGCCTGACCTTCAACCAGCCGACTGTTGCGCCGTTCCGGGACAAGCTGCGCGCCGCCGGCTTCTATGCCGAGTGGAAAGGCAAATACGGCGATCAGGCCTGGGACCTCCTGGAAAAGGCCGTCGGCAAGCTGTCGTAACGCGTCGGGGCCGTCATGGCTCATATCGAGGTCGAGGTGACCGAAATAACGGGCGAGGTCGAGGTGACCGAAATAACGGGCGAGGTGGCTGTGCAGTCCCCTCGCCGACCTTCGTTGCTGGGTTCAACGGAACGCGTGCTCGGCCTCCTCGTCGAAGTCCCGGCGGCGATTCTCGTCGTCGCCGAAATCGTGATCCTGTTCGCCGGGGTGGTCGCGCGCTACGGCCTGCACCGGCCGCTGATCTGGTCCGACGAGCTCGCTTCGATCCTGTTCCTGTGGCTGGCCATGCTGGGCGCGGCGGTCGCCTTCCGCCGCTCCGAGCACATGCGCATGACCGCGGTCGTCGCCAGCGCCAGGCCTGCGATGCGGGCCTATCTCGATCTGGTCGCAACCTGCGCAGCACTTGCGTTCCTGGCGCTGATCGTCTGGCCGTCCTTCGACTATGCCTACGAAGAGAGCTACATAACCACCCCGGCGCTCCAGATCTCCAACATGTGGCGCGCCGCCGCGCTGCCGACCGGTATCGGCCTCATGGCGGCCTTTGCCTTGCTGCGGCTGCTGCGCGCGGCCGATTACCGGATGGTCGCAACGGCCTTCGTCACCGTTGCTGCCGTAATCGGCCTGTTCTGGCTGGCGGAGCCGCTCCTGCGGCAGCTCGGCAATCTCAACCTCGTCATCTTCTTCGTCGGCGTCGCCGGCTTCTGCGTCTTTGCCGGTGTTCCCATTGCATTCGGCTTTGGCCTGGCGATCTTTGGCTATCTCGCGCTCGCCACGCGCACGCCGGTCATGGTGCTGGTCGGGCGGATGGACGAGGGCATGAGCCACCTCATCCTGCTCTCGGTGCCGCTATTCGTGTTCCTCGGCCTCCTGATCGAGATGACCGGCATGGCGCGGGCCATGGTGGCGTTCCTGGCGAGCCTGCTCGGCCATGTCAGGGGCGGCCTGCATTATGTGCTGGTCGGCGCGATGTACCTGGTGTCCGGCATTTCCGGCGCCAAGGCCGCCGACATGGCCGCCGTCGCGCCCGTGCTGTTTCCCGAGATGAAAGAGCGCGGTGCCAAGCCTGGCGACCTCGTCGCGCTTCTTGCGGCGACGGGCGCCCAGACCGAGACCATTCCGCCGAGCCTCGTGCTGATCACGATCGGCTCGGTCACCGGCGTCTCGATCGCAGCCCTGTTCACAGGCGGCCTGTTGCCCGGCGTCGTGCTCGCGATCACGCTGTGCATGCTGGTGTGGTGGCGCTACCGCCGCGAAGACATGAGCCACATCCGCCGCGCGACGGCGTCCGAGATCGGCAGGACCTTCATCGTCGCCCTGCCCGCGCTCGCGCTGCCCTTCGTGATCCGCTACGCCGTCGTCGAGGGCGTCGCGACCGCGACCGAGGTCTCCACCATCGGCATCGTCTATGGCGCCCTCGTCGGCCTCCTCGTCTACCGCGGCTTCGACTGGCGGCGGCTGTTTCCGATGCTGGTCGAGACGGCGGCGCTGTCGGGCGCGATCCTCTTGATCATCGGCACGGCGACCGGCATGGCCTGGGGCCTGACCCAATCCGGCTTCTCGCGATCGCTGGCGGCGGCCATGACGGGGCTGCCCGGCGGAGCGGCGACCTTCATTGCCGTCTCGATCCTCGCCTTCACCATCCTCGGCAGCGTGCTGGAGGGCATTCCGGCCATCGTGCTGTTCGGACCGCTGCTGTTCCCGATCGCCCGCGCCGTCGGCGTGCACGAGGTGCACTATGCCATGGTGATCATTCTCGCCATGGGTATCGGGCTATTCGCCCCGCCGTTCGGCGTCGGCTATTATGCGGCCTGCGCCATTGGACGGGTCGATCCGGCCGAGGGCATCAGGCCGATCTGGGGCTATCTGCTGGCGCTGCTGGTGGGACTGATCATCGTCGCGATCTTCCCCTGGATCTCGATCGGATTTCTTTGACGCGATTTGAGGAGTGTGTCGATGAGTGAGCGGCAGAACGCGTACAATATCGGCCTCGACAAGACACCCGCCAACTATGTGCCGCTGAGCCCGCTGAGCTTCATCGCGCGCAGCGCCGCCGTCTATCCCGATCACGTCAGCACCGTCTATGAGGGCCGCAGCTTCACCTGGGCGCAGACCTATGAACGCTGCAGGCGATTTGCATCGTGGCTGGTGGGCAAGGGCATCGGCGTCAGCGACACCGTTGCGGCGATGCTGCCGAACATTCCGGCGATGAACGAGGCGCATTTCGCCGTGCCCATGACCGGCGCGGTGCTCAACGCGCTCAACATCCGCCTCGATGCGCCTTCGATCGCGTTCCAGCTCGACCATGGCGGCGCCAGGATCATCCTGGTCGATCCCGAATTCTCCAGCGTGATCACCGATGCGCTGGCGCAGATGAAGGGCCCCAAGCCGCTCGTGGTCGACGTCGACGACGCATCGTTCAAGGGCGGCACGCGCATCGGCGAGATCGAGTATGAGGCAGCCGTTGCGCAAGGCGATCCCGGCTTCGTGGCGGTCAGGCCGAGCGATGAATGGGACGCGATCGCGCTGAGCTACACCTCCGGCACGACCGGAAATCCCAAGGGCGTCGTGACCCATCATCGTGGCGCCTACCTCAATGCCGTCAGCAACATCCTCGCCGGCAATCTCGGCCAACATCCGGTCTATCTCTGGACACTGCCGATGTTCCACTGCAATGGCTGGTGCTTCCCCTGGACCATTGCGGCCGCCGCCGGCATCAATGTCTGCCTGCGCAAGGTCGAGCCAACGAAGATTTTCGAGCTGATCAAGGAGCACGGCGTCACCCACATGTGCGGCGCGCCGATCGTGTACAACACGCTGATCAACGCACCCGATGCGCCCAAGGAAACGTCAACCGGCAATGCGGCCCGCCGCGTCGTCGGCCTGATCGCCGGCGCTGCGCCGCCGGTCGCGGTGCTGGAAGGCGCCGAACGCATCGGCATCAAGCTGACACACGTGTACGGCCTGACCGAGGTCTACGGCCCCGCATCCGTCTGCGCCGAACAGCCCGGCTGGGACGAGCTTCCGGCGGCCGAGCGGGCTCGGATGAAGCGCCGGCAGGGCGTGCCCTACCCGCTCGAGGAGGCCGTCACCGTCATCAACCCGCAGACCATGCAGGAGGTGCCGCGCGACGGCGAGACCATCGGCGAGGTCATGTTCCGCGGCAACATCGTGATGAAGGGCTATCTCAAGAACGAGAAGGCGACCAGGGAAGCGTTCGAAGGCGGCTGGTTTCACACCGGCGACCTCGGCGTGCTCGACGAGCATGGCTACGTCATCATCAAGGACCGTTCCAAGGACATCATCATTTCCGGCGGCGAGAACATCTCCTCCGTTGAAGTCGAGGACATCCTCTACAAGCACCCGGCCGTGCTGTTCGCGGCCGTGGTCGCCAAGCCCGATCCGAAATGGGGTGAAGTGCCCTGCGCCTTCGTCGAACTGAAGGACGGCGCCAGCGCCAGCGAGGCCGACATCATCGCCTTCTGCCGTTCGCATATGAGCGGCTTCAAGACGCCGAAGGCGGTCGTGTTCGGACCCATCCCGAAGACCTCGACCGGCAAGATCCAGAAATTCCTGCTGCGCAACGAGGTCGGATCGGCGAAGGCGATCTCGACCTGAGCTGATTGCAGAATACCTTCCGCCCGCACACCGGAAGGTGGCGGGCGGAAGGCCTCATCCTCACATCTTCTTGTAGGCGTCGACAATCGCCTGACCGTCGGCGCCGGCCTTCTTGAGCCAGTCGCCCGTGAGCTGCTCACCGATCTTCTGGAAGCCGGCCTTGAGCGCCGGGCTCGGCGGCTCGACGTTCATGCCTTTCGCCTTGAGCTGATCGAGATACCAGGTGCTCTTGTCCTGCCAGGCCTTCCAGCCGCGGGTCTCCGCGGTCGCCGCGGCCTTAAGGATGGCCTCCTGCGTCGGCTTGTCGAGCGCCTCGAACGCGGCCTTGTTGACGAAGGTGTAGTCCTTCGGAATCCAGGCCTGCACGTCATAGAAATATTTGAGCGACTCCCAGGCCTTCGAATCGTAGCCGGTGCCGCCGGACGACATGAAGGAATTCACCACGCCCGTCGCCAGCGCCTGCGGCAATTCCGCCGCCTGGATCGTGACCGACTGCGCGCCGACCAATTCGCCGATGCGCGCGGTGCCGACATTGTAGGCACGCCACTTCAAGCCCTTCATGTCTTCGATCGTCGCGAGCGGCTTGTTGACATAGACGCCCTGGGGCGCCCAAGGCACGACGAACAGCAGCTTGAGACCCTGCGCATCGAGCTTCTTGACGATCGCGGACTTGGAGGCCTGATAGAGCTTCATCGCGTCCGGGAAGCTGGTCGCCAGGAACGGCACGACGTCGATGCCGAAGATCGGGTCCTCGTTCTCGTGAATCGACAGCAGCACCTCACCCATCTGCGCCTGCCCGGTCACCACCGCGCGCTTGATGTCGGGTGCCTTGAACAGCGAGGCGCCCGGATGAACCGTGATCTGGAGCTTGCCGGAGGTTGCGGCTTCGACATCCTTGGCGAAAGCGACCAGATTTTCGGAATGGGGATTGTCGGCTGGATATGCCGCCGGCAGATTCCATTTGGTCTGAGCCATAGCGGGCGTCGCGGCGAGCACGGCGCCGGCGATCAAGGATGCGCGGATTAAACGGGACATTATTGGGCTTCTCCTCACGGTCAATTTGGACACTTCGCACGCTCAGTCTGGGAAGGCGAGCTTGGGCAAGAACATCACGATCTGCGGATACTCCGTGATGATGAACACGGACGCGAGCAAGAGGACGAAAAACGGAAACGCCGCCCGCGCAACGGTGAGCGTATCACGGCCGCTCATATTCTGGAGCACGAAGAGATTGAATCCAACCGGCGGCGTGATCTGCGCCATTTCCACATGAATGATGAGATAGACGCCGAACCAGACCAGGTCGAGGCCGGCCTGCCTGACCATCGGCAGTACGATGACGGCGGTCAGGACGATCATCGAGATGCCGTCGATCAGGCATCCCAGGATGATGTACATGATGCTCAGATACAGCGCGAGCATGCTCGGCGTGAGCTGCTGCCCCTGGACCCAGGTGGCGAGCGCGGCCGGAATGCCCGTATAGGCCATCGCGGCCGTCGTGTAGGCCGCGCCCGCCAGGATCAGCATGATCATGCAGGTCAGACGCGTCGCGCTCATGATGCTCTCGAGGAAGTTCTTCCGCGTCAGCGTGCCACTCCACCACGCCAGCAGCAGCGCGCCCGTGACGCCCCATGCCGCGCATTCCGTGGCTGTCGCGAAGCCCAGCACCAGCGAAAAGAAGACGGCCAGGATCAGGAGTAGGCAGGGTGCGAGCTTCGCCGATTCCTGAAGCTTCTGCCGGAATGGCATCGGCGGATCGCGCGGCGGAACCTTCTTGGGATTGAGAAGCGACCAGATGATGATGTAGCCCGAATAGAGCACCATCACGAGCACGCCCGGCAGGAACCCGCCGAGAAACACCTGAAGCACGGAGACGTTCGCCGTGACCGCGTAGACCACCATCGGGATCGAGGGCGGAATCAGGAGGCCGAGCGTGCCCGCGCCTGCGAGCGATCCGAGACTGAGGTTCTTGTCGTAGCCGCGCTTGTCCAACTCAGGCAGCGCGATCTTGCCGATCGTCGCGCAGGTCGCCGCCGACGAACCCGACACCGCCGCAAAGATGCCGCAGCCGATCACGTTCACATGTGTCAGCCGTCCCGGAAGCCACTGCACCCAGGGCGACAGGCCGCGGAACATTTCCTCCGACAATTTGGTGCGGAAGAGAATCTCTCCCATCCAGATAAACAACGGCAGCGCCGCCAGCGTCCAGGAGGAGCTCGCGCTCCAGGTGGTGGTCGCAAGCACCGTGCCGAGCGGCAGGCTCGTGGTGAGCGCCATCGCCACGAAGCCGACCAGCCCGAGTGAGACCGCGATCCAGACGCCGCTTCCCAGCAGCAGGATCATGACGCCGAGCAGGACGAACGACAGCTCGATCATGCCGAGATTGGCCATGGTCAGCCCCCACCGCCTTGCGAGATGCGTTCGACGAATTCTTCCGGAGTTTCGTCGGGCGAGCCCTTCTCGTAGCTTGGACGGTTGCCGCCGATGACGTTGACCATCTCGTCGATCAGCGCGATCGAGAGGATCACGAGACCACCGGCGAAGCCGAGCTGGGGAATCCAGAGCGGAAGTGCGACGACGCCCTGCGCCACGTCGTTGAAGCGCCAGGAATCGTAGGTCATCTGCACCGCATGACGGGTGAAGTAGAGGACGAAGGCAGCGGCAATGCCGAGCGCCACGACCTCCGCGATCTGCTTGGTCCGCCCGCGCAAACGCTCCAGCAGCAGGCCGACCCGGATCATCTCTCCGCGCTTGAAGGTGTGAGCGAGGCCGAGGAACGCCATCGCGGTCATGCACCAGGACGCGAAATCGTCGCCGGCGGGAATGTTGAGCGTAAACTGACGCCCGACCGACATGATCATCATGATTGCGAAGATCGCGACCAGGAAGACGCCCGCGGCATAGCCCGCGCCGAGATAAAGGAGGTCCAGAGCGCGTCGCACCGGTCCTTGAGCCGCCACATCGTCCTCTGCCAACGCGATCCCCATCCTCACACGAGGCGATTCGACCGACCGATTGCACTTGGGTAGTGCCGGTTCCGCTTGAATATCGCCCTGCCCAGCGCCTGTCTTTCAGACGTTAGATCAACATGATGGGGCCAACGCAAGCAAGGTCTATGCCGGCCGGCAGCAGAATTTCCACCCCAGGTTCAGTGCATTTCCAGTCGCAGCCCGTCATAGGCTGGCACCACGCCGGCCGGCAGCGACTGCCGGATGACCTCGTAATCGACGTCTGCGGTCATGTTGGTGATGACCGCGCGCTTCGGCTTGAACCGCTCGATCCAGGACAGCGCATCGTTGATGCTGAAATGGCTGACATGGCTGGTGTAGCGCAGGCCATCGACGATCCAGAGGTCCAGATTTTCCAGTGCGCCCCAGCTCTCGCGCGGGATGTCGTTGAGATCGGGCGTGTAGGCGGCATCCCCGATGCGATAGCCGAGCGCGGGAATGTTGCCGTGCTGCACCAGGAAGGCTGTCATCGTCACCGCGCCACCCTTCCCCAGGATGGTCTGGCTCTCGCCCGCCTCGATCGAATGCCGAGTCAGGATCGGCGGGTAGTCGCTGCCCTCCGGCGAGATGAAGCAATAGGAGAACCGCGACAGGATGTCCTTGGCGGTCGACTGGTTGAAGTAGGTCGGGATACGACGGCGCATGTGCATGACGACCGAGCGTAGATCGTCCATACCGTGGGTCTGGTCGGCGTGCTCGTGCGTCAGGAACACTGCGTCGATGTGGTCGACATTGGTCGAGAGCAACTGCTCGCGCAGATCCGGCGAGGTGTCGATCACGATGCGTGTCGTGCCGTGCTCGGACGTCCGTTCGACCAGCAGCGAGCAGCGGCGACGGCGGTTCTTGGGATTGTTGGGATCGCAGGCGCCCCAGCCGAGCGCCGGGCGCGGCACGCCGGCGGAGGAGCCGCAGCCCAGGATCGTCAGCGTCAACGTCATGTGGTCCCCAGTCTCAAGCTTTCACCTTCGAGAACAGACGGAAGAAATTTTCGCTTGTCTGGCGCGAGATCTCGTCAAACGACACGCCGCGTGTCTCGGCGAGCACTTTTGCCACCTCGACGACATAGGCCGGCTCGTTGCGCTTGCCTCGAAACTTGCCGGGCGCAAGATAAGGCGAGTCCGTTTCAACCAGAATACGGTCCGATGGCAACTCGGCCGCAAGCGCGCGCAAGGCTTCTGATTTCTTGAAGGTCAGGATTCCCGTGAAGCCGATATAGAGCCCGAGCGACACCGCCTTCAGTGCCAGTTCGCGCCCGCCCGTATAACAATGCAGCACGGCGCGAAACGATCCCTTTGCCACCTCGTCTTCCAGAATGCGTGCGCAGTCCTCGTCGGCTTCGCGGGTGTGGATCACCAGCGGCAGGCCGGTGGCGCGGGCGGCGGCGATGTGGGCGCGAAAGCCTCTCGCCTGCGCCTCCGGCGAGCCGTTGTCGTAGAAATAATCGAGCCCGGCTTCGCCGAGCGCGACGACTTTGGGATGCTGCGTCAGCGCGATCAACTCGTCCGGCGCGATGCCGTCCTCCTCGTCCGCGTTGTGCGGATGGGTGCCGACCGAGCAATAGACGTCGTCATAGCGTTCGGCGATCGCGAGCAGATTCTTCAGCCGGCGCACCCGCGTCGAGATCGTGACCATGCGCGTGATGCCAGCCGCCCGCGACCGCGACACGATCCCGTCGAGGTCTTCCGCAAAGTCCGGAAAATCCAGGTGGCAGTGGCTGTCGACCAGCATCACGCGAACGCCTTCAGGCCGCCGGCTCGACGTAGCGCGGGAACGCCGGCGTCGGCGCCGGCAAGGTCGAGCCGGGTGCGATACGTTTGGCACCGCCGAGCATAGCGAAGCTGCGCTCAGTCTCGGGGATGCCGAGGCTGTCGAGCAGCTTGCCCGAGGCGGTCGGCATCGCGGGCTGAGCAAGGATCGCAATCTGACGCACGACTTCGGCGGTGACGTAGAGCACCGTCTTCTGCCTTGCAGGATCCGTCTTCGCGAGCGCCCACGGCGCCTCGCCCGCGAAATAGCGGTTGGCCTCTGCGACCACGGCCCAGACGGCGTTGAGCCATTGATGGATCTGCTGCGTCGCCATGGCCTCGCGCGACGCAGCGATCATGCCGTCGGCCATTGCCAGAATCGCCTTGTCGTTGTCGCTGAAGTCCCCGGGCTCGGGCAGCACGCCGCCGAACTGCTTGGCGATCATCGAGAGCGAGCGCTGCGCGAGGTTGCCGAGGTCGTTGGCGAGATCGGCATTGATGCGCGCCACGATGGCCTCGTGATTGTAGTTGCCGTCCTGGCCGAACGGCACTTCGCGCAGGAAGAAATAGCGCATCTGGTCGACGCCGTACTGGTCGGCGAGATTGAAGGGATCGACGACGTTGCCGACCGACTTCGACATCTTCTCGCCCCTGCTGAACAGGAAGCCGTGGGCATAGACCCGCCTCGGCAGCCGGATTCCGGCCGACAGGAGGAAGGCCGGCCAATACACCGCATGGAAGCGGATGATGTCCTTGCCGATGATGTGCACGTCGGCCGGCCAGTAGCGCCAGTTCCTGTCGCTCTCGTCGGGGAAGCCGACGCCGGTGATGTAATTGGTCAGCGCGTCGACCCAGACATACATCACGTGTCCTTCGTCGCCAGGCACCTTCACGCCCCAATCGAAGGTGGTGCGCGAGATCGAGAGATCGCGCAGGCCGCCCCTGACGAAGCTCACCACCTCGTTCTTGCGGGAGTCCGGTCCGATGAAATCAGGATGGTCCGCGTAGAGCTTGAGCAGCCTGTCCTGGTACGCCGACAGGCGGAAGAAATAGCTCTTCTCCTCGACCCATTCGACCGGCGTACCCTGCGGGCCCAAACGCACGCCGTCGTCATTCACGCGCGTCTCATCCTCGGCGTAATAGGCCTCGTCACGGACCGAGTACCAGCCCGAATAGGTGTCGGCATAGATGTCGCCGTTCGCTTCCATGCGCCGCCAGATCTCCTGGCTGGAGCGGTGATGCTGCTCCTCGGTGGTACGGATGAAGCGGTCGAACGACACGTTCAGACGCTCGTCCATCTCCTTGAAGCGGCCGGCATTGCGGGTCGCGAGCGCAGCGGCGGACATGCCTTCCCCGGCCGCGGTCTGAACCATTTTCTGACCGTGCTCGTCGGTGCCGGTCAGGAAGAACACATCCTTGCCGTCGAGCCGCGCAAAGCGCGCCAGCGCGTCGGTCGCGATCGCCTCATAGGCGTGACCGATATGCGGGCTGCCATTGGGATAGGCGATCGCGGTCGTGATGTAGAAGACGTTGTCGCGCGCGGGGGCGGTAACGGGCGCGGCAGTCACGGCAGGTGCAGCGACCGGCTTCGGCGTACGCGGGGTCTTGGGTTTCGATACCTTGGGCGTCACAGCCCTCGGCGGCGTGACGACAGGAGACGGCGCGGCGGTCACGGCAGATGCTGCCGCCTTCTTCGCAACCTTCTTCGCCGGAGCCTTTGCCGAAGCCTTGGCCGGCTTGTTGACAGCTGATTTCTTCGAAGCCTTCTTGGCGACGACCTGCCCCTTCGCAGCCTTTTTGCCAGCCTTCTTCGTCGTCTTCGCAGCGCTCTTCGTCACGCCCTTCCTGGCGGCGGCCTTCTTGGACTTCTTGGTCTTTTTGGCGGCTTTGGCCGCGCGCGCCTTCACGGCCTTCCCGGTGGTTTTCTTCACGGCCTTCTTGGCAGCCTTCTTCTTGCTGCTCTTGCCTTTGACGGTCTTCTTAGCTCGCGTTGCCACCACGAATTCCTTTACCGGCCTGTCCGAAATCTGGAAATGAACCTGCGTTAGGTTGTTGTTTTGCGCATGATCTTTTCGGAAAACCGCTCCACACTTTTCCGGATCATGCTCTAGCGCGTTGCGTCCGCCAGCCAACCGAACACCGAGAAGACCAAGGGCTTGCGCTCCAGATTGTAGGTTTCGGTGTCGCGCGCCGCGCGGACGATCTTTTCCCATACCTCAGCTAGGCGCGCAAGGCGCGGCAGGTTCTGGTTGGCATTGGCCTCATCCGCATGCAGCCGCTCCGCGATCCAGCGGTCGATGCCGTCGATGAAGGCGGCAAGCGCGACGCGGTCGCTGGTGCCGAGCGAATCGCCGAGCGTGTGCAATTCGCGCGGATCGACCTGCGGCAGGCGCGCCAGCAGCGCTGCCGTGCGCTGCTGAAGTTTCAGGGCGTCGCCGCCGAGCAGCGTCAGCGCCCGTGCGACGCTTCCCTCGGAGGCCTCGGCCGCCTCGTGCAGCGCGGGATCGTTCGGATCGAGCTCGGCCGCCGAAGCTGCGGCCGCGATCACGTCATCCGTGGCGAGCGGCCGCAGGCGCAGCTTGCGGCAGCGTGACTGGATCGTGGCGAGCACCCGCGCGGGCGCGTGGCTCACCAGAAGGAATAGCGATTGCCGGGGCGGCTCCTCGAGGATCTTCAGAAGCGCATTGGCCGCGTTTGGATTGAGCTCGTCGACGGTGTCGACGATGCAGACGCGCCAGCCTTCGGCTGCCGCGGTCGAGCCGAAGAACGCAATCGTCTCGCGCGTCTCGTCCACGGTGATCACCGTGCGCATCACGCCGCGATCATTGGCGGTTCGCTCCAGCGCCAGCAGGCCGCCATGCGAGCCGGCGGCCACCTGCCGCGCGACCGCGTCGTCGGGATCGATCGCAAGGTTCTCGGCGCGCTGCACGACGGGCGCGAGCGGCTGAGAATGGGCAAGCACGAAGCGCGCCATGCGGTAGGCCAGCGTTGCCTTGCCGATCCCTTGTGGCCCGCCGATCAGCCATGCATGTGGAATGCGCCCGCTGCGATAGGCCGCCAGCAGCGCGGCCTCGGCCTCTCGATGGCTGAGCAGCCGCGATGTCTCACGCGGATGGGGAATGCCGGTTTCGCGTTCGGCCTGGCGCGGGCTCATGCCGAAATCACCGAAGCCGGTGTGGGAAGAAGACGATCGCGCAGCGCCGTCCAGATTCGGGCCGCGACCGTGTCAGGATCGGAATTGGCGTCAATTAGCACGCAGCGCGCGGGCTCGTCCGCCGCGATCTTGCGATAGGCTTCGCGGAGGCCCTCGTGGAAGCTGAGCTTCTCGGCCTCGAACCTGTCAGGCGTGCCGCTGCCGCGGCGCGCGGCAGCGCGTTGCAGGCCAATCTCGACCGGTAAATCGAGGATGATGGTGAGATCAGGCTTGAGATCGCCGATCGTGACCCTTTGCATGGCGTTGATCAGGCCCTCGGGAACGCGGCCGAGGCTGCCCTGATAGGCCCGAGTCGAGTCGGCGAAGCGGTCGCAGAGCACCCAGGTGCCCTGGTTGAGCGCGGGCAGGATCACGGTGCGGACATGATCATCGCGCGCGGCGGCAAACAGCAGCGTCTCCGCCTCGGGGCCGAGCAGCTTGCCCATACCCGACAGCACCAGGTGACGCATGATCTCGGCGCCTGGTGAGCCGCCCGGCTCACGCGTGACCCGGATGCGCAGCTTTGCCGCCTTGAGGCGGTCAGCGAGCTTCTTGATCTGGGTCGACTTGCCGGCGCCCTCGCCGCCTTCAAAGGTGATGAAGCGTCCACGTCCGGACGGCCGCTGTACCGCGCTCTCACTCATGATCAGAGCTTCTCGGCGCCTGCGCGGAACATGCCGATGACGAGCTCGCTGGCACCGTCGATCGCGCGGCGCATGGTCGAACCGGTTCCGATCGCTTCCGCCGCATAGACCGGCGTCTCGACCGCGATGTTGCCGCTGCGCCAGACCCTGACCACGCCGACGCGCTGACCGGCCTCGATCGGCGCGCGCACCGGACCGCTATAGACGATGCGCGCAATCAACTTGTCGCTGCCGTTCTTGTGCACCATCACCTTCACCGGCGTCCGGGCGACGAGCTTGACCGAGCGGCTCTCGCCGCCGAACACCTTGGCGTAACCGACCGGCTGCTCGGCCGCGAAAAGAATGCGGGTCTCGAAATTGCGGAAGCCCCATTCCAGCATCTTCTTGGCTTCCGTGGCGCGATCCTCGGGGCCTTCGAGGCCATTGACGACGACGATCAGCCGCGTGCCGTTCTGCACGGCCGAGCCCACCATGCCGTAGCCGCCTTCCTTGGTGTAGCCGGTCTTGAGACCGTCAGCGCCTTCCATCGAATTGAGCAGCGGATTGCGGTTGAACTGGCGGATCTTGTTCCAGGTGAACTCCTTCTCGCCGAACAGTTTGTAGAAGTCGGGAAAGTCGAGAATGATATGCCGGGCGAGCATGCCGAGCTCGCGCACCGTCATCTTGTTGCCGGGGTCGGGCAAGCCGTTGGAATTGGCGAAGGTCGATCTGGTGAGACCGAGTTCGCGTGCGCGCTTGGTCATGAAATCGGCCGCAAAGATCCGCTCATTGCCCGCCATGGCCTCGGCAAGCGCGATGCAGGCGTCATTGCCGCTCTGGATGATCGCGCCGTGCAGGAGATCGTCGACCGAGACCTTGCTGTTGATGGCCGCGAACATGGTCGAGCCGCCCGAGGGCGCCCCGCCCCGGCGCCACGCATTCTCGCTGATCCGGTACTCGTCCGTCAGCTTGATGTCGCCCTTCTTGATCGCATTGAAGACCACCTCCGCGGTCATCAGCTTCATCATGCTCGAGGGCGCGCGCAGCTCGTCGGCGTTCTTCTCGAACAGCACGCTGCCGCTGGAGGCTTCGATCAGGATCGCAGTCGGGGCATCGCCATCGAAGCCGGCCTCTTCCGCTTTCTTGGCGCCCTGGACGCTCTGGTTGGCGGCATAGAGCGCCCCGCCCCAGCCGATCCCCGCCACCAGGGCCGCAGCGATCAGCCCGCGCACGAGCGTGCCGGCGGTGAGCCGGTTGCGACGAAGCAAAGGAAGACGAAATGCCATGGCGAAGCCCTGAGGGAGGCGTTCTAACAGTTGGAACAGATGCGAACAACACGCGGTTGGATGGTTGCCCGTGAGATTGCACGATTCTCCTCGCGCCCCTATCGTGGCATCTCATATTTCCCGACCAAACCCCTGAAACAAGGCGGAAAAGCGAATGTCCTCAACCCGCATCATCAAGGCCAACGGGGTCGAGCTGTTCGTCCGCGAGGCCGGCCAGGGACCACTGGTGGTG
The DNA here is from genome assembly GCF_004346455.1 of Bradyrhizobium sp. R2.2-H. Lineage (NCBI taxonomy): Bacteria > Pseudomonadati > Pseudomonadota > Alphaproteobacteria > Hyphomicrobiales > Nitrobacteraceae > Bradyrhizobium > Bradyrhizobium sp. R2.2-H. The sequence continues at coordinate 497,288 of NZ_SMBR01000003.1, forward strand.
CTGTGCCATGGCTGGCCGGAACTGTCCTACTCCTGGCGCCACCAGATCCCCGCGCTCGCCGAGGCCGGGTTTCACGTCGTCGCGCCCGACATGCGCGGCTACGGCCAAAGCTCAGCGCCGCCTGATGTTGCGGCCTATTCGATCTTCGATACGGTCGGTGACGTGGTCGGCCTCGTCCAGGCGCTCGGCGAGGCCAGGGCGATGGTGGTCGGCCACGATTGGGGCGCGCCGGTCGCCTGGCACGCGGCACTGTTCCGGCCCGACATCTTCACGGCGGTCGCGGGCCTCAGCGTGCCGCCACCGTTCCGCGGGCGCGGCAGGCCGCTCGATTTGTTGCGCCAGGGTGGCGTGACCAATTTCTATTGGCAGTATTTCCAAACACCGGGCGTCGCCGAGGCCGAGCTCGAGCGCGACGTCGCCCGCACCATGCGCATCGTGCTCGGCGGACGTGGCCTCGCCGATCCCACCGCGGCCATGTTCGTGCAGGAGGACAAGGGCTTTCTCGGCCATGCGGGCGCCGAGCAGCCGCTGCCCGGCTGGCTCAGCGAGACTGATCTGGCCTATTTCACCGAAGCCTTCCGCAAGTCCGGCTTCCGCGGCGGGCTGAACTGGTACCGCAACATCGACCGCAACTGGGAGCTGACCGCGCCCTGGCAGGACGCACAGATCCACCAGCCTTCCCTCTTCATCGCAGGCTCAAAAGACGCGGTGATCACCGGCCTGATCGGCGCAAAGCGCGTCAACGAACTCGAGCGGGTGCTGCCCAATCTCAAGGGCAGGCTGATCCTCGAGGGCGCCGGCCATTGGGTGCAGCAGGAGCGGCCCCATGAGGTGAACGCGGCGCTGGTGAAATTCCTGACGGCGAGCGCGGCTCAGTAGAGCCCGCGGCCGCTCAGGATGTTGCGCGCCTCGGCGGCGCCATCCGATGAGGGCGCGCCCTCGGCGAGGTAGCGGCGGTCCTCGTCATAGGACACCGCGCGGGCGTTCTGGAGCGGCCGGCCCCGGCCGCGGCTCGAGGCCGACATTTCCGAGGTCGCATTCAGCGATGCCATGTCGGCCGAGGTGTTGCCGAGATTGTAGGGGCGTCCTTCCGGCATCGGGACCTCGCCGCGGATGGAGCCGCGGCTCGATGACGGCAGCTCCGGCACGAACGGCTTTGCCGAGGCGACACGGACCATCGAGGGCGACGGTGCCGGAACGCCGGTGCGCAAGGTGGCCATCAGCTGGCGGTCGTCGGAGCCTTCAAGCGGCGCCCGGCCGACATATTCGACGCGGACCTTGGCGACACCATTGCCTTTGAATTCAAGGAGTTCGGCAGCCTTGTTCGAGACGTCGATGAGGCGATTGCCGTGATAGGGCCCGCGGTCATTGACGCGGACGATCAGCGACTTGCCGTTCGAGATATTGGTCACCCGGGCATAGGACGGCATCGGCAGGGTCGGATGCGCCGCGGTCAGCGAGGTCATGTCGAACACTTCGCCGTTGGCGGTCAAGCGGCCGTGGAAATCGTCGCCGTACCAGGACGCCATGCCCTCGGCGCGGTAGTTGACGTCCTCCTCCGGCACGTAGGTCCGGCCAGCTACGACATAGGGCTTGCCGACGCGGTAGGTGCCGCCGCCCTTCGGGACCGGTTCGCCCCAGGCCACCACCCGCGGGCTCGACGACACGCCGTATTTCGGATCGACGCGGCTGGCGAATTTGTTCGACGAGGCGCAATTGGCGAGTGCGAGGCAGGTCGCGACCGCCGCAACACCACGCGCGGCCCGCAAAACCGAATCTGACCGTCGGATCCCCATGCGCCCCAAAATACCATTCCGCCGGAGGCGTACCCAACCCGCTTTGGTGGCGGAGAGCGCTATCCGGTCCTGTGATTCCAAGGCGGCCCACCACCGCGTCGGAAGTAGTAAGGATAACGCAACCCGAACACGGCGGAAATGGGGAGCCCACAGCGATCACGCCGGCATGGTAAACGGCAGGTTCGCTTCTCCCGCTGATCTACGGAACCTGGGCACCCCAGTCTGTGCCACCGCTGGACAAGCTGTTGCGCCAAATCCTCACCCCACCCCCATTGTCGCGGCGCTCACCGAAATTCTTTTGACTGTGCAAGGCCGCACGCGTTTTCTCGGCTGGCAGGGGCGGATTGGAATTTAACGATGATCGAGACGGTTTCGGCACTGATGGGTCTGGTAAGCGCGGGGATCTTCCTGGCCCATGCGTTCGAAGGTTACCGCACGAGGGCCTGAAGGCACTCGCGCGGGCGGTAAGCGTCACCTCTTTCAAGGCGGCTCGTTCGGACGATTTTGATGGATCCGACCGAGCATCGTAGACGAGAGCAGCAGGTGTCCCATGCGCAACCATGACCTCGTATCCGATGGTTTCCTGGCATTGACCGCGGGCGGCCTGGTGCTGCTCTGCTCGAGCCTCATGGCCCTGGCATTTGCCTGAAGGCCCAACTTCCCGATCTACGACATCGCTGCACCGCGGCGCGGCAAGCGCCACTGTCCCGCTCCCATTCAGTTGATTGAATTTCTGCGTTCGGCGTCTCGACCAATTGGGAGAGCCATCACCAACGAGGGTGACGCAGATGCTTGCCGAGAAATTCTTCCTGGTTCTGGAATCCCTGATCCGCGGCGACCGCACCTATCCGGATGGAAGTCCCCGGATCATCAGCACCTGCCAGCACGTGCCGATCAAGCTGCCGGCGCAGAAATAGCCGGCGCGTCGGCAAGCCTGGATCACGTGCCGCTCAGCGCAGACCCAACAGTGAGCGGCGATAGGAGCCGCCGCGCGCCTCGCTCAGGCAGACGAAGCTGCCGTCAAATCCCTGGCCATAGCGCTTCTGACCCTTGCGGTAGTAGACGCCCTTCCTGAAGTCGAGCCAGACCACCCTGTCATGCGGGCAATGACGCTGCGCCTGCGCCTCGTAGCGAAACGGCGTCAGCGGCGTCGCCGAGACCTCGGCGCCGCCTGCACCGACCAGCATGGCCCCCGCGCATGCAATTGCGCCGGACCACTTGCCAAGGCTGCTCCGAGACACTCCCCACCTCCAGCTCGCCGGCCGTCACCCGGCGGCCGGTCGGCAAGGTAGCACGAAACGGCACTGTCCATGGAAGGCGGCACGGGCGCGTCGCGTCTTACGCCGGCCATCTCGTCGAGGTACGTGACGGCGAGATCGTCCCATGCGAGATTGCAGCCTGAATGTCGGCGCACGCAAGCACGCCGAATGAAGCGCTGCGGACGATCTCACTGCTTGTCTGCTTCGAGCTGCGTCAGCGCCAGATGCAGACACTCCTGAAGCTTCAGAGCGACCTGCTCACGCACGACACCCTTGTCTGCGAGATCGCCTGACACCTTGCCGACGATATCGTCGATCGTCCGGCTCTCCAGATGGTCCGTCACGAGCGCGGTCGCATAGCTTGCCGCGGCATCGCCGCTGAGCCCGAGCTGGCCTGCGGCCCACAGCCCGAGCAGCTTGTTGGACCGCGCGGTGGCTTTGAACATGAACTCCTCGTCGTGAGCGAATTTGGCTTCAAAGCCCTGCTCGCGCTTGTCGAACGTGGTCATGGTCAGCTCCATTCTGGTTCGCTGATGAGGATCGGACTTGCTGGGAGCGAAGGTCTCCGTGCTTCAGGTCAGTTTGGGATCATTTTGAAGCTTCCTCCCGGAAGCTGAACGCCGTCAAGCCTGCCGATGCACGCGGGTGCACGGGACCCACCGGCCCCGCACCAATCAACCCGGCCAGGCTGGCGATGCGTAGAAGCGAACTGCTGAAGGTTGCCGACGTTTGTCGCAGCGCGGCCGCAGCGTCGCGGGCCTTGGCAGAGGCCGTCCTGACGCTGAAGCTGGCCCTGAGTGCCCAAGCGGCACAAGCGGCCAAAAAAGGCCGCCGGGAGAAAGGAGAAACGATTCAAGGATTGGGCAGCAAGTGCGTCCGCTCAGCCCTTCGGCGCCGCCGCTTCACGCGCCAGGCGCTCGGCCCTCAGCCGCTCCTTGTTGGCGTAAAACGCCTTCTGCGCCGCCTCATGATCGCGCATGGCCTTCTCGGCCTCGATCCGGCGCGCCGCATCGCGCGCCTGGCGCTGTTCGGGGGTCAGGGGTTTGCGTCGAAAGGAAAGGTCTTCAGTCATGCCAAATCAACGCCGCGGCGAGGAAGAAGTTCCCGCATTGTCCTGCTCACAGGCATAGGCGCGGTCATGAAGGTTGCGAAAACAACCCCATGCACAGTAGATAAGTCCTGCTGCCACAACGCTTTTCTGAAGGCGCGCCAGCCATTTCTGGGAACGTCTGACCGAGCTCCCCTTTTCGTGAGCCACGGCCAAAAAGGGGAGTGAAAAGGGCCCGTCGCCGGCAAATCAGATCTCGATGTCCGCGATCACAGGCAAATGGTCCGAATAGGCCCTCGCCTCGTCGTCGGTCCAGACTTTCCCGAACCGGCTATCGCCCGTTGCATAGATCCGGTCGAGCCGAAGCAAGGGTAAGCGTGCCGGGAAGGTCCGCAGCCGCGTACGGTTGGGGCAGGCCTGCGCCAGCACGCGCCGCACCGATTTCACCCAGAACCAGTCGTTGAAATCGCCGAGGACGACAGTTCTTCCAGGCTTCACGAGGCTCACCAGGGCCTGAGCCTGCGCATAGCGCTCGTGGATACTCAGGCCGAGATGAGTGGCGACCACGCGGACGTCGCCAAGAGGCGTCAGCAATCCCGTGGCAATCGCTCGGCGCGGCTCCCGCTCCCGATACGACACGTCGACGATGTCAGGCACGCCGGAGAACGGAAAGCGGCTCAGGAGCATCTGCCCGTAGTCACCATCCTCAGTGACGATCGACTTGGCGTGGACGCGATGATCGCCGACCACACGCGCGAGCTTCCCAAACGGATCATCTGACCGGGATCGGGAATCCACCTCCTGAAGCGCGACGACATCCGGCGACCACTTGCGAATGATGGAGCAAACACCCTCCAGATCGAATTTCGGATTGAGACTGAACGAGCCGTGCACATTCCATGTCATGAAACGCATCGGCGCCATCAGCGCCTCCCGGCGAGCCAGGTCGCGAGGAATTGTGCGCCCGCGCAGAACCCGAGCCAGCCCAGAAACGCCAGTGCGAGCAGCAAAACGTTGCTCCAGGATGCATTCCTGGCCAGATCTGCGATCTGAGCTCCCAGGACAGCCATCGCCAGGATCCCGGGCGTGATACCCAGCAGCGTTCCAACCATGAAGTCACGAAGCGGCAGCGTGCTCGCACCGGCGACGACATTCACGATTGAGTACGGCGCGACGGGAATCATCCTGATGACGACGACGGCCAGAATGCCTCTACCCACAATCCGTTCCTGGATGCGTGCTGCGCGTCGTCCAAGAAGATGCTGGAGGCGTTCTCGGCCGAGTCCCCGTCCGATCGAGAAAAGGACAAGGGCGCTGAGCAAGGCGCCAGCCATTGCAGTGAAGAAACCCAGCCATGGCCCGAGTGCAGCCGCAGTTGCGGCAATGAGGACGAGAATCGGAAACACGACCAGCCCGCCGATGACAAACGCTGCGATCGCGAACAATGGTCCCCAGATGGATTGCGAATAGGCAGACAGGAGCGTCGAAATGCGGCCTTCATCGGCGAAATCGCTCAAGGATGTGTACGACCAGGCCAGCGCCAGCCCAAGAAGCGCCACGACGATCGAGGCGATTCCGATTAAGGTCTTCGTTCTCCACATGCGAGATGCCGCGCGCTCCAGATGAAGAGGCAGCTCAGGGTCCGCCACGGGCTGAACCAAGGTGGCCAGCGTACTGGTTAGAGCCGAAGACTCGACTTTCCGCAACGCCTTGGCGCCACGCGCTTTTGACAGCTCGCCCAGCAGAGCGAACAGTCGATGCTCGTTTGTTGTGATCGCGTGCTCATCGAGATCGCAGAAATGGGCGATCAGGCGACGGCGGACCGATGTGATGAAATCCCGATGCTCCTCGGTCGCGGCTTCAAAGATCAAGTCACATTCGCTGTCCGCGCCCATCGACCGGTTGTTCAGGTTGGCCGAACCGATCCGCAAAATCCTGTTATCAACGATCATGAGCTTGCTGTGCACCATCACCGCGGCTTCCTTATTCCCGCTGCGCGAGACCGGGTAGACGAAGCGGATGCGATCGGCCACGCCGGCCTCGCTGAAGCAGTCGATGAAGGCACCGCGGCCGTTTTGCATGGCCTGGGATTCCAGCCACGAGGAATGCAGTTTCGGAGCGACGATCAGGGCTCGGAGCGACGGCACGCGGCGCATCTGCTCCGCCAGTTCGCGCGCCATCCTGGTCGCGCTGGTGAACTGATTTTCGATGTACACGAAGCTGGTCGCCGACCGGATCGCCGCAATGAAGGAGCGTTCGACTTCCCTGATGGTCGAACCTGCCGGACAGACCACCTCGGTCCTGGCGATACCGACCGGCAAGTCCTCGGCCTCGACTGGCACGTTCGTCGGCCAAGCGCTGCCCTCCGCTGCGTGCAGTACGTCCACCGGTTGACCGGCTGCACGCCAGCGCTGCTCCACGAGGTCGAACAGATCTGCCGCGGCATCCCCGTCGACCAGGCACTGAACATCATGAAACGGCGGGTATGGCTTGCGCTGGGGGTCGCAGCGCATGGCGAGATCGGCGCGATGATCACTCGTGTCCCAGCGCCTGATCGTCAGATCCAGCCCGCCGACGAACGCCAGCAAGCCATCGATACAGACGATCTTCTGGTGCTGGGCCGAACCGAACGGCAGCGTGGCGTCCAGATGAAACCGCACGCGGCCGTCCGTGCCGGCGGTGAATTTCGCAGCCGAATTCCATTCCCGTTCCGAGGCGTAAAACGAGACGAAGTCCCAGACGAGAATGTTGACGCGCAAGCCGGGACGTCGCTGGACCAGCGCGCGCAGGAATGGACCAAGCTCCTCAGGCAAGCCGTCATCCGTGCGTCCGGAAGCTCCGACCAGCCGGGTTTCACTGTGAATGTCCCACCCGACGATATAGACGAGATCTTGCGCCTCCAGCAGCGTCTCCCGCAGGGCCGCGAAATAAGCGGCAGCATCGTTCAGAACCGCCACGCGCCGCGCTTCGCACCGCCGCCAGACGGTGTCGCCGGGGATCAGGATCGATGAACTCTGAAGCAGGTGGACCTCGCAATTCTCATTCGCGTCTAAACGCGTTGGATGCTCAAGGGGTTCCCACGACCGCGGTCGAAGCGCAAAGGCAGACCTTCCAGCTTCTGCCGTCCCTCCGGCGCGGGCACAGCCTTGGACCCACGCGCTGAGGATCAAAACCGGAATATCCCGAACAGGAACAGCAACGCCACAGTGATCAAGCCGGAGATCAGAAGCGAGCCGAGACACCCCAGCCGGTTCGAGAAAAAGAAGAACATGCGTTGCCCGCTGTGAAGCTTCCTGTCGGGATCCAATCTCTCGAATTCGATCGCGTTCCTGACGCGCTTTTCCCCCTTGTTGTATGAGGAGATACGTCGCCGTTCGCGAGCGCTTCAGACCGCAAGGTCATTGAGACAGGTCAATACGAGCAAGCCCGAACTCTGGAATTCTGACCTCGCAAGTCAACGGAGGCGGCCATGTCACAGCAGAGCAGCATGCATTTTTACCTCAACTGGGCCAAGGAGCGGATCGACGAAATGGATGCCGCATTGGCTTCCTTCGAGGTCAAGGCCGGCCAGGCCAAGGCTGAATCCAAGGTCAAGACTGATCAACTCCTGTCGGACCTGAAGAAGCGTCGCGATGAGTTTCAGGCCCAGCTCAAGACCCAGGCGGAGGCGGGCGAAGCCGCCTGGGCCAGTGCCAAGACGGATCTCGAAAAGCAATGGGCTGGATTTGAAGCCCAGGTAAAGACCTTCTTCGAAACCGCGGGCAAGCAACTCGAGCAGCAGCAGGCCACGTTCAGCGACGTTGCGGCAGCACAAGCCAAGGCCTGGCGCGAAGCGGCGGACAAATTCCGCGAGGCCGCGGGCAAAGTGGCCACGGCCCGCACGGCCGACGTCGATGCCGCACTCAAGCAGATGAAATCCGACGCGTCCGAAGCCGAAGCACGCCTGCAAAAGCTGAAGCAGGCTGGCAGTGAATCCTGGTCCGTCCTGAGCGCCGCGCTCGCCGAATCCCGAAAGTCGTTCGATCAGGCGAACCAAGCCGCATGGGATGCGCTGAAGGGCGCTAATACGAAGAGTTGAAGTCGCTCTACCCCAAATCGCCTGCCAGACGTGAAGGAGCAGACTTGGGGACAGTTCAAGACCTGGAGCGAAGTCTACTTCGAGGCCCGCCAATTCACGCTGGCGGGCTTCTCAATAATAACCGCGTCTCTTTTGCCAAGCCGGATGTGATTGCCAGCATCACCCACCCGCAAAGCCAACCGACGATATCGACCGCTGTCGCGGCCGCGCCGAAAAGAGCTGTACGTCCGATTGTGCTCCGGCAGGAAAGCTCAGCTCAAACACCTGATCTTGCTGAATTTTTGGCGGAAGGGGTGTCCTGTCAATCTAATTGATCTAACTCGCTTTTTCATGGTCCTCAGAACGATAGCTACGGTGTTTGCAACGGTCCCTCAGCGCCAACGGAACCGTAGTTTTCCCCCTCGAGCTTGGCTTGCGGCTCGCCCCGAAAGCCTTCAAGAGTGCCCCGGGCGCGGTCTAAGGCGACCTGAGCACGTAACTTTTAATCACGGGGTCCTGGGTTCAAGCGCGCTCACCACCTAACTCTCGGAAACTTCCGCGCTTTTTGATTTTCCTATGGGCGGCACAAGGCGGAGCGGGTACAATCTATGCGCTTGTGGGTACAAACCCAGGTTCTTTTGCTGTTCTCCGAGGCGAGACGCTCAGCCACACAGAGCGGAGGGGCAGCCCCTGCTGCGGCGGCTCCGTATGCGCGCTACGGAGCGCAGCGGAAACAGAGGCCGCTGCAGAATCCGAATGTGAGCAAGGTAATTAGGCTGACTTCTTAGCCTTATCGCGCTGCTCTCCAGCAGCGAGAAAATTCTGTGTCTTAGTATCGTCAACCACAAATTGAGCGTTTACACGACTCGCCATCTCTCTGATGGCAGATGTAAGCTGTTCCAGTTCCCCTGACGTCTGATTTCTTCTTACATCGGCGGACATTTGAATTCCCTCGCCATTGACCAGAATCGATCCCGGTAAATCTTCGTAACACGCTAGGTAGCGCGGGTTAAGGGTCTGTAAACCATGACTGCGTCGGAAGAGCAGCCGTCTTCGTTGGATTATCCAGAACTTGTCGTCGGCATCGCCGCCCCCATCGGGGTGGATATGGACCAAATCACGCACAGCCTGACGGCCGCATTCCACGCGATGAACTACACCAGTTCACTGATCAAGCTTACATCGGAAATTGTGCGCTATCCAATTACCGATCAAGAAGCCTTGAAGGAAATCGACGAGCGGCGCGGAAGCGACACCCACAACATTTACATGCGCAAGATGAGCGAGGCCAACGCTCTTAGGAAGCAATATGCCGACCCAGAGGTGCTCGCGCGGATAGCGGTCGATGCAATCCGGGCTGATCGTAAATCAAAAACGGGCGGGTTCGACAAGATACGGGCAAGTCACGTCTATATCGTCCGGCAATTGAAGCGCCCGGAAGAGGTCGCTCTTCTTAGAAAGGTGTACGGACGGCAATTTATCCTCGCGTCCGCCTACGCCCCGGAGGACGAGCGAAAGGAGCAGCTTTGCCAGCGATTAAGAGGTGAACTCTCAACATCGCTCACCCCTGCGGACATCGGATACTTAGCGGAACAACTCATCGAACGCGACGCCGCAGAAGATGAAGATCTATTCGGGCAGCAGTTGAGCGAGACATTTCATCTAGCAGACGTGTTCATCGACGGCCTGAACAAAGCCAAGATGGATGACAAGCTGGAACGCTTTGTCGCAGCGCTGTTTGGTCGAAATGATATCGCTCCGTCGAAAGACGAGTACGGAATGTATGCGGCAAAGTCGGCGGCCCTCCGCTCCTCTGATCTTTCGCGCCAGGTTGGCGCGGCCGTCTTCAGTGATGATGGAGAGCTTGTTACCCAAGGCTGCAACGAAGTTCCGAAAGCGCTCGGAGGCACTTATTGGGATCTTGAACTCCCCGATCATCGAGATATCAAAAAAGGGTATGATCCCAACGATCGTCAGAAAAAGGAAATTGTTCGCGACCTTGTGGAACGGCTCAGAAAGAAGGGGTTCCTGAGTTCCTCGCTATTGGACATAGGAAATGACTCTCAGATTGTGGATCACTTGATCAGCAAGCAGGATCCTCCTTTACAGCATGGCGCGCTTGTCGGCTCTCGGGTCATGGACCTAACAGAATACGGCCGGGTCGTGCATGCGGAGATGTTGGCAATCTGCGACGCCGCGAGGCTCGGCCGTAGCGTGAAGGGCGCCACCCTCTACTGCACTACGTTCCCCTGCCACAATTGTACGAAGCATATTTTGGCGAGCGGAGTGAAGCGCGTGGTCTATATGGAGCCGTATCCAAAAAGCCGAGCGAAGGAATTGCATCCGGACGAGATTGAAATTGAAGCGGAGTCGCAAAAGAAGGTCGCCTTTGTCCCGTTCATGGGCATATCGCCGTTCCGATACCGGGACCTCTTTCAGAAGGGTAAGAGAAAAAACTCTGACGGCAAAGCGCGCGACTGGTATCAGCAAAACAAGATGCGCCCAATGGTTGATATGGTCGTTCCATCGTACACCGAAAATGAAAAGTGGGCTTTGGCAAAACTCCTGGGTGAAGTGAAGCCAGCAACTACTCCGACGTAGCTCTTTATAGATAGGCCGTTGCCACCCGTCTCCTTCGAACTTCTAGTAGCCATATGTTCCTCGCATGCTCGAGCCAATAAGACCGGCAGCTCCATAGAACATCCCATAGCTGATCCAGAACCAAAGATAATACCCGATCCCGAGGAGCGTCTTTCGAAAGCCGCCCCACTCCGACCAGAAAGTCGTGTCGCGCATATACTTGTTGACGTCTTCGGTGGCAGCTCGCGTGCCTTCCTGCGTGATTTGCGAGAAATCGATGTGCTCACGATCACGGAATCGATCGAGAAGCTTTTCAAAGATCAGTCGATCGGTGAGCGTGCTGTGCCACTGCTGGTTCGAAGATGCGGCGTTGATCGTGACGATCAGCTCGCCCACGGTCCACGACACTACATCAATCAGAAAAACAAGCGTCGCTAGGATCGTCCCTGTTTTTTCATCTCGCTGGGCAAACGCCGCGATGGCGACAAAGAAGAATACGGTCCAGCGAAAGGCTCCAACGGCCACCGCCCTGTGAAGTGCGATTGGTGTAACGCTCATGCAATTTGCCCCCCGGGGACCTTTATTAGGGCGCCAAGGCCAGCAACGTCACGCTAATTTTCTCTCTCTTGTGGTGGAGACGGTAAGCGAGGCACGGCACGCGGTATCTGGACAACGCCTGGGCGGGTTGCTCGGTGGATAAGAAAAATCGGCTCTGTCAACCAATCTCGGCAAGCGGCAGCATTAACCCCTCCCCCGATTCGGACCTGACTGCGATGCCAGCGAGCGCAAGTGCAACTAAAGACGACATTGTGCGAAAGGCGAAGCAACTCGTCGACCTTCACCACGAAACCAGCCTTGTGATCACGATCCTAAAGTTTGCGCGGAGTGGACACGCCACGAACGTGATGGTTGAGCAGGCAATTGCGCTGGTCGAGCGGCATATCACCGTCGCCCGCGATCAGGCTGACGACGGCATGCTCAGGTCGGCGGTCGATCTCAAGGCAGGTCTTGAGGAAGCGCTCAAAAATGGTGTCGAGTCGTTGCGATCGAAGTTAGGTCCCACCAACGAAGCACTCAAGGTTGAGGAGCCGTTGGCGCGTGCACGGCGGGCACTTGGACATGAAATACGCCGCCAGCACCGGTGTGCGGGTGGGATCATCGATATCTTCGATCTGACGGCGGATGAGCTGATCGAGTGCAAGTTCCAGGGGTCGAGCACAGCCCTCGGTGAAGCGGCAGGACAGCTAAAGCGCTACTCGAAATCGTTTCCGGGAACGTCTTTGAGCATTGCTGTCCGCAGCATCGAACCTGAGGCGAGTTGGCTTGCCGATGTTCTGCGCCGTCAGGGTATCGTCATCATCGAAATCGAGCCTGGCTGAAGAGGCAGCGGGTGACCACCCGTAAATTTCCCAAGTCTAGCGCATGAGCCGGTGCGTCCTCATCCATTGGTCGGACTCGACAGCGTGGTGCGGCCCATGGTTGCATGCCCCGTTTCATAAAACCATTAGGGGGGACTGGAAATGAAGACTATCGCACTCGTCTTCGCACTTGCACTCGCTGCGACCACGGCTGAGGCGCAATACAACAGCGGCACCGGCTCTAATCCAAATAGCCACACCACTTCGGGCTACACTAGGAGCAACGGCACTTACGTGCAGCCCTACACCGCCACAAATCCGAACAGCACCCAGCGAGACAATTACGGCACCTCCGGCAATTACAATCCAAACAATGGGACTTTCGGCGCACGCACGCCGCGGTATTGAGCCTAATGTCCGTCTACCGGCTGGCGCCCATCGACATCAGAGGAAACGATGAAAAATGGGCAGCCTCCAATCTCAAGGAAGCAGTATGGGTCGAAGCGGCAGACGAGATGGCCGCACGCCATCTCGTCGAGAGCGCCACTTTGAGGATGGTCGATTTCAAGCTGGGGCGCCCGTTAATCTTCTCGCCCTGGCTCGATGATGTTGTGACGTCCTGTCACCGGGATCTAGAGGCCGAGGCTGTCCCACCAGGAAATCTTCGTACCCAGGCCGGCAAGCTGGTAGCCATTCCCGCGGCCTGACTTACGATAATGGATATTATTGAAAGTTATGCCTCGGGCTTAAGAGGCACCCATTCCGCAAGAAGAGCCTTTGCGGCTTCGCGCTGCTTCGGCTTCCCATTGAATGCAAGGCGGCTCAGTCTTGCATGAACATCGTCGGGATCAGCAAAATTGGCGATATACTGCGCGTGGATCGGATGATGCACGCCAGTATTTGAACTATTTGCTCACCCCTTGAATGTTCCGACAGACCTTAAAAACTCGGCGTGCGTTTTTGTTGCGTCCTCGAATCGTACTTTTACGTCGGCCTGATCGCCTAGCTGGGCCCAGCAGAAAAGCGGGTTCAGCGGCGCGGGCAATCCGAAGACCTCTTTCATCCCAATACGTTCGAACCGATCAATCATTTCGGCAAGTGCTGCCCGAAAATCGTCCTCTGTCAACCAAGCATTCTCAGGATTGCTGCGGTGTCCTTCTGGCTTCCCAAGTGCGAAGCCTTGATCGCGCATTATGAAAGCAAGCCAGCTAATGCTTGCGCCATCCCTGAGAACCTGGATCAGATTCGGAGGAGGATTTTTACGCAGAAGGGACCGAGAGGTTTCCCAGATTGCGTTGCGTCCTTCAGTGTCATTGAAGCTGGTCTGAGCCCCGCAAACTCCTCCAAGAATGGGTAGAGTCCGTCACCTCTGAGGAGATGGACCATGAAGCCAAGTCGGTTCACGGAAGAGCAGATCATCGGGATTTTGCGGGAGCAGGAGGCGGGTGTGGCGACGGCTGATGTCTGCCGCAAACACGGGATCTCGAGCGCAACGTTCTACAAATGGAAGGCCAAGTACGGTGGCCTGGAGGTATCCGATGCCAAGCGGCTGAAGGCATTGGAGGACGAGAACGCCAAGCTGAAGAAGCTCCTGGCCGAGGCGATGCTCGACAACGCCATGCTCAAGGACGTTGCGTCAAAAAAATGGTGACGCCCGCCGCGAGGCGAGAGGCCGTCGCTCATCTGCGGACCACCTTCGAGGTGAGCGAACGGCGGGCGTGCAAAGCCTTGGGGGTAGACCGCGCATCGGTGCGCTATCGCAGCGGGCGAGCCGATGATGCGGCCGTGCGCACCCGCCTGCGCGAGCTGGCGGCGATCCGCCGCCGGTTCGGCTACCGTCGTCTGCTGGTGCTGATGCGCCGCGAGGGGCTGGTCATGAACCAAAAGAAGTTTCGACGTCTGTATCGCGAGGAACGGCTGCAAGTCCGCCGGCGTGGCGGCCGTAAACGGGCGCTCGGCACCAGGGCGCCAATGGCGATCCCGCAAGGCGCCAACCAGCGCTGGAGTCTCGACTTTCTGTCGGATGCGTTCGCCGATGGCCGACGGTTCCGGATTCTGGCTGTGGTCGACGACTTCACCCGCGAATGCCTGGCGCTCGTCGCCGATACTTCGCTGCCGGGCCTGCGGGTCACACGCGAGCTCGATGTCATCATTGGCTGGCGCGGCCGGCCAGCGATGTGCCTGTCCGACAACGGCACTGAGCTGACCGGAATGGCCGTGCTGCGCTTCAGCCAAGAGAGGCAGATCGAGTGGCACTACATCGCGCCCGGCAAACCGACCCAGAATGCCTTCATCGAGAGCTTTAACGCCCGCCTGCGCGATGAACTCCTCAATGAGACGCTGTTCACTTCGCTCGCACAGGCGCGAGCCGTGCTGGCGGCCTGGAAAGACGACTACAACAACGCCCGGCCGCACAGCGCCCTGGGCAACCTCACGCCGACCGAATACGCCAAACGCAACGCTCTTGGGCCGCAACGGGACGGGACGCTGCGCTATGCCGAGGGCTCCGCGCCCCGCCCCGTTGCTTCACCGAGCCCCTTGGGCTCATATTCAACCGGGACTCTTTCCATTGCTGGATGAAGCGAGGGGCTCAGACCAAAGCCTGTCGCCCTTTCGACATCGTCCATAGTTTTGGCAAATACGACAAGTAGCCCTTGAGCTTCCTCTTCATCGTAACCAACTGGATCGTCCATCAACCGGTCCAAAAGGACACCAAGAAAGTGACCTGGCCGTTCATGGGGCCGCGCCAACATATCGACGATGATTTTCGCCGCTTTATCTGGATCACTCTTGCAGGCCGCTCGGAGTTCAAGCAGCTCGCTGTCTTTTACGGCGTAAGTTGGGAGAGCAAATGCGAAGTATCCTCGCCAATGTGATGGACTTCCCAGCCGTCTTCCTCGTTCGAAATACTCAAGTTCACCTTGTTCAAATTTGAAAACCTCAGAATCGGTGCCTTCTCTCGAGTATCGAAGCTGTTTCAGGCCAGGAAGAATTTCGTCCAGCCCCGACAAAAATAGCCGCTCATGCCAACCGAAACGTTCGAGAAGCGTAAGCAGCCCCTTGCCTGCCGTTGCGGACTCGGCATCACCCGGGCGGCCTCGATCCCGATAACTTCCAACATTTTGGACATAATTTTGGACCCAGGCATGGAACTCTGGCCACTTCAATTTAACTAGCTGTAGCCAAATGAAGTCGCAGAAGTCGGACCCTTCCGGTACTTCTGGCCAGGCAAGCTGTACTGCTTGGTGAAGTCGAACTACGTCTCGGGGGGTATTCAAAAGCGCCCCACCCCATCGGTCGAAAACGACCTCAAGACGATATTGCGCCTCGTTATCTTGCCCGTTCATCTCGTTCTGGAAAGAGCTGCGCAGAAGCCGCTTCAAGTAGCGCCGTAGCGCGAATGGCTCCTGCGGTGGGATATGAACAACATCCTGAAAAATCCTTTCCAGGTACTCTCTCCCATTACTTATGCTGAGAGCGGTCTCAACTTGCTTCGATAAGATCCGGCCATCGAAACACACCACATACGACACCAACGGAAAGTCGGCGGCCTTCCGCGCAAGACGCAACACTTCAACGGCTTCGGCCACGTCGAGACGATCGGTATCGTCGATGATGACTGTGAACCGAAGCTTTGGGCGCTGCTTCTGAAGCGCTCTCAATTCGGCGACGATCCTAGCTTTGAGGGCATCAAGCGTCTCTGCGCGACCAAACAGAGCGGAGAACCAGCCCGCCGTCTTGAGGCCGGTGGCGGCAAGAGCCGTGCTACCGGTAGGATCGATGGACGCGGCGCCGGCAACCGGCGCTGCCAGCGAACCGAGGTAACCGCCATACTTCCGGATCATCTTCGGAAGTCGGCTGCCGCGCCACCATGCAAACCATCTCTGATAGTGCCACCACCTCCATTGGTTCGGTGACACTCTATCCACTTCCGAAGCAAATTGACCAAGAAAGGATGCGATCAACGCACTCCTTTCTCCGACCATCCAAGGCTCGAATCGGATCACAACGTGATCCTCACAATTACGTAGATTTTCAGCAACGAAATTTGAGAATGTCGATTTTCCACTACCCCAAGCTCCCTCAATACCCATAGTGTAGCCGGCAGACGGGATCCGATTTGCGAGTATCGAAGAAAGACCCGCGACCATTTCGCGGAGACCGAACTCGTCATGCTCAAGCATTTCGAGTGGACTATCGCCCCTCACAACATGTCCTATGTCGGTGATGCTCATTTTCCCTCAACTAGCAGACTTGATCAGTAGGCAACCAAACATCAAAGCATCCCCAGGCAGAGATGGTCAGCGGCATGAACGTTCTGGGGCGCTACCCGAGCCAGCGGAAACTGGCTAAATTTGACTTTGGTCGTAGTCCCCAGGCCAGATTCTTTTCAGGCAAAGCCCTCCACAGCGAGCCTTTCTTAAGATACTACTAGGCGTTGAGAAACCCAGGGGGAAGCCATGGCTAAGCAATCCAGTCCCAAGCTGTCCACGCTCGCGTCGAAAATCCTCTCAGGCGAGAAGAAGCCGACTGTCACCGACGCGAAAAAGCTCGCAGCATCTGTTTTGAGCCAGGACGAGACCAAGGGGCAGAAGCCTAAAAAGACGAAATGAAGAAGAGCGAAGCCGAGCCGGCCATAAGGTCTCTTGCCACCATATGGTTCGACACACTGCCCGCCGGGAAGCGCGAGCATCCGAGTTGGTATGCGTTCAAGGACTGGCTATCGGCTAACAACTACAGCCACTATCTGAACTTTAGATCCCGCATTAGTGCCGACTACGACGCCGAGATGTGGTTTGACGACGAGTTTGGCCAAAATTGGCGACGGTGAAACTGTGAAGAGACTAGCTGCGCTACTTTTCCTGATCGCGAGCGGCGCCCATGCTGAGACTGTGGACGTGAAGTATAGAGGATCGGTCGATCTGAAGTCATTTGCCTGCCAAGCTATCACCAAGAGCAGCTTCATAAACCGTGTCTGCTACGATGCAGCAGAACAGTACATGGTGATCTTGCTCAAGGACACGTATTACCACTACTGCGAGATACCCAAATCAACGGTCGATGCGCTTCTCTCGGCCGGTTCTCTTGGCAGCTACTATAATGCTAATATCAAAGGCACCGGCAAAGACGGTCCTTACGACTGCCGGACACACAAGGTCCCGGTATACCGATGAGTGCATCGGAGCGGGCAGATGAGAGCCGTCCCAGTGTGCTCATGGACAACAGCGGACAACCGATAAAGCTCTCAGGATTACAATTGAATGGCGTCTCCGCCGAAGCTGCGCGCAACGGGGATACCGTTAAAGTTTGGACCCGCCTCTGCCTGACGTCGGATGATCGGCTCTTCCATCGGGTTGCGGACGGGCTGAACGGCCATATTGAACACGTGGCTCGACGGGCTGGCAAAGCCGTGAACCTTAAGCACGCGCACACTGTATTGCTTGTCATACATCCAGACAACACGGGTGATTTGTGGGTCGATACGGCGGCGGTCGCTCTGCGGATCATGCCAAAGCGCGATTTGGTTGCTGGTGGCATCGTGTTCGAGAGTGACATCGCTGATGTGACTGAGATGGCTTTTCCGCTGGTCCCGATTGGAAAGGAAGATCGCGCTGTTTGCATCTTTCGTGAGGGATGGCGGTTTGGCCTATTTTTTGATTTCAATCCAGCCGGCGATATTTCCGTCCAAGATATGCAGCGCGATCTGGGCACGATGCACCGCCGTCTTAGGTACCGCGATCTCTACGACGCCCTCGCGGACACCGCGATATTCTCGCGGCTTCTCGAAGCTGGATGGTTCCCATTTGTGGAGATCATAGGACCTGAATTTCGCCTCTTTGCCGACTGCTCCGAGGCAGGTTTTGACCTGAAGGATGAGGAAGCGCAACTCATCGCCAAATTCGACTCTGAGCGTTTAGAGCACATGTTTAAACGCTGGATGGCAAAACCCCATTTTGCGGAGAAAGAGCCACTTCTGAGATCGGCCCTTAGGGCTTTCCTGGCTGGAGAGGCAGTCCCAGTCATCAAGATCGTTTTGACTGAGATCGAGGGTATTCTCGCGGACGCTTATCGTGCCGTCCACGGAAAAGGAGCCAAGGTCCAGCTCCTCTTGGATTTTGCAATTGCTTCCGCCGAACAGAAGGCAGGTCAACCGGACACGCTATTGTTTCCCGCTGCCTTTGCACACTATTTGAAGTCACACACCTTCGCGAACTTCGACCCCGAGGCCGGTGCCGGAAAGGCGACCTCCAGGCATGCCGTGGGTCATGGCGCCGCGGTCGCTGAAAGCTATACCCTTGTGCGCGCACTACAGGCGCTACTTACTCTCGATCAGTTGGCGTTCTATACCTAGTCAAAGGCCGGAGTGAAGTAGCCGACGCGGCCAACTACTCTGACGATAATCAGGGGTATTGGAAGCCAGACTCTTCAGATGAGCGAGGAACCCGCCATCGAAGGACAGAGGTGGTGCAATTCCCATTTGTAGCTATTCGCCGTAGCAATCTTCGCAGCGTTTCCTTGATCCGCAAAGAAATGACGCCGTTACAGCAGCTTAGATCTCAAGGTGCGGAGGAGTGGATATCCTCTAGGCAAGGCCGGCGTTTGGTTGATGGTCAATTATAACTCTCAGCCGCTCGCGGAACATCTCGCCCTGGCCGACGTCGATTGTAGCAGTTTCTAGCCAGCGGCTGCATCCAGTCATTCGGTGCGCTGCGTGCACTCCCTCGCTGCGATTGATAGCGGCGTGATGCGGATAGAGAAGTGTTAGTCGCTCACATTTGTAAAGCTGGCCATACGCCATCATCTGGTAAACATCTCCCTGCGAGACGCCTTGCTTGGGATCATCGATGCGGGATGCGATCCGCTTCCATTTGGTATCGATGATCTGCACAACCTCGCTGCCGCGTTTGACCAGGATATCCGGCCGGGTCTGGAAGAGTCCGCGACGATCGTCAGATTCCAAGCAATATAGTCGTCCGCCTTGGCTAACGACTCGTAGATCAGTATTCAGCAGAGCACGGCTTAACATCCGAGCGACATATTCCTCGAACAGCGAGCTCATCTCAAACAGCAGGGAAAAGCCATCACCGCCGCCCGAAGAGGTCGTCTGGAACCGCTCACCCAGCAGCAGGCGGGCAAGGTTGAATAACTCGCGCCAACGGCTGTTGGTGCGATCGAGTACGACATGATCCCACCGTAGCGATGAAATTGGCACGCTCGCTATATCGGCATAGGCGAATGCCAGCTCCCGCAATCGGCGCTGATTGTCCGCGGTTCTTGCAACCCGAGTCAGCCTAGCAACGGCAGCCTTCATAATCCGGTTGAGGGCAATATCGGCGGTCAGTGCATCGAAGCAACAGGCTAGCCGCATTGGCTCGGCGGAAAGAACCGTGAATTGGCGCGTCACGTCGAGCCGTCCGCGCAGCACCGGCAGGTCATCGGCCTGCTCGACATAGCGCCGCGGCATGCCTTCACGGACGGCATCGACCAGCTTCTCCGAAAATAGCCTGATCAGAATTTCCAGCAGCGTCTCGCGCTGCCAGTCGAGCTTCGTGACTTGGCCCGCATCGATCTTCAGGTCCAACGTGAGGGCGATCATGTGGACGAGGCGGCGTCGGATACTCCCGAATGCTTCGGAAGCCCCCTCCCCCGGGAATTCGATTTTGGGCAGGATTTCCATCGCACAGCCATCGGCCGCAATCACCCCGACAACGCCCCTCGCGCGAAGCCCCTTGCGTCCATGTTCAAGGACGCCGGTACCACCCCGGCCGGAGAGCGGGGACTCAGCCGCGACGGCGGCGATGCGATCGGCAGCGTAGGGCGGGATTTCATCGGCCGCCCCCCCGTAGCGGATCGAACCCCATTCCAGGATTGTGCGACGGATCATTCGGAAGCGAAGCCGTCGTAGGAGAACACGTCGCGGACGCTCCATCGATACCTGGCAGCGGTATCCTCGTCTGCGCCCGTACTCTTTGGTGGCTTGAGCCTACGGCGATCGATGAACCGCCCTTGACTGTCGCCCTCACCACCGTCGTGCCCGTCTCCGAGGACCGACGCGACCTTCGTCCAATCTTCGTAGAAATATTCCGCGAGCAGCGGGATCACTTTGTGTCGCATCACTTCATCGATATCCGCGCGGGTTTTGCAGTTGATGAAATAAGCGTGGCCGATTTGATGTTCGCGGTCGAACAGATACTCGATCCTCTCGTTGATTGTGGCGAGCAGGATGGCCAAGTTGATACCATCGACTGTGCCGAGCAGCGACGCATCAGGCATCAGTTCGCGAAAATCGAACCGGCGGCGGAGCGCGGTATCGAGAAGTGCGATCGAGCGATCCGCAGTATTCATCGTGCCGATGATATGTAGATTCGCCGGAACACCGAAAAGTTCACCTGAATATGGCAATCGAACCTTCAACGCATTGAGCTGGCCGATGCGCTTGTCTGGTTCAAGCAACGTGATCAACTCGCCGAAGACCTTCGAGATATTTGCGCGATTGATCTCGTCGATAATCAGCACGAAAGGCTCGGGAGCACCGGTGCCAGCGTGCTGCTGGCTAGCAATGTAGCGTTCGAGCGCGGGCAGATTTAGGTCGGCGTCAGTCAGCAGATAGATCGATTTCTGCATAAAGTTGCGCGCATAAATCTCGCTCACGGGCACGCCCGCGCGATCAATCCACAGCCAGCGGACCGCCCGACGATGACCGTAGTCCCCCCCTTCCCTTGGAGCGAACTGATAACCTCCGGTAACCTCGCCGATGGCCCGGAATCGGCTGTTGCCCTTGGATACCACCACGATATCGCCAGGCTTAATCCAATTGCGGAAGATAAACGGCATTTGGACACGCCCGCTCGCGGCATTGGGTTCGCCCTGTTCCGCAACTCCTTGAGCCCGAATCTCTTCTATGATCGCTTCACGAGTGGCGAAGCGGTCATCGCTCCAGTCGATGTCGTCAAAGCCGAGCAGTGTGTATCCGCCCGTGATTGCCTCCTCGAACAGATAAGCATCATCAGGGTTTGCGGCCTCACCGATCGACATTTTAAAGACTTGCCTGCCGCTTATCGAGAAACTTGCGTCACCGGGGCCCGTGCTTGTCTCAGCGCGCCGCGCAATTCGTCGGAACACTCCTTGTTCAGGTTTCAACTCGAAGCCGATGCTATCCTCGCTCGCTCGCGTCGGCCGGAGCCCCTCGACGAAGTCCTCATACGAAATAGACTGATGGAAGGTGACAAACTCGATACGGCCAGCGTCCGATAGACGGCGATAGGATGCCATCAGTTCTTCGCGATCTTCCGGCACTGGTTCACCGCACAGCTGAATGGCTTCCGCCGCGGTGGCGAAGGTTTTGCCAGTTCCGGGCGGCCCGTAGAGGATCAAATTGGACGGTTCAGCCATGTAGTGTTTCGTTCCATTCCGGGCTTTAGGTTCTTCACGAGCATTCTGATCGAGTGTCGGCGTCTGGGAAATCTCGCCTCGCGGCGGAATTCCGATCTCTTTGGCGATGACCGGGTCGAGTTCATATCGCACAAGTCTTTGCTTTCCGTACGCGACGTAATTGACTGCGCCGCCTCGAATGGATTGAACTCTGGCAGGGCGGAAGTCGACGAGCATGGCGCGTGCGACTTCGGCAATGCTCTCTACTTCTATAGCCTCGTCTGCCTTATTAGTGGCACCCGGCGGCTTGATGCGGAAAGCAGAACGACCCGTTTGTCGGTTGTGGTTCAGAACTGGTTTGAACGCTGCTCCTGCTGAGTCGAACAAGAGAAACGGTCGTTGGCTACTTGCACGATCGTGATTGTCGGCCTCTCCGCTCAAGCGAAAACGGAAGACGGTCGCCGAACTTTGGTCCGCCCCGATTCGCTCCGGTGGCTCGACATCAGCCATCTCCAGAAACATTTGGCCGGTAAGGGCTTGGCAGATATTCGGCCATGCCTGGTTGAGGCCAAGCGCTTCATTCACGTCGCGGACCAACACATCCACCGATCCGGCATCGTGTTCCCGAGCAGTTTCGATATAGTGTTCGAGCACATGCAGGCGGATTCGATCTGCATCACGTCCTCCTCGTGGCTCACCGCTTAGGAACTGGCCGTATTGACCTAGCCAGGACCGCCAACTCGAAAGACGATTAGCGGGATTGTTCGCTTGGGGCATCAGAATACGGTAATCCGTGCCACCTTTCACAAAATTATCGCGCAGCTCCTTAAGCCTCTCGCGCAGTTGCTCGAAGTGATCCGCCTTCCAGGCACCGTCAAGATCGGGATGGGGCGAACCAAGAGCTGCTAGATTATTTTCGATCGTGCGGACGGCATAGGAGCGTGTGTTGCGTCCAGCTTCTGAGCTCGCGCCTCCTGCCTCAAGCCATGCCTTAAATTCCTCTTCCCTCACTTCCTCCCCCAGTCATGTCCGAATCTTGGCATTCCCACCAATAGTAATTTGTGCTCCGGGTACCACCGTGATCAACACTTATCGGCAGCCTCATATCGCTCGGCCGTTGCGTCGTCGCTTCAGTCCGGCTGGACCAATCCGCTTCTCCAGATCAAGATGGTATTGTTGAAAGTAGGGGCTGTCTCTGGCTTCGACAGAGTCTTTAAGCCGCTTCGCAGCGACTAAGGTTACCGGCAAATCGAGTGCCTCATGGTCACCGATTATCTCTGACAAACTTTCTTTCAGACCGATCTTGATGGTCTGCAGGTTCGATGTGCGGGCCTCTTCGAATAATCGATCCGTTTCCCGTGACTTGCCGAGCACCTCCCGCGATAGTGCGCCATCGAGGAAGCGCGCCACTCGCGACTTTGGCGTCACGGGTCTGAGCGAGCTTATCGCCGGCCGGAACATCAGCGAGGATCGCACCCTAATGCCATAACGGCAGCAACCAATTTATAGAGCTCAAACTCATTCATCACACCCCCGCAAAAGAGCAGGACTTCACACGGAAAAGCTGCTATTGGCAAGCCCTTCAACCATGGACTTCCCATGATCGATTTGAGAACGAAAGCCGACCTGCAGCGTCTTGTTGAAGAGGGTTTGGAAGAGAGTCTCACCCTAGACTATAAGGCGTCGCCCTCCTTGTCTCGCGACGGGAAGGCACCAGACGAGCTGTGCAAGGATGTCACGGCCCTTGCCAACTCTGCCGGGGGCCAGCTCGTTTACGGCGTTGAGGAAGACAAGTTTACCAAGAAGCCTACCCGCGTTGATGACGGAGTAGCCGATCCAAAGGTCACGCGCGAGTGGATCGAGCAAATCCTGAATTCCCGTGTCCAACCGCGCATGAACGGCGTTACCACATCTCGAATTGACATGGGTAACGGCCAGTTCGGCTATGTGATCTACATCCCTCAGACGCAAACCGGCCCCCACCAGGCGCCGGACGGCAAGTACTATAAGCGCTTCGATCTTCAGTCCGTCCCGATGCATGACTACGAAATCCGAGACATCATGCGTCGGTCGACCACTCCCGATCTTTTCACCGAGCTATGGTTCGATGGGCGCGAAAAGACACACATGCCTAGCATTACTCAGGGCGCGCAGCACTCTGAAGCAGTCATGCTGCACTGTGTGGTCTTGAACCGATCGAACACCCCCGCCTACCACGTTGTCGTCGACTTTTTTGTGGACTTCGACTTGCCTATTCCGTTCCAAGTCGGCCCCTTCAGGTCGATTGGCGAAAGGGATAAGGCGCCGCGCGCGAAGATGCGCATATTCCGCCGTGTCATCAACTCACCGCCAGATTTGCCTATATTCAAGGACGGCGAAGTCGAGCAGCATTCGGGGGTCGTCGCGGTTCAGATCCCCTTCGAAGTCTTGCAGGGCGGCAACATCTACCTCGAAACCAGCATTCAAGCTCCCGGCTTTTCAGCTACCGAGGAATGGCTGATCGCTGCGAGGAACGGTCAACTGAAGCTCGTCCCGCCCAAGGAGAGGCGAACGCCGCGTCATCCGTACGGTTGGAGCGGCGACTAAACGAGCTCGCGATAACGATATCCCAGTGCGATAAGGTATCCACATGAAGCGTCTAGCCTTCCTGTTTCTCTTTCTCGCGACCGCAGCCCACGCCGAGACCGTAGAAGTAAGATACCGCGGCCCGGTCGATCTAAAACCCTTCACCTGCCAGGCAACGAAGAGCAGCTTCGTCAATCGCGTCTGCTACGACGCAGCAAACCAGTACATGGTGATCCTGCTGAAGGACACGTACTACCATTACTGCGAGATACCGAAGACGACGGTGGATGCGCTGCTCTCAGCGGATTCCCATGGGCGATACTACAACGCCAATATCAAGGGCTCTGGAAAGGACGGTCCCTATGACTGCAGGACACACAAAGTGCCGAGCTACTGATGAATGCATTTTTCAGGGTTTGGATCGTGGGCTCAATCGTGTGGGCCGTTTACGCTGGTCTTGATATTTGTAAAAGCGTCGAGAGAAGCATAAGGCTCAGCAAGGGCTACAACGTGCCGCATAAGCAGCTCTCATTTGGGCAGGCACCCGATACGTAGGTTGCAACCGTAGCTTTTTCTAAGTGAACCCGCGGCGCTGGTCAAAATTAGTCGAGGCTTCAATGCGGTCGTCCGTGCGGTGTGGAGGAGCGGTGATCCGCTAACCTGAGAGTTGTTCTCAAGTGATCCACGGAACGCTTTTTTTCAGATTTAGGGCGCTGCCAGTGCTTTTTCGAGCCGCCGTCTTCAGTCCGGCTATGTAGGCCGCTTCCACAAGCAGCTCTCCGATAGCGACGGCTTTTGTGCTCGAGGAGGAGCACGTACTGTCAGCCGCTCCTAACTAAGCGAATTTCCGGCAGTCCCATTCCGAGCCTACAGTAACGCAGAACGTGCAATGACGGCTAAGCCGTGATCGTCAGTTCAGCCTCGGCGGCTTCCAAATCGGTCTCGGCCTCCTCCTCGGTTTCCCCTCGGTAAGCCGATTGCCCGGTCGCCTTCTCAATTAGAGTCAGCAGGCGCTCCTGTCGATCTACCATGAAGCCTTCAAATTGGTCGGCTCGGAGTAGGTTCGAATCAATCAAGTGCGAACGTAGATATCCGTCGAGGTTTTGGACCGAAATTGGCGGCGTCTCCTTATCGCCCTGCTCAAGCTTCGAAAGGTAAATAGATGGTGCTGCTCCGCCGATGATCCTATTGGTTCGATATGCGAGCGGCGTTTTGTTGATGATGGAGTCGTATACCGCCGGTCCGATATTTCGGTCCTCGCACCATTTTCTTGGAAAGATGTGGTGAATATCGACGTTCTCGCCAAAGAAGACTATGTGATCAAATTTTTGGCCGGAGCGAATATCTTCGGCGCCGGTCTTCATCAATAGCGCGTTGACGCCTTTGTAGGCCGCCGAGATGCGCATACGCATAGTCTTCAGCCGCTCAGCCCTGAAAGTCGATTCCCGAATGGTAGATGGTAGCGGCCCTCCCTTCAGCCACGCGGGCACCTCCAGGAAGTCCTTCGCAGTGCGGGATTCGACGGCAGAGCCGTAGAGCTCACCGAAAACCCCGTTCCAATACCATTGTGCCAACTTCGCCCGATTGGCTTCGTGCTCCCAAGCCGCTCCTATATCGTCCAGGATCGCGGCCAATGGGATGATCTGAGTTTGATAGGGCAAGTCGAAGACACGATAGATGTGCAGCATGTGCAAGAATTTGGCTGCCCGTACAAAGCCCTCCTCAACGAGTGCTTGGTATTTCTTGTAAGCCTCAAGCGGAAGATTTAGCAGCGCATTGCGATTGCCCGACACCGCCGGCAATTCTTTGCCCTGCTTACCAACTGCTTCCGCTTCGCGCCTCCGCTCCCGTGTATGAAACAGAGAGACGGCATGCAGGAAGTCCGTATTCGAAACTGCCGCGATGATTCCCGAGTCCTGGCCGGCTGGCCTCAACGTCTCCTTAAAGCGATGCTGCCGGCCTAATGCCCCGTCCTTGCCGTACCAATCGCGACGCAACTCATACCCATCGGCGGCATACATCGCAGTCACCAATTCGAATGCATCCAGAGCTTTCCCGCCGGTGTTCACTTTCTCGAACACGACGCAGACGGCTTCCTTTGACGTGCCGGACCCTAACGCGATTACTGGCACCTAATAATAGATGAAATTATCGAGGACGTTTTCTTTGAATTGACGAAGTACGTCCCACTTCTTAGGAAACTCACCGTCTTTCATAAAGTGTTCGATAAACTGCTTTTGCCATTCGTCCCAGTTGAAGACCATTGATACTGGATACATCAGTCGCTCGAATTCGTTTTCTCTCGTGGTAAGGTCGAGCACAATCTTGCGACCGAAGTCTTCAGCCAGCAGCCGATCTTCTCCGACAGAAACAATGGCTTCGTCCCGCTCCACTGCTGGGTCAAGCGCCTTTGCGATATCGATGTAGAATAAGCGTTTGACTCTCTTTTTCTTCGACGTGATGGTCTCCACCACCTTGCCCCGAAGCGACACCTGATAAAGAGAGGTCATTCGCTGTTGGCCATCGAGCAAAAGTGCCTCGGGCCGGGTCGTGAGCGTATGGGCGGGCGCCCCTTCAATGGGTCGGGGCTTGAAATCAACGCCCCCTCCCGTTTCCAGCGTCATCAGTGCCCCAATCGGAAAGCCACGCGAAACTGAGGAGATCAAGCTTCTTATTCGGTCTTCATCCCATACCCAGCTCCTCTGGAAATCAGGCAATTGGAGATCTCCGCCTTCGCACTTCTTCAACAGTTCATGCAGTCCGTAAGGATTGGTTTTGAACGATGCGACCGCCATTTCGCGCCCCTTTGCCCCAGCGAGAATCACAACTAGCTTACTCCCCCTATCTGCCACCGCAACCAGCGCGCTAGTGCCCTATGCCAAAAATCACCCTGGGGCCGCTTGAGCCGCCGCCCCCTTCCAGCGAGGGTCGCCCGAAAACGGAACGTGACGTCCCTTAGATACCGCACTCTTGGTCAATGGTCGAACAACCGAGCTCGGTCTGGTTGGCCCAAGACCATGCGTGTCGTCGGCTTGAGACCGTCAGAAGGCTCAAGCCAAGGGAATCAGATAAACGTGAGAAACTAGACCGAAAAGTCGAGGCACGAATGAATGGGCCAACAATATTAGCGCGAACATTGTCATCGGCCAACATTCGCGACCGCTATCAGAACAACTGGCAGTATCATTCGCGCAGTGACCATCATTCAAAGATCGCCTGTTGGGGGGTGATCTTCGATTTAATGGCGTCAACTCCGCTGCTGAAGCGTCACGTGGAAGCAGGCGCAGTCTGCTTCGGCATCAACCACGAAATGCGAGACTTCGTTCACGACCGCAAGAAGAACCTCGACCTAGTGCTCTGCACGCCGGGAGGTCCTACTACCACTGAGACCTTGGAAAGCATCGGAAGGAATTACAAAATTGAGCTGACGCAAGAGGAGCAAAGTGCTTTTGACAAACTTCCGCAACTCGTTCGCGCGCCCGTAGGTTCAGTACTGATGGCGCTCGAAGCCAAAGCATGCATGACGGCTCATCAGCGTGCCCTTCCTCGCCTGTACGACGAGCTAAATTCGTCACACCTCACGGTCCATGGAGCAAGTGATCAGGCCGTTGCAGTCGCCTTTACTATGGTGAATGTCGCAGAGAACTACCTCAGCCCGGATCTGAACAAGAAGAACAGATCGTCAGATCCAGAGTGGAGTAAGCACAGACAGCCGCGAGACGCCCAGCTCGCAATTGACAAAATCAAGCAGCTCCCGCGCCGTTCGAAGGTGGGCGACGTTGGCTATGATGCGATTTCGATTGTCGTGATAGACATGGCCAATGACGGGAATGCTGTTAAGCTTATTGAGGGGCCGCCCGCACCACCCAAGGGCGACATCTACAACTATGATAACATGATCGCTCGGCTGTCAGGTATCTACGCGACGCGGTTCAAGGATCTTAGTTAGCTTGTCTCGGATCCGATCCTCCTGGCATTCCCAGATGATGATGACGCGGTAGCCCTCGCGACGGAGACGAGTTACGCATCGAGCGTCTCTGCGTCTATTGTCACGAAATTTGGCGATCCAAAACTTGCGGTTCGATTTTGGTACCGTGGCCCTCAGACAGCCCCTGTGATGGTGCCAAAAGCATCCGTTTACGAAAATGGCCCACCGCTTAGAGCGGTTCGCAAAATCGGGACTGCCGGGAAGCTTCTTGACGTTTTTGCGATAGTGGGCACCGAGATCACGCAGCTGGGTTGCGACGATCGTCTCAATCTTTGTACCTCTTCGCCTTATCCGCGCCATTCGTGCGGATGTTTTGGGATCAGGGCGCGCCGCGATCATTCGGCAGCAACAGCGAACTTCGCGTTCTCAAGGGCGTCCATCCGAAGTAGGTGCTCGCGAAGTCGACTTTGAAAGCCATCCGCAAAGCGTAGCTTTGCTCGCTCGGTCCTCGAAAGGAAGCCCCGCGTGGCGCGCGCCGAAAGCAGTTTTCCATCGTATCGGAGAAACTGCGTTAAGGCGGGCCGCGTTTCCCATTTTGGATAGGAATTGATGTGAACTGCATATCGGCGGTTGCCGTCATAGCGCGCCGCCGTGGGCCACCTGCCATTCGCAGGAAGTTCGCTATCTCGGCTGGCATCATACTTGCCGGGTCGGGCTAGGCGTTTGCCCAACCACGCCGCAACCGGAACCGTGACGGCATTTCCGACGAGCGACCAGCGAAGCGACGCACGAGAGACCTGCTCTGCCGGACGGGTCCAATTCTCAGGAAAACCTTGAAGACGCTCTGCATCCCGAATGTCAGGTGTAATGACATCCCCTGAAGGTAACAAGATTGCGGGAGGAGAAGCGATCCCAACGGTCGAGCCATTCTTCAATGTAGGAATCGAATCAGGGGCCCAGCCGAGACCACGTATTCCTTCGGTCCAATAGAACCCGTGAGCGTACGCATCGAGCTTGGTCGGGAGCACACTGGGCTCAGCTTCGTCCGTTAGGATGACCGAAGCAGGATCGACATCAGTCGTAGTCGCGACGAAGAGCACCCGCTCCCGCCGTTGCGGCAAGAAAGAAAGACTATTCACCACGCGATAGGCCCAGCGATAGCCGCGCTCCTCAAACGCTTCGACCAGGATGCGCATGCCACTTCCCTTGTCCAGCTGCAACATGAACGAAACATTCTCCAGCACGACCCAAGGCACACGCCGACGGTCGAGTAGACGAAATATTTCCCCCACTAAGCCGGATCGAGAACCCCCAATACCCAGAGTTTGGCCTGCCTGGCTGAGGTCCTGACAGGGAAATCCGCCGGCTATCAGTTCGACTTCCCTCGGAAGCGCCCTGAGGTCTCGAACGTCCCGCTTACAGGGGACGTCGGGCATTCTCGCCGCGAGGACGGCTCGAGCAGGCTCCCAAATCTCGCAGAGTAGGCTTGGCTCATGCCCTGCCGCAGCAAGACCCCGCTCCAATCCACCAACACCAGCGAATAACCCGGCAACCTTCACTTCCAACCCCAACCCAGCGAATCGAGCACGTCTGACGTCAGATTAGCATTGTTCTCATTTCGTTCCCAACCAGTCAATCCAGCCTGCACGCCAGGAAAGTGCCGTTTTTCCCGTTTTCGACAAGAAATGGCTCCTGAACGGCGCGAATTTGGTTAGTAATTGGAGCCATGGGATCAAATGCAACCGGTCCCACGGGAGTCCAGGATCCCACACCCTGATCAAAGAAAATCTTGCCCTGCCCTCGCGCGGTGCGGAAACTGAGACTACGACGGTGCGCGAGGTCTTGGTGAAGTCCGAGCCTTGCCGTGGCGGATATACCGTTAAGCAGATGTTCAAAAACCGCCCTGCGATGATCCATGTCTGCCCAATCGTCTTTAACGGTCTTTCCGATACGAGGGCGACGTTGGTCACGACGTTGCAGCAGGGTATCCACAACGATCTCAGTGTTTCCATCGGAAAAGCCCCTCAGCAGCTCGGAAACAAGTCTTACTACCAGAGGACTGAATAGATACCGATCAGAGTATCGCAGTTCGATGCAGGGTTCCGATAGCACAGCCGTAAGTGTTTCATTTCCGCTCGCTATGAGAGCCTTGAGCCGTCTTCCGAAGCCTTCGATAGGGCCATCGAGTTCACCACCGACCTCGAAGATCGTCTCCCTTATTCTCTCGACAAGAAGCGTGTGCGGGTCGATGTTGCCCGAGCTTTCGGGCGCCGTCTCTAGGCTGCCTCGGACGACGGGAGCCTCAGTGGTGCTCGCCCAATTCAAGTCGATGGAATAAGCTGACCGGTCAAGAGAGCGCCATGCAGTGACGCCTCGTCCGCCCTCGGTGACCAAGGCAAGCAAATCTTCATTGCCTGAAGACATATTCCGGAGCGAAGCTCTCGCCCTTTCGAGCCAGAGAGCTACTCTTCGGCGAGTAACAGCATCCGCTTGCTGCAAGATCGCCCCATTCACTTCGACCAATGCACTGCGCCCGCGGGCGCCCCACCGCTCTACGACGGAAGCGGCTGGCCATCGTTCGAAGTCCCACGCACTTGGGTCACCATG
This sequence comes from Bradyrhizobium sp. R2.2-H, assembly GCF_004346455.1. Lineage (NCBI taxonomy): Bacteria > Pseudomonadati > Pseudomonadota > Alphaproteobacteria > Hyphomicrobiales > Nitrobacteraceae > Bradyrhizobium > Bradyrhizobium sp. R2.2-H. The sequence goes on from NZ_SMBR01000003.1 coordinate 527,858, forward strand.
CAAGATCAACGTTAGTTCGGCCCCTGGGCTTGTTGCGATCAAATCGTTCAGCGCATCCGCAAGGGCAGCCGACTCGTACATCGTCCGCACCCCAAACAGTCGATGCTGTTCAGGAAGTGAAATGCGCGAGAGCAACTGCGCCAGCAACGCATAGGCATTCAAGCGGTCCGTGCCTTCGACTGTGTGCTGCGCATCCGGCGCAAGAACGCAACGCGGACAAACCCGCACCGCATCTCGGTCTCCACATCGACCTATTGCCGAGCAGTCGAGGAAAGTAAGCGCCTCCCTCAAATAAGCCACAGGGTCGCGCGCGATCACGGTCGAGAAACCCGCTCCTCCGCTGGCTCTGTCGAATATCACCGCGCTATAAGAATCCACGCCGCGGTTGTTTGGCGCAGCTGGCGCCGCAAAGCCCATTTCATCAGCGTCAATGCCCAGCTTCTTGGCTACGGCTTCACGTAGCGCGAGAGCGATCGTCAACGCAACGTCCCGCGAACGACAGTCATAGAGCTGGATCTCGCAGACGTCCGTACGTATTTCGTGCCCCAAGTTTAGATTTCGTACGACCGCATAGGGCGAGTATTCGGGAGCGCCAGTACAGGTTTGACCATCGGCCGCCATTGGCGCACCTCTCAGCGGGCTGTGGCCTGTTAGGCCAGACCCGCCAGCCGTCACTGTTTCAGCTTCAGAACGGCCGCAATGAAGACAGACTGCATACCCGTGTCCGTGATCCCCAGGATTGAACCAGAAAACCGTTCCGTCCGCGCTTGCTCGCACGCGACCGATGTCCGGGTCTGGCAGTGAGCGCCACGGCGCCTCTCGGGCCGAGACCCACGGGTCTATAACCCTCGATCCGCCGAGATCAGATGGATCATCGTGCACCTTGAACCGAACATCAACCGAAAACCCTCCAGGACTTAGATACCTAATCGGTGTGAAGTTACTCGATCCGCACTCGATGCAGGGCGTTTGACCCACTGCGGACGGTTTTGAGCTCAAGGCGCCGCAGGTCCTACAGGACCACATCGTTCTCAAGCTTTGTATCTCGCGAAGGCCATCTTGTGATATGGGCCTTTGCCAATTGAGAGTGACGCCTCCAGACTCGCGAACAACACCGTCCACAACGATCCCACGGCCTGGCGCGTATTCATAGATTCCCACTTCCCGTGACCGCGACGGATAACCTCGACCGAAGCTCTGCTCTTGCGGCGCTCCACCCTCCTCAACTCGCCGCGCTCGTGCCGCTCTCTCGCTAGTTGTCTCGGTTACGAATTGAACGACGTCGGTTGGGAAGCCATACGATGGAAGGAAGCCTCTGCCGGCCAATTCACCTAGTAGATACCCTCTCTCCAAACGAAGTCTCTGAACTTCTCGGGCCCTATTGATTGCCGCGAATTCGACATCTCCAGCCAAGCCCTCCGGGGTGGCCGGCGCCAGCGCTTGCCATTCAGCCTGAATCTCGGAGTGGATCCGTTCCATACGAGCTCTCAGCGTTTCAACGAGATCCCAACCCGGCCGGACGGGAGTGCCGGCCAGCAACAACGTCAGCTCATCCAACAGCGTCGGAGCCGAAGGGACGGTATCGAGCCAAGCCATGAAGGCCGAGGCCGGTGGTGGATCAGTCGGTGAGTTCGCCTCCATCGCGAGACCAAAAAATGCCTGATTGGTCAGCTTGTGCAATTCCGATCCAAGACTTGAAAGATACTCGGACAAGAGAAGTGCAGCGGCGTGGCGCGTTGCGATGGTCGGGCTGTCAAGACTCACCCGAGGCGTTCGCACCTGACGTTGGAGATACTCCATTGGATTCGAAATCGTCATTTGGTCGAGTGGACGATTCTTGCAGAGCGTAAGTCCTACTGCGATCGGCTGGCGCTGCCGCCCTGCCCGACCAACGCGCTGGCGATAGTTCGCGATCTCTGGCGGGGCGTTGGTATTCAGCACGGCCTCGATGCTGCCGATATCGACACCCATTTCCATGGTCGTGGAACAGCCAAGAACATTGATCCTACCAGCCTTGAACTCTCTCTCGTACCGGCGAAGTGCCGTACTCGGTTGCTGTGCGGAGTGTTCGGCGGCACGTATCCAAGGGGAGAATTTCGTGGCACGGTCCTGCTGATCGCCCCATCTTCCGAGACTTCGAAGTGAGACGACGGTTTGATCGGACGCCAGCCAGTTGTCGATCCGATCTTCGACTACGACCTGCCCGACCGAATCCCGCCGCCAGGGGTATGGAAGGCGCGGCATCGTAATAGGCGTCGTGACGGGGTGAACCCCGTCAATGTCATAGGGGCTTCGTCCCCGAATGGTCGTGTCCAGCACTCTTCTCGTTGTTGGGCACCAGAATGCCTTGTCGACTCGAGCAACCGCCAGGTCTCCCAGGCGCAGACGGAATCCGTTGTCGGTAGCAGTCAAGAAACGAAAGAGTGCTCGCCAAGCGGCCGTGAGCACTTCGTCTACGCTGTCCTTGTCGGCACGACTGTCAGGATCAAGTTGCAGGGCTTGAAACAGGAGCCGTACTACCCGCGTTAGCCGCGGGCCCTGCGCGTTTGGCCAAAGACGCACATATCGGCTCGATTTTTCCCCAGGGCTCCACGGTTTGACCTCGATATGGCTCTGGCGTCGGTCTATCCAACTCAACCACCATCGTGGAAAGTCAAGCGCGACGTTCGTCCGCAGGAAGTGCGTGACCAAGAGACGAAGGAGATCGCGCCAATCCTCGTCGGTCATGCCAATGCGCTGCGCGGCCGGAGGAACTCGCGGCTCCGCGCGGTCAATCCCAGGTAGTTCAAATCGGAATAATCCGAGCGTCTCCGCCGAGTTAGCGCGGACTGGCCGTCTCATCGCTTCTCGATACAGCAGGAATTCCGCCAGCACCTCTGGATCTTGGAAGCGCTCATCTCGGTTGGTCGTGGTCCACAAGTCTCTCAGGAATGTATTGACCGTGGTGTGCCCAGCCAACCGCTGGACGAGGTCTCGCCAGCGCTTCGCACCGGCGTCTAGCATGACCGATCGTTGGCGCTCGGAATCCTCTGCCAGTCGGGTAAGCTCAGGATCGTCCGGAAACTCCCTGAGGCGCGCGATCCTTGCATTCAGGGCCTCGAGCTCTTGTTGATCGACAGGAGGAGCTTCCTGGACGAACTGATAAATGAATGATCGTACAAACATCCGCTCAGATGCGACCTGCACATTGGCCGCATGCCTCGCGGTACCCTGGCGGGCATCCGTAAACGTGATCAGGCGGCGCCCATCGAAAGGAAGCGGCTCGGACGCATCAAGCTCCGGCGACAAGTCCGCGAGAAAGCCTGGAGTGATCTGAGCCATCAGGAATGGCGCACCAGCGGCGACTGGCCGCAATGCACCGCGGTTCGGCTCGAATCGATTTGGCGCGCGCGTGCAACAGGGGCATTCCAGGATGTCCCGACTTGCAGCGAACGTTACATTTGCATTCTCATCCAATTTTCCCGTTTTCAAATTTAGGTCCAGTCGACGCGACCCAGGTTTCGGGGGATAGGTTAAATATCGGCGCGAGACAAGCGTGGGGGCATCTATCGTTGCCCCTTCATCATCCTCTGCATCTTCGCTTGGGTCTTCTCGCTCGAGCGTCTGCTCGAACTCATCCTCATTGTCACCTTCGCTCCATGCTGCAATTCGCGAACCACCATCAAGCTCCTCGGCTCTCAGCGCTCCATCGCCACACAGCTGGCAACAGACCCACTCCAGTACGATTGACTCGCAATACGGACAATGTTCGCGAGCCTCCGAGAAAATCGCTCCGTAGTTCCAATCGGAGCCTTCTACTCCCTGTGCAGGACCGTTTGAGCAGTTGGGGTTTATGCACGTCCAGAGCCCATTTACCGTCCGATGAAATAGGTGAACTCGATTTGGAAGGATAGAATCTCCGCCGATTGCAGCCATCGCCGGATCGGCTTGAGGATCCCTCGCCCTGGCCGCTTCCACTAGAAACTTTGTCGCATCGTCTTGTCCAACGCCGAGCGCCGCTGCTTCGCGAGCCCAAGAACGCCAGGAATATATTTGGCCGGACCGAAGCTCCTCTCGAACGGCTCGCAATCTCTTCGATTCGGCCATTATCCGGCCGCTCTCCAGCGGATCAAACTTGGAGAGGTCGTTTACCGGAAGCTGACCACCTTCGTGGGAGGTCGGCATTGGCGGTAAGGGCGCGCGATAACCTTCAACAACGTCCACGGCGTCACGTGGCGCACCAGAGAGATTACAGAGGAAATCGTGGAGCTCCGCCCTCGCATTCGCTCCGCCTATGGTAGCGGAGGTCGCCACATAGCGAATCTGATCGGGGGTACGGCCGAAAGCTAGCGCAACGCGGCGCAGGAGAAGCGCAATCTCCGCGGCTTGCGCTCCCATATACGAGTGAGCCTCATCGAGAACGATGAAATCCAGCGTGCCCCGAGACAGCGCCAAGATCGGCGCATCAACTTGACGGATCAGCATGTATTCGAGCATCGTGGCGTTAGTCACGAGCACTGGTGGCGGCGAGGCGCGCAGTGCGGTGCGGTCGCCAACTCGCCACGGCCGTTCAGCTCTCACAGAAGCTCGGGCTGTTTCAGGCGTTTCGCCGTTGTAGAGGCAATATCGCAAGCTGCCTCCGAAGGGTGCGAACCAGCGCTCCAGCCGCTCCTCCTGGCTGCTGATCAATGCGTTGAGCGGATAAAGCAACAGAGCGCGCACGCCTTCTAGCTGCCTTTGCCCCCCATGGGAGAACCTAATGAGCCGATCTAGAATCGGCGCGAGAAAGCATTCGGTCTTACCCGAGCCAGTACCGCTGGACACAATCACCGAGCGCGGATCGGCAGACGTCAGGTGCTTCCAAGCCTCCGCCTGGTGAGCATATGGCGGATACGATACCGAATTGAGCACGTCGATCGTTCGACGATCTAATATCCCTCCGTCGAGTCCGGACCATCCTCCCTTCAATGGCAACCAGGGGAAGGCACCTTCCACGAACGGCTCGGCAACAAGAGAGCCGGAGCTTCCGGCCGGCGCTCCCCACACTCTACGCAAGTAACTCGCCAGGGTGCGAGAGCGCGGACGCAACATTCCGATGATGGCGTCAGCTGCCTGCTCCGGCAACCGCGTCATCATGCGATCGAGATCAATCATGCCTGCACCTTCTCCCCAGCATTCACAGAATAATAAAGCACTTCAACCAACCCCATTGGAAAAACGGCTTCGAAGTACTCCGGATCGTATAGCCACGCATCGCGACTACGCCGCAATTCGTCTTGCTCAAGCGTAACCTTTCCGCTCGCATGATCAGCGACGAGCAGCGGCGCAGCGATAACCTCGGCAAAATTCGAGTTGTAAGGCTCAAAGTACGGTCGCCTTGAGAGCAGGCTTTTTGGAGTGAACATATTGCGCGGGGGCGATGTATCGTCATCATGCCGGCCGATGAGCCGATCCACTTCCCGCCGAATTCCGTCGCGACGCGGGGACTGACGGAAATGGAGCGTTGTTCCATCAATAGTCTTTCTCTGCTTGGCCATTTCCGAAGCGACACAGACGAGAAAGACAAATCTTGCATGTCCCGACAACTCGGGTCTCAAATTGACGATATCATCAAGGGCACCACCTATGCTTCTGATCGCGGCCGCGCTTTCGATTCCGATAGCAGCGAGCTTCTCGACTGTTTGTTTTAGGCGACGCGAAAACGCTTCGAGCCAATCGCCTACTGAGGTGGAGCACCACAAAAACGGCAGCTCACGCTGTAGATCGAGTAGAGCGGCACGTTCTGCTAACGACTCGCAAGACGCGAGCAGCGAGACGGCGAGGCTGGGACAACGCGCGAGTAACCTCAATGCATCCACGGAAGAAATCGGCAGTCCCTCCTTCCTTGAGAACACTAAAAGATCCATGATCGTTCGACGCTCGCCCGATGAAAGTTGATCCGGCTTCGAATAGGCTTGCAGAAGCGCGTTCAAGCGCACATCTGACGCCTCGATCTCGATCGCTCGTTCCAAGACCGAACTCTCAGCCTCAGCCGTAACCATCCCTCCTACCGACGGGACGATCCTCGGCCTAATCTTGGCCCCTTGTCGCCGCCGCCCAAAAATCAGCCACGGCCCGGGCGGCAGTTTGGTCGCAAGCTCCGATCGCATGACCGCCTGGCTAGCAGGAGCCTCGACGTCAACTGTGCCGGCCGCGGGCCGCATCAGACAAAATGCACGGACATCAAGCCGGTGCAGGATACCGAGCGCAGCAAATGCATTTGCGGGTGGTGCATTGAAGGGATCGATCTCGTCATCATACCACCGAACGTCCGCTATGTGATCGCTTGCGCCGAGGGCTGACAGACGGACCCGCGCATCCAGGCTTTCCGAACTACCTAGCAACTGAGTGATTGTGTCGGCAAACGCTGAAAGCGGCACTTCGCCCGAGACGGTCCTGGAGACCGAAATGCGTTGGATATCGTCTGCGCGCACTTCCATGCACAGGGAAACTTCTCGTGGCGAAATCAGCCGAAGCCCCTTCAGGGCGTCAACCGATAAAGTTGTCCTTGGCCGAATGAGGAAATCGTTCTCATCAACTATTCGCAGCTCATAGCGGGGATCTGCAAATGTCAGTTGCAGTTCAGCATCCCACCTGAGATTAAGCGTTATTGTAGCTGCTTTCGTGGGTGCTCCGAGGGCGATGACGGCGTGTCCGCTTTCCCATAATATGTTCAACTTATTCTCGCTGCGAGCCGCAACAATACGAGTCTGCACGTCTGCAACTCGAAGCTCGCGTTTTCGGCGGTCCACTTCGATTTGGAATTTTTGCGGAACGATAGATGCACCTATCGCATAGCGCAGCTCGCCGTTCTCAATGACGGCCAGGTCCACGTCGCCCCAAGGTTTACCATTATCGATCGGATGCCAAATCCCTCGTCCGCGGGGGCGCCAGTGCAGCGACTGGCGCCGCGGTGTCGACAAATGGTTTTCGCGCTCGATCCACACTTGCGGAACGCCCAGAAAGACCGGTTCTCGCACGCTCGGCACGAGACCGCCGACGAGGACCAAGCGACCATCGACCTCGCGTTCGGCGGCGGTACGCCATGTCAAACGTGTCCCGCCAAGAACAGTACTGGCGGTTCCTTGGAAACTAACGACGCGATGGCCGGATCCAACGCAGCGTCCAAGGTCGGTAAAGCCCTCAGTAAAGGAGACTGAATGGAAATGTTCTTCTCGAACTGCGAGAGCGAGTACAGGTCGACCCGTTTGGGCCGGAGAAGTGCCCAACACTCGCAGGCTCTTGGGAACGCCATCCTCGCTCACTTGCTCGACTTGAAGGGCTATGATCGGGTGCAGCAGCGCGTCTCCGCCAGGCGCAATGAACTCACCGATCGTACTATTCCCGGATTGCACGAGGAGTCGCGCCTCGTTCGTCAAATCAAGAGGAGCTTCAAATGTCGCGACGAACCGCCGAAGTTCGTGCACCGGTTCCCCATCAGCCTCGATCGTTTCGATTGCCGCTACGGCAACGAATTCGTCACAGAACGGTGGCCGCGGAAAGATTCGAACTCGACGGCCATTTCGCACGGCTTCACTAACGCTGGGAGGTAGCCGTTTCAGATCGACATTGCCGGACAATCCAAGTGACGCTCGAGGATACCATCCATCATTGGAGAGAACGAGAGTTCGAATGACATCGAGGGCTGCTCCGGGATCTTCGCGCAGCCGCACGATTTCCTCGACCATCGAGCGAAGGTCTTCGGATTCCACGTCGAAGGGAAGCTCGTTGCGCCAATTAGGTCTCGTCTGATCGAGGTAGTCGACCGGGTCGCCTCCCCTCTCGTGCTGTGCGGGTAGGCAAGCGCGCAGCTCTACGATCTTCTCGCACAGTTCAGTGGCTGGCTCGAAGAGGGCTTGGGCCAACCGATCCGACACGCGCCACGCTTCTGCGCCAACTGAATCCTGAACTGAGAAGCCTTTTTCCGCGCTTCTGACCGCGTTCTTGAGCCACGACGCAATTCGCGGATCTTCTCGAACCGAGGCGACCGGGAAACCGGCCTCCCTAACAATGGCAAGAAGCCGTTCGCTGCCTCTTGGTTCAGGTCGCCGCCACGCGGCTAAACCAGAACTCACCAGGTTTTCGATGTCCCGATATTGGATGCGAGCATAGGGCCCATACTCGTAGCCAATACTCCTTAGCGGCCGAATCCAATCCCAATGACCACCGCTCCGCTCACGTCGGAACCATTCTGCCACATAGGCAACGACCAGTGCGGCTCCATGTCGATCAAAAACTGCCGCGGGACCAAACCGCTTCAGGCTGCTGCAAACGTGATCGTAGTCAGTACGCGCAAATCGATAAGCATAGAGCGGACGAGCGTCAGGACGGGTTAAACCCCTCGCCTCAAGCAAACCATAAAACGCTGTCCTAAGCTCCCCCCGAGTTTCCACGACCCCCCCAAGTTCGGGGAGCACCGTTGTTATCGCGACTCGCGCTGTCCCCTCCTAGAAAGGTACAACTTTCGCGAGAACGATCAACGATTTGCGGGTATTCGATAGACCAAAGAATGAGATTGAACAGCGGTAGGCACTATCAGCAGTAATAAATTACCCTTAGTTGATAGCGCAGATGCAGGGAGGCTTCCAGTTCGTTACCGCTCAGTGGCTGATTGTATTGGTTATCGGTCTCTGTGGCCCCGCCGGCGAGCATCAGTCGCTAAAAATCAGTAGCTTGCCACCGTGGGTTAGTTAGCTGCGCTGAGCAGGTCCAGGCTATAAGTCAAGCTGGTTCAGTCCGCTAGATCTGGGAGTATGGAGGAGCCCCGTTCCGCCGACCACCTCGTACTGGCCATGGGTGGCGACGATCTGCGCCCCCTGCCCCTCCACATGCGGAAGGCCCACCTGGAGCAGCTATTGGCTCGCCGGCCGGACGGGATCACCGTGGCGCCGTTCGAACGCGGTGAGATCGGGCCTGATCTATTCCGCGCGGCCTGCCGCATGGGCCTTGAGGGTCTGGTCTCGAAGCATCGCGATCGGCCGTACCGCGGCGGCTGACAAAAGTTCTGGATCAAGGTGAAGAACCGCAGCCATCCTGCGATGGAGCGCGAGCTCTGAAGGCTAACCTACGTTAAATAAGAGCAGAACAGGCCGCGAAACTCCAGCGTGTATTCATTTTTGATACATGTGATCAAACGGAGTACAGGACCGCCAGCGTGAACGGGCGGGCGTCGTCTTCATTGCCTCAGCCGGCGGGCGTGCGGCGCGGGCCGGTTGAGCTGCTCAGCTTGGATCATGGTCTTCCCGTGACTCGCCCGGGCCGAGCTACTGGCGCGTCGCAGCGATCGCCGCGAGAACCCCGATGTAACAGTTGTCCCAATCGGCGCCGAACCCGCCGCAGGCCACGAGCTCGTCGTCACTAAGCCGTTCTCTGCAAAGGTTTCGGACAGCCATCCCGCCGCCGAAATGAAAGAACGTCGGATCAGAACTGATAGGGATTCCGCAGGCGTGCAGCTTGCGCAACTTTGCCAGCGCGTCGGCTGGCAAGTGGGCTAACACATGCCGCTCAACGTCCTTCCGGATCTGCTCCGGGACCTCTGCCCACCGCTTCTTAGAAAATGAGTCGGAATCGAACGATTCGTCGAAATCAGGCGCGTGCATGCGAAAGTCCCATTCAGCTGAAAGTAGCGCGCTACCAACACTAGAGAACCAATCCCAGCTTCCTTCGAACGATCGCCTCTTCAGCTTGTTCAATGAGGAGCCTCAACTGCTTCGAGGGAGGCATGCTTTCTAGGTCCCTCAAAAAGCTTTCCCATTCCTCCAAGGGACCCCAAGGTGACGGTGGATCGATCAAGCCCACGAGCGTCGTTTCATCCGTGAACTCGCTCCAATCGCGCCGCTTCATACTAGGATCTGTCGACATGTAAGCCCTGACGGCAAGTCTGCGGAAGACCCGAGCCAGCGCCTCCAGCTCAGCAATTCTCTTCAGATCGGTCTGATTCAGCGCCACCTCACTCAACCGGTCCGCCATTCTGAAGTGCTGTTCGGGCTTGAATCTCATATGCTTTTCTGACCTTGGACGGGCCGACGTCACTCCTCTTGAGGAGGATCGTCGCCGAAATCGTAAGGGCTGCACTCTGCAACCGCGGCTTCCACTGACGACATCGCAGCGATGGTCTTCTCGTCAATTTCATCGCTAAGATTGGAGCGGGCTGCGCGAGCCATCCACCTCAGGGTTTGACAGCGATTTGCTCCTTCGAATACGTCTCTTTTCGGAATGCTGGAAAACAAGATCAAAATCACAGACGGAACGATCGTGGCGGCCATAATCCAGAAAGAGCGATGATCCCTGACTTTTTGCTCCAGCTCCTCATTCCGCTGAGACAGGTTGGCATTCGCTTGCCAACAGTATGAGAGCTCGTCGAGCTCAGTGCTCATTACGGCTACTCCATCATTGCGATTGCAACGAGGACCCCAAGCGTACGGGGCATCGTTCGTCGTGCGCAGTCGTGGTCATTTCAGAGCACCCCGGATTTCTTTAAGCAATCGACGCCGAGATCCTGGGCGCGCTTTTCCAGCGAAGTGGGCATTGAGACGTTCTGGATCATGAAGTCTGCATCTGCACGGGTCAGTATCGAGCCGACAGTGTCTCCGAAACACTGGCAGAAGACGACGACACGAGAAGCGCGATCTCCTTTGAACACTGCTTTTCGAGGCGCCTCATTCTCGCACTGCTGCTTGACGAGGTTGGCGATGTCGTGCCGATCTCTCTGAGAAATATCTTCGCGTTTGCGATCGAACTCCGTCGCCCAATTGCCTACAAATTTGCCCGCCGCCATTGCGCCGCACATCAAAATGGCTAGGCCGATGATGCTCGAAATAGTTTTCTTCTGGGAACGGGTCGAAGAGGTGAAACGGTTGCGAGCCCACTCCGCTGCACCACAACCTATGCCGAGGACTGCGCCTACGCCCACGTAAACAAACCACGCGGGTCCTCTGTAGGGACCGTCCCCGAACGCCAGCACACCTAAAATGACCGTGCCGAGTCCGGCAACAATTGCTCCACCCGTGAATCCCAGAAGGGTCACTAACGCCTTCATCTCGGCCTTCCCCGATCGCTAGCGGTTGAAATGAAATTTCGGCACCAATTTCGCTGACCAAGCATTTTGTTATATATATCGAGGTGTATATTTTGAACAGATGTCTTCGCTTCTCGCATGGACTTGCGGGAAGTATTTGCAACGAATCTTCGCAGGCTGCGAAACGCTCAAGGACTCTCGCAGGACGATCTTGCGTATGAAGCCGAGATCAGTCGGAGCTATCTAAGTCAGCTGGAAAAGGGCGCGTTCTATGCGAGCTTGAAGATCGTGGGCAAGCTTGCTGTGGTCCTCCGGGTCGAACCTGCCGAGCTGCTCAGGTTGCCGACGAGCAAACCTGGTCGCGAAGCACGCAGATAAACGCGCGCTGCGGGTGCCTCAATGGCCGCTCGGCGGGGTGTCTCGCTCTAAGTCTTTTCTCTCGCATCGGATTTTCGTCTGGACGTGCCTGAGACACCTGTCTCATCCGGGGACGCGCAGCGACTCGCTGCCCCCAGGCTCGTGCCGGATCGGAAACCGGCAATACCGGCTCCATCGCCGGCGGGGGTTGGCGTTGGCCACCCATTGAAGGCACTAGAGCAGGAGTTTGCGATCGAGCGCGCCCTCCTCGCGCTTGAAGCTGGCCTTGCCGATCAGCCGGTTGAGCTCGTCCTCTGTGACGTGGGTAAGCCCGCCGCCGGTCACCAAGCGCTGACGGATGTCGTCGATCACCTCTTGGCGGCTTTGGTCGTAGCTGGCGGCCATGTTGCCGATGCCGCCGCCTCTCGTGTGGCCCATTGTCGTCTCCTATGCTCGTGTAATGCTCGGAGCATGCGCGGCGCAGTGCCCAGGCATTGCGCGTCGTCGCGGTCCCACGGCTCGGGTGTCTCATAGACGCCCTGTCTCGTCTCAGCGAGACAGGTCACGAGCGCCGCGCGCCGTAGCCGATCAACTGCCCGGCCTGCATCCCCGCGCAGAACACGAAGATCAGGCCAAAGGCGCTCCAGACCCAGCTCAGGACGGCGCCGATCCCCCTCATGACGCCACCCTAGCGGCGAGGTAGAGCGCGCCGGCAGCGATCAGCTGCACGACCGAGACGCCGTACATGCTGTCCGCGGTCTCCCTGAGTCCCATGGTGCTCCAGCTCTTGATGATCTTGGCCATGCCTGCCGCGGCGAAGACGGTCGCGCCGCCGCCCAGCAGCCACAGCGGGCTCGATGCAATGGCCCCACCACGCCACCTCCGGCGCCTGGGGCGCTCTCAGAGCGGCCTCGACCGCAGCGGCGGCCTGCTCAATGAAGGCCAGAACCTGCTCCTTGGTGCGGCCGGGCGTCTCGTTGTACTGGATAACCGGGCGGACGTGGTTGGTGCCACCCTCGGGCGGGTCTCGCAGATCGCGCCAAGGGGGTACCACATGGGCCCGACGTTGGTGGGGTGGCATGGCCTCCAGCGCCTTCACCAGCGCCCAAGAGAAGCACAAGGGTCACGCCTTGGGGAGTCCCACGGTGTTGACTTCCATCAGCAATCTCTCCGGCTGTCTCGCAGGCCCGTGGTGCCAGTGAGGGGCGACTGTCTCATGAGACAACTGCGGCGGGTCGCTGATTCACTGTCTCACTCACGCGATGAGGGGCCGGTACAAAGCCATGCAAGCGGCTGAGGTCGCGTCACAACCGACGTCGCCGCTCCTTACCCTGCGCAAGCCAACCGCGGCGGAAGCCAGCAGCGCTCGATAATCGTTGGCGCCGCTCGGATCAGCTGGGGGTCATGTGTCTCATACCCTGTATCAATGACCGAACTGCCAGAAAGTTACGGAAATGATTGCTGAATCGAGCAGCGGCATTGCGGCGACTGCCCCTTGAGACAGGGTGAGTCAGCGCGGTGACTCTCATGCTGACCCTCTTGAGCCGAGCGCTACCTCCCCCGGGCGGTGGCGTGTCCCGGAGAGAGTACCTGAGCACCAGCAAACCAGGACACCTGAAACTCGAATGGGCTCGAGTGCCTCGTTCTGCTTCCGAGCTCTCGTCCAGCAGCATCCAGGTCTTTAGATTGGTGGTTGAGGATCGCACCGTCTGAGGTCGATCACGGTTGGCGTCGCTCCGCCGAAGTAGCCGCCCCATTCGTGATGTCTTGAACGTCGGCAGGTCTAAGGGGCCGACATGCGACCGGCATGGTCCCTGGGCGGCGCTCGTCCGCGCATACCGGGAGCGGAGCGACGGCGAAACACATGAGCGCAGCGTCAGCGCAGCGGTGTTTCGACGGGATCGCAGCGCTGAGGAGATTTCCCGCGAATGGCGAAACGAGATCGCTCTCTCCCTTAGGGAGTGATTTCGGTAGTTTCGGTCGGCTTTTTGACGGACGAGAAGGGAAACCAAAGTGGTGAGGTTTCGGCTGGTTTCGCTCGCTTAGGCTCGTCATGTCAGCCAAATCCACTCCTTGTCGAAGCCGATCTGACCGGCGTCGCGAAGGGTGTTGAGCGTTTTGTTGAACATCGCTCGGAAGGAATCCGGTTTACCCGCTTGATCCTGCCAATGCATTAAGGCGCAACACCTTTTCAGGTTCTCGCGGCCGACGGCACAAACGTTATTTGGCACTGCGACGCTATCGACGTTGCGCTCTCCGGCCTCCTCGATCGCACGGCGAATGACCTTCAGCAGATCGCCTGTTACGCCCTTGGGCGGGTTCTTCGATTTAGTTTCGATCGGTTTCGAAGTGGTCGGTTCTGACACGATTTCGACCACGCAAGTCGAAATCTCCGGCATGGTTTCGGCGGGGTCGGAATGGTTCTGCTCCAAGACATGCGAAAGCAGGCGAAACTCCCACGTCTGTCCCTCGCGGCCGTCCTTCATTTCCTCGATGGTGACGGTGCTGTGGGCCTTGCCTTTCTCGACCAACATGGTCACGTCGGCGGCGCCATTGAGGGCATTGGAGCCGCGGCCGCCCCGGGACGGATCCTTGCCGACGTGGTGGACGACTACGACGACACAGCCGAAATGCCTCTCGATGACGCCACATCGGTTCACGAAGCGGCCCATGTCGCGGGCGCTGTTCTCGTCGCTCTCGCCCATGCACCGCGCCAGCGTGTCCAGGACGATCGCCCGCGGCCTTTCCGAACATCGCTGGGCGATGAACACGTCAAGCTCGGCGAGCAGCTGCAGGAGGTCGGTAGCCTGGCTACCGAGGTCCGGCACGTCCTCGATCAAATAGAAAGGCACGCCCTTCCCATCGATGCCGCGGTGCTGGCGCATCGCAACCAGGCGGCGCTTGAAGCCGCTGACACCCTCACCCGTGAGATAGATCACCGGCCCCTTAAGCGTCGCCCGGCCGGCATACGGCGCGCCCTGCGCCACCGTGCAGAGCATGTCCGAAGTCATGAAGCTTTTGCCGCACTTCGGTTCCCCAATGATACAGGCGAGCCCGCGGGCCGGTAGCAGTCCGTCGATGAGCCACGGCGGCTCAGCCGTGAGCGTCACCTCATCCAGAGCTATCGGCGTGAAGCGCGGTGCGACCCGCGAACCTGGTTGCCCTTCGAGCGAGTCGTCAGGAAAGCCATCCGCGCGCTCCGGATAGCTCCCATGCGGCGGACCGAAGTGGCTTTCCCGCGTCAGGTCGTCCGGACAACTCGCCTCCATGACAACCGCGGAGTTGCGGGCGTCCACCCGACCGTGCAGCATTAGGAAGGCTCGCGCCATGGCATCTTGGACGCGGCCTTGCGCCTTGTCGTTGTCAGCTATCCCCCAGTGCTCAGCAAGAGTTTGGAGTTGATCCACGGCCAGCTGCTTCTCTTTCCAGCCCGCCCGAACAAACCCAGCTTCGATCAGGCAAATGCCGGCGAAATCATCGAGGTCGCCGTCGGAGGCGCGCTCTGCAAACTGAGCTGGTGCGTTCACGAGAGAGCGCCAGCATCGGGGGCGTTTTGAGAAGACCCCCCTTTGAGCGGCAAAGCCGAGTTGGTCGCCTTGACAGCGATTTCCAGCTGCTTAGGAGATTGCACCACGCACTCTCCGGTTACGTCGCTCTGCTTCCTGCTCAAGCCTACGTTTCACGTATGCGTCGATGCTGCGCCAAGTCACCTTGCGCGACGCCCCCTCTAAATACGACTCGAGTTCTCCCGAGTTGAGCAGCTCGTACGTCTTCGCGCGCGCGATTTTGAGCGCAAGCATCGTTTCCTTGACACTTGCGACCAGAGCGAGCGGGTCTCGACTGCGAATGCCAAGCTCTTCGTCCCGCCCTTTCATTCTTCCCGCGCCTCACGTTGCTCTTGACCTGCTTCTTCTGCATGCGTGGGCTGCCCTTCGTTCAGCAGCCGGTCCCACCTTGCAGCGGGTACTCGCATCTTCGATCCGAGGCGAATAATGGGAATCTCGCCGCGACGCGCGGCGGCGTACGAAGCCTTTCTGCCCAGGCCCGCGCGTTTGCCGGCGTCGGGAACGCTGTAGGTCAAAGGCTCGCTCGTGTGGCTGTTATCTTTCATGTCGGGCCCGTAGCGATTTAGATCAATCTAGCCCTTTCGGAGCTCTTCAGTAACGGATATACTTTTTATCCATTACATAGGCGACACACTCGATGGCTACCCTTCCTGTCGAACTTGAATGGTGCCGAGACTCGAAAGGCTATAGCCTCGTCACGGTGCCTGGTTATGGGAAATGGATCGTCGGCAATGGCGGCGGGCCTGACCGCTATCGACCTTTCGAGTTGGGCGAAGCTCCACTCCTCGCGTTCGCAAACGCGGACTCGGAAGAGAAGCTGCTTAGATTCGTCTCGATCTACGGCTACCTCACTGCCAGCGGCTATTCAGCCCAAGGAGAGATAGACCCACCTATTAGGAGTACTGGGCATGTCGTCTGGCTGGAGAACGGCTTGCTGAAAGGTACCCGCAAGGCTGGCGCAACGTACCTCGTCGGTGAGAGCGTGGACGAATTTGTCGCGGTCGCAAAACTGTTCAAGAGGGTTCTAGCTTTGCCCTCAGGAAAACTTCCTCAGACAACCGCGAGTGCACTAGCCGATCTTCTCGAAAATTACGTATCCTCTGGAGTCTCGTTTATCTTGAAGGTAGCCCCGGACCGCCGTCTTTACTCGGCTCTAGCGCCTGAAAGCCTTATCTCCGGCCTGCTAGTTCGCTTAGCTCAATCGGCCAGCGGAAGCTCCTTCAAAACTTGTCAGCTCGCGCGCTGCGGAACTCTGTTTGCCGCGGGAGTTCGTAGCGGACTGCGCGCAGATGCAAAGTTTTGCTCGTCGGAACACCGTATCGAGCACAACAGCAGAAATCGCGCGAAGTCGCGTGGGCGTGGCTAGTCTAGGATGGGTGATCAGTCAAAGAGTTGGAATGGAAGAACATCTGCCGCCCCGACGTCAAGCCAGTGACGGATACTCCCTCCTCCACATTCCATTGGCAGATCGGCGTTTTTCGGCGCACTCAGTCAAAGCCACGGCTGTTATCCACGAATATGGGTCCCAAGACACGGCACTTGAACTGTGACGGCGGGCCACGCCTTTCAGTCTCGACGATGATGCAAAGTTCCGTGCTGAAACTATGTGGTCTGGGCGTGGCCTACGCGGCACCGACACTCCTATTGAGTCAATGCGTTCGCTTGCGCACCTACAAACATCTGGCACTTCTTTTGTAACGATGCATACGCGAATGCGGCCAAATCGATTTAGTTGTCGTCGAGCACCTAAGCGGCACTGGCCTCGGATTCGGTGATCCGCTGAAATTCAAATAGCAATTCCTGAAAGTGCTTGGCGAGATAGCCAACCACTTTCCCGTTGCGGAGCAGTTTTGAGAGATAGCCAACCGCTAGCACCAAATCGAGATGATCGGTCCCATAGGTCTGTTCGGCCACCTTGAATTCGCGGGCGAGGGAAGCTGACTCCCGCTCCATCAATGCGAGCTGCTCATCCGACAATCCCTTCGGCGCTCGAGGCGTGTAGCCGGCGGCTAACTGGTTGCGCGGCGTCGCTGCCACCAGCGAGCGCACATAGCTGTTAGAAAAGTTGTTCATCGCAATCATCAGCTCGGCCGCCTCGATTTGACGCAGCGGAGCAAGTTTGCGCAGTTCTGAGAACGAGTTGAGCGTCAGGTGCTTTTCTTTGAGCAAGTCAACCGCCTCGACGCAGATGCCATCCAGTAGCTTGCGTCGCCTGCGAATGCTGGCAACATCGACATTCAGCGCCTTGGCGATCCTGGCTTCTGCCACGCCGTTCTCGATAGCCTTCAAGATCATGCGGTGCTCTTGAATGATGGCAATGCGGTTGACGCGCTTATTATAGGTGAACGCCTCGTCCTCGGTTGAAATTAGGCACTCCACTTCCAAGAGGCCGCGGTCTCGCAAAACCTCGAAGCGCAAATGGCCGTCGAGCAGAAGGAACTTGCTCTGGCTGTCGCGGCTTCGGGCCACCACGGGAGGTTCGACCAGCCCGATCTCTGCTACGGATGCCGCGATTTGGCGATATTTTGGCGAGCGCTTCACTTCCTCGGATACCAGCTTTAACGGCTGGATGTCGGCCAGCCTCACCATTGCCGTGCGTTCTTCGAAGCCCATGCGAACCGAAATGTGAGGCCGGCGTGCCATGGTCTATTCCTGTCCATGCAGCCGCAACGCAAGGTTTTTTGGCAAAGTATCGAGCTTTTCGTCCTCCAGAATGGCCAGAAATTCTGGCTCGACCAGGAGCTTGCGCAAGGCTTCAAGGATGAAGATCAACCGGGCCTTGGTGCTATTGGACTTGCGGATCAGCACCCGCTTACGGTCAACATCTTGTCGATAGGCTCGCAAGAGCGCATTGGAGCTCATCGGTGCCCCATCCATCCGTCTTGGACCGGTCTTATACCCTTTGCCCCGACGTCGCCGCTGCTCAATCAACTTCTTGGCTGCGAGGAGCCGTTGCCCTCTCAGGAGCTTCTCTTCGTAGGCTTGCTGCAGCACGGACTGGATTTCGGCGTCCTGCGCTTGGGAGATCATGACGGCAATGCTGACCGGCATCTGTCCAGCCTCAACGGCGCGGAGCAGCCGGTGCTCGCCGTACTCCAGCAGGCTACTCACGCCCTTGACATACTCGATGCTCAATCCGGTTTTGCGGGCGATGTCATCGAACTCATAGCCACGCCCTCGCAGCCCCTCGATATCATGTAAAAGGTCGATCGCGCGGTGCTGCCGGCGGGCACAGTTCTCGACCAGGCTCATAATGGCGCTGTCTTCGTTGGTGGCGTCCACGACGACAGCGGGGATTTCGCGCTGCCCGAGCGCCTGGTAGGCTTCCAGTCGGCCCTGACCGCACACAAGGTCGTAGCGTGGCTCGCCCTCGCAAGCTTTCCGTTTGACCGTGATCGGCCGTTTCAGTCCGAGTTCCGCGACGCTCGTGACGATTTCCTTAAAAATCCGTCGGTTGCGGGCGCGCGGGTTGACCACGTCTATGGCTCCGACCGGAATGATCTCAATGCATTGAGCCGATCCCATAACTGACCTCCATCAATTGCGAACGAGCAGCCAGTTCAAACAGCATGTCGAGGGTCTCAAAGCGATAGGCGTCGAGCGCCAGCCCGTTATGTTCGGCCAAGGCAACCTGCTCAGCCTCCATCTCGAAGCGCGGCAGCAGATAGTAGTCGAGCACAGCGCTGTTCATCTGGTTCATTCGGATCGCCACCGTGATG
The DNA here is from genome assembly GCF_004346455.1 of Bradyrhizobium sp. R2.2-H. Taxonomy (NCBI): domain Bacteria; kingdom Pseudomonadati; phylum Pseudomonadota; class Alphaproteobacteria; order Hyphomicrobiales; family Nitrobacteraceae; genus Bradyrhizobium; species Bradyrhizobium sp. R2.2-H. Next base: position 546,535 of record NZ_SMBR01000003.1, read on the forward strand.
TCAGGTCGCAGGCCCGCGTCGAAGCGGATTTTCCATCGATGAGAACCAGTTATGGTCTCCTGCGATCGGACCAAGCAGAGCGACGCGGTGAATTCATCGTTGACGGTCAGAAGGTCGGTTTCCATGTTCTCGCGGACTGATCCTCCGATCTCTTCAATTCCGTGCACCGTTGCGGCAATAAAGTGAGGATACATCCGGCGTAACGCGCGATTGATCTCGATATAGCGGTAGTCCCGTTCTGGGCTGAAGCCGATGAGCTCATAAGCGCGGATCAGACTGCCAAAGCGCGCGCGATAGATGCTACTGGACGGGCCGACCTCAAGTTCGTCGATGATGATGCCTGAGAGATAACCGTGCTGCTCCAACAGGCCGCGGAGCACATCCAGGAGCTCTTCATCGGAGTAGCGCCTACAGCGTTCGGAGATGATTGCTTGGGCAGATCTAAATGTGTCTTCATCGACGACCGGTTCGAAGGCTTGGTCGCGGCGAATCCAGCGCTCAGGAGGATTGTGGATTCGTCGCCCCTTGAGCTTGCATGAGCATCTATTCCAAACATTGTTGCCGATGTACTTCTCGTTGATGAGGATCTGATGCACCATCGCCCTGGTCCAGGAACGACCCAGATCGGTCGTGATCCCTCTGCCATTGAGTCTATCCGCGATTTCTCGCTCGTTTTTTCCTTGAGCGACGAAGGCGTCGTAAATGAACCGGACAGTCTCGATTTCTTGCTCCGGACCCGGAATGAGAACAATTCGGTCTGTTTGAATGCTCTTATGCTCGCCCCGAACCAGCTCCGCTTTGGCGGCACCGTTCTGGTCGATCAACTGCCGCCTCAATCCATATCCGGCGGGGCCGCCTTGGCGGTAGCCGAGTTCAATCAAACGCCGTTGCCCGGCAAAAACCTTGACTGACAATTCTCGGCTATACTCCCCAGCCATCGCGCGCTTGACGCCCTTGACGATGGTCGAGACGGGGCTGCCGTCGTTCTCGAACTGCTCGGCGCAGTACCGAACCGAAATGCCTGCGCGCTTGCAGATGTACTCGTAGTAGGCGCTTTCGTCGGCATCTTGAAAGCGCCCCCAGCGACTGACGTCGTAGACGAGGATGGTTGAGAAGTCGGCCGTCCCGTTTTGAACATCCTCTATGAGCTGTTTGAGCGCCTGTCGGTCATCGAGATTGAGGCCGCTCTTGCCGCTATCTTCATACGTCTTCTCAATCCAAAAGCCGTGACGAGCAGCGTACTCGCGAATGGCTTGTGACTGGTTCGCCGTTGAGTATTGCTGGTGGTCGGTTGACATCCGCACGTACTCAGCCGCGGGTTGAGCAGCCTGGCTCACCGATCCCGCGCGTGAATGAGACGTTTCCTCCAACATCGTCGCCCTACTAGCGTCAAAAATGCATGGTCGAGTATTTGAAACTATAACGTAGCTCGGGGGGAAACATGTTTCCGAAAACGGGCAGGACGTTTCCGAACGGCGGACAGGCGCCGCCGAGTTACGCAAGCCTGATCGCAGATATTCTCAAGGCCGAGCTGGGCAACAGCCATCAAGCTCAGAAGACTTTGATGCGATGGACGGGAGCGAATGAAAGAACCGCTAAGAATTGGCTCTCTGGCACGAACGGCCCTAGCGGAGAGCATTTACTACAGCTTATGCGCAATTCGGATCGGGTCTTCGAGTTCATCTTAGAGCTCTCGCATAGGCCGCCAGTGCTATCCAATCAAAGGCTTGCGGAGGTGAGAAATAGCTTACAAGTGACGGCTGATTTGCTCTCGAAAGTAATCGAGATCCAGGACGGACGAGACTCCCCGAAATAGTGGCGGAGCGAGCCTCTCCTCAAGAAGGTCCGCAGGGTATAGCGATGCTCTGGCTGGTCTGTTGCGGCGAAGTCAGCGGAAGGCGATTGCAATGTCCTACCATCTCGCGCAAAGCGCCAAAGAGCCTGTTCGCGCGGCGCAATACCTCCGAATGTCCTCGGAAAATCAGCGGTACTCGACCGAGAATCAAGAGAATGCGATTGCAGAGTATGCTCTGCAGCACGGGTACGAAATAATTGCCTCTTACGTTGACGCGGGGAAGAGCGGGCTGTCCTTGAGGGGAAGGGATGCCCTTAGGGAACTCCTCAGCGATGCCCTAGGCTCAAAAAGACTGTTCGATACCATCCTTGTTCTCGACGTCAGCAGATGGGGACGCTTTCAAAACCCTGACCAGGCTGCGCACTACGAATTTTTGTGCCGTCAAGCAGGTGTCAGCGTGGTCTACTGCGCCGAGCCATTCGGAGAGGATGTCGCCCCTGTTACGACCATCGTGAAGCATTTGAAGCGCGTGATGGCCGGCGAATATAGCCGCGAACTCTCAGACAAGTTGGCGCGTGCCAAGCGTCAGCAAGCGGCGTTAGGTTTTCGCCAGGGTTCTCGTGTGCTTTACGGCTTTCGGCGAGTGCTCGTCGACGCGGCACGCAATCCCAAGCAGAACTTGAGAGACGGAGAAAGAAAAGCGCTCAGCAACGATAAGGTCATCGTGGTCCCAGGCCCGTCTGAAGAACTGGAAGTAATAAGGCGCATTTTCCGCATGTACGTGGAGGATGAATTATCAATCGCGAGCATTGCACGATTTTTTGCTGATCAAAGCATAAGAGGGCTAGCGAATAGCTATCTGACCCCGGCAATCATCCGCAGAATCCTTTCCAGCGAACTGTGCATCGGTCGGATGACGTACAATCGAACGGTTCATAGGCTGCAAAATCCAGTGACGAAGACTCCGGAAACGGCATGGACGAGGTTTGCCGCTTTCGAGCCTATCGTTCCCCTTGCCCTGTATAACAACGCACAGGAGCGCCTAGCGAAGCAGAGACGTTGGGATAAGGAAGCAATCAAGGTCGCCTTGCAGAAGCTGCTCGCCCGAGAAGGGTATCTAAATCAAAAGCTAATCGAGAATGCGAAAGACGCCCCATCGGCGGACACAGTAGCCGCGCATTTCGGGTCCCTTTATGCCGCCTACGAAGCGGTTGGATATTGCCCGCCCCCCGTATCTCCATTTGGCAATAACGGAAAACATTGGAGTAAGAAGGCCATATTGACAGGACTGAGAAAGCTGCACGCATCCCATGGGTACATTACGAACAGGCTGATCGACAGATGCAACTATCTCCCGTCAGACAACTATATACGTCGGCACTTCGGTTCTATAGCCGACGCGCTGCGGGAGGTGGGGCTGCCAGTCGTTGCTCACAGCGAAGTGCAAAAGCGGAGCTGGAACCGCAGAAAGACGGCCGGGTGCGATGAATACTATCATGGCGTTCGCTGGACCGATGCCCGTCTTCTCCGCGCCTTACGGCAGCTGGAACAGCAATTCGGATATACATCGGCCAATCTGATTGATCAGAACGGAAGCACACCGAAGAGTGGATACTACGTTAAACGCTTCGGTTCGCTTGCGAAGGCGAGGAAGCTAGCGAAGCTCCCGAGCCGGAGCCATTCGGAACTCACCTTTGCAGCCTGCAAACGAAGGAAGGAAGGCACTCTTATCCGCCGACAGTGGCAGGAGTCCAAGCGGGTATCGGTCCTACGCTATCGCTCCGAGGATGTGCTGCGTGGCCTGAGGGCGCTGGCGAGGCGCGAGGGTAAGATAACAATTGCCCTCATTGATGATGAACCGAGCCTACCCGCAGCAACCACGGTCATTCATCATTTTGGCTCGATTTCCCGAGCATACCGATTGGCCGGACTGGTTCGACTCCCTGGTTGGCCATTGCGACATGGCTTGCCCGGAACTCGATACCCGAGGTCCTCTAGTGGGCCTAAGTCGAACATGTAAGTCCCATCGGGCGTCCGCTATCCCGGACGCCCCAACGTGGGACTGTCGTTACTTATTCACCGCTGTCCATCAGCGGTCTTCGAGGAGTAAAGGCTCTAGTTTGACTTCCGCAGTCATTATCACGCCTTTGCGTGCGGTCAGGACGGAGTTAAACCTTACCCTGCCCTCCGATCAGCCAATTGGATAACATCGCCGCCAGATAGGAATGCAGCCCAATCCTTCATCAGAGCTCGTCGTTTTTCGAGTTTTTGGCCCCGCTGATAGGCGGCGGTAGTCTCGCTCTTGTACTTGTGGGCCAGAGCGGCCTCGCGAACACCGTCAGGATAATCAGTGCATTCCTCGGCCCAGGTTGCAAAGGTCGACCGGAAGCCGTGCACCGTCACGTGCCCGTAGCCTAGGCGATCAAGAAGTGCGAGCATCGCGTTTTCTGAAAACGCTCCGCCATCGGGACTGGTGAAGATCAGTTCACCTTGGCGTCCTTCGCTCAACTCATCGAGCACCGCCAGTGTGGCGTCGGACAAGGGAACGTAGTGGTCCTGATCCATCTTCATTCGCTCACCCGGAATTTTCCAGGTCGAGTTTGGCCGATCAATCTCGGACCAACGCGCTTCGACTGCCTCGTTGGTGCGGCAAGCCGTAAAGATTAGGAAGCGCAACATGGCAGCTGCTCTACCAGGAGCGCTAGCAAGAAGCGTCAAAAATGCGGGGGCCTCTGTATAGGGCAAAGCGGGGTGATGGCGAACGACTCGCTTTGAGCGCTTTGGTAGTTTCTCGCGCATCTGCCGTGTAAGTTCGGCTGGATTGCGGAACTCCGCATCATCGATATCGACGTTCTTTGCGATGATAGTCTCAATTCGGCCACGAACGCGGTTCGCGGTCTCCCGCTTCTCCACCCAGATTGGCTCCAACAGATCGCAGATATGGCTTGGTTTGATCTCCGGGATGGTCAATTTTCCGATGGTGGCGTAGGCGTAGCGCTTGAGTGAGGACGGCCACTGATCACGATGCTTCTCACTCCAGGTCGACCAGTTCGCTCGAATATAGGCTTCCGCGCATTCTTCGAACGTCGGTAACTTCACCTTGGCGACGACGGCTTTCGCCTCTTCGCGCGCTTTTCGACGTTCCTGGACGATGTCGACACCAACCGTGCTGCGATCGCCCTTGACGCGGAGCCGGGCCGAATCCCGGGCAAGCCGCGCGTCCTTTAACGATACCTCCTTCAACGAGCCGAGACCGTGCCAGCGCTCTTTACCGTCCTTCCAATATCTATAGGACCAGCTTTTCGACGTTTGTCCGGTGACGATCAAGTAGAGGCCGCCGCCGTCGGCATATTTGCCGGGCTTTACGAGGCGCTCTATGTCAAGTGGTTTGAACCGTCCAGCCATTGTTCCTCCGAGAAAAACGTCCTCCGAACCCACGGTCTTCAGCTACGGTCAGTGACCCGATTAGGAAGAACACCGGCGAACTGCGAAGTACAGTCTTTCGGCGTAAGTCACTGAATTTGCTGTGGAGTTCGAACGACCACGAACAGTGGCGAACAATATACTGGCGGAAGGGGTGTCCGCCGAACTATCCCTTACCAGGGTTTGCGCGTGTCTACAGATGTTTCAGTAGGTCCTTATTTTGTAGGGTTTCTTGCTGCGGCTGTCTTTCCCTGCTTACAGCTGTTCGCTACAGTCCGGCGCAGGTGCTAGGGCACATACTAGGGCACAGGGGGAAGACGATGGCGCGGAAGATCAACAGGCTTAACCCGAAATCCGCGGCGACGATCAAGGAATGCGGACGGCATGCCGATGGCAATGGCTTGTACTTATCGATCTCACCGAACGGCGGCCGACGGTGGGTTTTTCTGTATCGCTGGCACGGCAAGCCGACTGAGATCGGCTTCGGATCGGCCCCTCGCGCTGGCACGCCTGACGCGCCCGCGCGCGCGGGCGTGAAGCTGGCGGATGCGCGGGAGCTTGCCACCCAGGCACGCGCGCTGCTGGCGAAAGGGATCAATCCAAAGGACGCACGGAGCGCCCCCGAAGGCTCTACATTCGGGGACTGCGCGAAGGACTACATCGAGGCCAATCGGGCCGGCTGGAAGAACGACAAGCACCTCGACCAGTGGCGCATGACCTTGTTGGGCATCGGACCCAAGGGGGAGCCGGCGAAGAACGACTACTGCAAGTCAATCCGCGGCCTTACCGTCGACGCGGTCACCGACATCCACGTCATGAAGATCCTGCAGCCGATCTGGAACACCAAGACGGAGACCGCAAACCGGATTCGGGGACGGATTGAAAAGGTGCTCGACCGGGCCAAAGCTTTGAAGCTGCGCTCTGGAGAGAATCCGGCGCGGTGGGTCGGACATCTCGATCAGCTCTTGCCGAAGAAGTCGCAGGTAGCACCCGTCAAGAATTACCCGGCCCTGCCCTATCAGCAGATGCCGGAGTTTATGGCGGAGCTGCGCCAGCGCGAAGGCATCGCCGCGCGCGCGCTCGAATACACGATCCTCACCGCCGCTCGAACAAGCGAGACGATCGGAGCGAAAGCGACCGAGATTGAGCCGAACGAAAAGGTCTGGACGGTCCCGAAGGAACGCATGAAGGGCAAGAAGGGAGCACGCAAGCGCGATCACGTCGTCCCCCTCACCCGTCAAGCCATCGCGATCCTCGACGATCTGCCCAAGGATGCCGATTTCCTGTTTCCGGGTGGCAACCTGGGCGAGGCACTGAGCAACGCCGCTATGGCCGCGGTTATCGACCGCATGAATGAAGACCGCGTCAAGGCCGGGCTACCGAAATGGGTTGATCCGCAGCAAGGCAATCGAGAGGTCGTCCCTCATGGCTTCCGCTCGACCTTCAAGGATTGGTGCAGCGAGGTGACGTCGTATCCTAACGACATGTCAGAAATGGCGCTGTCGCATACGCTGCCCGATAAAGTCGAGGCTGCCTACCGGCGCGGCGACATGCGAGAGAAGCGTCGGCAGATGATGGCGGCCTGGGCGACGTTCTGCTCCACGCCGAAGGCCGGCAAGGTCGTACAGTTCTCCCGCAAGGCATAGAGGTGCACAGCGCATCCTCGATCGGGCGGCCGCTGATCTCGTATCTGATCGCGCCGTCTCGATGGGCTAGCTCTTTGCGGCGCCCCCGAATACGCCATCGCTGTACTCTCCCGCTTGGCTGATTATTTCTTCGCCTTCCGCCCGGAGGCTGGCTATTCCCGGTTGCAATTTTATGTAGACTGCCTCGACGCGATATTGAGGCGCAAGAGATGGCATTCTTCAAAGCACTTTTCCACCGACCTCTGACTTACGATGAGCTGCTAAAAAACGCCGACAACATAATTACATCGCCGCCGTTGCCCACCAATTGGAAGCGCCTCGCGGCGGGTTTGGTTGGCAGGAACGGAACCAGCTTGCTTGATTATTGGCGGGACTGTTGCAAATCGCAGCTCAGGATGATCGCAGATGAAGCAACGTGGCAAATGCAAAAGTCACGCCTTCTGAAGCTGATCATGATGGAACGTACATGGCGCGCTGCGTACGTCGTCTCGCAGGACGCCAAGCACGTCGCATCATGGTCTTTCATGTGCAAAGACGCAGATTGGGCGACGAACGCGAACGAGAAGAATTTGCACTTGCTGCTAACGCAGCGTTGGCTAATGGCGGTTCTCTCTGACAGTTGTCTGATTGCTGTCGGCATGAAGTCCTACGGTCTGGACAAGGCGAAAGATGCCGAACTTGAACTGCACTATGTGTTGCACAAGGAGGTCAAATCTCTCGACGTTGGTGTGATGGAAGCGATACTCAACGCTGTCGACGAGTACAGGGATGATGACGCGAGTCTGATTGCGGCATTCAAAGACGATCACCTGGCCCCGCTGATCAGAGACCAGTACACACTGCTCGCGCAGTTAGAGGATGACGTAGCGAACGCCACGGTCGACATCGCATGGTGCAGCTCCCAGCTAAACGCGCTCAAGCAGAAGCAAGCCGAACTAGCGGCGCTTGTCTCGCCCAATTGACCAACAACCAAGCGGATCGGGACGGAACGCTGGCTGCTCTGGTGGCCCTGATGCCCTCTGATCGGGGAGTCTTTGTTGGACGTTGAAATTTTACAAATCGCCCGATTCGCGCCATGCTGTTGTTGGGTTTGATCGCCCACGAGACACCGTATACATCATTGGCCACAAGGCCGGGGGCGAACGCGCTGTCCAAGGCGTAAGCCCAAAAACGTTCGACGTGTTCTCGCACGTGATCAACCCCCGGCCGCCCGTCTGTCACGGGCTACGGCTTTGATCGGCCAGCGAGACCACCAATGACGACATCAAAACAAGTAGCGGACGCACTCTTGCGCGAATGGCAGAGGGGACGTGGACGCGATGTTGCTTCCGAGCATCCATCAGATTCGGAAGAAATTAACCATGACAAGGTTACACTCCCAACCGTTCAGGCAGGACTTGTTCTCTGTGCCTTTCTGGTTTCGCTGCGGCAGGAGCTTAGCGCTCGCAAAGACACCGGCACTCGCGCCAAGCGACGCGTTCGCGAGCAGGCGTCGCAAATAGGTGGAGCAATCTGATGCGCCACCAGCAAAAGAAATACGTGCTACCGAGATACGTTACGCATGCTCTCCTCAATGGTGGCACGTACGGCTATTCGTTTCAGGTTTACCTAGGTGGGCCGCACACTCGCCTGCGTGGTAGGCCGGGGACGCCGGAATTCCGCGCCGCATATTCAGCGGCACTTGTCGACGCCATCGCAGCGGAGAACGACAATGACGTGTGAACCTCTAACCGTCGAACGTCCCGAACGTGACGCCGCGGTGTTCACAGCACCGCGCCCCAACCAGCGTCGGACCCACAGGCACCAAGAGGATCCAGCCAAGATGAGTAAATCGACTCGTCCGCCGAAGGGTTGGACTCCTGGGAACGGAAGCGCGCCCAACAACGCAAGCTCAGCGAGAGAGCACGAGCCTCTGACCATCGAACGCGTCGAGCGAGCGCTCGCGCTGTGTGCATACTTGATCGTGCAACACGGCGATCGCCTTGCGCCGATCTACGACCGGCTAGAGCGTGAGCTGGCAGGCATGCGGGCAAACGATAACGCGGTTGTCCGCGCCAAGCGGCTTTTGGAGAGCTACGGCGGCCGGCCTACACCCCTCTCGCTCGCGCCGCCGACCACCGGAGTTTCAAGATCGTAGAAACGAGGACGCTCGATCCACAGGAGAAGCGGCGTAGTTGACGATACGCCGCTTTCGGCAGCGCCCCGTTCACAGCGGGGCGTTGTCATTTTGCGGTTGAGCCCTAGGGCGGACGCCCCATCCGCCACATGGGAAACCCAGGCTGCTGAAATCGATCAATAATCCCGTCGGCGGAGCGCCCCTGCCCTAATGGCTGCCCTAGTGCCGAGTAATGACCCGTTCTGCAGGGCTCATTCTGGATTTGCAAAACTTCAATCGTAGAGCGCACGGATAGTTGTGCGTTACCTCGGGATGTGATCTTTTCGCCCATACAGATGGGCGGGGTCCGTGCATGCTCGGTGGCTCGACTGAGCGCTGCGCTGGACTCATGAGGGCTGATGCGGGCCATCTCCTGTCGCCCAGGTCGGGGGGGGAAATGACCGGATTGATTGTAATTGGCGCAATTGTCGCGTTCTTGCCGTTTCTCATCTGCGCGACCGGGCGCGGCGGTGTTTGGAAATTTCTTTGTCTGCTGTGCTGCGTCCTCGCTTTATTTGGAAGCGTGAGCATTGTCGGTGGCGTTGTCGCTTGGATTTTGGCGTGGGTCTTCGCTGGCGTTGCTCTATCTGCCGCTCATACCGAGAGACGCTTGGCACGCATGGAGAGCAAATCACGCCGCGGCTCCACACCCGGACCATTTGTCCCGGATGGAGTCGAATCCGGCGTACCATACCGAGTGCTTAAGAATGGCGCCATCGACGCGATGATGCAGGGATCAGTCGTACGCTTTGCGAACATGGATCGTTTGCTTGATGCAACGTCCGGGGGGTTTTTGCCTTCCGCAAATGGTGCTGATTCGCCTCCGGGGGATTTCGGATCGGAGGAGAGGCGGCGTTGGAAGTTAAATCGCGATCTCGCTTGCGTGATCGTGGTCGCCGTTGTTGTGATTGCGATCATCTATCTTGCGTAAAGCGGGGCATGAATGCGCCGACCTTCTCGCGAGCAAGCTGCCCCGCGAAGATCAGACGGATTATCTCAATTAGTGCGACGGACTCGTTTTGCTCTCTTGACGTCACTGACGGTAGTCACCGTCTTACAAACACGCGCAAGCCGCAACACCGAACGACATATCCTGCTGAGGTCTTGAATGCCACTTCTAACGAACGATCCACTTACGCAGCTCGCGTTCTCCATCTACGAGAGCAAGGGCGTGTTTGCGCTCATGTTGGGCTCCGGCCTCTCACGTGCGGCCGACATTCCGACCGGCTGGGAAATCACGCTTGATCTGATCAGGCGCGTTGCCCTAGCGCGAGGCGTTGAAGAGCAATCCGATTGGGCGGCCTGGTATCGGGGGGCTGCGGGCGAGGAGCCGAACTATTCCGCACTGTTGGAGGAACTAGCTTCCTCACCGGAGGAACGCCGCGCAATTCTCCACCGCTATATCGAGCCTTCCGAGGATGATCGGCAGGAAGGACGAAAGGTTCCGACGGCCGCTCACCGCGCGATCGCCGGGCTTGTGCAGGGTGGGTTTGTCCGCGTGATAGTGACGACCAACTTTGACCGGCTTATGGAGAGTGCTCTGCGCGAGCGCGGCGTCGAGCCGACCGTGGTTGCGTCCGTCGACGCCCTCGCGGGAGCCGAGCCGCTGACCCACACTGCTTGCTACATCCTCAAGCTGCACGGAGATTACAAGGACGCGCGAATTCTAAACACAGAATCCGAGCTGAGCGGTTACCCGGCGCAATACGATACCCTGCTTGATCGCATCGTTGACGAGCATGGTATGATCGTTTGCGGTTGGTCCGGAGAATGGGATCATGCCCTCCGTGCTGCGTTTCTTCGCGCACCGAACCGGCGGTACTCGATGTTCTGGGCATCGCGCGGGACACCCGGTGACGGTGCTCAGCAGCTGATCGAGCATCGGAGGGCTCGGCTAATTCCGATCACCGACGCGAATACCTTCTTCAAAAGCTTGCAACAGCGCGTAGTAACTCTCCAACAAAGCCAGCGTCAAAATCCGCTGAGCATCGAGATCCTGGTGAACAGCACCAAGCGCTTCCTTGCCAAACCGGAATACCGCATCCAGCTGGATGAGCTGGTTACCGAGGAAACGGATCGGCTGATACTCCAACTCGACACCAGCGAATTCGCGACGCCGGGACAATGGAACCCGGCGGAATTCCAGACCCGCGTTCAGAAATACGAAGCCGGCACCGAGGCTCTCGCCTCGATGTGCGGCGTGCTGGGCCGCTGGGGAGACGACACAGATCCGCGACACTATTCGCAGCCTGTATGCTCAGTCCGAAAAGGTCGGTGGCGGCCTGACTTACTATCTCAATCTCCGTTCGTACCCTGCAGTGCTCGTCTTCACTGCTTATGGATTGGGGCTGACTCGGGCGGCTCGCTGGCGATCCCTGCACAGTCTGTTCGACTTCATTGTCGACCAACAATATCAAGAGCCAAAGCGAGCAGTTGAAGCCCTCTTTCTTTGGGCTTGGAAAGGTACCGAGCACGACTCGTTTAAGCACATCGAAGGATTGGAGCAACGCAAGACACCTCTTAGCGATCGTCTGCTCGGTCTATTTTCCGAGTGGGGCAAACGCTTTGCGGGGCTGACGCCCGACTTTGAGTTAATGTTCGAGAGATTTGAGGTTCTTGGCTCACTCGCCTTCCTAGAGCGACACGATAAGGCAAGCCTTAAACAAGCCCTATCCGGTGGGGGGCGCGGCGATTTTGAGTGGATGCCGATAGGTCGTGCGAGCTGGCACGGATCTAACGCTAGCAAGCTCATCAGCGAATTAGAGAATTCGTCCGTTAAAGCCACTCTTACCGAGAGCGGCTTCGGGAGCGGAGATGCTGAATTCGTTGATCTGTTTATTGTGAACTTCAAACGCCTGATGGGAAAGATGCGCTGGTAAGTCGTGGCACGCGCTTACTGCATTAGTGAAGGAACTGCTAGCCGCGCGGCTCAGGTCCGACAAGATGGGAGCGCAGCGGCCGCGGCCCGCCCCGTATATTCGAGGAATCGGCGCGCCAATTGCTCAAATGGACGCACCGCTTGGGGCTTGGGCTGGAGCGACCATGCGGCTGTCGGCGCGCTCGCGTTCAGCGCGTGCACCAACATGGCCGGCCCGCCGGTCGCGATGGCTGCCTCGCCGGTGGTGTCGGCGGGGGGTGTGGCGAGCTGCGGAAAGATCGTCGGCTCCCCGCGGTACGCAGGCGCCGGGCTCGCTGGCGACCTCACGGGAGGACGCGCAGAGAGCGCCTGGTGCGCGGCCTTCGATGCTGCCAACTTGTCGCGCCTGTCCTTGGCCTCCTTCGCTAGCCGCTTCGCCGTCGCGGTCTTGCACGTCCGACACTGCCGTTTGAAGTGGCCCGGCTTCGTGGACTTCGCGAGCTTCGTATTTTCTGGCGTGTATGCGTGGCCCCTGGGGCAGTGCGTCTTGCTGGATTGGAAGCCGTTGCAGGTGATCACGCTGCGCTCTCTTTGCCTTGGCGGATCCACTGTCCGCTGCATCTGCAACCTAGGTTTTTGAAATTGATGAACAATCCTGTCGTGCGCCCTCCTCTGCCCTATCGGCGGCCCTAGCACCGAGCGGACCGCCATAGTCGGAGCCGCACTTCGCGAAGGCTAGGGCGAGGACTTCCTCCGGGCTGCTTACCGCCGTCGGTGGTCTGTAGATATCGGCGGCGATGGGCCGGCCGGGATCATTGAAGGCGTGGAGCTGTCGGTGGCGTGACTCACTCTCGCCCTGCCTTGTTCGGTTGTGCGGCGCACGCTCGCGCTGCCGCTTCTTCGGCTGCCCCTGGCTCATCGGCTGCCCCTCGCCTGCTCTGGGGGCACATCATCGTAGTGCGGCGCGATGGTGCTCCACCATTCCTCGAAGCTGCTGAAGCCAGCCAGCTCATCAGAGCGCGGCAAACCGCCGACGTTGAGCGCGCGCTCACCGACGCCGATCGCTGCGGCCGCGGCGCGCTCCGTGAACGCCTCCAACTCCTCGCCCGGCTCGCGCCGCCACCGGTGCGCGCCCCCGTATGCCCAATCGATCGGCCCCGGTAGTCCGCCGTGCACGATCAAAATCCGGAAGGTGTTGTCGGTCGGGTGATGCTTCGCGTTGAGCTTGCGCTGGACCGCGGCGAGCCGGGCTTCAATCTTCTTCGTCATTGGTTCCGATCCTTTGTTCGAGTTGCGCGAGGCGCGCTTCGATCTCTGCGGTCTCGATCGCGCGGCGTTGCATCTCGATGACGGCAGAAACCTCCATGGCCTCGGCCGGCGATAGCTCACCGTCCGCCATGGCTGCCGTGACAGCATCCAATGCGGCCACAACGTCGCCCGTAGTTTTCATCGACGGCAGAGGAAACCGCACGGGGCGCCCCCGGCGCGGCGGCATAACCCGGTCCAAGATCAATCGAGCTGCACCCATGTCGCCGCCCTTCGCCTTTCTGACGACCTTGGCGACCACGGCTTCGAGGTCGGACGACAGTAGCTGCTCGGCCAGCACCGACGCGCGATGACGAGTGCCCGGCCGCTTCCCTGCCGGATTTCCGGAGCGGCCCTTCGGAAAGGGCCTGCCCCGAACTTTCTTTGGTGCTGCTTCCGGCGCTGCATTTGCAGCAGCGGAACGTTTCGTCGTCACGGCAAGGCTACGCTCCAGCGCCGGCCCATCTTGGCCCGATGTACTGGACGTGCCGAACCGGACGCGAGAGCTGCTTGACGAACGTTCCGTTGCCGATGAACTCGCGAGAGATATGGCCGCCGGGCAGCTGTTTGGTGAGCATGCGGTGTTCCAGCGGCTTCATCCCGCTCGTGTCCATCGAGGCCGCCATCGCATCGGCGCGGATGCCATCGAGCGCGATGTCGAGCGCGACTTGGTCTGCCGCAATGATCTGTAAGTCCACTCCCTTCCAGCGCGGTGAGTGCGGCTGCATCTTCCTGTGCGTACGAATTTTGTACGCCACGAGATCTTCGCCGGCCATTGGCGGTTCGGCTGCGCTGCCCAACGCACGCATCACGCTATCGGCTTTGGCCTGCGCGTCGGCGAACTTGTTCAGATCGGCCATCGGGCGCGATTGCCGCCGCTTCAGGTCCGCAACACTCTGGGTCAGCGCGGCGAACGCGGCGGGATCAACGGAGTCGGCAGCGGTGCGCTGGGCCATTGTGGCGTCGTCGACATCATCCTTCTTCTTGCCATCGGACTTGAGCTGCTTCAGCTCGTCGTGCCTCGCGCCGATCGCGTCGCACTTCTTGCCTATCACCGCCATGTCGGTGCGCAGGCCGTCGGCGACTTCCGCGATAGCCTTCAAGAGTTCTTCGGGGGTCATCTGATTTTTCCTTCGTGGTTTGTGGTGTCCCTGACGGATCGAAACTTACATCGGATTATTGGAAAGCCAAAATTTGGCTGTGAACATCCCTTGTTACCCTCGCAGGTTGATCTATCTGCGCACATGTTGGTATGATCACCGCGCTGAAAATCTCCTGACAGTGGTTGTCAGCGTCCAGACCGCCCATCGCGTCCCGCCGGTGGGCGGTCTTTTTGTACGGCTGAGCGACGGATGTACTCGATCAGCCACGGCCCCGGCGCATTATGCCTCCATGCGTCGGGGCCATTTCACTTCGCGCTCTGCGTCTGCTTCGGGAAGGCGTTGAATTCGGTCACCCAGCTATAGCCGTCGGGCTGCTTATAGTTGCCGATGTGGTGCATGGATGAAAGGATGAAGGCGCCCTGCTGCGCGGCGTTCTGGTTGATCAACGACGACATGGCCTGCTGCGAATTCGTGATCAGCGTCTTCGGCATCTGCACTTCGTCGCCGACCTTCAAGTCCGCGCGCATCATGGTTTTGAACGCAATCGATGGCGCCTGAATCCATGTGGGCTGGCCGATGAGATCGCTGAACGTGATCTGCTTCACTCTCGGCGACGCTGAATTGTCGAACACGCTGATCGTGTTGCCAGTGATGGTGATGTCGACGCCGGAATAGTTGGGATCGTTGATCATTACCTTGCTGTGCTCGCTGACGAACTGCGCGATAACCGACAACGAACCGTAGCGGCCACTCTGAGTTTCGAGCGCGGTCAGATTCGGTGAGACGTTGATGTTGAACGTGTAGCCCTGGAACGCCGGGGAAAGCGCATTCTTGATGGCCTCGCCGAGGTTCTGTCCCTTCGTCCAGATGAGCGAGATGTTCTTCGGATAGTCGAGAGGCTTGTCATCTGCCGGGGGCGGTCCGGCTTGGATGATGAGATCGAGGCTCATGTCCGTGCCCTGCCAGTTTCCGAACGCCTGATAGACCCAGCCCTGCACGAGAAGGCCGGACTGCTGCGGCTTGGCAAGCGGTAAGCCCTGCTTGAAACCGCCGTACACCTTGATGCGCTTCCGGGTCAGGTTCTTTGATTGGCTGATCATTGAGAGCGGAACGCCCCACACCTTCACGAAGGCGCCCGCGTTGCCCGGGTTCGCAAAGGCGGCGACTGGGATGTCCAACTCAACCTGAAGCGCGCCGCGATCGTTCTGTCCCTGGGCATTGTGGCTCGTGAAGACCGGGCCGCCATCGATCTCAATCCGGTAATAGCGCATTTTCAAAACCTCATTTGTTTAGAGCGGCGAGATCGGCGCCATAGCGTGCCGCGGTCACGCGTCGGGCCAACATTGAAGTACTCAGATCAGACATTTGCGCGGCGTTCCATTGGTAGTGCGTGTGGCGCGGTCGAGGGGACGCGCGGCATCGGCGGCAGCGCGATCGCGTCGTCGGTCGCTTCCTTCAGATAGATCTCGAAGGACGCCAGCCAATCGCCAAGCGATGGCACGTCCCCGAAAGGGGGCTCGCTGAGAAAGACCGCAGCGGTGTCGACGATATCGTCAGCAGCGTGCCCCTCGCGAAGCAGCGCGTGCCAATGGGTCAACTCGTCGTCGCCCCAGGCGCTTGGCCAGTCCATGCGCCGCAGCTCTTCCCACGCAACCGCCGCCTCCACTTGGCTCTGCCGGAAGATCCGCGGGTTGCGGTGGCTGGACGAAGGAAGGGGCTTGGCAGCGATCGGTCTTGCCGCAACCTTCTGCGGTCGATCAAAAGAGTTCGCGTCCGCAGCGTCCGCTGCGAGACCAATGGTATCTTCACTATCAAGGTTAGAATCCTGTTCTAACAAGGTTAGGGCGGCTGCGCAGTCGTGTTCGCGAGGCGGCTTTGCGACTGTGCAGTCGTGTTCGCGCCGGCCTTCTTCCCCCTCGGTTGTCATGCGGTAGGTGTTGCTGCGACGTCCGCGCACCTTCTGCACGGCCAAGAGCCCCAGTCTCATAAGACGGCGTACGGCGCGCTCAACGCTCCTGCGGCAAAGGCCGCATAGATCGGCGATCCTTTGGTAGCCGACGAACGTCTCGCCGGTGGCGCTGTTCAGATGCTCGCCGATCGCCATTGCGACATGCAGGGCGAGCGCGTCGCCTTTCAGCCGCGCGATCAGCGCGCTGTGCCACTGGAGTTTCTGGATGAAAAATTCACTGCGTTTCGTCGACATAGTGTCCCTTCGATTTCGATATCAAGGAACGACGAACGCGCTTGCCTTTTCATCGCGCGTGCTGCAATGATTCCGGCTGTTCGAGGTGCGCGTTCATCGCTCCTCAGTTTCTTCAGCGCCCGCCAAGGTTCACAGCTTGGCGGGCGTTTCTCTTTTTCGGTTACCGAATCTCGTTTCGCAATAGCGCGCGAGCCCTCAGTCGACCACTTACAGACAAGCGCCTAATAGGAATGTCCGAAACGCTGATTTCGCTCATGAAATTCGATGCGATTGCTGGCCATGCGCTCAGAAAAAAAATCCTAAGCGCGCGCTGGCGACGGAGCGGCGGAAACGGTATCCGCCACGAAGCTGCGGAATTGTGCAGAAAATCGCAGATGTGGCGTCCCTGCCCCAACCTATGCCCCAACATCGGAGTGGCGCGCAGGGCCTGCGGCACTGCGTGTGCCCTAATGCTCGAAGGATGGAATTTCGAACGAGTCGACGTTGCCGACCGTCAGGTCCTCAACCGACGACATGGCAATCGCAGCGGTCTCATCGATCCTGGCCAGCTTGGCTTCGCGCGCCGCCTGGTCGGCCAGAAACGCCTTCTGCTCGTCGGAGCGATTGTTCTCGACGAGAGCTGTTACATTGAGCTTGGCCAGATCGGCCGGTGCGGTGTCCTTGATCAGCTTGTCCACAAACGCCTTGTCGGTGGCCGCGATGACCGACACCGTTAGCGCTTCGAGCCGCTGCTTGCCGGACGGAAGCGCGACGGCATCGCGCGCCGCCACCTCGGCCGCCTCGATCTTGGCGATCAGATCGGCTTTCTTCGCTGCCAAGATCTGATCCGGCGTCGGGCCGTCATCGACGATCTCATAGTCCTCGACGAATTTCCCAGCCGCCTCGTCATAGCGGACCGACGCCTCGACGTAAGGATGCGCCGACGGGCGCGGGAATGGATCTTTGTGATGGCGTGCGAGCTGCGACCAATTGGCGTTGGCCTTCCCCCATTCGGCGGCAGGATCTTCGGCGTTCTCGTAATCGTGCCACTGCGGCTTCGGCGGCAGCACCGGCTGTGCCTTCACCTCCCGCTCGCGCTCGAACCACGCATTGATCTCGCCAAGAAACCGCGTGACGTCGCTGGGGACGTCGACGATGACGCCGCGATCCTTGGCGATCTGGAGAAAGGACTTCGGAATCTTGTGGGTCATCATTGTCTTACCTCAGAGCTTCACGAGCGGGTTTGCGATCATGGCGAGCCCGACGTTGTTGTGCGACTGGCCACCCGTATTGTTCGACGTCACCGCGATGTTGTTCGATCCGCTTGAGACGACCTGCGTGTAGGCGACGACCGGGTTGAAAGGGAAGTCGCCGCCGCCCGTCGCAGACGATGTGACGCCGTAGCCGAAGTCGCCACGTGACGATGCCACGTTGATGGTGTTCGTCCCGTTCGCCGTGATCGTGGGGATCTGGCCCGCCGTGAGTATGTGCAGGTTCTCGCCGACGATCGAGCCCGGCGTCGAGACGCCGCCGGAGACAACGGGGACGCCGGTCAGTTTTCCCGAGCCGCCGTCATAGCCGACCATGGCGATGCCACGCAGGTCGATGACGACGATGCGACGATTGGCGGCGAAGTCGGCCGCCGCGTTCGCGCCGCGCGCGACCGGGTTGCCCGCGCTGTCCTGCACCGGACATTGCGTGTTCGAGAAATTGTTCCAGCACCACGCGAAGAGGTTAGATGCGCTAGCGCCGGCCAAGAGCGACGCGCCCGAGCCGGTGTTGCCAACCGTACCGCCGTTGGCCTTCACCCAGCCCGAGACGAGTTCGTTCGTCGGACGCCATTGGATCTGTCCCGTGGTCGCAAGCCCCGAAACGGTCTGCAATTCCTGCGAGGCGGAGATGAGCTGGTAGGGACCGCTGCCGGTGTCGATGAAGGTCGCAACACCTCCGGCAACGAGCGCGCCCGAACCGAGCGCGCTCCCATCCGGGTTGACGATCTGAATGGAGCCTGCACCAAGGTTGAGCGTGGAATCGCCCATGTTGTTGGCCGCGATCTTGACGTTGATCTCAAGACCCTGAATGCGCGTCGTCACAGCCGGGCTGAGGGCGACCACCACGCTGTTCACGCCACCGGTGTCCTGCGCAAACTTGAACGTCTGCGCCTGCGCCTGGGGGATTTGGATCATGTTTTCCATGGTGCCGGCGGTCAGCAGCATCTTGACCAGATCACCCGCGCTCCATGCGACGGGATCGGTCCCCTCCTGCCCGCGCACGATGGTCATGATGTCGCCGACACGCTGCGTGCAGCGGACAATCTCCTTGATGCCGCCGGTCGCTTCATCGATTAGGGTAACAAGAAAGAACTGGTTGCCGACGTTCGGGTTGGGGAACAGTGCCCCGGTGCCGGCTGCCACGCTCAAAGCAAGTGAGGCTGGAGTGATGCCGGCGGCAAGCGTGGTCTGCCCATCGTTTGTGTATTGCTGTGTCGGTGCAGTCATTTCAAGGCCGCCCATGATGCGATTGTGCCCCGGCAGCCACCAGTCGCCGTTTGGACGGAGGCGCGGCGGCCGTCTCAGTTGGGGTGCGAGTTGCCCCGGTGTTTGCATCACCAGATGATGCGAACGGAAGGCTTTCCAGCCACGCGAGCAAGTCGCTCCGTAAGATCAAAGTCTTGATGCCGAGCTTGCGCGCGCGAAGGGCGCCGCTCTGAATGGCTACGCCAAGATTGCTGCGGCCGATCCTCGCAACTTGGCACGCTTCAGCGATCGTGAGTGCCAGGGGGGTGAGGTACTGTGGCTCTAAGGGCGCAATCTGCCGCGATACTGCGGGCTTCGGTTGGTCGTCCATAACATTGCCTCCACCCCCACACTGGGGGGTTCATGATCATCGGCAACTTGTTTTGGACGGCGGCAAACAACCATAGAATTGGAGCGCGCGATAGCTGGTAACAAGCAAATTCTTGTGCGAACCCCTTCGCATGCGATCGTCGAGCTAGTCTGACCAGCGAATTTTCTGCCCTTTGAGGTGTCGCGTCGCGGCGGCATGCTTAATGGTGGATTCCATGCGAGCTTGGTCGACGATTGGAGAGATGACCAACTCAAGCCTGCGAACGATCCCGATGCAATGGGCAGGTGAAGGCACCGTCAGATTGTAGTTCGTGACATACCGAAAATCGTGATCGCCATTCATTTCTTGAATGCTAGCAAGGTAGATGCGCAGATCCGCAATCACGGGCAGGTGGTGGGCTTCACATAAATCGAGAAGTGCGATGAGGTTGTGACGGACATCCCTTCGCATCAAGACCTTCTTGGTGATTTGGCGCGCCGCCAAATATGACTTGAGGAATAGCTCGATCGAGTGCGCCAAGAGGAAGTACATTGGATAGAGAGGTCGCGGCTCGGGCGTATTTGCCAGCCGTTCAAAAGCATCGAGGTATTCGTGCGCCCGGATGAGTTGCTCTCCGGCGAAAATTCCCAACGGCTGCGGCATCTCGTGGTGGGAAGGCATTCGAACTCTCTGCAGTGAGACGTCGCTTTGAACATCCGTACGACCCATCTCACGGGCCTCTCTAATCTCCCGCTCGCTCTGTTTTGGAAGATCTTGCTTGTCGCAAACGACGAAGAACAATGACCAGTGCTACAGAAATCGCGACAACCGCCAAAACGATTTGAGCGAGAAAATATAGGAATTCTCTCTGACGGGCTTTGCGCTGAGCTTCCTGGACCACAGAAAGGAACATTTCCGGCGTCGGATGTAGACGATCGGTGACCGCCGGCAAGATCCTTCTGATTACATCGATTGTTCCGATTGTATCAGCTTGATCACCGTAGCGAAGGTGAAACGTGAAGTGCAGTTCGAGCCCGGGCGTCAAACTATCCGACTTGCCATCGGTTGCTCCGGCTAGGATTCCATTGAGCTTCGCAGAGGCTTTCGGACCGATGACGCCGAGCGACTGCAGGTCCAGCGTGGATGAGAGTTTATCGAGGCTTTGTTGACCGCTGGAAAGGTACAGATCACCTGCTTCGAAGGAATGCTCTACTCTCATGCTGAGAGGAACGATATTCGTCTCGGATCGGTTTATTATCGAAAGTGCGAAAGCCGCAGCGGAGGGGCCGCGTGGACTGATCTGCAGGTCGATGGCAGGTTGCTTTTCTTGGACCTCGCGCAGTTCTTTCGCAACACTGAGATCATAAGATCGCTTGGTGTAGATCAGGCTGCCAGCGGAAATGAGAATAGCCACGGTGGAAACCACTGTGGCATAGCCAGCCAGCGTTATTTTATTCCAAAACATCTGGCTATTTCTTGTACGCTGCCAGGGCACGCCGGCCTTCCTCGCTCACGCCGACTGTGATGCCATTGTGCCCGCCGTACATGACCGCCGATTCGACTTGTTCAACGGTCAGTTTGAGGTCGCGAGCAACCGAGTACCAAAGGTACTGCTGCATCGCCGCCTGATCGTTTGCGATGAGCGTGTTGATGTGGTCGACGACGCGTTGCGCCATCGCGTTGTGTTCATCGGCCTTCCGACGCTTTTTTGGGTCGGAGCCGCGGTAATCGCTCAGGCGTGGTTGAAGTGGAAGTTGCATTTGCCTAGCGGCCCTCTGAGGTGCACCAATCGCGTGCTTGATCGACCGCCTGCCAGTCCCCAACACACCACAACTGGGTCATCATGGGTCTGTATCCTCTGGCGAATCGCCACGTTTGGTACCCAGTTTAGCCAGAGCCGCGTCGATCCGGGCGACCTTCCAGCCGATAAGGCCGCCCCCGCCTCCACCTGAAGCTGGCGGAAGTCGCAGAGATGCCACGCCAACAGGGCTGATAGGGCTGGCGCTAGGGCAGAAGCTCCATGAGGAGCAATTTATGAAATGAGAACAATCGCTTAAGCCAGCTTACTGGCGGAAGGGGTGGGATTCGAACCCACGGTACCCTTGCGGGCACGCCGGTTTTCAAGACCGGTGCCTTAAACCACTCGGCCACCCTTCCCCGTCAGCGGGCTCAAGCACTTAGCCAATGGTGGCGTTGAACGCAAGGCGAACGAATAGTCTGGTTCTGGCCGCGCCGTCGCTCCCGCATGATCAAGCCGAAACAAGGCAATCCCGTTCTTGAACAGATCGTCGTCGCATCATCGAGACTGATCAACATGCGGCCGTCGCCAACGGCCGACGGAAATGATGCGCATATCCCCCGAAAACGCGAGCCCCCCCCCACCAAAAGCCGTCAATTCGCAGCCGGTAGGCGGCTCGATGGCTGTCCCAGGCTGGCACATGAACCTTGGCACGCGCCATGCAGACCTATCTTCAACCGGGGATTTTGCATTTCCCTCCCTGGGGCTGGAGCAACGCCGCCTGCCATATTTCAAGCAGGCGGCGTTGCTGTTCCCGCGGCCTGCGGATCGGGTGCACCTGTGTCAACGATCCGATTGTGCGGCGATCACGGAAGTTCTGCCTGTTCGCGCTCTGAAGCAGCACCGGAAAAGAAAACGGCGCCCCCGAGGGAGCGCCGCGTGATGCTCTTCCGTGTCGGCTCAGTAGCCGCAGGACGCGCAGCCCATCTGCACCGGGGCGTAGTAGGAATAGTCCGGCGAGACCATCTCGACGCGCTGGCGCGTGGCGTATTGCGGGGGGATGCGCTGGTACTGGACGCCCGGGGGCGCGACCATCACGGTCTGCGGCACCATCACGGTGCGGTACTGCGCCGGCGTGCGGTGCGCGACCACGGCGCCCGGCGACACCATCACGGTCTCGTCGACCGTGCGGTATTGCGGTGGCACGTATTGCTGCTGATAGCAGGTCGTGCAGGGCGGCGGCGTGTAGCAATTGTAGCAGCCGGCGGAAGCTGCGCCCGTCATGGAAACCGCGGCGACGGCAGTCGAGAAGACGACGGCGAAAGTACGAGACATTGTGGTGGTGCCCCAGTTGCCCGAAATGGATTTGCGAAGGTGCCGCAGTATACGCCGCAAAATCCTCGGCTGCCGAACTTCGTCGAGGCATCCTTAATGCGAACAGCCGGCTTTCGCCGGCCGTTCAGAACTCGTTGACCATCTGCGCCGCGCAAACGCAGCGCGCACTCAATTCGAGCGGCGCTTGACCTCGCGCACCGCGCCGCGCGCGGCGCTGGTGGTGAGCGCGGCGTAAGCCTGCAGCGCGGTCGAGACGTTGCGCTTGCGGCCCGTCGCCTGCCAGGCGGCATCGCCCTTCGCCTCTTCCGCTGCGCGGCGGCCGGCGAGCTCCTCGTCGGAAACCTCCAGCGTGATGCTGCGGTTCGGAATGTCGATGGCGATGATGTCGCCGTTGCGCACGAGACCGATGTTGCCGCCTTCGGCGGCTTCCGGCGACAGATGGCCGATCGACAGGCCGGATGAGCCGCCGGAGAAGCGGCCGTCGGTGACGAGCGCGCAGGCTTTGCCGAGGCCCATCGATTTCAGATAGCTGGTCGGATACAGCATCTCCTGCATGCCGGGGCCGCCGCGCGGGCCTTCGTAGATGATGACCACGACCTCGCCGGCGACGACCTTGCCACCCAGGATGCCTTCCACCGCGGCGTCCTGGCTTTCGAACACGCGCGCGGGGCCGGAGAATTTCAGGATCGAGGCGTCGACGCCGGCAGTCTTCACGATGCAGCCGTCCTGCGCGAGGTTGCCGTAGAGCACCGCGAGGCCGCCGTCCTTGCTGAAGGCATGTGCGAGGTCGCGCACCACGCCCTTCTCGCGGTCGGCATCGAGCTCGTCGTAGCGGCGCTCCTGGCTGAAGGCGACCTGGGTCGGGATGCCGCCGGGCGAAGCACGGTAGAAGGTGCGCACCGTCTCGCTCTTGGTGCGCTTGATGTCCCAGCGCGCCAGCGCATCGTTCATGGTCGGCGCGTGCACGGTCGACACCGAAGTGTCGATCAGCCCGGCGCGGTCGAGCTCGCCCAAAATACCCATGATGCCGCCGGCGCGGTGCACGTCCTCGACGTGCACATCGGCGACCGACGGCGCGACCTTGCACAGCACGGGCACGCGGCGCGAGAGCCGGTCGATGTCCTGCATGGTGAACGCCACCTGCCCTTCATGCGCGGCCGCGAGCAGATGCAGCACGGTGTTGGTCGAGCCGCCCATGGCGATGTCGAGCGTCATCGCGTTCTCGAACGCCTTGAAGTTGGCGATGTTGCGCGGAAGCACGCTGGCGTCGTCCTGCTCGTAGTAACGGCGGACCAGATCGACGATGGTGTGGCCGGCCTCGACGAACAGGCGCTTGCGGTCGGCATGGGTGGCGACCACCGAGCCGTTGCCGGGCAGCGCGAGCCCAAGCGCCTCGGTCAGGCAGTTCATGGAGTTGGCGGTGAACATGCCGGAGCACGAGCCGCAGGTCGGGCACGCCGAGCGCTCGATCACCTTGACGTCGTCGTCGCTGACCTTGGAGTCCGCGGCGGCCACCATGGCGTCGATCAGGTCGACCGCCTTGGTCTTGCCCTGCAGCTTGACCTTGCCGGCCTCCATCGGGCCGCCCGAGACGAACACGGCGGGGATGTTGAGCCTGAGCGCTGCCATCAGCATGCCGGGCGTGATCTTGTCGCAATTGGAGATGCAGACGAGGCCGTCGGCGCAGTGCGCGTTGGCCATGTACTCGACGCTGTCGGCGATCAGCTCGCGCGACGGCAGGCTGTAGAGCATGCCGTCGTGCCCCATGGCGATGCCGTCGTCGACGGCGATGGTGTTGAACTCCTTGGCGACGCCGCCGGCCTGCTCGATCTCGCGGGCGACGAGCTGGCCGAGGTCCTTGAGATGGACATGGCCGGGCACGAACTGGGTGAAGGAGTTCACGACCGCGATGATCGGCTTGCCGAAATCGGCGTCCTTCATGCCCGTGGCGCGCCAGAGGCCGCGGGCACCCGCCATGTTGCGGCCGTGGGTGGTGGTGCGGGAGCGATAGGCTGGCATGGCGGTTTCCGTCCTCGGGTTTGGGCCGGGCGGGAAAATGTGGAGCCGCCTCAGGCCTTTCCGGCCGGATAGCGCACGGGGTGAGCGGGCGCAACGGGAACTTGGGGCGGACAGGGCTCCCCTGCTCCCGGCGCGGGCTCCTGCCGCGCCTTCAGTTGTCGTCCCGGACAAGCGCGCCTTCGAGCGCGCGCCGATCCGGGACCCATACCCACAGGGAGCGGTAGGGGCGCGAAGCTGATCGCTCCAAGTCCCCGCAACCACATCCGCCAGTGGGTTTGGGTCCCGGATCTGCGCTTACGCTTGTCCGGGACGACGACTGAGAGTGTCGCACTGGCGCGTAACCGCCGGACGCCTCTCATGCTACTGCAGCGTCGGATCGAGCCGGTCGCGCAGCCAGTCGCCGATCACGGAGACGGCCAGCGTGGTGACCACGATCGTTGTTGCCGGCGCCAGCATGATCCAGGGCGCTCTAGTCAGGTATTCCCGGCCATAGCCGACCATGTTGCCGAGGCTGGTCATCGGCGGCTGCACGCCGAGGCCCAGGAAGGACAGGCCCGACTCCATCAGGATCACCTCGGGGAAGACCAGCGTGGTCGAGACGATCAGGGTCGAGGCGATGTTGGGCAGGATATGCCGGAGATAAATCCGCGACGGCGTCGCCCCCAACTGGCGCACCGCAGCCGCATAGCCTTGGGCATTGGCCGAGATGGCAAGGCCGCGGGCGATACGGGCATAGCGCTCCCAGCCGAACAGGCCCATCAGGCCAATCAGCAGGGGCAGCGAATTGCCGAAGAAGGCGAGCACGGCCAGCGCCATGATCAGGAAGGGCATGCTAGCCTGGAAGTCGGTCAGCATCAGCACGAGCTGCTCCGCGGCGCCGCGGAAATGCGCAGCGAGGAAGCCCAGCGTGGTGCCGACGATTGCCGAGATCGCGGTGGCGCCGAAGGCGATCAGCAGCGAGATGCGGATGGAAACGAGCAGCCGCGACAGCACGTCCCGGCCGAGCTCATCGGTGCCCAGCCAGTGCGCGGCATTGCCGGGCGCCGCCAGCCGGTTGCGCAAGTCGAGCTGGGTGAAGCCGTAAGGCGCGATCTTCTCGGCGAAAGCCGCGATCACCAGCATCGCGATGATCCAGGCGACCGCAAGCGCGACGGAGACTGGAATTGCCGGCAAGCTGACACGGCGACTAACCGCGGTATCCTTCAGCGTCGCGTCGGTCATGCGTGGGCTCCTTTCGCGCGCAGCCGCGGGTCGAGGAAGCCGTAGAGGAAGTCGACGATCAGGTTGGACGTCACCATGGTCATCGCGACCAGCAACAGGATGCATTGCACGACCGCGAGGTCGCGGTTGGCAACGGCAACGACGAGAAGCCGCCCTACCCCCGGCCAGGCAAACACGCTCTCCACCACCACCGCGCCGGCGATCAGCGTGCCCACCATGAAGCCCAAAATGGTGACGGTCGGGATCGCCGCATTCGGCAGCGCATGCGACGTCACCACCCTTCGCCACGGCACGCCCTTGGCCGAGGCAGTGCGGATATAGGGCTGCCCAAGCACCTCCAGCATCGCGCTGCGGGTGAAGCGCGCCAGCACCGCAGCGCCGCCAAGGCTGAGGGTTGCGATCGGCAGGATGGCGTGGCGCCAGCTGTCCTGCCCGCCTGACGGCAGCCAGCCGAGCTGCACGGCAAAGACGAGCACCAGCAGCAGCGCCAGCACGAAGCTCGGCACCGTGAAGCCGGCGACCGCCGTCATCATCACGGCGCGGTCGATCGCCGAGCCACGATGCAGCGCGGCGTAGATGCCGGCGGGAACGCCGAGCGCGACCTTGAAGAAGAATGCCGGCAAGGTCAGCGCCAGCGTGGCCGGGATGCGCTCCAGCACGAGCTCGATCGCAGGCCGCCCGTCGCGCATGGAGCGGCCGAGCTCGCCCTTGGCGATGGCGCTAAAATAGTCGAGATACTGGAACCAGATGGGATCATCGAGGCCCCAGGCCTTGCGGAAGGCGGCCAGCACCTCGGGCGGCGCTTCCGGCCCCAGGATCATTAGCGCGGGATCGCCTGACAGCCGCAACACGACGAAGGCGAAGGTGACGACGAGCACGATCGTCAGCGCCGCGCGCCCGATCCGAATGGCGAAATAACGTCCCATCAGGCGGCGTCCCGTGTCGCAGCGCCGGTGACGAGATGGCAGGCGACCTGCCTGTTGCCGCCGACGGCCGCGAGTGTCGGCACCTCGCTCGCACAGCGCGCGATGGCACGCGGGCACCGCGGATGGAAAGCGCAGCCGCTCGGCCGTGCCGCCGGGTTCGGCGGATCGCCCGACAGCACGATGCGGCCCGCGCTGCGGCGGCCCGGTGCCGGCGATGCGGAGACCAGCGCCTGGGTGTAGGGATGCTCGGGCCGCGCGAACAGGTCGTCGGCGCTGCCGATCTCGACGATGCGGCCGAGATACATCACGGCGACGACATTGCTGATCTGCCTGACGACGCGCAGATCGTGGCTGATGAACAGCAGCGTCAGCGACAGCCGGGCCTGAAGATCGGCGAGCAGGTTCACCACCTGTGCCTGGATCGAGACGTCGAGCGCGCTGACCGGCTCGTCGCAGACCAGGAAATCAGGTCTGGTGGCGAGCGCCCGCGCCAGCACGATACGTTGGCGCTGGCCGCCGGACAGTGCGCCCGGATAGCGCGCACCATGCGCCGGCGCCAGCTCGACGGCGCGCAGCAACTCGCGGACGCGCTCCTCGCGCTCGGCGGGCGTGCCGAGGCCATGGATGTCCAACGGCTCGCGGATTTGCGTCGCCACCGGCAGGCGCCGGTCCAGCGCGCCGAGCGGATCCTGGAAGATCATCTGCATGCGTGCCCGCTGCGCGCGCCAGGCGGCCGTCCCGGCTGCAGCCATCGGCTTGCCCTGGAAGCGCACTTCGCCCTTATCGGGCGGCTCGAGGCCGAGCACGATGCGCCCCGTGGTCGACTTGCCCGAGCCGGACTCGCCGACGAGACCCAGCGTTTCGCCCTTGGCAATCGTGAGCGACACGCCATCGACCGCGTGCACGGCCGTGCTGCGGCCGAACATTCCGGAGCGCATGGCATAGCTGCGCGAGATCGCAGACACCTCGACGAGCGGCGGGCTCATTCAGCCGCGACCCCAAGCAGCGCGCGGCGCGAGGTCTCGGCGCGGATGCAGGCGACGCTGCGGTCATCCGCGATCGGCGCCAGGCTGGGAGCGGCAAGGCCGCACGGCTCGGCCGCCAGCGTGCAGCGCGGCGCGAAGGCGCAGCCGCTCGGCATGTGCGCCGGATCAGGCACCGTCCCGGGAATGGCGGTGAGACGCCGCCGTGGTCCATCGAGCGGCGGCAGCGCGCCGATCAGACCCTGCGCATAGGGATGCACGGGATCGGCGAAGAGCTGGTTGCTGGGCGCCTGCTCGACGATGCGGCCGGCATACATCACCGCGACACGGTCGCAATTCTCGGCGACGACGCCGAGATCGTGGCTGATCAGCACCATCGCCATGCCGAGCTCGCGGCGGACCGTCGAGAGCAGCTCCAGGATCTGGGCCTGGATGGTGGCGTCTAGCGCCGTGGTCGGCTCATCCGCGATCAGGAGATCGGGATTTCCGGCGAGCGCCATCGCGATCATGATGCGCTGGATCTGGCCGCCGGAGAATTCGTGCGGATAGGCCTCTAACCGCCGCACCGCGTCGGGAATGCCGACGAGATCGAGCAGCCGTCGCGCTTCCGCCTTCACGGCGTTACCTTGGAGATCACGATGCAGCGCCAGCGCCTCGCAGAGTTGCTTGCGGATGGTCAGCACCGGGTTGAGCGCGCTCGCCGGATCCTGAAAGATCATGGCAATGCGTCCGCCCCGCACGCGATCGAGCTCGGCGGCCGACGCGCCGAGGATCTCTCGTCCCTCGAGCCGCACCGAGCCGGAGACCTGCGCATGGCGCGGCAGGAGGCCCAGCGCGCCGAGCCATGTGACCGACTTGCCCGACCCGGACTCGCCGACGAGGCCGAGGGCCTCGCCCTTCTCCAAGGTGAGATCGACGCCGCGCAGGACCGGCACGCCGCTGAAGGCGACGCTCAGGCCTGCAATGCTGACCAGCTGCGGCACGTCAGGCCTCGAAATTGCCGGCGCGGAAATCCATCGCGAAGGCGGGAGATGCCTTCCACTTGATCGATTTCGGCTTGGCGGTGAAGGTCGCGTTCTGGTGCAGCACCGTGTAGGCGGGGTCTTCGCGCTCGGCGATCTCCAGCATGCGGCGGAACGCCTTCTTGCGCGCCGCGCGGTCGGTCGAGGTCTCCAGGAACTCGGAAAGCTTGTTCAGCTCGGCATTGGTCCATTCGCCGATCTGCTGCTGCTGGCCGTTCGGCCCGTGCTGGGCGACCAGCGAGGACACGGGATCGTTGAACGCGGCCGAGTTCGACCAGTCGCGGACGGCGCGCGCGGGTCCACGCTCCATGACCTGCGACCAGTTCTCCTTGGTCTCGATCTGCACGTTGAGGCCGACCGACTTCCACATCTCGACCAGGATCTGCGCGGTCGCGACCTGGTTGGTGTAGTAGTTGTTGAGCAGGCGATAGGGAATCGGGTCGCCCTTGTAGTTGGCCTGCTTGAGCAGATCCTGCGCAAGCTTGGGATCATACGCGGGCACGCTCCAGTCGGCGTTGAACATGTCGCCGTAGAATTCCCACTGCAGGCCCTTCGGCACGCGGGTGCGGCCGGCCCACAGGCTGTCGACGATGGCCTGGCGGTCGATCGCATGGGTGAACGCGCGCCTCACCAGCGGATTGGCGAGCTGGGCGTGGTTCTTGTCGAACACGGTCAGGCGATGATTGAGGATGGTGCCGCCCTGCACTTCGAATGCGGCATTCTTCTCGATGCCGGCGATCTGGTCCGGCGGGATGTCGCAGGCGAACTGGTATTCGCCCGACAACAGGCCGTTGATGCGGCTCGCGACTTCAGGCACTTCGAGGAAGCGGATGCGCTTGAGCGGCGGACGGCCGCCCCAATATTCGTCGTGGGCTTCGAGCGTGAGCGAGACGTCGGGCTTGAGCTCGACGACCTTGTAGGGGCCGGTGGTAACAGGCTTGCGCGCCCAGTCGAGATAGCTCGCGGACTCATCCCAGGCGCGGCGATTCATGATGTCGGAGCCGTAGCGCGACAGCCGGCCCTCGATGGTGACGTCGGGCGTCGCGTTGTAGAAGCGCACGGTATACTTGTCGACGGCATCGACGCGCACGAGGTCCGGCCAGATGCGGCGGGCGACGGCCGGCACATCCGGCGGCAGCTCCTTGCCCGGCCGCGGCGTCGGGATCTTCTCGAACGCCTTGATGGTGGAGCGGTTCTTGGCCTCGGTCTCGCCGAACATGCGTTCGCGGCTGAAGGTGAAGACGACGTCGTCCGCCGTCAGCTCGTCGCCATTGTGGAACTTGACGCCCTGGCGCAGCTTCACCTCGACGGTCTGATCGTCGATGCGGCGCCATTCGGTGGCAAGGCCGGGCACGGCTTCGAGATTGCCACGCCAGTTCTTGGAGATCAGGCCTTCCCAGATCGAGGAGAAGAATACGCGCTCGCCGACATTGGACTGCTCGCGCAGCACGTCGAGCACGTTCGAGTTGGTGACCTTCTGCACGGCGATCGTGACCGACGGACGGTTGTCGCCTTGCGCGATCGCAAAGCGCGGGAGCAGCAGCGTGCTTGCGGCAACGCCGCCGGATTTCAGGATGCTGCGACGGGTGAGCTTGCTCATGATGATGACCCTGCCTTTGTGATGACGGCTATTCGGCGAGGCCGAGCGCGGCGAGATGGGCTGCGCCGGTGCGGACGTCGTCGTGATTGCGGAGCTCGAGGATCAACCGCGGATTTGACGTCAGACGGCCCAGGGCACGGAACACGGCCACCCACGGGATATTGCCTTCGCCCGGGGCCCAGTGTCGGTCGGCAAAGCCGTCGGTGTCCTGGAGGTGCACATGGGTCAGCATGTCACCGGCGGTCTCGACATAGTAGTCGACCGGCGGCGCGCCGGTGGAGACATGCGCGTAGTTGGCGTGCCCGGTGTCGAGCGAGACGCGGACCTTGCTGCTTTCGAGCGCCCTGGCGAGGCGCACGCGGTCGCGCGGATCCTTGTCCTCGATGTTCTCGATGACGATCTCGCAGCCGATGGTTTCAGCGCGCGCAATCACCTCGGCGAGCGTCGCCTTGACGCGTTCGACGATGTTGCCGCGGTTCTCGGGATACAGGTCGAGATTGTTGTGGTCCCACGTCGTGAACGGCGAGTGGATCACCATCTGCGTCGCGCCGAGGAACTCGGCGGCATCCAGCCCCTGAAGCAGGCGCTTGGTCACCGCCTGGCGGATCATCGGATCGTGGCTGTCGATCTTGAAACCCCAGAACGGGCCGTGGATGCCGAGCCGACCGGAATGGCCGGAAAGCATCTGCTTGATCTCGCCCGCCGTGCTCCGCCAATCGCTGTCGAGCAGATCGGCGCGGAAAAAATCCTGGATCTCGAGATCGCGCTGCCGTTCGAGAAGCCAGTCGCGATGCGCGGGGATCGATTTGGTGGACAATGCGGCGCCCAGCACCGGCTTCGACATGGCTTGCTCCTTGACCGTCGGCGATGACGGGAGCAGCGCTAGACCAGTTCAATGACAGGCCCGTGAATGTGTCTTCGGCGGCGCTGACGAGATGTGGACATCCCGCGCATTGCAAGCAACGATGTTGAGCAGCGGTGCTGCCGTCAATGCAGGCATCTGCGGATTCCCGCAGCAGCAAGTTCGATCGTGTCCGTAGTGATCCGGATTCCAATCCTATTCAGACTCGCGTACATCGCGCAACATCGATCGGCGGCACTTCAAGAGGCATCACCTTCTGATCGCGCACCTCGGGGTTGGGGGACCACATGGGGCGGGGGATCTAAGGCTGGGGCAAGGTGACGAGGTCCGGACTCCTAGGCACTCCGGACCTCGAAACTTTCGACATCGAACGCAATCGCGCCGCCCGGCTGGTTTCTGCCGGGCGGCGCGTTGTCGTTTCAGCATCGTCGCAATCAGCGCGTCTGCGGCTCGATCGTCACCGTGCAGTCGCCCTGCCCTTGCGTTGCGACCACGATGTTGCCCGCGGGAGCGCCGAGCGCGATCGGCGCGGACGAGCCGCCATCGGGCATCTGGACCGTCACGCTCAAGGAATCGGTGCGCGCAGTTGAGCCAACGGTCGAGGGCTCCGCTTGGGCCACATTGCCCGAAGCGTCACGCCGCATGATCTGGCAGTTCAAAGGGCTTCCGCCGGCCGCCGCCATGCTCGACGAGGCGCTGCCGCCCATTTGTGCACGCGCCCGCGACGGATCGCGGGGCACCTGGCTGACGATGCGATGCGTCCGGGGCTCGACAATGACCACCTCGTCGTCCGTTGCGAAATATTCGTAGTCCCGATATTCGGGCTCGATCGAGACGATCTCGGGCGGCAGCCGGTGGAGACGCACGCGCGGCGGAATCGTCTCGCCGATCCGGATCGAAATGTTCAGATTGCGCTCCGGCTGCGCGAGGCGTGTGCGGCTCATCGTTTCGGAAATCCGCACCTGCTTCTCGGTCGTCACCTGGGCCTGCTGATTGACCTGCGTGTTGGTCTGGGTGGCTTGATTGGCTTGATTGCTCTGCGTGCCCGATGTGCCGGGTGCGGTCTGCGCATTGCTGGCCGGAGCCGTCCGGTTCGTATCGGTCGCGGTGGCCGGCCGGTTGGTCTGTTGCGCTGGCTGCTGTTGCTCGGCAGCATTGCGCGGCGGCTGAGCCTGGTTGCGCTCGTTCTGCTGAGCAGTTGGGGCGGTCCTGGACTTCTCAGACTCGGCCGTTGATTTCTGCGGCGCAGACTTGTCCTGCTTCGTCTCCGCGCTGCTCTTGCCGCTGTCGCGTCCCGGCTTCGCGCTCTCAGCCTCGCGGTTGCGATCGCGTGAAGGTTCGCGAGAGTCTCGTGCCTGATCCTTCGCCTTCGGTTGATCGCGCCCGGCAGAAGGGGACGGCTGGCGCTTGTCGTTGTCGGCCTCGCGCTTGGCCGCGCCGCCGTTGTCCTCGCGTCCCGCTCCCTGCAGTCTCTCTTGAGCGTCTTGCGCACGCTCTTGAACGCGTTCTTGAGCCGGACCACCGCGCTGTGGCGCAGCGCCCTTTGCGGGTTCCTCGGTTCGTTTCGGCTCGTCCCTTCGCTCACCGGGCGCCTGAGCGTAGGCGAATCCGGATGCGAGCATGAGTCCGATGGCCGCAGTCGATAGCATCAAGTGTTTACGCATGGTCCCTCTCCTCGAAAATCCTCAACAACAGACGCGAACGTTCTGTCGTTGCGAAGGTTCCTGAGCGGGAACGTAGCGGTTAGTGAGTAGATCGGGTCGCGCTCACATCGCATCCTTGAGAGTCAGTCGCGCCGTGAACGTCACGCTGGTCTTGCCGACCAGTGCCATGCCTTCGACTTCCGCACCGCCGGGGAAATAGTCGCCGGAAAAGCCGCAGGTGACCTCCCTGCCGCCGAATGCAAGCGTCCTGCCGACCGCCTCGGTGTGCTGATTGACGACCAAGTCGCCACGCCACTTGCCGTTCCGGAAACTGTAGCTGCCGGTGTAGTAGAAGTAGCTGTCGCCGCCCATGATACGGCCCTCGCAGAGCACGACCACGCCTCTCGCCCGCCCGCGCTTGCCATCACGCATTTCGATGTCGAAGATGTAGAGGCCGTTGATGACCTTGGCCTCCTCGCTCGTTTGCGCCCCATCTCCGGCCGACATCGATCGCCTCCCAACAATGCCGATCGGCCGCGCCGATCAGTCCGGCACGTTCCGTTCGAGATCCTCAAGCCAAGCGGCCGCACTCGAATCCGACGGCGCACGCCAGTCGCCGCGCGGCGACAGCGAGCCGCCGGCCGAGACCTTCGGCCCGTTCGGCATGGCCGAGCGCTTGAACTGGCTGAACGCGAAGAAGCGGCGCAGGAACACTTCGAGCCAGCGGCGGATCTCCGGCAGATCATAGGCCTTGCGCCGATCATTCGGGAATGCTGGCGGCCACTCGCCCTTTGCGACGTCCTTCCACGCCTGGAAAGCCATGAAGGCGATCTTGGACGGCCGCATGCCGAAGCGCAGCGTGTAGAACAGGTTGAAGTCCTGCAGCTCGTAAGGCCCGACGGACGCTTCCGTGCTCTGCGGCTTCTCGCCGGCCTCGACCGGTACGAGTTCCGGCGAGATCTCGGCCACAAGGATCGCGCCAAGCGTCCGATTGACGTCGTCGCTGAACTGTTTGGAGGAGATCACCCAGCGGATCAGATGCTGGATCAGCGTCTTCGGCACGCCCGCATTGACGTTGTAGTGCGCCATCTGGTCGCCGACACCATAGGTGCACCAGCCGAGCGCAAGCTCGGAGAGATCGCCGGTGCCGATGACGATGCCGCCGTGATGGTTGGCGAGCCGGAACAGGTAGTCCGTCCGAAGGCCCGCCTGCACGTTCTCGAAGGTGACGTCGTAAACCTTCTCGCCCTTGCCGAAGGGATGACCGATGTCCTTCAGCATCTGGGTTGCGGTGCTGCGGATGTCGAGCTCCTGCCAGCTCGTCCGCAACGCCTGCATAAGTGCCAGCGCATGGGTCTTGCTCTCGCTGCCGGTGGCAAAGCCCGGCATGGTGTAGGCCAGGATGTTCTCGCGCGGCAGGCCGAGCAGATCGATCGCCTTGGCGGCCACGATCAGTGCATGGCTGGAATCGAGCCCGCCGGATACGCCGATCACGACGCGCTTGGTACCAGTCGCGCGCATGCGCTGCACCAGCCCGGCGACCTGGATGTTGTAGGCCTCGTAGCAATCCTGCTCGAGCAGGCTCTCGTCGCTCGGCACGAACGGAAAGCGCTCGACCTTGCGCAGGAAGCCGATGTCAGCGGCTGGCGGCTTCAGCGCGAATGTCACCTTGCGGTAAAAGGCCTCGCGCTGCCGCCGGTTGTCGTCGAACGTTCCCATCAGGGCGCGTTCCTGCCTGAGCAGGTCGAGATCGACGTCGGCCAGCGTGATCTGCCCGCCCTGGCGGAATCGCTCGCCCTCGGCCAGCAGCACGCCGTTCTCGAAGATCGAGGTCTGGCCGTCCCAGGCGAGATCCGTGGTCGATTCCCCTGCCCCGGCAGCCGCATAGACGTAGGTCGCGAGGCAGCGCGCTGACGTCGATTGGCACAGCAGTGCGCGCGAGCGCGCACGGCCGATCGTGATCGGACTCCCGGAAAGATTGATCAGAACACTCGCACCCGCGAGCGCGAGCTCCGAAGCCGGCGTCACCGGGATCCACATGTCCTCGCAGATCTCGACGCCGATGGTGAGGCCCGGGACGTCCTCGGCGGCGAACAGGAGATCCACGCCGAACGGGGCCTGCAGGCCGCCGAAGGCGATCGTCTCGCCGGCGATGCCGGCGCCGGAGGCGAAATGCCGTCCCTCGTAGAACTCGCGGTAGGTCGGCAGGTAAGATTTCGGCACCACGCCGAGGACGTTGCCGCGATGGATGACGACAGCGCAGTTGTAGATGCGATGACCAAAGCGCAGCGGCGCCCCGACGATCAGGACCGTCATCAGCCCCGCGGACGCTTCAACGATCGCGGCGAGCCCGCGCTCGACGGCATCGAGCAGCGGATCCTGCTTGACCAAGTCCTCGATCGCATAACCGGACAGGCACAGCTCAGGGAAAACCGCGACCGCCGCCGACTGCTCGTGGCAGGCATCGGCCGCTGCCAGGACAGCCCTGGCGTTGGCCGTGGGGTCGGCGACATGGGACGTGGTGACACAGGCCGCCACGCGCGCAAATCCGTGAGCGTAGATCGAGTGGAAAGTCATCGAGCGCCGTACCCTTAAATCTCTTCAATCTCTTCGCTGGCGAAGCCGTTCAGCCCCGGATCCTATGTAGCCCATCGACCGGGTCCCGTGCGAGCCATCCGCCGGCATGCATAACGGACTTGCAGCGCGGCCCGCCCGGCGCCGGCGAGCTCAGGCGCTGCGAGCCAGCACGCCGGGCAGATCGTCGCGCAGCCACCCGGCGATCCGGCGCCAGGCATGCGCGTGGGTGCGCGCGCCCATGAACAGTCCAAGATGATTGCTCGGCTCGGAGGCCGCCGCAATGAAGGCTGGCGGTGTGCCAACAAGCCCGGCGGTGGCGAGCGCTTGCGCCGCCGGCACCACATCGTCGTCGAGCCCGGCCAGCAGGAAGATTGGCGTCTTGACGTCCTTCAGATGAACCGGGCGGCCGAGCGCGACGAAACTGCCCCCGGCAATCCGGTTCTCCCGGAAAATTCCGTTGACGATCTCGAGATAGTAAGTGCCCGGCAGATTGAGCGTCTCGGCGTTCCAGCGGTCGAAGCGCGCGAGCAGCGCGGCACCCTGCTCATCCGAGAGATCCCGCTGCAATGCCGCTGCGATATCGTCGCTATCAGGCGCCTTGGACCAGAAGTGCAACATCTCCTCGCCGCTGACATTGCCGCCGCCGCGCGAGACGAGCTGGTCGTAGACCAGCTCGGGCGCGTTGCGCGCGAGGCGGGAAAGCGAGGAATCGATCGACAAGTCCACGGGAGCACCGACCAGGACCAGCCGCCGCACCTTGGCTGGAAAGCGCGCCGCGTAGAGCAGCGACAGCCATCCGCCCTGGCAAAGGCCGACGAGATCGACCGGCGCACCGATCTCGTCGATGGCGACGTTGAGGTCGGCGAGATAGCTGTCGATCGAGAGATAGCGCATGCTGGGGGTGGCCGACCGCCAGTCGGTGACATAGACCCTGTCGACACCGCCTTCTTGCAGCGACTGCAGCACGCTATGGCCTGGCGCGAAATCGGCGATCAGGGCGCGATGGAGCGCATAGGGGGCGCAGACCAGCGCCGGCTGGCCGGACCGGGTCCGCGAGCAGTCGCGCAGCTGCATCGTTGCGAGCTCGAGGGCAACGCTGTTGGGCGTCGTCCATGGCAGGCTGCTCTCACCCTGCTTCGCGGGTCCGCGCTCCAGCCACCAGAAACAGGCATCCATGGCGAGCTGCGCCGCCGCAAACGGCCACAGCCGTGGATCGTCAGGGGCATGCCCTGGTCCACGTGGCTGTTTGGCGGTCCTCTCCACCATGGCTACCTCTATATCCTCACAGAAACGCCTCGAGGCTGGCGACAGCGATGCCGCGGTCCCTGAAACTCTGATGGGTCGCGGCCACCGAGCCGTCGAGATCGATGCCACGGCAGGCATCCTCGATGACGGCCACCTCCAACCCCGCCTTACGCGCATCCTCCGCCGAGAAGCGGACGCAGAAGTCCAGCGCCAGACCGGCGACAAAGACGGTCTTCAGCTCGCGTTCGCGCAAATAGCCAAGCAGTCCGGTCGGCGTCCGATGGTCGTTCTCGAACAGCGCCGAATAGGAATCGATGCCACGGCGAAAGCCCTTGCGCACCACGAGGCTTGCCCGCTTCACGTCGAGATCGCGATGAAATTCGGCGCCCGCCGTGCCTTGCACGCAATGCGGCGGCCATAGCACCTGCGTGCCGTAGTCGAGCTCGATGACCTGAAACGGCTGCTTGCCCGCATGGTTCGACGCGAACGAGACATGGTCGCTCGGATGCCAGTCCTGGGTCAGCACCACATTGGCGAATTTCTGGGCGATCCGGTTGATGGCAGGGACGACCTTCTCGCCACTGGGAACGGCGAGCGCTCCGCCGGTACAGAAGTCGTTCTGCACGTCGATCACCAGCAACACGTCGCGGTCGGAAATCTTCATTGCAGGGCCCCACTCGATCCGTCCGGCGTCAGGCGCCGGACGCTCCTTCCCAATGTCGATCTTCCGGCGCAGCTTAGCAACCACCGACCGCGTGCGGCGATACCGCGCTGACAGCCAGGATTTGCCCAGAATGCAACGGTTTGACCTTGTCCGTGTTGACTAGGAACAACCAAGCGAGGATTCTCAGACCGTCCGCGGTTTGCGGATCGGATCAGGAACGGAGGAGAGGTTCCCGAGGGCCGCAAGGCCGCGGAAGCCGCAGGGCTATGGGCATCGGCAAGACAGGAACCATTCTTCTCGCCGATATCGGCGGCACCAATGCGCGCTTCGCGCTGAACCGGAACGATCAGACCGGACCGATCGACTACGTGAAGGTCGCCGACTTCCCGACCGTACGGGAAGCCATCGCGGATGTCCTGGCGCGCCGGTCAGGCGGCGAGCAGCCCCAAAGGGCGGTGCTGGCCGTTGCCGGTCCCGTCACCAACAACCGCTGCGTCATGACCAACAGCCCCTGGGTCATCGACGGCAACGAGCTGCAGCCCGCGCTCGGCTTCGACAGCGTGCACGTGCTGAACGATTTCGAGGTGGTGGCCTGGTCCCTGCCCGCCTTGCAGCTTGCCGATCTGATTCCGCTCGGCGGAGGCGATGGCCTGCCCGGAGAGCCGTTGCTCGTCGTCGGGCCCGGAACTGGCTTTGGTGTCTCCTGTCTGATCGAACGCCATGGTTCGCGACTGGCCGTCGTCACTGAGGCCGGACATGCGACCCTGCCGGCGGAGAACGAGCGCGAGGAACGCGTGATCGCCTGCTTGCGCCGGCGCCTCGGCCACGTCTCCATCGAGCGCGGCGCCCTCTCTGGTTCCGGGCTGCAGAACCTCTACGAGGCGCTGGCCGAGATCGATGGCGTCCAGGTGCCGCATCGCGACGCCGCCGCCATCACCAAGGCCGCGCTGGAGAACAGCTGTCCCGTCAGCCGCGCGACGCTGGAGATGTTTTGCGCCACCCTTGGCTCGGTCGCCGGCAATCT
Source organism: Bradyrhizobium sp. R2.2-H (assembly GCF_004346455.1). Classification (NCBI taxonomy): domain Bacteria; kingdom Pseudomonadati; phylum Pseudomonadota; class Alphaproteobacteria; order Hyphomicrobiales; family Nitrobacteraceae; genus Bradyrhizobium; species Bradyrhizobium sp. R2.2-H. The sequence goes on from NZ_SMBR01000003.1 coordinate 584,686, forward strand.
CGCCGTGACCTTCGGCGCGCGCGGCGGCGTCTATATCGCCGGCGGAATCGTGCCGCGCTTTCGCGAGTTCCTCGCGGCCTCCGCGTTCCGGGCGCGCTTTGAAGCCAAGGGACGTTTCCAGGACTATCTGCGCGACATCCCGACCAGGCTGGTGATCAAGCCCGATGCGAGCTTCGTCGGCCTGAAGATGTTTGCCGACCACACTGCGGATTGACGGACGATCACGCTCCGCTTGCTGGCGTGTTCCAGTAATTCACAGATGATTCAGCACGCGCCCGGTTCCAGGCCGGAACGTGCTTGCGTGCATGTTTCAGATACGAAACAATCTTCCCGTGTGTGGCGTAGTTGCGGGGGCGTGACATGCGTAAGCAGGATCTGGGTTTCGATTATCACCGCTATCACCGTCTGCTGAGCGAAGCGGACAGCGAAGACAAGCGGCTGGCCCTGATCGAACTCCTGATCGAGGAAAAGGCACGCGACCGGCTGGCTGCTCAGCGCGCGTCGGATCGCGCAGCCATGACGGCCCACACCATTGCCAAGGTGCTGAGGAGCGGTCGCAACTGAGCCGGCTGAATCACCCTGCGGCCGTGCGCGTCGGGCGTGATCGGTCAGCCCAGAGTTTTGGTTGACGGCCCGGGAAACATCGAATCGATCATCGCCTTGAGCTGATCCATTGCGATCGGCTTGCGCAGGATCGGCCTGCGTCGGAGCAAGGACGGCAGCAGTTCCGGACCATAGCCGGTGGCGAACAGAAACGGTTTTCCGCGACGTTCGATCAGATCGGCGACTGGATCGACGTAGACACCCATGAGATTGATGTCGAGGATGGCCATGTCGTATTGCGCGGTCATGGCAAAGGCGCTGGCGTCGCGCACATTATCCGCTTCCGCGACGACGTGGTGGCCGAGTTCCGCCACCATGTCGGCCATCATCATCCGGATCAACGCCTCGTCTTCGACCAGGAAAACGGAGAGTCCGTCCGCCATATCAACCCCGCAGTCAGCTTACGAAGCTAATCATAATCGAATTGCGGGGAGGATTCACGAATTCGTGGCGGGCGCCGTTAATTCGGCCCCGCCCGGACCGATTCAACTTGATCAGTCCAGCCCCCGCTCGTGACTGAGGTGCACCATCTCCTGAATGAAGACCTGCTTCTGCTTGTCGTCGAGGCTCGAATAGAGCGGCTCGGCAGCGTCGGCAACGTTGCGCTGGTCGGCGGCGCGATCAATCAGGAATTGGGCCTCGTTGCGCATCTGCTCGATGATGTCGTCGGGCGGATCCCGCTTGGCGCGCGCGACCCTCAGGTTGAGCCGCTCTGCACCATTGTGCCCAAGGTAGTGCATCGCGCTCGAGAAGCCGTACCAGTGCTTCTCCTGTTCCGGCGTGAGGTTCAGCTGGGTCTTGATCCGCTCGATGTAGGAATCGCTGTTGGCGACGATCTGTTCGGCGGTCAGCTGCGGCGTGCCGGGCTGGGTTAGAACCGTGACGTCCTTGTTGCCCTTGTCCTGCGGCGTGTTCTTGGCCTCTTTGGTCGCCTTGGCGCCCTTGCCCGGCTTGGCGCTCTTGGCCGCCTTGTCCTTGGCTGCGCCTTGCTGCTTGGCGTCCTTGCTGGACTCCTTGGCGGCCGGCGGAGGATTGCCGCCGTTGTTGTTGCCGACGCCGAGCACGCCCGTGAAGACCCCAACCACGCCGCCGATTGCGCCGCCGAGCACGCCACCGACGGGACCTGCCGCCTTGTTCCCGGCCGCAGCGCCTTCCTGAACGCCTTTGACCAATCCCTGAGCATTCGCCCACGACGTCGCGCCGAGCAACAGCGCGAGCATAGACCCCAGCGCGAGCCATCGTCGCAGGTAAGGCCGCGCTGGCGGCGCCGCATTGATCATTCTCGTCTCCATCGTCGATCCAATTGGGCTTGGCGGGCGGAAGCAAACCACCAGCTGAACTCTATCGTTTCCAGCGCTTCGCGGTCCAGACAGGGCCGAGTGCTGTCCACGCCGGAAAAGTCTGTCGCGCGAAGCGGTTATGCAGGCTCATTCGAAACTGCGGCGTAATTGCGCAACGGATCGTTCCGGGTTGATCTGTGCGCTGTGTGCGTCGCAAAATGTGCGTTTGCTGTTCAAGTTCGACGCATGGTTCTGACATGCGGCGACGCACGTCTTGGGCACAACGTTAGTTTTAGACGCGGAGCCGCTCGGCTTTCTCGACAGACGCCATCAATCATGATCTGATCGCGCTACCAATTTGCCCCGGGCGGCGTGAATTTTCACGTCGACCGCCGGCATCAATAAGAAAATTCGAAAACAAGAAGCTCAAAAGTCTCTCAGAGGAAACTCCAACAACAACACCCAGGCGAGGAAACGAGATGTCACGCAAGACACTGACGCGACGTCAATTTGTGGCTGCCACTGCAATGTCCTCCGCGGCGCTGATCACGGCGCCCTACGTCCGGGGCGCCTACGCCGCCGGCAAGCTCTCGATCGGCTTCTGGGACCATTGGGTTCCGGGCGCCAACAAGGCCTCGACCGAGCTCGTCAACGAATGGGCGGCGAAGGAAAAGGTCGAGGTGACGATCGACTACATCACAAGTCAGGGCAAGAAGATCGAGCTCACCATCGCGGCCGAGGCGGCGGCGAAGTCAGGTCACGATGTCCTGGCGATGCCGACATGGTGGCCGCACGCCCATGCCGAACTGCTCGAGCCGGTCAATGACATCATGGAGCCGATCATCAAGCAGAACGGCGACGTGAACGGCACCGTCAAATATCTGGGACGGGCCGGCAACAAATGGCTTGCGGTGCCCGCAACAATCGGAAGCCAGATCAAGGGGCCCTGCTCCCGCATCGATCTCCTCAAGAAGTTCGCCAATATCGATATCCTGGAAATGTATCCGGCCGGCAGCCAGCCCAAGGCCGACAACTGGAAAATGGAGACATTCCTGAAGGCGGCCGAGGCCTGCCAAAAAGGCGGCGTGCCTTTCGGCATCGGCCTGGGCGAGACCACCGATAGTACCGACACTGCCGGCGCCATCTTCCAATCGTTCGGCGCTGAGCTCGTCAATGCCAAGGGCGATCTCACGGTGAAGACGGACGCGGTTCGCCAGGCGCTCGAATTCTACAAGAAACTGATCGCGGTCCTGCCGCCCGACGTCGCTGCCTGGGATGACGCCTCCAACAATAAATGGCTGATCTCCGGCAAAGGCGCGCTGATCATGAATCCCCCGAGCGCGTGGGCGGTCGCCAAGCGCGACGCGCCGCAGGTCGCCGAACAGTGCTGGACCCACGGCATGCCGTCTGGTCCGAAAGGCCGTTATGCGCCCTACCTACCCTATTTCTGGGGGACCTGGAGCTTCTCAAAGAACAAGGAAGCGGCGAAGAGCCTGCTCACGCATCTGTCGCAGCCGTCATCGATCGAGAAGTTCGTGGCCGCGAGCGGCGGTTACGACCTGCCGGCCTACGCGAATATGACGACGCTGAAGACCTGGCAGGAGGAAGGGCCGCCGAAGGGCACCCTTTATCACTATCCCAATCCCCACAATCACCAGACGCTGTCGATTGCGGCTTCTCCTGCTCCGCCCAAGATCGCCCAGCAGATCTATGCGCAGGCGACGCTGACCAAGATGTGCCTCCGCTACGCGCAGGGCGAGAAGATGGAGGCGACGCTCGCTTGGGCGGAAGGCGAGTGCGAAGGCTTTATGCGAAGCTGAGACAGCGACCGGGCGGCTCAAGTAGGACGTGAGCCGCCCGGTCTGGCTGCCGCCACACGCATCAATTTCCAAAGCCGGTCCGCCGGCTTCCGTGCGAACGAATTCTGCGAGGAAGATGCATCATGGCTGATGCCGTAGTTCGGCAACCTGGCGTCGCCCGGCCTGCGAGCGCCCGTAAACGTGCAAGCCTGCACAACATCCTGAGGCGGAAATCGACCGCGGCGTTCCTGATGACGCTGCCGCTGATCCTGCTGATCACGCTGCTCGTGGTCTATCCGGCCTTCTATTCGCTGCATCTGGCAACGCTGAACAAGTCGATGCAGAGGTTTGTAGGCTTCGGCAATTTCGAGTTTCTGTTCAGGCGCGACACATTCTGGCTGGTGGTCAAGCAATCCTGCATCTTCGCCATCACGGCCGTGGTCTTCAAGGCCCTGATCGGATTCGTCGTCGCGCATTTCGTTCACAACATTCCGGCCAAGGGCCAGCGCAAATGGCGCGGCATGCTGCTCGTGCCCTGGGTGATCCCGCCCGCGATGAGCACGCTTGCCTGGCTCTGGCTGTTTGACCCGTCCTACAGCGCCTTCAATTACACACTTGCATTCTTCGGTATCGGGCCCATCCCGTGGACCGGCGACGCCGCCTGGGCGCGTTTCGCCGTGATCCTGGTCAACGTCTGGTATGGCGCGCCCTTCTTCATGATCATGTATCTGGCCGCCCTAAAATCGGTGCCCGATCAGCTCTACGAGGCCGCGGCCATCGACGGCGCCAATTGGTGGCAGCGCATCTGGTATGTGACGCTGCCGATGATGCGCAACATCATCGCGATCACCACGCTGTTCTCCCTCATCGTCACCTTCGCCAATTTCGACATCGTGCGCATCCTGACCGCGGGAGGCCCGCTGGATCACACCCATATCTTTGCGACATGGGCGTTCCGGGTCGGCATCGAGGGCAGCGACATTCCGCTCGGCGCCAGCGTTTCGCTGTTCATGGTGCCGATCCTGGCGGTCGCCGCAATCTTCATCCTTCGCGACGTCAACAAACGCGGGAACGAAGCCTGATGAGCACCATGACAATCGACAAGGCCGGACCGCGCCGCGACGTCAAATACGGCAGCATGAGCCGCGACCGCGCCTGGGCGCTGCGCTGGTCCTACTTCTTCCTGGTGCTGTTTGCGATCTTCTCGCTGACGCCGCCACTCTACATGCTGATCACCTCGCTGAAGAGCAGCGCCGAGATTTCGGCGGCGACCAACCCTTGGTGGGTGTTCCATCCGACGCTGGAAAACTATGCCGAGCTGCTGACGTCCAACCAGTTCCTGCGCTTCTTCTGGAATTCGGCGTGGGTCTCGATCATCGTGGTGACCCTCACCATGCTGATCAGCGTGCCGGCCGCGTTTGCGCTGGCACGCATGAAGTTCTGGGGCTCGGCGACGCTCGCCACCGGCGTGTTCCTCACCTACCTCGTCCCCGACAGCCTGCTGTTCATTCCGCTGTTCAAGATGTTCGCGCTGATCGGCGACTGGACGGGAGTCCAGCTGATCAACAGATGGTACGTGCTGCTCTTCATCTATCCGACGCTGACGGTCCCGTTCTGCACCTGGATCATGATCGGCTATTTCGCCTCGATCCCGAAGGAACTCGACGAGGCCGCCATCATCGATGGAGCGTCCTGGTTCCAGACTCTGACGCGGATCTTCATTCCGGTCGCGCTGCCCGGCCTGATCGCCGCGACCATCTTCGCCTTCACCGTGTCCTGGGCGCAATTCCTCTATCCGCTCGTGTTCACGACCTCAACGGACCAGCTCGTTTTGCCCGTCGGCATCATTACAACGCTGATCAAGGGCGACGTGTTCAACTGGGGGCAGATCATGACCGGCGCGCTGCTCGGCGCCGCGCCGCCGTTGATCATCTACGCATTCCTGATGGACTACTACATTGCCGGCCTGACCGCCGGCGCGACAAAGGGTTGATGACGAGGAGCTGAAGTTCGATGGCTGACGTTGCTTTGCGGAAGGTAGTCAAGCGTTACGACGATGTCGAAGCCGTGCGCGGCATCGACCTCGACATCGCCGACCACGAGTTCATCGTGCTGGTCGGCCCCTCCGGCTGCGGCAAGTCGACGACGCTGCGCATGATCGCAGGCCTCGAGGACATCAGCGACGGCGACATCATGATCGGCGGCGACGTCGTCAACGACGTGCCGCCAAAGGACCGCGACATCGCGATGGTGTTCCAGAATTACGCGCTCTATCCGCACATGACGGTCGCCGAGAACATGTCGTTCGGGCTGCGCCTGAAGCACTACCCCAAGGCCGAGATCAAGGCCCGGGTGACGGAGGCCGCCCGCCTCCTCGACATCACCGACCTGATCGACCGCAAGCCGAAGCAGCTCTCCGGCGGCCAGCGCCAGCGCGTCGCGATGGGCCGGGCCATCGTGCGCAATCCGAAGGTGTTCCTGTTCGACGAGCCGCTGTCCAATCTCGACGCCAAGCTCCGCGTGCAGATGCGGATCGAGATCAAGAAAGTGCACCAGAAGGTGCGCACCACCACGGTCTACGTCACCCACGACCAGGTCGAGGCGATGACGCTGGCCGATCGCGTGGTGGTGATGAACAAGGGCCGCATCGAGCAGATCGGCACGCCGAACGAGCTCTACCACAAGCCGGCGACGCGCTTCGTCGCGGGCTTCATCGGCTCGCCGGCAATGAACTTCATTCCGTGCCGGCTCGAGGATGTCGGCGGCACGCTCCAGATCCGCCTCACCGACCGCATCGCCTTCCCGCTGCCGCCGGCCCGCGCCGCGCGCTACAACGCGCTGCCGCGCACCGACAAGCTGCTGCTGGGCCTCCGGCCCGAGCATCTCACCGAGTCGCACGCGCATCTGGAGCCCGGCGTCGAGACCTTCGACACGGTGCTCGACGTCACCGAGCCGATGGGAATGGAGACGCTGGTCTATTTCGGGCTCGACGGCACGCCGGTCTGCGGCCGCGTCAATCCCAATGCCGGCGCCAAGGACGGGGCACCCATGCGCCTGGCGATGGACCTCAACAACATGCACCTGCTAAATGAAGAGACCGGCGTCGTGTTGTGACGCCGTGAAGAAACGCGAGCAGGCAGGGGAGCGATGGCGACCAACAAGAAGAAGATTTTCGTTACACAAACTTTGTCGCAAGGGGCACGTGCCCTCCTCACCCAGCGGGACGATATCGAGCTCGTCGAGTTTCCGAACCTGATCTCGGCGAAGGACTTCGAGGCCTTGCTGAAGAGCCATGCCCCCGTCCACGGCGTCGCCCTCGGCGCAACGGCCTTCGGAGAGACCGAGCTCGAAGCCGCCCGCGACATGAAGGTGGTGACCCGCATCGGCGTCGGCTACGACGCCGTCGACGTGCCCGCCCTCTCCCGCCGCAAGGTGCCGCTGATGGTGGCGGGCAGCGCGAACTCGCCCTCGGTTGCGGAAGCGGCGCTGTTCATGATGCTGACGCTGGCCAAGCGCGCGCAGGAGATGCACGCCTGTGTCAGGGACGGCAAATGGGCCGACCGGCTCGGCATGCTGCCGTTCGACCTCTACGGCAAGACCGTGCTGATCGTCGGCTTCGGCCGCATCGGCAGCCGCACCGCCAAGCGCTGCCTGGCCTTCGAAATGAAGGTGCAGGTCTACGATCCCTACAAGGACGCCGCCGACATCGAGGCCGCCGGCTGCGAGCCCGTCACCGACCTCGACGCCGCGCTCCCCAACGCCGACTTCGTCACCATCCACTGCCCGAAGACGCCGGAGACGGTCGGCCTGTTCGACGGGGCGCGGATCGGCCGGATGAAGCCGAAGTCGTACCTCATCAACACCGCGCGCGGCGGCATCGTGAAGGAAGCAGCGCTCTACGACGCCCTAGTCTCCGGCAAGCTCGCCGGCGCCGGCATCGACGTCTTCGAGGTGGAGCCGCCGCCGGTCAGCAACGCGCTGTTCGCGCTGCCCAACGTCATCGTCGCCCCGCATGTCGCCGGCGTGACGGTCGAGGCTGTCCAGCGCATGAGCGAACAGACCGCGCGCAACATCCTGAGTGTGCTGGACGGCGATCCCATCCGGCAAAACGTCATCAACCAGGACGTGCTGGGCTGAGCCGAACTGCGGGCGGGCGTGCGCCCGCCTTCGGAGCGCCAGAAAGCGTCCCATTTTGGTGCAGATCGAGCCCCAACTCAGCCTTAATCAAACGCGCGTAATAAGACCCGCCGCGGCGGCAGTGGGACAGACTGGCTCGCCGCGTCGAGCTGGAGGATGAACCCTTGTCAGAGATCGACCCGACCGACCACGCGCTCGCGACCATCGCCAGCATCCTGGAGCATCCCGAGCCCGTCCTCGTCGTTCGTGAGACAGAAACCATCCGGGAAACCGAAACCATCCGGGAGACCGAGATCGTCGTCGTCGCTGAGGAGCCGTCGGTCGAAGAACATCATGCGGTCGACGAGCATCCGATGATCGACGAGCAGCCGCTGGTGCCGGAGCACATCGATGCGGATGGCTACAGCAAGGTTGGCCCCGGTCCGATGGTCGCGATCCGCCTGAAATGGACGGTCCATCGCGGCGATGACGGCCAGTACTACGTCCATGAAACCATCGGAGAGCAATCCGCCCCCGTGGTCAGCGGCCCGATGACGAGCGAGGCCGCCGTGCGCTTCGTTGACGAACGGGAGGACGAGTCACATCGTCGCTTCGAAGAGCTGCGCAGCGAGATCGCCGGCCGAAGCTCGCTCGCCGACTACGAGCGCAAGGGCGAAGCGTAAGCTCTACCGCCGTCCGAGATAATCCTTCTTCACGAGCTCGACGCCGGCGTGTCGTAACAGGTCGTAAGCCGTGGTGACGTGAAAGAAGAATTGCGGGACGCTGAATGTCAGCAGCAGTGTCCGCCCGGTGAAGGGCAGTTCGGTCCCGTTCTTCAACCTGAAGAAGACATTCCGTTCCGCAGCCGCATCGATCTCCGCGCGCGGCAGGCTTTCGATGAACTCGAGGGACGTTGCGATGCGCGCCTGAAGACCGGCCATGTCGTGCTCGAGGGCCGGCAGCGCCACCGGCTCGCACTGCGCCAGCAAGGCCGGCGCGACCACCGCGTGACGACAGGCTTCGCCGACCTGCTGCGCCAGATCGTACATGTTCGGCGCAAGGCGCATGCCGAGCAGAACCGTGGGATTGAACTTGCGGGCCTCCGCATCAGCGACGCCCTTGTCGAGCAGCGCGGACAGGTTGCGCAAATAGGGCGCGAAGAGGCCGACCGAGGCCTCGTACATCGAGATCGTCACGTCAAGGATTCCCTTCGATTTCTACCTCCCCGAAAGACCGTTCGATTTTTCGGAAAAGGCCTGTTGGATCCAGCGCGACATTGCGCTGAAGGCCTTCGTCGACCAGTGGCTGCACATTGCCATGGAAGGCGGCACCTACAAGAGGATCTATGCGGCCTTTCGATTAGACCGCGTCCTCCTGTCGCTTGCCTTGGCCCAAGTTTGGATTGGCCCAAGTTTGGATTGGCCAAAGTTTGGACCGGCTCCGGGCCTATTGAACCCGGAACCACCGGAAGACGACTCATACCAACGACAGTGATCTAGATCACTTTTTGCGAGCGAACCGGCGCGTAAGCGTCGGTCCGGGGACCACCTGTTCAGGAGACGGAAATGAGGAAGCTGTTGGGCACGGCCGCATTCCTTTTGGCGAGCACCGCCGCACAGGCGCAGTACACGTTCGAATATGGCGGGCGCACCATCCGCATCGATCCGGACCGCGGCACGGTGCAGATCCCCGGCGTCTACGACAACACCGGCCAGAGCAAGCCCAAGAAGGCCAAGAAGAACGAGACGGCCCCGGGCCAGCAGGCGCCACAGCAGGCCACGGTCGAGCCGCAATCGCCGGCCACGCCAGCTCCCGCCCCCGCTCCCGTCGCCCCACCGCCCTCGGCTACGCAGGCACCTGTGCCCGCTGCACCCGCTGCCACAGCAGCACCGCCTGCTCCGCCTCCGGCGGCAACCGCCAGCAATGCGCCGGCCGAGACTGCCGTGCTGCCGCCGCCCGCGCCGCCCCCGGCGCCTGCACCGGCCACGCAGCAGGTAGCTCCCGCCGTGACACCGCCACCGGCCCCAGCCGCGGCTGCGGCCCCTCCGGCGCCGCCCGCTCCGTCCCCGGCAACCGTCCCCGTCCAGGCGGCTGCCGTCGCGCCGCCTGCTCCTGCAGCGGCACCCACGCGCGATCTCAATTCACCGCTCGGCGTCTGGCTGACTGAGGAGAAGGAAGGCAAGGTTCGCATCGAGCAATGCGGCAGCAATCTCTGCGGTTATTCAGTCGACAGCAGATCGAACCAGAACGGCGAGCAGGTCCTGATCAACATGAAGCCCGGCAAGGACCAGAAATGGTCCGGCCGCATCCTCGATCCGAACTCCGGCTCGACCTATGATTCCACGATCGCGATGAAAGGCACCGACCGGCTGCGCGTACAGGGCTGCGCCTTCGGCGGCATGTTCTGCGGCGGCCAGACCTGGACACGCGTGAACTGAATTCTTTGCACTCTCCAGTACCGAGTCATTCCGGGGCACGCGAAGCGTGAACCCGGAATCTCGAGGTGAACGCGTCCGGTCGCGTCGCCGATGCCGGCGGCATCAACGTCACCCTGAGCACCGGCATCAAGCGCGCCGTCGGCTTCGGCCGGCTCAGCGGCAGCTCGGGCTCCGGCGCGTGGCGCGGCGCCATGTGCGCGGGCACGTGGACGGCAGATCGGATGTAGATTGCCGTGTCCCGGGCAAGTGGCAACGCGAAGCGTTGCCGCGCAGAGCCGGGACACGAGGCTCTAGCCCAGCGCGGCCCCGTACTCCGCGTCGGTGACCGGCTCCAGCCAGGTCGAGTAGACGCCGTCGAGCGCTTCCTGCATGGCAATGTGGCACATGGCGTTGGTCGGCGATGCCCCGTGCCAGTGCAGTTCACCCGGCGGAATCCAGACGGTGTCGCCGGGACGGATCTCGCGGATCGGCCCGCCCTTGGCCTGGATGCGGCCGACGCCGGAAATGACGTAAAGCGTCTGCCCGAGCGGATGGTGATGCCAGTTGGTGCGCGCGCCCGGCTCGAACGACACGCGCGAGCAGTTCAGCCGTGCCGGCGCAGGCGCCATGATCACGGGGTCCTGCAAGACAGTGCCGGTGAAGTGTTCCTTGGGCGCCCGGCGGGTCGGCCGCGTGCCTGCAACAGTGATCTCCATCGAAATGACCTCTCTTCTTCCCGGTTACTTCTTGCTCGCGGCGTAGCGCGCCTTGGTTTCGGCATTCATGGGGTAGAGGCCCGGCAGCACCGCGCCGTTATTCACCTCGTTGACGATCCAGGCCTCCATCCGCTCCTGCTCGACGCCCTCGGCGAGGACGTGATCGAGCATCGCCTGCGGGATCAGCACGCAGCCGTCCTGGTCGGCGACGACGATGTCGTTCGGGAAAACGGCAACGCCGCCGCAGCCGATCGGCTCGCCCCAGCCGACGAAGGTCAGGCCCGCAACGGAAGGCGGCGCGGCATAGCCGTCGCACCACACCGGCAGGTTGGTGCCGAGCACGCCCTCGACGTCACGCACGACGCCATCGGTGACCAGCGCGGTGACGCCGCGCTTGACCATGCGCGCGCACAGGATGTCGCCGAAGATGCCGGCATCGGTGATGCCCATGGCGTCGACCACAGCGATGCATCCTTCCGGCATCGCCTCGATCGCGGTGCGGGTCGAGATCGGCGACGACCAGGATTCCGGCGTCGCCAGATCCTCGCGCGCCGGCACGAAGCGCAGCGTGAAGGCCGGTCCCACCAGGCGCGGCAGGCCCGGGCGGAGCGGCCGGGCTCCGCGCATCCACACATTGCGCAGCCCCTTTTTCAGCAGGACCGTGGTGATCGTGGCGGTGGTGATGCCGGCGAGGGTCTTGCGGGCTTCGGGGGACAGCGACATGGACGAGAACGAGCTCCGGATAGGCGGGAAAGAACGCGCGCATCTTGCGAGCCGCAGCCCTTGCGTCAAGAGCCAAGAGGGCCCCGATAACGCAGGGCCGCTGAGCTGTTATGCGACGCGATAACAAGGCTTTATCGGCTCCCCTTGCATTAATTTATTGGACTTGCGGGCGCATTTACGCGAAGCAGGGGTAACGCGGAACTCAACGTCGAGCCCGCGCACTTCCAAAAGTCCGATTTCGACAGCTCTTCGACAGCTCAATGGCCGCGACGCTTCCCCCGCCCCGCCTTCTGCCCAGTGGCGACAGCGCCGTCACGGTCGAGTTCAGCCGCACCATCGACGAGGACGCCAACCAGCGCGTGCTGGCGCTCGACAAGTCGCTCGCTGCGAGCCCCATCGACGGCATCACCGAGACCGTGCCGACCTATCGCTCGCTGCTGGTGCACTACGACCCCGAAAAGATCGGTTTCGACGCGCTCGGCGAGAAGATCCTTCCGATCGCCATTCGGCCGCTGCCGCCGGTCACCAAGGCGCGCCGCTGGCGCATTCCCGTGGCCTATGGCGGCGAGCATGGCATCGACCTCGAGGATGTCGCGAAGGCGCTCAACACCACGCCCGACGACATCATCGCCCGGCATGCGGGCGGCGACTACAAGGTCGCCATGATCGGCTTCACGCCGGGCTGGTCCTATCTCAGCGGCCTCGACAAATCGCTGCACATGTCGCGGCGGCAGAATCCGCGGCTGCTGACGCCGGCCGGCACGATCTCGATCGGCGGTGTCCAGGCGGGAATCCAATGCCTCGCCGCGCCGAGCGGCTGGCATCTGCTCGGCCGCACGCCGGTGCGTACCTATCAGCTCCACCGCAATCCGACCTTCCTCACCGAGCCCGGCGATCGCGTGACGTTCTTCGCCATCGACCACAAGACGTTCGCGGACCTGGACCGCGCCGCGGAAGCCGGCGAGATCGTCGCCGAGCAGGTGGACGCATGAGCCGCCTCGTCGTCGCCAGCATCGGCCCTGCAAGCTCGGTCCAGGATGGCGGCCGTTTCGGCGCGCAGCGCTACGGCTTGACGGTCAGCGGGGCGATGGATCGCCTGTCGCTCGCGGCAGCGAATACGCTGGTCGGCAACGAGCCTTTCGCCGCCGCCGTGGAGATCGGCCCGTTCGGCGCCTCCTTCACTGCCCGCGACGGCGCCGTCCGCGTCGCGATATCAGGCGCGCCGCGCAATGCGGACATCGCAGGGACCCCGGTGGCGATGGACACATCGGTGACGCTGAAGGACGGCGAGACCTTGACGCTCGGTTTTGCCCGCGGCGGCGCCTTCACCTATCTCGCGATCGAGGGCGCCATCAAGGGCGAGCCGGTGTTCGGCAGTCTCGCGGTCAATGCCCGCGCCGGCCTTGGCAGCCCCTACCCGCGCCCGCTTCAGGCCGGCGACGAGTTCAGCGTCGATGCTGCGAGCGGTGCGCCGGAACGAGGCATCGAATTGCCGAAGCCTGCGACAGGTCCGATCCGGGTCCTGCCGGGCCCGCAGGATGACGAGTTCGACGAGGCCAACAAGGCGCTGTTCCTGAACAGCGAGTGGAAGATATCGGCAACCTCCGACCGAATGGGCTACCGGCTCGAAGGCCCCGCCATCGAGCATCTGCACGGCCACAACATCGTCTCCGACGGCACCGTCAACGGCAGCATCCAGGTGCCCGGCAACGGCGCGCCGATCGCGCTGATGATGGATCGCGGCACCTCCGGCGGCTATCCGAAGATCGCAACCGTGATTACGGCCGATGTCGGCCGGCTCGCCCAGACCTCGGCGGGAACCGCGTTCCGCTTCAAGGCCGTCAGCATGGCCGAGGCGCAGGACGAGGCACGCAAGTTTGCACGGCTGATCCGCAGCCTGCCCGATCGCCTGCGCTCCTCCGACACCGTCGCGCTCAACATCGCGGCGCTCAGCGATGCTAACGTGGCGGGCCATGCGGTCAGCGCCGTCGATGCCGGGACCTGGCAGGTCACGGCCGAGCCGTAAGCCACAACAAGACCAGAGGCGGAGAGCACCCATGAAGACAGTCGATCTCAATTGCGACCTCGGCGAGGGTTTTGGCGCGTGGGAGATGGGCAACGACGCGGCGATGATCGAGCTCGCAAGCTCGGTCAACGTCGCCTGCGGCTTCCATGCCGGCGACCCCGACATCATGCGCCGGACGGTTGAATTGGCGAAGGCGCGCAGCGTCTCGGTCGGCGCGCATCCCGGCTACCGCGACCTGCACGGCTTCGGCCGCCATCCGATCGCAGGGCTCAAGGCCTCCGAGATCGAGAACCTCGTCGCCTACCAGATCGGCGCGCTGCAGGCGATCGCGACCGCCGCCGGCCACAAGGTGACCCATGTGAAGGCGCATGGCGCGCTCTCCAACGTCGCCTGCGAGGACGACATGACCGCGAAGGCAATCGCCGCCGGCATCAAGGCGGTCGATCCCAGCCTGATCTTCGTCGTGCTCGCCAATTCGAAGCTGGTGAAGGCCGGCGAAGCGGCCAACCTGCCGATGGTGCACGAGGTGTTCGCCGACCGCGCCTATGAGGACGACGGCAACCTCGTCTCGCGCAAGAAGCCCGGCGCGGTGCTGCACGATGCCAAGGCGATCGCCGACCGCGTGGTGCGCATGGTGCAGGACGGCGCCGTGGTGTCGGTGACGGGCAAGGTGATCAAGATGCGGACCGATACGGTCTGCATCCACGGCGACACGCCGGGCGCGGTCGACATCGCGCGCGGTGTGCGTCAGGCGTTGAAGGATGCGGGGATCGAGGTCGCGCCGTTCAGGCGCGGGACGTGAGCAGACTCGGTGCCGTAGGGTGGATTAGCGAAGCGTAATCCACCTCTTCTGCTGCAGCCATACCAGTGGTGGGTTACGCCTTCGGCTAACCCACCCTACACAGAGACATCAGAACGGATGCACCGAGAGCGTGCCGAACACGATCGCCGCGATGACCGCAAACGCGCTGTAGAGCGCCAGATGATGGGCGTTCGCCCGGGTCTGCCGCGAGAGCGAGCGCGCGTAGAAGTGCAGCCTGGCTTCCGCCGATAGTTCGCGCATGGTCGATCTCCAACGCCCCATTTGTGGGAGTATGAGGGATCAACCAGGGCGGGAGGCAAGATGGTGGCAAAAATAGCGATGCGCCTCCTCCGAGGCGGCCGTCTCGCAGACGTAAATTCTCTGATGGCCCGGGTTCCGAGAATCTTATTCGTTCAAATCCGAGCCAGTCGGAACCGGCTCGGATAACGGTGAGCGGCAGCGGTCAGTACACATCAGCCTGGAAGCGGCCGGTCTTCTTCAGCTCGGCGACGAAGCTGATGGCTTCGTCGGTCGAACGTGCGCCGAACTGGGCGACGATGTCGACCAGCGCGCGCTCGACGTCCTTGGCCATGCGCTTGGCGTCGCCGCAGATGTAGAAGTGCGCGCCATCGGCAAGCCAGGTCCACAATTCGCGGCCGACCTCGCGCATGCGGTCCTGCACGTAGAACTTCTTCTCGCCGTCGCGCGACCAGGCCAGCGACAGGCGCGTGAGCACGCCCGATGTCTTCATGGCGTTGAGCTCGTCCTGATAGAAGAAGTCGCAATCGCTGCGCTGATGGCCGAAGAACAGCCAGTTCTTGCCGGGCGCACCGGTGGCCTTGCGGTCGAGCAGGAAGGCGCGGAACGGCGCGATGCCGGTGCCGGGACCGATCATGATGATCGGCGTCTTCGGGTCCTGCGGCAGGCCGAAACCGTGCGCCTTCTGCACGTAGACCTTGAGCTTGTCGCCGTCATTGATGCGCTCGCCGAGAAAGGTCGAGGCGACGCCGAGCCGCTTGCGCTTGCCGATGACGTAACGCACGGAATCCACCGTCAGCGACAGCCTTCCGGGCGTGGCATTGTGCGAGGACGAGATCGAGTAGAGCCGCGGCTGCAGCGGCTCCAGCGCCTCGACGAAGGCCTCGGGATGCGGCCGCATGCCGGAAAACTTCTGCAGCGCCGCCATCACGTCGAGGGTGGCGGCATCGCCGTCGGGATCCTCGCCCTGCGCCAGCGCCCGCGCCTTCTCGCGCGCCGCGCCGCCGGTGATGAAGGAGATCAGCTCGAACAGCGTGTCGGGGGCCGGCGACAGCGAGACGTCGTCGATCAGCACCTCGCGCAGCGTCTTGCCGTTGACTTTGGTGGTGTGGGAGGCGCCGAGCAGCGCGATGATCTGGTCGACGAGGCCGACATCGTTGCTCGGGAACACGCCGAAACTGTCGCCGACGACGTAGTCGAGCTTGCTGTCGGAGAGATCGAATTCGACGTGATAAGTCTCCTTCTCCGACTTCCCCTTGTTGAGAAGGCGGCGTGACAGGAAGGTTGCGGTCACGGGGTTGTCGCGCGAGCGGCCCGGCTCTGCGATCGTCACTGTCACGGCCGGCGCCGCCGCGTCCGCCTTTTCGGCCGATTTGGCCACTGGGGCCTTGTCGAGCTCCTCGTACAGCGACTTCAGCATCCGCGCGGTTTCCTTGCCGCCGGGAACGCAGAGGTTGAGCCGTGCTTCGCTGCGGTTCGCGATCGCCTCCGAATAATCGAGGCAATTGTAGCCGCACTGGCCGCAGTCCTGCTGCGCCATCGCCGCCATCATCTTGCGGCGCAGGGGTCGTCCCTCGGCGAGCTTCATCCGCTCGGCAATCGGCATGGTCTGGTCGTGCCACGGCGCTTCGCCGTCGTCGCCGTCACCGGCTTGCATGACGGCTGCGCCCTGCTCCGCCGACAATGGTGTTGCGGCGTCAGGCGACAGCAGGCCGGCGAAGAAGCCGTTCAACCAGGAGCGTTGCGCCTCCGAGAACGGTGCGCTGGGTGGGATGATGTCGAGCTTGGGTGGAGGGGTGATCTGGTTCATGCGGACACCTGTGCATCGGCAAGCTTGCGCAGCGTTTCGCCGTCATGGCGGCGCGCAAAGGAGAGGAAGGTTTCATCGGGCGATGAGCGGTGGGCGAGATAGGCCTTGAGCAGTCGTTCGACCGTCTTCGGCGCGTCCTCGGCCTTGAGGTCGTGATAGACCTCCTGCCCCACGTCGGCGTCGGGGCCGAACCCGCCGCCGGTGAAGAGGTGATAGCCCTCAACGGTATCCTCCTCATTGATCGGCACGCGCGCGCCGATCATCCCGATGTCGCTGATGTAGTGCTGCGCGCAGGAATGGTGGCAGCCGGTGACGTGGATGTTGACCGGCTTGTCCATCGCGACGCGCGGCTCGCACCAGTCGCCGATCTCGGCGGCATGACGCTTGGTGTTGGCGGCGGCGAAGCGGCAGCCGGCATTGCCGGTGCAAGCGACCAAGCCGGCGCGGATGTGCGAGGCCTCGACCGCGAGCCCGATCCGCTTGATCGCCGCGACCGCAAGCTCGACATTCTCGTCGCGCACGCCCGGGATCAAGAGGTTCTGCCAGACCGTGAGGCGGATCTCGCCGTCACCGAGATCCCGCGCGACCTTGGCAAGGCCCCGCATCTGATCGGAGGTGAGCTTGCCGAGCGTCAGCGAGACGCCGATCCAGTTGAGGCCGTCCTGTTTCTGCTTGTGCACGCCGATATGGGCCATGCGATCCGCCGCGGGGCGCGGGAGAAACGCCTCTTCCGGCACGCGCGTGAATGGCGCCTTCAGCCGCTCCTCGACCAGCTTGAGGAAGCCGTCATGGCCCATGGCGTCGAGCACGTATTTCAGCCGCGCCTTGTTGCGGTTGGTGCGGTCGCCATGGTCGATGAACACGCGCACGATGGCGTCGGCGACGGCGGTCGCCTGCTCCGGCTTGACGATGATGCCGGAATATTTTGCAAAGTCCTTGTGTCCGGTGATGCCGCCGAGGCCGAGGCGGAACCAGACGCCGGGCTCGACGCCGAACCCGTCCTTCACCTCATAGGCGGTGAAGGCGATGTCGTTGGTCTCCTCGAGCACCGCGATCCTGCCGGCACCGTCGAAGGCGACGTTGAACTTGCGCGGCAGACCGTAGAGCGAGCGGTCGTTGAGGATGTGGTAGTGCCACTCGCGCGCATAGGGCCGCGTGTCGATCAACTCCTGTGGATCGATACCGGCCGTCGACGTTCCCGTCACGTTGCGGATGTTGTCGGCGCCGGAGCCGCGCGAACACAGGCCGAGGTCCTGGATACCCTCGATCAGCTTCACCGCATGCTTCGGCGGAATCTCGCGAAGCTGGAGGTTGGCGCGCGTCGTGACGTGGCTGTACGGGCCGCAGAGCTCATCGGCGAGATCGGCAAGGCCCGACAGCTGCCAGTGCTTCATGATGCCGTTCGGAATGCGCAGGCGGCACATGTAGGAATCCTGCGTCGGCGCGACGTAGAAGATTCCGTAATAGCGCCAGCGGAAATTGTCCGCCGGGCCTGGCGGTGCGTTGTCGAGCGCCTGCTGGCGCAGCCGCGGATAGGCATCGAAGGGATGCTCGTCGCGCTTGAACTTCTCCTGGTCGGCGAGCTTCTTGCCCGACGCGATCACCTTGTCCTGCGCCCTGATGTGCACGGCATCGGGACCAACAGGCTCGGCATTCGCCTTGCCGGCACCCGCGCCGAGACCGCGGCCGACCCGGCTGAACTGCAAGCCGGTCGTGAAGCCTTCGAGATAGCGTTTCTGCTCGTCGGTGAAGTCGACTGAGAGCGTTTCGATTTTCATGGTCGGTAACGAAGCTCCTGCGGCCACCAAAGTGGCTTCGACGGGAATTGTGCGCCCCGCGGGGAACTCGGCCGGCTCTGAGCCCGCTTCGCAACCCGACGGTCCGTTCAGCTTCGTTGCTGTGGGACTTGGCTCAGCAGGCACCTATGACAAGCTGGCCGCAGCGCAACATTCAAGTTGCGTGCCAGCTCGATCGAAATAGAAAACTCTAAAATATCAAGTGATTAGGATAGCCCATGGGAAATACTGGCCCGAGAGCTCTCCCGAAATTCGAGCAGCCAGCCCAAACATTAGCCAACGAACCTACGTGCCCGAAAACGAAGCAGATCCGAATCAGGTCTTCCAGCGCCCGACCTCGAAGGCCTCCAGATGCCCCCGGATGTTGTCGGGATCGAACACAGGCCCGGCGAAGGCGCCGAACGCCGCTGGAGCTTCAAGGGGCGCCGGGCTGCCCAGCGCGGCGTCGTAAAGCTCGGGCCTGAACACCGCCATTGCCGTCTTGACGCCGTCAGGGGTCAGGGCCGTCTGCCCCCAGCGCACCATCTGGGCATAGAGCCAGGCGGCCTGGACCGGATCGGGGCGCCCTGCTCCCTCGCGCCCAACGAGGAGGTAGCGGCCGCTTTCGCGGAAGGTGCCGTCGGGCGAGATCTTCAGACGTCCGTCGAGCGTGCGCTGGATGACCTCGGCATCGACGCCGATCCGCTCCGGCTGGGCCAGGATCTGCGCCACCTCCGTGCGGTTCACTGGATGCTCGATGAACTCGGCGGCTTTCACGGCCGCGCGCACCAGCGCCGCGACCACGTCCGGATTCTTGTCGGCCCAGGCCTGGCGGACGGCCAGCACCTTCTCGGCCGCACGGATCAGGATGTCGGAGACGAAATGCAGGATGTGTCCAATGCCGAGATCGACCGCGACCGAATTCCAGGGCGCGCCGACACAGAAGGCATCGACGTGGCCGTTCCTGAGGCTGTCGACCATGTAGGGCGGCGGCAGCACCACGAGGCGCACGTCCTCATCGGGATCGACGCCCGCCGCGGCCATCCAGAACCGCAATTGATAATTGTGGGTGGAGAACGGGAAGGTCATGCCGAAGGTCAGCGGCTCGGCCCCTGCCTTGCGCCTGATGGCAACGACCTTCGCCAGCGCCTTCGCGGTCGCCATCGGGTCAAACCGATCGCCGTCGATCTCCTCCATCAGCGCGGCATGGAGCGCCGGCGACACCGTGATGGCATTGCCGTTGATGCCGAGATTGAAGGGCGCAGCGATCGGCACCTTGACGTGACCGAGCCCGAGCGAGGACGCGATCGCCACCGGCGCCAGCAGATGCGCGGCGTCGAACAGGCCGATATTGAGCTTGTCGCGGACGTTGGACCAGGACACCTCGCGCACCAGCTCGACGTCGAGGCCTTCGGCTGCGGCAAATCCCTTGTCGACGGCGACGATCAGGGCGGCGGCATCGACCAGCGGAATGAACCCGATGCGGAGGGGAACGGTCATTTCAGCATCTCCGACGCGGTGATGATCGACTGCGCGATCTCGCCGATTTTCTTCTTCTCGCGCATTGCGGTGGAGCGCAGCAGCACATAGGCCTCGTCTTCGGTCAGGCCCTTCACCTTCATCAGAATGCCCTTGGCGCGCTCGATGACCTTGCGGTCCTCCAGCTGCGACTTGGTCCGCTCCAGCTCTTCCTGCAGCTTGGCGAAGGCGTTGAAGCGGGACACGCAGAGGTCGAGAATCGGCTTGATGCGCTCCTTCTTCAGCCCGTCGACGATGTAGGCGGACACCCCCGCCTCGACCGAGGCCTGGATCGAGGCTGAATCGCTCTGGTCGACGAACATGGCGATCGGCCGCTTCACGGCGCGGCTGACCTGGAACATCGCCTCCAGCACGTCGCGGCTGGGGTTCTCCAGATCGATCAGGATGATGTCGGGGTCGACCGCATAAATACGGGCGAGCAGGCTCTGCATCTCACTGATATGGACGACCTGGGTGAACCCGGCGTCCCGCAACCCTTCCTCGAGGATCGCGGCCCTGACAGGGCTTTCGTCGACGATCACGATTTTGGGCGACTGTTCGGCGCTCATGGCTCACTCGCGGCAGCTGATTCATCCATAGCACGCCGGAACGCCCTGCAAAGGGTTGTAATTATGAGCAATTGGGACTAGCTCAGGCCGGTCAATCAGGCAGTTCAGATATGGATCAGACGGCTGCGCCCGAGGTCAGCTTCGTGTCGCTCGGGTGCGCGTGAGGAAACGAACGTGAACTTTCAGTGCCCCACTCTGCCCGAGGGCAGCTGATCTAAGCCTACGCTCTCACGGAATCTTCGCGCCAACGATCATCTTGTCGATAAGCGGCACCGCGGCCAGCACCGCTGCCTCAGTGCGGCCGGAGACCGCGAGCCGCACGACGTAAGAATTGCGGTCCTTGTCGAGATCGGCGTAATGCGCGATTAACTCAACCGGCTGGTCCTTCAAGGATGGATTATCGTAGCGGTTGACGATGACCTTGGGGTTGACCGAAAGAAGCGGGGTGATCTTGGCATTCTTGCCGGATGTCGTCGCCCAATCCTTATCGCTCGTTGCGACCCATTCAACCAATTCGGTCCGGTCGTGGTTGTAGCGGCTTTCGGCATAGATGATCACTTCGGCCTTACCAAAACTCTTGCCGTTGGGCACGAACATCGAGACACCGTACTTGAGGCTCGCGGCCTCGTCCCTCGCCCACCCATCGGGTGCCGTCACGCGTGGCCTGAATTCCGGACACATTCGTTCTTGCCGATCGCAGACATGGATGATCTTGTCGACTTCAGCTCGTGCCGGGAACATCGCGCAGGAAGCAGTAATGAAAGCCAAGCCGAAGATGAAACGGCGCATCGTGATCAAGCTCCGTGAAATTCCGTGAAATCAAGCGACGCGCGAGGACTGCATTGGATTGGCTTCGCGCCGCATACGTTAGTTGTTGAATTTTGCCGTCGGTTCAATTACTTAGATCACAAATCCAGACAATTCAGATAGGCTCCAGGCGATACATGGACAGAGCGCCGCGCATTTCATTCACGTCCCTCGGCTGCCCCAAGGCATTGGTGGATTCCGAGCGCATCATCACGCGGCTGCGCGCGGAGGGCTATGAGCTCGCCCGCAAGCATGACGGGGCCGACATCGTCATCGTCAACACCTGCGGCTTCCTCGACAGCGCCAAGCAGGAATCGCTCTCGGCGATCGGCGAGGCCATGGCCGAGAACGGCAAGGTGATCGTGACCGGCTGCATGGGCGCGGAACCGGAAGCGATCGAGCAGGCCTATCCCGGCGTGCTCTCCATCACCGGCCCACAGCAATATGAGAGCGTGCTCGATGCCGTGCACCGCGCGCTGCCGCCCGCGCACAATCCGCATCTCGACTTGGTGCCGCCGCAGGGCATCAAGCTGACGCCGCGCCACTACGCGTACTTGAAGATCTCCGAAGGCTGCAACAATCGCTGCACCTTCTGCATCATTCCGAAGCTGCGCGGCGACCTCGTCTCGCGCCCAGCCAACGACGTGCTGCGCGAGGCCGAGCGCCTGGTCGGCGCCGGCGTCAAGGAGCTGCTGGTGATCTCGCAGGACACCTCCGCCTACGGCGTCGATCTCAAATTTGCCGAGAGCCCGTGGAAGGACCGCCAGGTCCGCGCCAAATTCCTCGACCTCGCGCGCGAGCTCGGCGAGTTGGGCGCATGGGTCCGGCTGCAATACGTCTACCCCTACCCGCATGTCGACGAGGTCATCGCGCTGATGAACGAGGGCAAGGTGCTGCCCTATCTCGACATCCCGTTCCAGCATGCGAGCCCCGAGGTCTTGAAGGCGATGAAGCGCCCGGCGGCGCAGGACAAGACGCTGGCGCGGATCAAGCGCTGGCGCGAGGAATGTCCCGATCTCGCTTTGCGTTCAACCTTCATCGTCGGCTTCCCCGGCGAGACCGATGCGGACTTCGCCTATCTGCTCGACTGGCTCGATGAGGCCGAGATCGATCGTCTCGGCTGCTTCAAGTACGAGCCGGTCGCCGGCGCAACGTCGAACGCGATCGAGAACCCGGTACCGGAAGAGGTCAAGCAGGCGCGCTACAACGCACTGATGGCCCGCCAGCAGAAGATCTCGGCACGCAGGCTGAAGCGCAAGGTCGGGACGCGCCAGCAGATCATCATCGACGAAGTCGGCCCGACCGTCGCCAAGGGTCGCTCCAAGGCCGACGCGCCGGAGATCGACGGCGCGGTCTATCTGACGAGCCGCCGCCCCTTGCGCGTCGGCGAGATCGTCACCGCCAAGATCGAGCGCGCGGACCAATACGATCTGCACGGCAGCGTCGCGGGATTCTGAGAGCACGGCGTCAGGCCGGCCATTTCGGTACCCAGCGCTGCGGCTTGGGTGCGCGGAAGAGATCGCATGCACTGACCAATGAAGAGGGTTTGAGGCGAGTTGGTCATGTCGCTTCTCCCGATGCCCGCTGTTCGTCCTGCGCGGCGAACACCTCCTTGGCTGCGAATAGCCCGTTCAGCGCAGCCGGGAAGCCCGCATAGACGGCCATCTGCATGATGATCTCCACGATCTCGTTGCGAGACAGCCCGACGTTCAGACCCGCCTCGAGATGCACTCTGAGCTGAGGCGCAGCATTTCCGAGCGCCGTCAGCGCGGCGATCGTCGCGATCTCTCGATCGCGCAAGCCGAGGCCCGGGCGGCAGTAAATGTCGCCGAACGGAAACTCGATCACGTATCGCGCGAAATCCGGAGCGATGTCGGCGAGTGAGGCGATGACTTTTTCGCCGGCACTGCCGTCAATGCGTGATAGGGCCCGCTGACCGCGGTCGAAGCGGCTTTCGGCTTGGGTTTGGGCGTGCGTCATTTTCCTTCGTCCTCTGTTCGCCGCCGGCATAGCCGGCGATCTTGGTATCAAGGACGAGCAGGCATTCCTGGAGTTCGGCAATCTGCGTGCGAACCTGTTCCCGGTGGATTTCAAGCATCTGCCGCCGGGCGGGCCCGGTGGCTTCGCCTTCGTCACGAAGCGCCGCATAACGCAACATGTCCCGGATTGGCATTCCGGTGGTCTTGAGCCGACCGAGGAATGCGATCCATGTCAGGATTGATGCGTCAAAATCACGTTGACCGGAGCGATCCCGGTCAGCGTATGGAAGCAGCCCGATGCGCTCATAATAGCGCAGCGTGTGGGTCGACAAGCCGGTTCGTTTTGCGAGGTCGCCGATCTTCATGTGTGCCCGTTCTCGTATTGACGCAAGCACAGATACCCCTTCGAGCGCACTCTAAGTCAAGGGGGATCGGAGGTGCCGTTCCCGCGAGGACAGGATGGCGCGACAGCAGAAGATTTTGGCGCGCCGGCTGGGCGGCAGGATCGCGGGATTCCGAGCTTCAGGATGCCGCCAGCCATTTCGGCACCCAGCGTTCCGGGCGCGGAGCGCGGGCGAGATCAGCCTTCGCTTCGGATAGCAACGCAGGCTCACCGTCGATGGTCGGGCGCACATCGTATTCGAAGCTCGGCATGACGCGGCCGTCGGCATAGAGACCGAACTTCATCGCATACCATAGCCCGAGTTCGGGCTGCGCGCGGCGCATCTCCTCGCGCAGATCGCGAAGCAGGGATTCGATCGAGGCGGCTTCCCCGAACGGCTGCGGCCCGCGTGACAGGACGCGCGCCTCGTACTGCTTGCCGACGATCGCAACCTCGAAATGCGTCTTGTCCCATGGAGTCTTGCCCTTGGGTAGATGCGCGGCAAGCCGCCAGCCGAGCTCGGCCATCAAGCGGTGATTGGCCCAATAGTCCTCGCGATCCCTGCTCCATTTTTCGACAAAGCCGCGGAAGTCGGGCAGATCCGGCGCACCTTCTTCAGATGTCGACTTGTCACCAGCCGGCTGCCGGGCGAGCCATTGCGCAAGCTCGACCGTCTGACACGCGACATCCTCATGCGGCCGCAGATCGCTCCAGGCGCGGTCGAAAGCCTGCGATGTGAGCTTGCCGAGCAAAGCATCGAGGCTCGGTGCGAGCAGCTCGTAGTCGCCCTCCGACCCCAGTCCCACGATCGGCGGATTGTCCCGGTCGAGACCGGCGCCGTACCAGCCACCCACGGCCGAGCCGTCCGGCAGACGCATGAACAGCGAGAACCTGTCGCGCAGGGGACTGCCGTCGACGATCGGCGCGTGATCTGCGAACTGGCCCTGCAGCGCAAAGCAGCCGACGCTGCCCCAGGGACGTCCCTCGAGCCAGCCGGCAAAGTCGACCAGCAGCCGCGGCGTCTCGATCCCCGGCGGAAATGCGCCGCGAATGCTGTCGAGGTCGATCGGATAAGGCGTGTCGGACAAGGCTGAAACTGTCTCGTTGGTCCCGCCCTCTTGGTCTGAGCCGCCGTGCGTCCGGTTCGAACCAATTGGCGTACCTCGATCACAAACGCGCCAGCGACGCGATGGTTTCTGCGCGGCGACAATGAAATGACGGGAAACCAGCGGTATCTGGAGCAGACCATGCGCGCGCCGGTAACCGCGTCGGCCTCACTCGCACGCTTCGTCGTCTCGGCCGCCGCGGCGCGACGCGCGAAACTGCCTGCGGAGCGCGTATTGTGACACTATAGTGCATTCACGCAGGGGTCACGGACTCGGCCTAACTCTGCCCGCGCTTTTCAACGCGAGCGAGGAACGAGGATGAGCCTCTCGGGTATGCTGCGCACACAGCGCTTCGACGATTACCGCTTCTACCACCAGAGCACCGTCAACCAGACGCTGCATCTCTTCAGCGCCGTGATCTTCCTGTTCTGCTACGCGCTGCTGTTCATAGACCCCGCGCTCGCCGGCATCGTCGGTTGGCTTGCGATGCTGACGCGGCAGACCGGTCATTTCTTCTTCGAGCCGAACGGCTATGACGCCGTCAACGGCGTCAGCAACGAGTACAAGGAAGCAGTCAAGGTCGGCTACAACCAGACCCGCAAGATCGTGCTGCTGCTGGTCTGGGGCAGTGTGCCGCTTGTGCTGTTCGCCTTTCCGACGCTGTTCGGACTGTTCGATCCGCCGGCCGGGCGCCTCGACTTCGTCCGGCACGTCGGCGCGCTCTGGCTCGCGGTCGGCATCGCCGGCGGACTGGCGCGCATGCTCCAGCTCTTCGTCACCCGCGACCTCACGACCGGCCTGGTATGGGCGTTCAAGGTGCTGACCGACCCGTTCCACAATATCGCGCTGTACTGGAATTCGCCGCTCAAGCTGATGCGCGGCGAGCTGATCGACTCCGCGATTGCGGAGGCGGATTGGGGCGACGAAGACGCCGAGGAAGCCGAGGAAGCCGCCCACCTGACCTGACCGATGCACGCGAGGCGCGTGTTCGGCAAAACGCCCGCTTGACAAGCCCCGGCATTCGCATGTATTGCCGCGCCCCATGATCAACCGGACCAACCAGCGCACCGCAATGCTCCGTCGTCGCTCCCGCGACGACGAGAGGGTGCGCCATGTCCGACGACGCCGCTGAACCACTAGAATTCAGCTCAAGTCTTCGAGAAGGCCGCACCCGCAAGGTGCGGCCTTTCTGCTTTTTGCGCCCGTTTTCCACCCGCCTCCAGAGGAGTACGACATGACCACGCATCCGTATGACGCGCTGATGGACATCACCGCACGGCCCAAGACCGTGTTCGTCCGCGGCGCCGGCTCCTACCTCTGGGACGACAGCCGCAAGCGCTATCTCGATTTCGTGCAGGGCTGGGCCGTGAACTGCCTCGGCCACTCCCCGCCCGCGGTCGCTGACGCGCTTGGCGCGCAAGCCAGGCGGCTGCTGACGCCGAGCCCGGCTTTCTACAACGAGCCGAGCCTCATGCTGGCGCAGGCACTCGTCGCAAACAGTGCTTTCGATCAGGTGTTCTTTGCCAACTCCGGCGCGGAGGCCAATGAAGGCGCGATCAAGCTCGCGCGCAAATTTGGCAGCGTGCACAAGGGCGGCGCGTTCGAGATCATCAGCTTCGAAGGCGGCTTCCACGGCCGGACGCTGGCGACGATGTCGGCCTCGGGCAAGAAGGCATTCGAGCCGCTGTTCGAGCCGAAGGTCGCAGGCTTCAAGAAGGCCAAGCTCAACGACATCGCCTCGGTCGAAGCTCTGATCAACGACAACACCGTCGCCGTGATGCTCGAGCCGATCCAGGGGGAATCCGGCGTGTGGCCCGCGACCGACCAGTTCCTGCAGCAATTGCGCGCGCTCACCGAGGAGCATGGCCTCTTGCTCATCTTCGACGAGATCCAGACCGGCATGGGCCGGACCGGAAAGCTCTTCCATTACGAGCACACCGGCATTGCGCCCGACATCATGACGCTCGGCAAGGGCATCGGCGGCGGCGTGCCCCTCGCCGCGCTGCTGGCGACCGAACGCGCCTCCTGCTTCGAGCACGGCGACCAGGGCGGCACGTTCAACGGCAACCCGATCATGTGTGCGGCGGGGCTCGCGGTGCTCGAGGAGGTCAGCAAGCCGGACTTCCTGAAAGCGGTCACCGAGACCGGCCTCCTGCTCGAAAGCGAGTTGCAGAAAGTCTCGGCCCGGCACGGGCTCGGCGGCGTACGCGGACGTGGGCTCTTGCTCGCGCTCGATCTCAAGCTGCCGATCGCGCCGGGCATCGTCGCGCAGGCGTTCGAAGCCGGCGTGCTCCTGAACGCACCGCAGGTCGACACGCTGCGCTTCATGCCGGCACTCAACGTCACGAAGGCAGAGATCGCCGAGATGATCGATTGTCTCGACGGCATCCTGACCAAGGCCGGCGCGGCACGGCGGGTGGCGTAAAGCATGATCCGGAAAAGTGCGCAGCGGTTTTCCGAAAAGATCATGCTCAAACAATAACGTAAAGCGCGATGACGATGCATCCTGATCGCATCGCGCTTTAGTGAGCGAAGGTGCAAGGTTCCGTAGCTCAGGGGATAGAGCACCGCGTTGCGGGCGCGGAGGTCCGAGGTTCGAGTCCTCGCGGGACCACGATCACGACTGAGTCAACCCGGCGCCCCGGCGCGCTAAGGCTCGACCACTGCGTCCCGTCACATGACGCGACGATGATGGGGCATGTCGCGGAAGAGGCGAAACCTGTCCTTCAGGATCCGCTCGCATTCGCAGGCCTCCCCGCGCAGGGTATCGATATCCCGGATGCGAATGGCCCCACGCCTCCCCTCGATGATGCCTTTCGCCTCGAAATCGGAAAGGGCCTTCGACACGCTCGGCCGCCTCACGCCGAGCGCGGTCGCCATGACTCCATGTGTCACGGGAATGCGGTCGCCCCCGATGCGATCCTGGGTGAGCAACATCCAACGCGCAACGCGCTCGGAGATGTCGTGCCTCGCATTGCACAATGCGATCTGCGCATTCAGCGCAATCAACAGCTGGACATATCCCAGCATGTGTTCGCGCGTCTCAGGGCTTTGGTGCAGGATCTCGCGGAACGCTTCGGCTTCGATGCGTAGCGCACTGCCGGGAACGCGGACAACGCTCCTCTGGACCGTCTGCGCCGCACCAAGCACCAGCGATACGCCGACAAAGCCAAACTTCCCGACGACCGCCACTTCGACCAGACCGTCCTTCACCGTTCGCACCATACGCGAGACCACGCCTGACTCGATGAAGTATGCAGCGTCCGGATGCCGCAAAGCATCCTGGAGAATTTCGTTCCGCTTCAGCGAGACGGCCTTGAGGTGCGGTCGAAGCAATTCGAATTGTGGCTCGGGCAGGGTCGCGAGGATCGCGTTCTGCACCGTACAAGGCGTCGTATGCGCCCCACCGACAAGTTTCGATGAAACGGGATTGAACATGTCCTACACTTGCCCCGCTATCGCAATCGGCAGATGGTCGTCTCCGAAACGAAGCGACCATCGACTTCGCCGCAAACTAGCCTTCGACCGCCGGGCTGCGTTGTGACATAGCAGCGCAGGCGCGACACACGGAACTGCAGAAGGGCCGAGAGCCCGCATCAACCTCTCACCCGCCTCACTCTCGGGGCTACGACCAGTGTGTCCGCGCACCCGTCGCGCCGGCATGCGCGCTCTCGCCGGATGACGTCAAAGCAAGAATTCGCTCTCGCGTGCGACTTCGCGCGGAATCGACCAGCATGGTGCCGGCCCAACGATAGACATTGTTCTCCCTGACCTGCTGCCGCATCAGCTTCATCCGCTCGGCTTGCTCATCCAGCGGCATGCTCATCGCACGCTTGATGGCGGCCGCGAGTTCCTCCGTGTCATAAGGGTTCACGATCAGGGCTTCCGACATCTCTCGCGAGGCTCCCGTAAAGCTGGAGAGAACGAGGACGCCGGCGTTGTCGTCACGCGAGCTGACGAATTCCTTGGCGACAAGATTCATGCCGTCGTGCAGGCTGCTGACGACACAGACATCAGCGGCGCGAAACAGCTTGAAAACGTCGGACGATTCATAGTGCCGCGCCACCAGTCGAATGGGAGCCTGCCGGTCTTGATGCCGAGCATTTATCGCATCGGCAAGGCTTTCAGCCTCAGCCTGCAGCCCGGAATACGTGTCGAGCTTACTCCGCGTTGGCGCTGCAACCTGAACGAAAGCGAGCCGCCCTTCCCAGGAAGGATCACGCGTCAAAAGCGCGTCGATCGCCCTCATGCGATCGGGAATGCCCTTGGTGTAGTCGAAGCGCTCGACACCGACGATCAGCTTTGTTCCCTCAGCCAGATCGAACTCTCTAAAGACTTCCGCCCGACACGTCTCTCGCGTCGGCACACTCGCGAGCGCGCTGGGAGGCCACTCGATCGAGATCGGATAAGCGCGAATCCTGGTTTCGTGGCCGCCAAGGCTGACTGCCTGCACCTCGCGGTCGATCCGGCTCTCCACAAAGCGATCGACGCACTCAATGAAATTGTTGCAGTGGAACTGGGTGTGAAATCCCAGAATCGTGCTTCCCAACATTCCCTCGATGATCTCCCGCCGCCACGGGCAGATGCTGAACGTCTCGGCGTTGGGCCAGGGGATGTGCCAGAACGAGATGATCGTCGCTTTCGGCAGACGCTGACGGATCATCTTGGGGACCAGGGCGAAATGATAGTCCTGGACGAGGACGACGGGATCTTCGGTTCGCGCCTCTGCGACGACGGCATCGGCGAAGCGTTGGTTTATCTCCCGATACATGTGCCAGTCGCCGCTTCGAAACGCCGGTCGCACGAACACGATGTGACAGAGCGGCCACAACCCTTCATTGGCGAAGCCATAGTAATAGCCGTCCTGCTCTGCTTCGGATATCCACACACGCCGCAGAGTGTAGCTAGGTGCACCTTCCGGAACCCTGATCCTGTCGTTCGCGTCGACGGTTTCCCGGTCCGCGCTGCCACTGCCGTGCGCGACCCATGTGCCGCCGCAGGCGCGCATGATGGGCTCCAGCGCGGAGACCAGCCCACTTGCCGGACGTTGGACGACAATTCCGTGATCCGTCCGGTTATGAATGTAGGGCTCGCGGTTCGAGAGGACCAGAACCTCGGCGCCCGGCAACACGCCATGGAGTAGCTCCTGCAATGCTTTCGGAGTCCAGTCGATCTGATGCGCCACGCTGAAATCTTCAGTCCGCCGCAGCAGCTTGTGAATCTCGCGATCAAGGGCCGACCCGGTTGCCGGAGGATGCTTCCCCGCCGTCCCTAGACGAACCTCGTCGACTGCGCGCCTGAGTGAACTCATCCAGCTCCTGAGCATGAACACGGCAAAGATGATCGAGCCGACGGTCAGGACCAGCACGACACTGGCCAGGGAGGCTAGCAAATAGGCCACGACCTGGCTCGAGCGCACGCTGGCAAAGCTCAAGTCGGTCAGGATCACGAGGTAGGATCGGCCCCTGAAACCGTTGACGGGAAACGCCGCGACGAGAATCCGTCGCCCATCGACAACGATGTCCGAGAAGCTCTCGTTTTCCGATTTCGCGATCTTGTCGCAGCCGAAACTCGGCGGCATTTCTGGCGTCGGCGCGACCAGCGCGCCCGCGTGGCTGCAAAATCCGACCGCGAGAATCTTCTTGTCCTGCGCAACGCGCCCAAACAGATCGCTCAGGCGGTCCCACGACTGATCTTCGACGTCTCGGTCGAGGAAGGGCTGGATCGCATTGAAGACAAGCCGCGACCGCGCCTGCACATCGCTGCGCGACCATTGCTGAACGATTCCGCCCGTGAACGGAGAGATACCAAACGCGACGATCATGGCGACGGCAACGCCGAATACGCCGAAGCGGAGAAAATCCCTGAACCGGATCGGCATGACTTCAACGCGACCGGTTCTGGATCGTGAGTGCGGCTTTGATCAGCGGTGTCGGCGCATACAGTCCATAGATGATGGAGGACACGGTCACGACCCCTTCCGGAATTTGAACGCGTCGGCGAATGAGCCGATCCTGCGAGGTTTCGAGTGAACGAGGTTCGTGACTGCAATAAGATGGTGCGAGTAGACCTCCACCAGTTGCTCGATCAACATCCGATTCTGATCGGGCACGCCTTCAAGGCGGTAGATTTCATCGACGCAGGACAATAGCTCGGAGGTGCACAGGCGGCTCAAGGCCTCTGCTGCATCCGACTTGCTGATGTACAGCCGCTCCGCGAGCCGCGTGGCGCTCCACTCCGATCGAGGATCGGATCGAATGAGAAGAAGCGCCTCGATCTGTGCCACGGAGTCGATCCGCTCAAAGATGAAGTCGCGCAACTCCTCGGAAACGTACTGATCTGCCATTGCGAGCGTGCGAGCATTGCGTTTCATGACCAAGGGCGTACGGCGCGCCTATCGACCGTCGTGGGCCTAATTCCTGGCCAGGTCCGAGGGCCTTTCGGAGTTGCACGCAAGACAGACCGATCGCACGACCATGCGCCCCGCGACCGCACGCCGTTCGTGCAGATGCGGCGTCCGCGCTGCGCAGACCATGCATTGCGCTTCAGGATATTTGAATTCGGATTTTGCAGTATCTGACATCTTGCCCCCGCAACAGATCGTCGGAATTCCACCCGCCACAACCGGGATCGAATCGTGGCAGCCCCGAGAACTTGATGTGCCGCAAAAGCGGACACAATCGGGCATAGGACACGATGGGTACGATACCGTACCGACAAATCCCGTATTGCGGGTTCGCGCGCCGGCGTCTCAGGGTTTCAGGATCGAAGCCCCCGTGGTCTTGCGGCTTTCGAGATCGATATGCGCCTTGGCGGCGTCCTTGAGCGCATAGGCGTGGTTGATCGGCACGTGCAACTTGCCGTTGATGACGGCGGCGAACAGCGTGTCGGCGCCCTCCAGCAGTTCCTTGCGCGTGCCGACATAGTCGTTGAGCTTGGGCCGCGTCGCGAACAGCGAACCGTGATTGTTGAGCTCGGCGATCGAGAACGGCGGCACCGGACCTGAGGCATTGCCGAAGGAGACGAACATGCCGCGCGGCTTCAGGCAGGACAGCGAGCCCGGAAAGGTGGCCTTGCCGACACCGTCATAGACGACGTCGCAGCCCTCGTTGCGGCTGATCTGCTTCACGCGGGCGACGAAATCCTCCTCGTTGTAGAGTATGACGTGATCGCAGCCATTGGCCTCCGCAAGCTCGGCCTTCTCGCGCGAGCCGACCGTGCCGATGACATGCGCGCCGAGCGCCCTCGCCCATTGGCAGGCAAGCAAGCCGATGCCGCCGGCGGCTGCATGAATCAGCACGCGGTGATGCGGCTCGACCTTGAACGTCTTGTGCAGGAGATACCAGACCGTCAGCCCCTTCAGCATCAGCACGGCGCCCTGCTCGTAGGTGATGTGGTCGGGCAGCTTGACCAGCTTCTCCCAGGGGATGTTGCGCTCGCCGGTATAGGCGCCGAGATTGTGATAATAGGCGACACGATCGCCGGGATGAAAATTCGTGACGCCCGGCCCGACCGCGACGACCTCGCCCGAGGCCTCGTTGCCCGCGATGAAGGGCAGCCCCGGCGCCTTGTAGAGGCCGGTGCGGTAATAGACATCGATGAAGTTGAGGCCGACCGCATGCTGGCGGATGCGCACCTCGCCCGGCCCGGGCGCCGGCACGTCGACGCCCTCATAGACCAGGGCCTCGGGGCCTCCGACCTTGTGCACACGGATGGCTTTGGTCATCATTTGACCTCCTCTTCTCGCGACTGAGCGAAAGCCATCGCGCCAGCCTTGTCAACTCGGGGCCGGCCGCAACGATCAAGCAGACGACTTGCGGGCCTTCCTGCGGTTGCGCTTGGCCAGCACGTTGAAGAATTCCACCGCCGCCGAAAACGCAATCGCGAAATAGATGTAGCCGCGTGGAATATGAAACGCCAATCCGTCCGCGACCAGCGCGACGCCGATCAGCACCAGGAAGGCCAGCGCCAGCATCTTCGTCGTCGGATGCTCCGCGACGAAGCGCGACACCGGGCCCGACGAAATGTACATGATCAGGCATGCGATCACGACGGCCGCGACCATGATTTCGATGTCCTGCGCCATGCCGATCGCGGTGATGATCGAATCCAGCGAGAACACGATATCGATGACGATGATCTGGACGATCACCCAGAAGAAGGCGCTCCCGCCGGACTTGTGGTCGCCCTCGCCGTCATCGGCCTCGACCTCGGCGTGAATCTCGTGCGTCGCCTTGGCGATCAGGAACAGGCCGCCGCCGATCAGGATGAGGTCGCGCCAGGAGAAGTCGTAACTCGCAAACGAGAACACCGGCGCAGTCAGGCCGATCAGCCAGACCAGCACGCTGAGCAGGAGGATGCGGAACACCAGCGCCAGCGCGAGCCCGATCTGGCGGGCGCGGTACGCCTGCTGCTCCGGGATGCGCGAGACGATCACCGAGATGAAGATGACGTTGTCGATGCCGAGCACGATCTCGAGCGCCGTCAAGGTGAGCAGCGCTGCCCAGGCTTCCGGGCTGGTCAACAGGTGCATCACGCCAAGCATCTCGCCAAGGATCTCACCAGGCGGATCAAGGCGTCGCTGAAGCTGATCCAGAGCGCGATGGCGCAGAGCACGACGGTCACGCCGGTGCCGACGCGGAAATCCATCGCCAGCGTGTAGAGGCCCAGCACCGCCCAGATCGCGATCAGCGACATCGTCAGCCAGCGCAGCCGCACGACGCGGACCGGATGCAGCACGTGGAACGGCACGAAGGTCAGCACGACGAGTGCGGCCACCAGCAGCGTCGACCAGAGCGGCGGCCAGTGCAGCAGGAACAGATAGAACGCCGCCGCATTCCACAGCGCCGGGAAGCCGCGGAAATGATTGTCGTCGGCCTTCATGCGCAGATCGGCGAAATATAATGCGCTGGTGACGATGATGGCGACGCCGAGCAAGGGGGCTGCGACCGGCAGCAACAGCCCGCTCGCCACGATCGCGTAGGCCGGCACGAAGACATAGGTGACGAAGTCGACCACGAGATCGAGCACGTCGCCCGACCAGTTGGGCTGCACGTTCTTGACGTCGAGCCGGCGCGCGATCGGCCCATCGATCGCATCGATGATCAAGGCGACGCCCAGCCATTGAAACATCGCCGTCCAGTGCTCGCGCACGGCCTCCAGCATCGCCAGAAGCGCGATCGCCGCGCCGAACGCGGTGAAGATGTGCACCGAGAAGGCTGCGGCGCGGATCGCCGGTCTCGGCTTCAGGGAATCCTGCTGCGTATCCATGGCTTCTGCTATCAGAATGCGACCGGTTTGCACATCCGCCAATGCGGCGCACGATCGCACAATTCGCAATAAAATCAGGGAAATATAGGTGGGCTTGAATTTGCCGCCCGGCGTGTCAAATGTCGTTCCATGACAGACGCATCGACACTCCATGACGCGGCCGTGATCGGCGGCGGACCTGCCGGTCTTGCCGCGGCAATCGCCCTGGCGCAGGCGGGTGCCCGGACTGCACTGGTGGCGCGCCGCGTGCCCTACGCCGACAATCGCACCACCGCGCTGCTGGGCGCCTCCGTCGATCTCCTGGAAGGCCTCGACGTCTGGCCGCGCTGCAGGGACAAGGCGGCTGCGCTGGAAGTCATGCGCCTCGTCGACGACACCGGCCGGCTGTTCCGCGCGCCGGAGGTGCGATTCTCCTGTCACGAAATCGGCCTCGATGCGTTCGGCTACAACATCGACAACCGTTCGCTGATGCTGGCGCTGGAACAGCGCGCGGCCGAGCTGGCCAACCTCGTCCGCTTGGACGACGAGGCCGAAAGCGTCGTCATCGAAGCCGACGACGTCGCGCTGCGCACGGCCTCCGGACAATTTCTCTCGGCCCGCCTGGTGGTCGGTGCCGACGGCCGGCACTCGCTGTGCCGCGAGGCCGCCGGCATCGAGGTGACGCGGCGCGAGCTGAACCAGACCGCCCTGACCTTCAACGTCGGACACGCACGGCCGCATCGCAATGTCTCGACCGAGTTCCACACGCCGCACGGGCCTTGCGTGTTCGTCCCCCTGCCCGGCGATCGCTCCAGCGTCGTCTGGGTCTCCGCGCCCGCGGAAGCCGAGCGGCTTCGCGGCTTGAGCGACGAGGAGCTGTCCGCCGCGATCGAGAAGCAGTCGCATTCGATCCTGGGACGCATGACGGTGGAGCCCGGGCGCAACCTGTTCCCGCTCGCGATCGAACGTCCAAAGTCCTTCGGCCGCGACCGCATCGCGCTGGTCGGCGAAGCCGCCCATGTGGTTCCGCCGATCGGCGCCCAGGGCCTCAATCTCGGCCTGCGCGATGCCGCCGATATTGCGCGGCTCGCGAACCATGCCATCGCCTCGGGGCAGGACCCCGGCGCCGACGAGATCCTCAGGCGCTACGACCGCGCGCGGCGGCCGGATATTTTGAGCCGCACCTTTGCGATCGACATCGCCAACCGATCTTTGCTCAACGATTTCCTGCCGCTCCAGCCGGTCCGCGCCGTCGGCATGCACCTGCTCGGCGCCATCGGCCCGCTCCGGCGCTTTGCGATGCGCGAGGGGCTGACGCCGACGTGGCGGCGATAAGCCTCCTCACGGAAACGCCAGCCGGCCGGTCTGGATCGCCCACATTACGCTGGTCAGCGTGACCACCGAGGCGAAGGTGCCGAGCAGCACTGCCACGGAGGCGGATTCGATCCAGGCGTCGTTCTGCCGGGCGATCACGAACACGTTCAGCGCCGGCGGCAGCGAGGCCATCAGCACGGCGGTGGCCGCCCAGGGCTGTGCGAACGGACCGAACGCCAGCATCAGGCCGAACGCTGCGAGCGGATGAATCAGGAGCTTGACCGCGATCACGCCCGGCACTTCCCACGGCACCCGGTCGAACGGGCGCAGCGCCACGGTCACACCGAGCACGAACAGTGCGGTCGGAGCGGCTGCGTTCTGGAGGAAGGTGATGGTGCGGTCGAGCGCGACCGGCAGCTCGATATGCAGCGCAGCCACAGCCGCGCCGAAGCAGGCGGACATGATCAGCGGGTTGAGCACGATCTGCTTCAGCACGACGCCGAAGGCGTGCACGAGCGAGGGATGGTCGCGGTCGGAGAGCTCGATCAGGAGCGGCACGATCGTGAACAGGAAGATGCTGTCGCAGCAGAAGATCAGCGCGGTCGGCGCCGACGCCTTCGGCCCCAGCACCGCGAGCGCCAGACCCGGCCCCATGTAGCCGATATTGCCGTAGCCGCCGGAGAGACCTGCGAGCGTCGCCTCGCGCAGCGTCAGCCGGCCCAAGACCTTGCCGACGACCAGCGCCAGCGTGAACGCGGCAACCGTCGACAGCGTGGTCGCGACCAGGAATGGCGGGTTATTCAATTCCGAAAACGGTGTCTTCGACATGATCGCGAACAGCAGCGCCGGCAGCGACACGTAGAGCAGGAAGAAGTTCATCCAGGCGAGGCCCGATTCCGGGAGGGATTTGACCTTGCCGCAGGCGAAGCCGACGAAGATCAAGCCAAAATAGGGCAGCGCCAGATTGAGGATATCGGCCATTGATGAAGTGTTTTCTGAAGGCTTGGGGGCTATCCGCCCCGGAAACGAGGGTTAATTCCAGACGAGGGCACTAGCATCGGCCACAATCCTGGTCTATCGACGGGGAATGATT
The DNA here is from genome assembly GCF_004346455.1 of Bradyrhizobium sp. R2.2-H. NCBI lineage: Bacteria > Pseudomonadati > Pseudomonadota > Alphaproteobacteria > Hyphomicrobiales > Nitrobacteraceae > Bradyrhizobium > Bradyrhizobium sp. R2.2-H. The sequence goes on from NZ_SMBR01000003.1 coordinate 621,028, forward strand.
AAAGCGCGGACCGCGAAATTCCAGATCGGACAGGTCGTTCGCCACCGGATCTTCTCGTTCCGGGGGGTGATCTTCGACATCGATCCGGAATTCAACAACACCGAGGAGTGGTGGCTGTCGATCCCCGAGGAGGTGCGGCCCAACAAGGACCAGCCGTTCTATCACCTGCTCGCGGAGAACGCGGAATCGGAATACGTCGCCTATGTCTCGGAGCAGAACCTGTTGCCCGACGATTCCGGCGAGCCGGTCCGGCATTCCCAGGTCGCGGAGATCTTCATCAAGGACAAGGCCGGCGGCTATCGCCCCCGCAACTCATCACTGAACTGATCGTTGCCTGTTGGCGGCAAGCAAAAAAGGCGCTCGAAACGAGCGCCTTTTTCATATCGGAATCTGGCCTGATTACTTCTGCGCAGTCGGAGGTGCCCCGGGCGCGCCGCCCTGCTGCTCGAGCTTCTTGCGCTGCTCGTCGGCCTTCTTCTGAAGCTCTTCCTGAAGCTTCTTCTGGGTTTCCTCGAACACCTTCGGATCGGTCGGCGGACCGTCATAGGCCTTCTGGAATTCGCCGGCGAGCGGCAGCGGTAGGGTCAGCGGCGCGCCGTTGGCATTGATCGCCTGGACAACGAGATTCTGGCCCTTCTTCATGTTGTTGATGAGCTCGGGCGTGGCCTCGTAGTCGGACATGCAGCCGTTCTGGAAGCAGATCACATACGGGCTCTGCAGCGGTGGATTGTTGTCGACGATGATGCGGGTGCCGTGCACGAGCTGCATGCCGAGCGGCAGCGTCACGCGCAGGATCTTCTTGGGCTCGCCTTCCGGCTCGATGATGACGGCCGCGATGACCGGCTGTCCCGACTCGATGCGGCCGTCCTTGCCGGTGAAGCAGACTTGCTTGGCGTTGGCATCCTGGCCCTTGAGACAGAACTTGGTCCAGGGGGCGTAGATCAGCTGGATCTGCTGGTCGGCGGGCTGGGCCGCGCCCTGCTGCCCGGGAGCGCCCTGGGCGGGAGCCTGCTGGGCCTGCGGAGACGCTGCCGGTGCCGGTGCCTTGGGGGCAGCCTTGGGAGCCGCTTTCGGGGCCGGAGCCGCCTTGTGCGCGCCCGGGGCTGGTGCAGGGGTCTGGGCCTCGGCGGCAAACGGAATGGCCAACGCCGTCGCCGTCAACAGGGCGAGAAGTCGCCCGCGCGGCCGGACGGACGCGGCCAAGTAACGGAAATTCATTGCGGAAAACCCTTTCTGAACGGGAAGTGCCCGAACCGCTCCGAAGCGCCGAACCTGGCCGCCTTGGGCGCGGCTCTCTCCCCGTCAATTGAGGCGGATAGGTGACGGGCTCGACGCTCTTGCGCGATTGCCCGCCTTTTAACGTGGCCGACGAAAAGATCAATGCCGACAACCGCCTTTGGCCGGCTTGGCGCCAACGCCCCACCAAATTCCCTGTGATAGGATTCAGGCCCGCCGGTCGTCGAATCACCGTGTGCCGATGTTCATGTTCCAGCGCCTCCTCGAAGGCTTCGGCGTCCGCCTCTGCGTCCTCGCCCTCGCTGTGGTCACCGGACTTTTGGCAGGCGCCGCCCGGGCCGAGGAGGCTCATGCCATCGCCATGCACGGCAAGCCGGCGATGCCGGCCGACTTCACCCACATGCCCTACGCCAACCCCGACGCCCCCAAGGGCGGCCGCTTGACCTGGGGTATTCTCGGAACCTTCGACAGCCTCAATCCCTTCATCGTGAGAGGATTGGCCGTGCAGCAGATGCGGGGCTACGTGGTCGAGAGCCTGCTCGCCCGCGGCAATGACGAGCCGTTCACGCTCTATGGCCTGCTCGCCAGGACGGTCGAAACCGACGACGAGCGGAGCTTCGTCACCTTCCGCCTCGATCCGCGCGCCCGCTTCTCCGACGGCAAGCCTGTGCTGGCTGAGGACGTACTGTTCTCCTGGCAGCTGCTGCGCGACCACGGCCGCCCCAACCACCGGCAGTACTACGCCAAAGTTGCCAAGGCCTGGGCGACCGATCCCCTCACCGTCCGCTTCGATCTCACAGGCGCCAACGACCGCGAGCTGCCGTTGATTCTCGGCCTGATGCCGGTCCTGCCGAAGCACGCGGTCGACGTCGCGGCCTTCGAGGAGACCACGCTGATGGCGCCGGTCGGCTCGGGCCCTTATCGGGTGACGGCCGTGAAGCCCGGAGCCAGCGTGACGCTGACCCGCAATCCCGACTATTGGGGCCGCGACCTCGCCATCAACCGCGGGCTCTACAATTTCGACGAGATCCGGCTCGATTATTTTCGCGAGGCAAACGGCCAGTTCGAAGCCTTCAAGCGCGGGCTCTACGATTTCCGCATCGAGCACGAGCCGCTGCGCTGGCACGACGGCTACGATTTTCCGGCCGCACGGAGCGGCGATGTGATCCGCGACACCGCCAAGCCCGGCTTGCCGCAGCCCTCCGAATTCCTGGTGTTCAACACCCGCCGCCCGATCTTTGCCGACATCCGGGTGCGCCAGGCCCTGACGCTGCTGTTCGACTTCGAACTGGTCAACCGCAATTACTTCTTCGGGCTCTATTCGCGCGCTGCCGGCTATTTCGCCGGCTCGGACCTGTCGGCCTATGGCCGCCCGGCGGATGCACGCGAACGCGAACTGCTCAAGCCGTTCGCCGCACGGATTCCGACCGATATCATGGATGGCAGTTATCGCCTGCCGGTCACCGACGGATCGGGCCGCGACCGCACGACGCTGCGCGCCGCGCTGAAGCTGTTGTCGGAGGCCGGCTACGATCTCGACGGCACCGTGCTGCGCAATCGCGCGACCAAGGCGCCCTTCACCTTCGAGATCATGGTGACGACCCGCGACCAGGAGCGCATTGCGCTCGCCTTCCAGCGCGACCTCAAGCGCGCCGGCATCGAGCCGACCGTTCGCTCGGTCGATCCCGTGCAGTTCGACCAGCGCCGGCTCGCTTACGAGTTCGACATGATCCAGAACCGCTGGGACCAGTCGCTCTCGCCCGGCAACGAGCAATATTTCTATTGGGGCAGTGCTGCCGCGGACAATCCCGGCACGCGCAATTACATGGGCGCCAGGGATCCCGCGGTGGATGCCATGATCGCCGCCCTGCTGGAGGCCCGTGAACATACGGACTTCGTCCCGGCGGTGCGGGCGCTCGACCGCGCTCTGATCGCGGGCTTCTACACAATCCCGCTGTTTAACGTATCGGAGCAATGGATCGCGCGCTGGAATCGGATAGAACGGCCCAAGGCCACCTCGCTCTCGGGCTACTTGCCGGAGACCTGGTGGGCGAAGGGGCAGCCGCAAGCTCATCAGGCAAAGTGACGCCGTGAACCAGCCAGCAATATCGCCGACGCTCGACACGCTGTTTCAGCGCACGCTGATGCGGCAGCCGCACGCGCTCGCTCTGCTCGATCCCCTCAACAAGGCGCGTGTGACCGGGCACCAGCCGCGGCGGATGACCTATGCCGAGGCTGACACGGCCATCGAGGCGCTGTCGGCACATTTCGTCGAATCGGGCCTGCCGGCCAATTCCGTCATCGCGATCCAGCTGCCGAATACCGTCGAGTTCGTGCTCACCGTGCTCGCCGCCCATCGTGCCGGCCTCGTCGTCGCGGTGCTGCCGCTGCTCTGGCGGCACGCGGAACTGACCGCCGCGCTGAACCGGACCGCCGCGCGCGCCATCGTCACCATGAGCACGGTCGACGGCGTCAGCTATGCCGACCTCGCGATGCATGCGGCCGCCGAAGCCTTCTCCATCCGTCACGTCTGCGGCTTCGGAGGCGATCTGCCCGAAGGCATGGCGTCGCTCGACGACGTCCTCGCCCGCCCGCCCGGCCTGACGCGCGCCGTGATCCAGGACGGCCGCAAGGCGGCGATGATCTCCTTCGACGTCACCGCCGAAGGCTTCCGTCCGGTGCCGCGGCCGCATTTCAGCCTGATCGCCGGGGGGCTCGCCATGTCGCTGGAAGCCGATATCCGGCAGGGAGCGACCGTGATGGCGGCGTTCGCCCCGATGTCGTTCGCGGGCCTCGCCTCCTCGCTCGCGGTATGGCTGCTCTCGGGCGGCACGCTGGCGCTGCATCACCCGTTCGAGAACGAGGTGCTGGAGCAGCAGATCAACGAGCACGAATGCGAGGTGCTGATTGCGCCGGCGCAGCTCGCGCTGCGGCTCGGTGATGCCGACCTAGCGGCACGGCTGCCGACCGTGCGCAATGTCATCGGCCTGTGGCGCGCGCCCGAGCAGGTCGCGGCGAGCGATGCCTGGATCGCGCCGCATGCGCCGCTGACCGATGTCTATCTGTTCGGCGAGGCCGGACTGTTCGGCACCCGCCGCGGCGAGGACGGCATGCCGGTGCCGGTCATGCCCGGGCCGCACGGCGCCCCGCGCGAGCAGTCGGGCTCCTCCATTGCCGGCGAAATCCTGCTGACGCCGAAGGGCACGCTCGGCCTGCGCGGCGCGATGGTGCCGATCGCGGCTTACGCCCCGCCGCAGCCTGTCGGCGAGACGCTGACCGCGCAGCCGCCGCGCGACTATGTCGACACCGGTTACGCCGCGCGGCTCGACCGACCGAGCGGCGCGATCTGCATCACTGCGCCGCCCTCCGGCATCATGGCCGTCGGCGGCTACCGCTTCCTCTCCAACGATCTCCAGGAATGGGCGCGCCGGCTCGGCCAGGGCGCCCTGCTCACGGCGCTGCCCGACCGCCTCTCGGGTCACCGGCTGGCGGGACGCGCCCAGGACAATGCCCGCGCCCGCGAAGCGCTCAGCGAGCTCGGGCTTAACCCCCTGATGGTCGAGGCCTTTCGCGACCGCTCCGGCTCGGTCTAGGCATAGTTTTGCCCGTTCCGTTGACACTGCATTAAGGCGGCCGAACTAGGCTGCGCGGCATCTGTCGCGTGATCAGAGTTTGTCGATGTCCCAGGCGGGCCCGATCCTGTTTGTGTCCGATGCCCAGCGTCCCGCCTTCGTGGCCGCGCTGGACCAGGCCCGGCTCTTTCCCGTCGTCGACACCGATTGGGCCAGCGCGGCGCGCGCGGTCGACGAGGTGCAGCCGGCCGCGGTTCTCGCTGCGATGCATGCCGAACACGAGCCGCCTGTAACGGCGCTCGCCAAGAAGATCGCCGACCAATCGCCTTACGTGCCTTTCGTGACCCTGGATGCGGCGGGCACGTTGCCGCACAACGCGCTGCCCTTCTCCTCGCGCGGCGGCAATCCCGAGCGCCTGATCGCGCGGCTCCGTGCCGCGCTACGCGTGCGCACACTGCATGCAACGGTTCTGCGCCGGCTGCCGGAAGCGAAGCTCGCGCTGCCGGAAGGCGATCCCGCACGCGATGCCACCGTGCTCCTGATCGGCCGCGGCGCAGCCTATCCCGCGCTCTCCGTCGCGCTGGGTGAACGCTTCGGCGTGGTCGGCGCGCTCTCGATCGAGGCCGCCGCCAAACACCTCAACACCCGCGACCTCGACGGCGTCGTGCTGGCCGAAGGTTTTACTCCGCGCGTGACTGATGCCTTCCTCACGGTGCTCGCGGAGGACACCCGCTTCCGCAGCCTGCCGGTGGTCCTCACCGCGCATCAGCTGACGCAGACTTATGATCTACCCAATCTCGAGCTGATTGCCGGCGAGCCGGCGAAGGTCGCCGCCAATGCGCTGCCCTTGATCCGCCAGCACGCGATGGAAGCGCAGCTGAGCCGCACGCTGCGCTCGATCGATGCGGGCGGCTGGATCGATCCGCGCAGCGGCCTGCTCACGGTCGAGGCCTTTGCCCGCGATTTTGCCAAGGCGGTCGAGCAGGCGCTCGCCCGCGGCGGCGGCCTCTCGGTCGCGCGCTTCGCTTTCGATCCCGGCAATTCCCGTGCCCAGCTCGATGCCGCGCGGATCCTCAGCCGCCTGATGCGGCAGATGGATTTCGGCGCGGCGCAAAAGGACGGTTCAGTGATCGTCGTGTTCGCGGAGACCGACTTCCGCACGGCGCACATGATCGCCCGCCGCCTGTCGGCGGTGATGCGGCACACGTCCAATGGCAAGCACGAGATGCGTAGCGATCCCGTGGTCAGCGTGGATTCGCTGTCCCCGTCGGATACGGCCCGGTCGCTGCTGGCGCGGCTATCGGCGGATGCGTCGCGGGCGGCATCCTGAAGCGCGATGCGATTACGTCGGCGGCATCGCGAGTCTGATCTCGCCGTTCTCGACCTTCCCCAGCACGAGAGCGTCACGAGCCATCTTCTCGACGACCGGCCAGTTCGCGAGAAGATATCGCTGCGCCTGCACCTTGGTCGGCAAGTTCGTCTGCAGGATGCAGTTCTGCCGCCTATTCCCATGCGCGATCTGGAAGGCCACCGCTTGCGGGCCCTCACTCAGCTCTTGTTCGGTAGGATCGGGAAATTTGCGCATGCAGCACCTGCTCCCGGTCAACGAACCGCTGGAAGGATCTTGAACGCCTGACTGGAAACAGATGGGCCTTCGGCGATCGTCGGCGCCTTCGCCTGGTTTCGGTCAAGGACGGGGCGCGTGTTGCGGACCGCTTCGGTCAGCATCTCGCGGAGTTCTGCCTTGGATCTGGGTGCTTGTCGCGGACTGGACTTCTGCCAATGTGTCATACCCTTATATGGGTATCGCCCGCGCTAAACGCCACCATTCGCCGTCGATTTCGCGTGGACCGGCTGGGCGGGAGTGACCAGGAGAAAGCTAACGGAGTCGCTCAGGAGTTCGTGGGCGCGGTCGACAATGTCCTCCAGAGAGATCGTCTTCGCGAACATGCGCTGCGCTTCGGCCAGCAGCTGGTCGCGAGTCGGCACGCTGGGCAAACGCAAGTCGGCACGCTGCTGCAACAGAAGGAGCGCGTCCCGCAGCGACAATTCGGTTTCATGAATCGATGTCTTGATCGCTGACGCGATGTGTTCGGGATTGAAGCGGCCGGCAAGCTGCTCGGCCGCTTGCCTTATCGCGCGCGATCCCAGCCGATGCTCGTTGCGCAGAACCTGAATGGGTGGCGTCTTCAGATCCCAGACAATTCCGAGCCAGGACATCGCCACCAGAACATAATAGGTCAGATCGATTTCGTACCAGTAGAAGCCCTGTCGGGCGCTGGCCTGGTAGGCGTGATGGTTGTTGTGCCACCCCTCACCCATCGTCAGGAACGCGAGCAGCCAGTTGTTGCGGGAGTCATCGCCGGTCACATACCGTTTGCGTCCATGAACATGTGCGAGCGAGTTGATGCAGAACGTGGCGTGATACAGAACCACGGTGCTCCAGAGGAATCCGACCACGAATCCGGACCAGCCGCCGATGAGGAAGCAGAGCCCCGCGAGCACGACCGCCGGCAAAAGCTCCAGTCTGTGCAGCCACGTCAGTTCGGGATACGATGCCAGATCCGACACTTTCACCAGGTCGGTCCCGTCGTGCTGCCGATAGAAGATCCAGCCGACATGGCTGTAGAGGAAGCCCTTGTGCCGGGGCGAATGCACATCCTGCGCAGTGTCCGAGTGAAGGTGATGATGGCGGTGCTTGGCGGCCCACCACAGCACGCTCTTCTGGGCGCTGCTCTGGGCAAGGAAGGCAAGGACGAATTGGAACACCCGGCTCGTCGCGTAGGCCCGGTGTGAGAAGTACCGGTGATATCCGGCCGTGATCGCAAACATGCGCAGCCAATACAGCGCGACGCAAAGCCCGGCCGCCTGCCACGAAACACCCGACCAGATCGCCGCGACACATCCGACGTGGATCAACAAGAACGGCAGAACCTGCGGATACATGACGTCGTCATGTTCCTCATCTGACTCGATATTCGCAGACACGCTCGAACCTCAGCTGTTGCGGTGGGCGGACCACCGCGCATGCAGTGCAAAAAACCCGCGGCCGGTAAACCAGTCGCGGGTCGCAAGAACCTGAAGCTCTGCCAATACATCCATGGTCAAAGCGACAGGCGCCGGCTGCGGCAGCTTATGCGGCGCGCAGATTGTCCGCAGCAGACTTGCCGGTCCGGCGGTCTGCAACGACGTCGAAGGAAACCTTCTGACCCTCGTTGAGGGAACTCATGCCGGCACGTTCAACCGCGCTGATATGAACGAAAACATCCTGGCCTCCCTGGTCCGGCTGAATGAAGCCGAAACCCTTTTGGCCGTTGAACCACTTCACTGTTCCCGTCGTCATGGGGAGCGTCCTTTGAGATAGATAAGTCTTTAGAGCCGCACAGGGGTGCGGTCAGCGAATTCGAGATCTGGAGGGAGGGTCATCAGTCAGGCGCGCAAATCGCGGCGAGGCCAAGTCGTTCGGCCGAAACTCGAAGATTCGAACATGACTATTTATTGGTCATTCCGCAAGTGACGATATGTCACCCCCTTCGGGCCCAAGTGCGGTGCGCCGTTCGCGCTGCGCCGCACTTGGCTAAGGTAGCCGCTTACGCCGCCTTCTTGCTCTCGGCGAGCTGCGCCAGTTGCCTCATGATCTCGGTCGTGCCGGCGAGGCGCTCCTCCGGCGTTTCCCAGTCCTGCAGGAACACCACCTTCATGTCGGGCCGCACCTTGGCGGCCTGGCCGTAGCTGCGGATGAAGGTCACGAGGCGATCGGGATAGGCAAAGGAATTGTCGCGGAACACGATGACGGCGCCCTTCGGACCGGCATCGATCTTCTCGACATTGGCCCTGCGGCAGAACGCCTTGATCGCGGCGACCTTGAAGAGATAACGCACCTCGTCCGGCAGCACGCCGAAGCGGTCGCGCATCTCGGCGCCAAAGTTCTCGATCTCCTCCTCGGTGTCGAGATCGGCAAGGCGCCGGTACAGCGACAGCCGCACCGAGAGGTCGCTGACATAGTCGTCCGGAATCAGCACGGGCATGCCGATGGTGATCTGCGGCGACCAGCGGTCGGCAGCGGGCTCGGAGACGCCGGCCTTGAGGTTGACGATCGCCTCCTCCAGCATCGATTGATAGAGCTCGAAGCCGACCTCCTTGATGTGGCCGGACTGCTCCTCGCCGAGCAGATTGCCGGCGCCGCGGATGTCGAGGTCATGCGAAGCGAGCTGGAAGCCGGCGCCCAGCGTCTCCAGCGATTGCAGCACGGTGAGCCGGCGTTCGGCCTGCGCGGTGATCTTCTGCTGCGCCGGCAGCGTGAACAGCGCATAGGCCCGCAGCTTGGATCGGCCGACCCGGCCGCGGAGCTGGTAGAGCTGGGCCAGGCCGAACATGTCGGCGCGATGCACGATCAGCGTATTGGCGTTGGGGATATCGAGGCCGGACTCGACGATCGTGGTCGACAGCAGGATATCGAACTTGCCGTCGTAGAACGCGGTCATGATGTCCTCGATCACGGCAGGCGGCATCTGGCCGTGCGCGACCGCGACCTTCATCTCCGGCACGTTCTTGTCGAGGAAGTCCTTGACCTCGGCGAGGTCGTCGATGCGCGGCACCACGTAGAAAGCCTGGCCGCCGCGATAGCGCTCGCGGAGCAGTGCCTCGCGGATCATCAGGGGATCGTGCGGGGCGACGAAGGTGCGCACTGCCAAGCGATCCACCGGGGGCGAGGCAATGATCGACAGCTCGCGGACGCCGGTCAACGCCAATTGCAGCGTCCGCGGGATCGGCGTCGCCGACAGCGTCAGCACATGGACCTCGGCGCGCAGCGCCTTCAGCCGCTCCTTGTGGCTGACGCCGAAATGCTGCTCCTCGTCGACGATGAGGAGGCCAAGGTCGCGGAACTTGATCGCCTTGCCCAGCAGCGCATGGGTGCCGACCACGATGTCGACGGAGCCGTCGGTGAGGCCCTTCTTGACCTCGTTGAGCTGTTTCGTGGGGATCAGGCGCGAGGCCTGGGCGACGTTGACCGGGAAACCCTTGAACCGCTCGCTGAAGGTCCGGTGGTGCTGGCGCGCGAGCAGCGTGGTCGGCACCACGACCGCAACCTGCTTGCCGTCGAGCGCGACCGCAAAGGCGGCGCGCAGCGCGACTTCCGTCTTGCCGAAACCGACGTCGCCACAGATCAGCCGGTCCATGGGCCGGCCCTTTTCGAGGTCCTTCAGCGTGGATTCGATGGCGCCGAGCTGGTCCTCGGTCTCGTCATAGGGGAAGCGCGCGCAGAACTCGTCATAGAGGCCCTGCTGCACCGGCAGTTTCGGCGCTTCGTGCAGCATGCGCTCGGCGGCGATCTTGATCAGCTCGCCCGCGATCTCGCGGATGCGGTTCTTCAGCTTCGCCTTGCGGGTCTGCCAGCCCGAGCCGCCCAGTCGATCCAGCTCGACGTCGGTCTGGTCGGAGCCGTAGCGCGACAGCAGCTCGATGTTCTCGACGGGGAGAAACAGCTTGGTCTCGGCGGCGTAATGCAGCTCGAGGCAGTCATGCGGCGCGCCGGCGACGTCGAGCGTCTGCAGGCCGATGAAGCGGCCGATGCCGTGATCGACATGCACGACGATGTCGCCGGCATTGAGGCTCGTCACCTCCGAGATGAAATTGTCGAGCTTGCGGCTCGCCTTGCGCGGCCGCACCAGGCGGTCGCCGAGGATATCCTGCTCGCTGATGAGCGCGATCTCGTCGGTCTCGAAGCCGCTTTCGAGGCCGAGCACGGCGAGCATGGTCTCGTTGCGCGGCGTCGCCTGCACCGTGCGCCAGCTGTTGACGCTGGTGGTGTGGGTCAGCTTGTGATCGCGCAACATCGACGTCATGCGGTCGCGCGAACCTTCGGACCACAGCGCGATCACGACCTTCTTGCGCTGGGCCTGCAAGGCCATCACGTGCGCGACGACGGATTCGAACACGTTGACGGCGGTGTCGTTGCGCTCCGGGGCGAAGTCGCGGCCCTTGCGCGCGCCGGCGTCAATGATGCTCGTGCCGTCGGTCGGCACGGAGAACGGCGTCAGCCGCGCCAACGGGACATCGCCGAGGCGCCTGCCCCATTCCTCGTCGGTCAGATAAAGCCGATCGGGCGGCAGCGGCTTGTAGATGGCGCCGCCGCCGGGGTGCTCCATCGCCTCGCGCCGGGCCTCGTAATAATCGAGGATCTGCTTGAAGCGTTCGCGCACGGCGTCCTCGGCCTGCGGCTCGATCGCGATCGGAGCGCCTTGCAGATAGTCGAACAGCGTGTCCATACGGTCCTGGAACAGCGGCAGCCAGTGCTCCATGCCGGGATGGCGCCGCCCTTCGCTGACCGCCTCGTACAGCGCATCGTCACGCTCGGGCGCGCCGAACTCGGCGACGTAGCCCATGCGGAAACGACGGATGGTGTCGGTGACGAGCTGGAACTCGGACACCGGCACGAGGTCGAGCGAACGCATGTCGAGCAGCGTGCGCTGCGTTTCGGCATCGAAGGAACGGATCGATTCCAGGCTGTCGCCGAAGAAGTCGAACCGCACGGGCTGTTCGAGGCCGGCCGGAAACAGATCGAGGATGCCGCCGCGCACGGCGTATTCGCCGGGCTCGCGCACGGTCGAGGAGCGGTTGTAGCCGTTGTGCTCGAGCCAGGCGACGATAATGTCCATCGGCACGACATTGCCGGGGGCGACCGACAGCGCCTGCGCCGCAACGAGCTCGCGCGCGGGCACGCGCTGCACCACGGCGTTCACGGTCGTCAGCACGATCAGCGGCTTGTCGCTGCCGGTCAGCGAAGCCAGCCGGGCCAGCGTGGTCAGGCGCTGCGCCAGGATGCCGCCATGCGGTGAGACCCGGTCATAGGGCTGGCAGTCCCAGGCCGGAAAGGTCAGCACCGGCAGATCCGGCGCGAAGAAGCGCAGCGCGCGTTCGAGCTGCTGCATGCGCCCGCCGTCGCGGCAGACCACGGCGAGGCTGACGGCCGGCTTCTTCGGCCGCGCCGCAATGGCGCGGGCGAGATCGGAGACGACGAGGCCTTCCGCGCCCTCCGCGACATTGGCAAGCGTCAGCGCGCGGCCGGGCGTGAGCAGCTCGGCCGGCGACTTCATCCCCTGCTTCATAGATTGCCGTCCGTGATCGGAAACGCCTTGATGCGGGCGAACAGCGCGCCGGTGACATCGGCGGGCAGCACCTTGTCGCCGGTGATGGCGGCATAGAGATCGGGATCGTTGACCTCGAGCAGGCGCTCGAGTTCGTCCAGCTCGGCGTCGGACAGATTTGCGATCTCGGCATCCGCGAAGCGGCCGAGGATCAGGTCCATCTCGCGCGTGCCGCGGTGCCAGCAGCGGAACAGAAGCCGCTTGCGCCGGTCGTCCAGCCCGCTGCTCGATCGTATCGTTCCCGTCATGTCTCAAATCCAGTCAAACGCAGAAAGCCCGGACGTGCCGGGCCGGGGTGATATAGGCCCTGCACCTCGAAATGTCAGCAGCCTTTTGTCGCCGGAAGGACATCTGTCGCCGGAAGCACATCGCCTGTGGCTTGCGGCTTCTCGCTTTCGCCGCTATGTGTCTGCCCCGATCCGGCGCCGCTTGGCGCAATCATCAGGGAGAAGGCTCGATGACGTTCATGTCTCGCCGCCCCGTCGAGGGCATCGCCTAAACTGCGCGTGCGTTGGCCGCGCCGTTAGGGAAACCACGCGCCTTGCGCGTGTCGACGATCCCTATCTTCTGAAAGCTTTCAATGGGCACGTTTCCCAACGTGGACGGCCGCGCGCCGATCCACATCTTCGCCTCGTCCAAATCATGGATCGAAGGCAATGCAACACTTCAACTGGAACAGGTCGCCGGCCTCCCTGGAGTCCGGTCGGTCGCTGCCATGCCTGATCTGCATCCCGGCAAGTATGGCCCCGTCGGCTGCGCCATCCTGTCCGAGCGGATCCACCCGCAACTCGTCGGTTCCGACATCGGCTGCGGCATGGGCCTGTTCCAGCTCGATATCGCCGCGCGCAAGCTGCGGCTCGACCATCTTGCCGAACGCATGCACGCGCTCGACCAGCCCTGGGCCGGCAACGTGGAGAACGCGCTTGCGGACGCAAACCTCGGCGCGACCGCCTTCGACGCCGCGCTCGGCAGCATCGGCGGCGGCAACCATTTCTGCGAACTCCAGGCCGTCGACGAGATCCTCGAGCCGGACGCGGCCGCACGCGCCGGCCTCGACCGAAATCTGGCCTATGTCCTGGTGCATTCCGGCTCGCGGGGCCTCGGCTTCTCGATCCTGGAACGGGTCTTGCGGGATGGATCTGAGTCCTTGTCCATCGGCAGCGACGCAGCAAATGCCTATCTTGCCGACCACGATCGCGCCGTGAGATGGGCGAAGCTCAATCGCCGCATCATCGCAGAGCGGACCGGAGCCGCCGCGCGCGCGGCTCTGCGTCCGGTGAGCGACCTCGCCCACAACATGGTCGAGAGCCGGCCCAGCGCCGCCGGCGATGTGCTGGCGCTGCATCGCAAGGGCGCGGCGGCGGCCGATCGCGGACTGGTGCCGGTGCCGGGGTCGCGCGGAACGCTGTCATATCTGGTCGAGCCTCTGGCGGACATGCAACCCGAAGCGCTGGCATCGCTCGCGCACGGCGCGGGCCGCAAATACGACCGAGCGTCCATGCACGGTCGCGTCCGGGTCAAGAAGACGGACGTTGCCAGGCTGAAACGCAACCCGTTCGGCGGTATCGTCGTCTGCGGCGATCGCGGCCTGCTCGCGGAGGAAGCGCCCGACGCCTACAAGAGCATCGAGCGCGTCATCGCCGATCTCGTGGAGTTCGGCCTCGCTCGCGTGGTGGCCACCTTCCGGCCGCTGCTGACCTTCAAGAAGGGTCAGTCGAGCGCCGCGGCGAGCGGCAAGCGCGACAAGAGCTGGCGGGAGGATCGCCGATGATCCGCCTCCTGTTTACCAGCGGACGCGGTCCGGCGGAATGCCGGATCGCGGTCGGCAAGGCCGTTTCGGCGCTGACAGCCGAAGCCACCGCGCTCGGGCTCGAAACCGATTGCGTCGAGGGCCCGAAGCCCGACCGGCATGGCCCCGCTTCGGCCATCGTCGTCATCCATGGCGAGGCCGCTGCGGCGTTCGCCCGGCCGTGGGTCGGTGCAATCCAGTGGGTGGCGCCAAGCCCGATCCGGCCGCATCACAAGCGGAAGAACTGGTTCGTCGGCGTGTTCGAGCTTCCAGCACTGCCGGATGCACCGAAGCCGCTCGCAGTCCAGGACGTCCGCTTCGAAGCCTTCCGGGCCGGCGGTCCGGGCGGCCAACACCAGAACAAGACAGAGAGCGCGGTGCGTGCTACCCACATCGCAAGCGGTCTCTCCGTCGTGGTGCGGGAGGAACGCTCGCAGCACCGCAACAAGGCGCTGGCGTTGGAGCGAATGGCGGCGCTTCTCCGGCTGCACGGGGAAATGGCGGCCATCACCGCACAAAACGATGCGCATGCCGCACACGATAGCCTGGAACGCGGGCGACCGGTGAAGCGGTTCAAGGGCAGCGCCTTCCGGGCATTTTAGTATAGGTTGGCGAGCGCCGGACGCGCCTCGCTATGGCTCCCGTCTCACCGCTTTGGAACGCCCCCATGACGAACGTGGTACAGGTTTTCAGCTATCGGTTTTCCAACCCCGAATATGAGATTTTGCGCTTTCAGGTGCGGCTTTCCGAAATCGCAAAGTCCCTGGGGTTTGAGATCGAAAGCTGGACAGACGAATTAGGCCCGACAGGTGCAATTTGCCTTCGGCTCCCCACGGGACGGGTCGTCGTGCTCATCGAGCGCCAACATTTGATTGATCACTATGGCGAGAAGGGGCCACACGTCCAAGTCGACGCCGCTATCCTTGCGGAGTTCGGAGCAGAGTCTTTGATAGACGAAGTTCTGACAAGTCTTGGTTTATCAGACCAATTGGTTGACTGGCGCGCGACCAGCGAGCAGCAGCAATATGCAATTGATTTCATAAAACGGGCGGCAGCTCACAAAATGGAAAAAGGAACCACTTGATTCCGTCTGCAATGACGCCGAGCTAGATCTTCCCGATGCGCCCCAGCCTGCTCAATCCGCTGTTTGCTCCCGTGACCAGCCTGCCCGGGGTCGGTCCGAAGCAGGACAAGCTGCTGCAGTACCTGCTCAGCCGCAGCGAGACGCCACGGCTGGTCGACCTGCTGCTGCATCTGCCGAGCCAGGTCATCGACCGCCGAGCCCGGCCGAAGATCCGCGACGCGGCCCAGGGAACCATGGTGACGCTGGAGGTCACCGTCGATCGTCACCGCCCGCCCCCGCCGCGCAATGCGCGCGCGCCGTATCTCGTCTACGCCAGCGACGACACCGGCGATGTCGTGCTCACGTTCTTCCGCGCCAAGCCCGGCTATGTCGAGAAGCTGCTGCCGGTCGGCGAGAAGCGCTACGTCTCCGGCACGCTCCAGATGTACGACGGCATCCCGCAGATCGTGCATCCGGACCGCGTGCTCGACGAAGAGGCGATCTCGAAACTGTCGGGCATCGATCCGGTCTATCCTCTGACCGAGGGTCTCGCGCTCGGCTCGCTCCGCCGCGCGATCGCGCAGGCGCTGCTGAAGCTTCCTGCCTTGCCGGAGTGGATCAGCCCCGAGGTGCTGCGACGCTGCCACTTCCCGCCGATCGCGGAAGCGCTTAATCGCGTGCACCAGCCGGTCGAGCTGACCGACATATTGCCGGACCAGCCGTTCTGGTCGCGCCTCGCCTTCGACGAGCTGCTGGCCGGCCAGCTCGCGCTCGCGCTGATCCGCGCACAGCTGCGCCGCCCCGCCGGCGTGCGCAATGCCGGCGACGGACACCTGCGCAACAGGATCATCGACGCCCTTCCTTACGCGCTCACGCCATCTCAGCGCAACGCTGCCGCGGCAATCGCCGACGATCTGAAGCAGCCGGTGCGCATGCTGCGGCTGCTCCAGGGCGACGTTGGCTCGGGCAAAACGGTCGTAGCGCTGCTCGCAGCCGCCGCCGTCGCCGAGGTCGGCAAGCAGGCCGCGCTGATGGCGCCGACGGAAATTCTGGCGCGTCAGCACATCAAGACCATCGCCCCGCTCGCCGAGCGCGCCGGCATGCGCGTCGCCATCCTCACCGGCCGGGAAAAGGGCAAGGAGCGGCGCGAGATCATCGCCCGGCTCGCCGCAGGCGAGATCGACCTTCTCGTCGGCACCCATGCGCTGATCCAGGACGATGTGATCTTCCATGATCTCGCGCTCGCCATCGTCGACGAGCAGCACCGCTTTGGCGTACGCGAACGGCTTGCGCTGACGTCCAAGGGCGAAGCCGTCGACGTGCTGGTGCTGAGCGCGACGCCGATTCCGCGCACGCTGGTGCTGACCTATTTCGGCGACATGGACATTTCCGAGCTGCGCGAGAAGCCCGCCGGCCGCCAGCCGATTGACACCCGCGCCGTCGCCATGAGCCGGCTCGGTGAGGTGATGGACGGTGTCGGCCGCGCGCTCGAAACCGGCAAGCTTGTCTACTGGATCTGCCCGCTGGTCGAGGAATCCGAAGCCGAGGGCACCGAGCACCTGACCAATGCGACCAAGCGTTTCGAGAGCCTGCAAAAACGTTTCGGCGAGCGTGTCGGCCTCGTTCACGGCCAGATGAAGGGCACCGAGAAGGATCGCGTGATGGGCCAGTTCGCCGCGCACGAGATCGGACTCCTTGTCGCGACCACCGTGGTCGAGGTCGGCGTCGACGTGCCCGCCGCAACCATCATGGTGATCGAGAACGCCGAGCGCTTCGGCCTTGCCCAGCTGCACCAGCTGCGCGGCCGCATCGGCCGCGGCTCGGAAGCCTCGACCTGCATTCTGCTCTATGGTGAGCCGCTCGGCGAGATGTCGAAGGCGCGGCTGAAAGTGATCCGCGAGACCACCGACGGCTTCCGCATCGCGGAGGAAGATTTGAAGCTGCGCGGCGAAGGCGACGTGCTGGGGGTGCGCCAGAGCGGCCTGCCCGGCTACCGCATCGCGCGCCCGGAGGTGCACGGCCAGCTGATCGCCCAGGCTAGAGACGAGGCGCTGCGCATCCTCAAGGACGACCCGAAGCTCAAGGGCGAGCGCGGCGAGGCGCTGCGGTGCCTGTTGTACCTATACGAACGAGACGAAGCGATCCCGCTGATCGGGGCGGGCTAGCCGGCCGCCCGTCGCCGCCCCACCTCGTAGGCCGCCACATGCGCCCGCGCCAGATCCAGCACCGGCGTGTCGATGCCGAGCGCACGGGCGCGATTGGCCATATCGCCCAGGATATGCTCCGCCTCGGTGATCGAGCCGCGCTCGATGTCGCGCAGCATCGAGGCCTTGAGCGGCGAGTCCAGGGTCGTAAACAGTTTTCGGTCGAACTCGATGAACGGCGCGCGCGGCTCAAAACCGGAGGCCGTCGCAACGGCGCAGCATTCGGCGAACAGGCGGAAAATGGATTGCTCCCCGTTGGGGACGGCCAGGATGTCGCCGATGCTCGCGCGCATCAGGCAGGTGATGCCGGCGAGCGTCGAGAGCTGCACGAACTTCTCCCACATGTCCTGCATGATCGCTTCGCTGGCGCGCACGTCGATGCCGGGGACCTGGAGCAGTGTCTCCAGCGCGAGCGCACGTTCGCTCAGTGCCCCCTCGATCTCGCCGAAGACGATGGTCTGATTGGCCATGAACTGAACGACCCGGCCCTCCGCATCGAGCCCGGCACTGACATTTGCGAGTCCGCCGAGGACGCGAGCAGCGCCGAGCCTGGCGGTGAGAGCGTCGAGATGTTTCAACCCGTTCAGGATCGGCAAAATCATGGTGTGGGGGCCGACGGCGGGCGCAAACTGGCTCATCGCGTCGTCGAGCGAGTAGGCCTTCACGCCGACGAGCACGATGTCGAACGCCTCCTTGAGATCGCCAGCCGCAAGAAGCTTCGGCTGCACCGCGAAGTTGCCGTGCGGGCTCACGACCTGCAATCCATTCCGCCGCAATTGCTCGGCCCGCTTCTCGCGCACCAGGAAGGTCACGTCGCGGCCTGCCCGGACGAGGCAAGCTCCGTAATACCCGCCAAGCGCGCCCGCGCCGATCACAAGCACTCTCATTCGAACTCCCATTGCATGCGTCGGCCATTCAGCCATTGCCCGACCGGAACGGCAAGCCGATTGCGAGAGGCCGACAGCTAGACTTTCTTTTTCGCGCTCTTTTCAGCGAATGCCTTCATCAGTTCCGCATCCACCGCCTCGCCATTCGCATCCTCCGCGAGGTGCTCGAACCAGCGCGCAAAGCCGTCGTAGATCTGGCCAGCCGGATGGTCGGGGCCAAGGAAGCCGGAAATCTCCCGCATCTCCGCGACCCAGCGATAGGCCTTCGGAATCATGTCGGGCAGCGCCACTTCGAGTCGCGCCAGGATCGCCGGCTGGCTGAGCGCAAGCTCGTCGCGCAGCGCATCGGCCGCGCCCGCTTTCGTGGCCGCGATCACCATGGCCGAGCCGATGCCGGCGAGACCCTTGACGATGCCGGCATAGGACATTTTCAGAGCGGATGCCGCGCCGACCGGGCCTTCGACGATCCGCACGTCGAGGCCGAGGTCCTTCAGCACGGCGACCTCGCTGGCGAACTCGCCGGACATGTAGAAGGCCGGACTCTTGCCGCCTGGCTGCGGCGGAAAGCCGATGATGCCGGCATCGACGAACGGTGCCTGGGCCGAGCCGATGATCTCCTCGATCCTTTGCACGGTATCGACATTGACGGCATTGCAGTCGACCACGATCGGCTTCTTCTCGCGCCTAACGATCAGCGCGGCCAGCCGCTCAGCCAGCGCGACGGCTTCGCCCGGCGGCACGATCGAGAGGATGATGTCGGCTTCCGCGATCGCATCGTCCTCGGCACCGACCATGCCGGCGTCCGCCGCGCGCTTCAGCGTCGCCTCGCTCCGCCCCTTCAGTGACGTCAGCACGCGCGCACCGTTCTCGCCGAGACGGCGGGCCACGGCGCTGCCCATTGCACCGGGGGCGAGGATCGCAATGGTCTTCGACGTCGTTTTGGACATCATGCACTCCAGATCGGATTCCGGGCGGCAGGCTCGGGTTCAACCGGAGACTAGCAGATGACGAAAACGCCTGCGTGAACGCGGCCATCCCGCGGGGGAATGGCCCTACTCCGCCTTCGCAGGTTCGGGCTGGAGCTTGGAGGCATTGGCGATGCGCGCGGCATTTGCCACGCCGGCAAGCGCGGCCGCCTTCTTCGGATCGGGGGCTGAGCCCGGCTGCACCACGCCGGCCGACATGATCAGCGTCGCGGCATCCTCGGCGGTGAGATCGACCTCGATGATCTTGCTCTTCGGGACATAGAAGAAGAAGCCGGTGGTCGGGTTCGGCGAGCACGGCAGGAACACCGAGACGTGCTCCTCCTGCCCTGGGAGGCTGCGCGCGATGTCCTCGTTCGGCGATTGCGAGATCAGCACGATCGACCACATGCCCGGCGAGGGAAACTCGACGAGGCCGACCTTGCGGAAGCTCGAGCCCTTGCCCGAGAACAGCGTCTCGAACACCTGCTTCAGGCCGCGATAGATGGCGCGCACCGCCGGGATCCGGCCCAGAAACGTCTCGCCGACATCGACCAGCGTCCGGCCGATCAGATTGGCCGCCAGGAAGCCGACCAGCGTCAGCGTGAAGAATGCGACGACCAGTCCCCAGCCGGGAATGACGTAGGGCAGATAGGTCTCCGGCCGGTAGGCCAGCGGCACGAAGGGCCGCACCACGCCGTCGACCCAGGTGACGAACCACCAGACCAGATACAGCGTGATCGCGATCGGCCCGGTCACGACGAGCCCGGTCAGGAAATAATTGCGGAAGCGGCCCATCAGGCCGGTATGCGGTTCCGGGACGGGATCAAGAGGCGCAGGCGCGTCGTCGCGGGGGGTCATTCTGGTTCCAGGTCGGTCGCTAGCAACAAGCTAGGGTCTTCTAGCAGGTTTTGGAAGACCACGAAGCGACCGACCGATGTCCGTTTTGCCTATTCCACGGTCACCGATTTGGCGAGATTGCGCGGCTGGTCGACATCGGTACCCATGACGACAGCCGTGTGATAGGCGAGCAGCTGCACGGGGACGGCATAGACCATTGGTGTGAAGGCCGCCGCCATGTCGGGCATGACGATGGTGACGAGGGACTCGACGGTCGCCTCCTCCGCGCCCTTGGCGTCCGTCATCAGGATGATATTGCCGCCGCGCGCGGCGACCTCCTGCATGTTCGAGACGGTCTTTTCGAACACCCGGTCGTAAGGCGCGATGACGACGACAGGCATGGTCTCGTCGATCAGCGCGATCGGCCCGTGCTTGAGCTCGCCGGCGGCATAGCCTTCGGCGTGGATGTAGGAGATCTCCTTCAGCTTCAGCGCGCCTTCGAGCGCCAGCGGGAAGCTGGTGCCGCGGCCGAGATAGAGCACGTCGCGCGACTTGGCGATCCGGTGCGCGAGCTTTTCGATCTGGGGCTCGGTGGTGAGCGCGTCTGCCATCAGGCGCGGGACCTCGACGAGGCCATGGACCAGCCTGGTCTCGTCCTCGTCGGACAATTCGCCTCTCGCCTTGCCGGCTGCGATCGCAAGGTTTGCCAGCACCATGAGCTGGCAGGTGAAAGCCTTGGTCGAGGCGACGCCGATCTCCGGTCCCGCCAGCGTTTGCAGCACGGTCTCGCTTTCGCGCGCGATCGTGGAGGTCGGCACATTGACGACGGCGACCGTGTGCACGCCTTGCGCCTTGGCATAGCGCAGCGCGGCCAGGGTGTCGGCGGTCTCGCCGGACTGCGAGATGAAGATGGCGAGATCGCCCTTGTGCAAGGGCGCCTCGCGGTAGCGGAATTCGGAGGCGACATCGACCTCGACCGGCACGCGCGCAAAGCGCTCGAACCAGTACTTCGCGACGAAGCCGGCATAGCTCGCGGTGCCGCACGCCGTGATGTTGATGCGCTGGATGGTCTTGAGGTCGAACGGGAGCTTGACCGGCAGCGCGACGCGCTCGGTCGCCATGTCGACGTAGCGCGCCAGCGTGTGGCCGACTACTTCCGGCTGCTCGTGGATCTCCTTTGCCATGAAGTGGCGGTAATTGGCCTTGTCGACCAGCGAGGTCGAGGCGGCGTGCCTGATCTTGTCGCGCTGGACGGTGTAGCCGTCCTTGTCGAAGATCGTCGCGCTCTTGCGGGTCAGCACCACCCAGTCGCCGTCCTCGAGATAGCTGATTGTGTCGGTGAACGGGCCGAGCGCGATGGCGTCGGAGCCGAGATACATCTCGCCGTCGCCGTAGCCGATCGCCAGCGGCGGTCCGTTGCGGGCCCCGATCATGAGGTCGTTGTCGCCGGAGAAGATGAAACCGAGCGCGAAGGCGCCGCGCAGCCGCGCCAGCGTCAGCTTGACGGCTTCGACCGGCTTGTTGCCGCGTGTGAGCAAATCGTCGACGAGATGCAGCACGATCTCGGTATCGGTCTCGGTGTGGAACACCGTGCCGTTCTTCTCGAGCTCCTCGCGCAGCTCGCGGAAATTCTCGATGATGCCGTTGTGAACGACAGCGACTCGCTCGGTCGCGTGCGGATGGGCATTGTTGACGGTCGGCTTGCCGTGGGTGGCCCAGCGCGTGTGGCCGATCCCGGTGGTGCCCTTCAGAGGCTCGGCTTCGAGCCGCTTCTCCAGGTTCTTGAGCTTGCCCTCGGCGCGGCGGCGCTCCAGGTGCTTGCCTTCGAGCGTGGCGACGCCCGCGGAATCATAGCCGCGATATTCAAGACGTTTGAGCGAATCCACCAATTGCTCTGCAACCGGCTCGCGCCCGAGAATGCCGACAATCCCGCACATGCGGATCACTATCCCCCAAATCGTCGAAAAATCGCCTAAACGACGCGCTCAGTTTTTAGCGAAATTCCCCGCGAACCAGATACTCAATAATTATTGCCGATTGAGACAGCACCGGGCGCCCTGCACTTCGCCTGCGTCGAATTGGCCGGCGTTAAACCGCGCGCATTAACTTGTTGTCAACCGGTTTAGCCAACGATTTCCATCCAGGAGATACAAGGTCATGAAGGGCTCGTCCGACCGCAAAGGCCTGTCATCGATGTCCGTCCGCCCCAGCGAGACCACGGGCACGCGCCTTGCGCATTGGCCGCCGCCCATGCGCGGCAAGGAAAGCAAGCCCGTCTTCGTCAAGCATGACCAAGGCGAGCCGGTGAAGCGCGCCAAGCCGCGCGGCTGGCGCCTGACCCGCGCCATCTTCTCCGAATTCGCCGACGACGAATAGCGCCGCTCACTTCTCCGGCTTCTTGCCGCCCGTCTTCATCTCGCGATAGCGCGCCGCGCCGCCTTCCCTGATGACCTGCTGGTTGCGCTCCAGCGCCATCGCGTCGTCGGGTACATCCTTCGTGATCACCGAGCCGGAGCCGATATAGGCGCCCTTTCCGATTGTCACCGGGGCGACCAGCGAAGAGTTGGTGCCGACGAACGCGCCCTGCCCGATCACCGTCCTGTGCTTCTTGAAGCCGTCGTAGTTGCAGGTGATGGTGCCGGCGCCGATGTTGGAGTTGGCACCAATGGTGGCATCGCCGATGTAGGAGAGATGGTTGACCTTGACTCCGGCCTCCAGCGTCGCCGCCTTGGTCTCCACGAAATTGCCGATGCGCGCGCCGTCGCCGAGCGAGGTGCCGGGACGAAGCCGCGCATAGGGACCGATCGAGACGTTCTTGCCGAGCGTGGTCTCGACGATATGCGAGAATGAATGGATCACGGTGCCGTCCGCGATCGACACACCGGGGCCGATCACCACGAACGGCTCGATGGTCACGTCCTTGCCGAACACGGTGTCCGCGGAGAGATGAACTGTCTCCGGCGCGATCAGCGTGACGCCGGCCTCCATCGCCGCCTTGCGCAAGCGCGCCTGGATCACGCCTTCCGCTTCGGCGAGCTGCGCCTTGTTGTTGATGCCGCGCACCTCGTCCTCGCTGGTCTCGATCACGACGGACTCCCATCCCTTTTCGCGGACGATTTCGACTGCGTCCGTCAGATAATATTCGCCCTTGGAATTCGCATTGCCGATTTGCCCGAGGATGTCGAGCGCGCGGCGGCCGTCGATCGCCATCACGCCGGCGTTGCACAGATCGATCTTGCGCTCATCCGCACTGGCGTCGGCTTGCTCGCGGATCGCGACCAGGCGGTCGCCCTCGACGATGAAGCGGCCGTAGCCGGTCGGATCGGCGGCGCGAAAGCCGAGCGCGGCAATCGCGGCGCCGCTGGCGAGCGGCGCGCGCAGCCGCGCAAAGGTCTCGGCCGAGATCAGCGGCGTGTCGCCGAAGGCGATGAGGAGATCGTCAACGCCGCGCGCGATCGCCTCGCGCGCCGCCAGCACCGCGTGCGCGGTGCCAAGGCGTTCGTTCTGCACGAAGATGAGCACGTCGGGACGGATGCGCTTCGCCTCATCCGCGACGGCCTGGTGATCGGGGCCGATCACGACCGCGAGCGAGGTGCCGGCTCCCGTCGGTGCGGCGGCGAGCACGTGGGCGAGCAGCGTCTGGGAAGCTACGGGATGCAGCACCTTCGGCAGGCTCGATCGCATGCGCGTGCCTTCACCGGCGGCGAGCACGATCGTGAGGCTGGAACGGGCGGTCATCGAAATCCTGTCAGATATAGCCGAATCAATTGGCGCAACGGGCAGCGAGCGCCCTCGGAAGGCTATCGCCTTGCTACCCCCGCAAACGCCCGGAATTCAAGTGCGAGGCGCTTTTCCTGTTAATGTTCCCTGATTGATTCGGGGAAGTCCGGACCGGGGCTGGGCACTTAACGTACATGGCAAAGGATTCCGACCGACTGGCGGATGCCTTCGGCACCAAGGAGACCGGCGGGCTGTTCTCCGGACTTTTGGCGGAGGAAAGCGCGTTCGACCGTCGCATGATGTGGCGGCTGGGCTCGTGGGGCGTAGCGGCCGTGGGCGCGGTCGTCATCGCGGTGATGGCCAACCAGGCCCAGCTCGGCTGGCGGCGCGACCAGGCTGCCGCCACCGATCTCGCGCGCCAGGCCGACCGGCTCCAGATGCTGACCAGGGAGAGCCAGAACGAGGCCCGCCGGCTCGCCGCCGCCATCGAGACGCTGAACACCGATCGCGACCGGCTCTATTCGCGCGTCACCGTGCTGGAGCAAGGGCTCGATTCCGTCACCGGTGCCATTGCAAAGCAAACCACCACGCCGCAGCAGGGCGCGAAGCCGCAGGACCCGGCACCCGCAGCCCCCAGCGTCGCGCCGGTCGCCTCTAGTCCAACTCCGGCAAGCGAGAAGCCGCGCACCGAGGCCGCCAGGGATTCTCAGAAGGATACTCCGAAGGAACTGAAGGAGGCACCGAGCCCACCGCCACAGACCGCAGCCGCCGCCTTGCTCGTGCAACAGACTCCCGCAATGAATTCGGCGTTGCCGGCCATTCCGCTGGTGCCGTCGAAGTCGCTCATGGCACCGCCGGATTCGTCCGCACCGAAACTGGCTCAACCGGACGCCGCTGAGAAGGCTGCCGAGAAGAAGGCCGAGCCGGCGCCCGCCGCCGAGGTCGTCGCGGCAGCAACGAAGCCCCCCGAAGCGGCCGAGAACGAATCCCCTGCGATCGCGGTTCAGCAGACCCGTTTTGCGATCGATCTCGGCGGCGCCAACTCGATCGACGGCCTGCGCGCGCTCTGGCGCGGCCTGACCAAGTCCCATCCGGAGATCGCGGCGCTGCGGCCGATCATCATGATCAAGGAAGGCACCACCGGCCTCGGCATGCAGCTTCGCTTGGGAGCCGGCCCGCTGGTCAACGCCGCCGTCGCCGCAAAATTCTGCGCGAGCCTCGCCGAGAATGACCGTCACTGCGAGACCACCGTGTTCGATGGTCAACGTTTGTCGATGCGTGGCGGCCAGGAAAAGGGACAAGAAAAGGGACAAGAGAAGGGCCAGGAAAAAGCGCAAGAGAAGACCCAGGACAGGGTTCAAGAGAAGAGCCCGGAGAAGAATCAGGACGCGGTGCCGCAAGCCGAAGCTGCGCCGGCCGCAAAGCCCGAGAAGCCGCAGCGCCGCCGCAACTACTCCTCGAAACGATCGAAGCGCGAGGAGCCTGCGCCCGCTCCCGTGGCTCAGCCCGCGCCGGCACCGGCGAAACCGGAGGCAGCATCGACGTCAGCGGGATCGACGCCATCGTCGTTCTTCAGGCGGTAAACGCCTTCTCCCCGAACGGAAGCTGCGGGCATGCGACCAACGGCCGCTTGGACGCGAGCCGCTCTTTCGCAGCAAGCTTGCAGTCATGTCCGGCGCAATCCAAATGCCGCCCCGTTTCCGAACTCGTGGGTTTTGATGAACGAGCTGGATGATGTCCTGAGGCTTCTCGTCGCTGCCGGAACAGGGCTGCTGATCGGCATCGATCGCGACATGAACGACAAGCCGGTGGGCATGCGAACCCTGGCGCTGGTGGCTCTCGGCTCCGCGCTGGTCTCGATCTCCGTGATCGAGTTCCAGAACCTGCGCGACCACCCGGATGCGATCTCAAGGGTCATTCAGGGCGTCGTTGCCGGCGTGTTGACCGGCGTCGGCTTCATCGGGGCAGGCGTCATCCTGCACGACGCCAAGGCGAAGACGGTTCACGGCCTCACCACGGCCGCGACGGTCTGGATCGCGGCCGGCCTCGGCATTGCCTGCGCGTTGGGAGCCTGGCTGCTCGTCGGAGCAGCCATCGCGGTGACGTTGCTCGTGCTGTTCGTGCTGGGCTGGGTTGAGCGCCGGCTGGGGTTGAAGTAATCCGGGCGTCGGCAGGACACGTCCGCCCCATATCGGTCAGCGGAAACATCGCCTGCCCTGTTGCCTGCCCGCGCCATCCCGATCATATTGCGCCCATGACAAAGAAGCCCTTTCGCCTCACGCCCTACCAGGTGCAGTTCCTGATCGTCGTCGGCTTCGTCTCCGTCGGCTATGCCAGCTACTTACGCTATCTCGGCATCGAGCTCTCGACGGTCGCGCTTGCTTGCGACGCCGGCCTGCAGACCGCGATCTGCAAGGCGCGTTCGGTCGCGACCGTCCTGTTCAAGAATTCGGTGTTCGGCATCGTCGCGCTGGTGGTGGCAACGCTGAACCTGATGCGGCCGTCGATCGTGCTGCTCACGGTCGGCATCGTCGCCGCCGGCCTTGGCATCGTGCTCTACAACGTCGTGCTGTCCGGCCTTGCGATCGGCCTGTTCATTCTTGGGTTTGCTCGGCCCGCGCCCGCCACAGCGTGAGGGCGAACAACAGATAGATCACGCAGGTCCACAGCGACTGCCAATTGTCGCGGCCCTCGTTGACCAGCACATAGGCGGCCGAAAGCGTCAGCACGCCCGCGAACACCGCTTCCGCGATTGGACGCTGGCCGATCTGCGGCCGGTTCAGCATCAGCAGCGCAAACGGCACCACCGCCATCGTCAGCGCGGCGTAGGGAAAATCCTTGTAGCGCGGGTCGAACACGAAGCCGAGCGCGGTCGCGGAAGCGATCACCGCCGTCACTGCCAGCGTCAGGCCGAGCACCGCGGTGAGCTTAGACCATTTCCGGCCCTCGCGCGGGCCGAGCAGGTCGAGGAAGGTCGGAAGGCTGCGGCCGATCACCATCGCCTGCGCGCAGAAGATCGGCGACAGGATGCCGGCGAGCAGCAGCGCGCCCCACAGCAGCCAGCCGCCGATGCCGTAGCTCTCGTAGTACATCTTGTCGATGCCGATACCGAGCAGGCTACCCGCCGTCGTCGCCGAGATGCCGACGCCGAGCCAGGCCGAGAAGCGCGGCGTCCACGGCCGCCGGCGCAGCGTGATGAGCGCGACGGCGAACACCAGCACGCTGAGGCCCATGCCCGCGCCCATGTACCATTTCCAGTACGGGAAATTGCTGATCGGCTGGCCGGGCGGATATTTCAGGTTTCGGCGCACCGAATCATACAGGCCCCAATAGCCGCCGACGGTGCCTTCCAGCTTGCGCTTCCAGGGCTGGTCGTAGGACTCGATCAGATTGACGCGAAACTTCTGCGCCTTGGCAAGGCCGAGGATTTCCGAGACGACGCGCGCCTGGTTGGTGCGCGACGGCAGCGCACCGTCGCGCATCCGGCCCGCGCTCGGCCAGCCGGTTTCGCCGATCAGGATCTCCTTGCCGGGAAACGCCACCACCATGCGCTCGCGGATCTGCTCGACATGGGCGGCAGCGAATTTCGCTCTGACGGGGAAATCCTCCCAATAGGGCAGGATGTGGATCGTGACGAAGTCGACGGCGTCATACACCTCGCGGTTCTTCAGCCAGTATTCCCAGACATCGGCATAGGTGACGGGCACGCTGACCTGCGCCTTCACCGAGCGGATGATCGAGATGAGGTCCGCCGTCGTCATCTCGCCACGCAGCAGCACCTCGTTGCCGACGATCACCGCGCTGATGATGTCGGGGAATTCCTTGGTGAGGCGAACCGCGAGCGCGGCCTGCTCGAAATTCTTGGTGCGGTTGCTGGAGAGCCAGATGCCCTGGAGCACTTTCAGCCCGCCGACCTTGGCGGCAACCGCCGGCACCTGGTCGAGCCCGTTCTCCATCGAATAGGTGCGAATGCAGTCGGTGATCTCTTTGAGCTGGCGCAGGTCCTGCTCGATCTGCTCGGCCTCGATATGGGTCCACGCCTCCAGCGGGGTCTGCTCGCCGCGGAACGGCGCGTAGGAGACGCACTGGACCTTGTCGGCGGGATCGATCGGGGCGCGCGCGAGCGTGATCGGCGTGGCAAGCCACCACCACACGGCAGCGATCGCACCCAATGAAACGAGCAGAAGCGCCAGTGGCGTACGAAGAGAAATCGGTTCCGTCCTCCGCGAAGGGTCCGTCGATTACCTGCTCGCACGCCTTCTGCCAAGGGGTAGCAGGCGACCGACCCGCTCCTCACCCTGCGGAATTTGGCCGCGGCCGTTCAGTCGTGGGCTAGGATCGTGACTTTGCTGGACAAAATTCGAAATACAGGTCATGGGATTCGACGGGAATTTTCCGCCGCATTGGAGACCCATTTGGACGCCATCAGCTAGCGCGTCCGCGAGGTCTCGGCGCGGACGGTCAGCGGATATATTGGGGAATTCATGCGGCAACGGGTGTTCGAGTCACGAAATGCGGTCCTGCGGCAGTTCGCCGCCACCTTGGCCGTCTCCTCCTTGCTCGTTCTGATCGGTGTCGGCGGCGCTTCCGCCCAGAGCGGCACCCCCACCCCCGAGCAGGGCAAGGCCGCCGCCCAGCCTGCCGACGCCGCCAAGGAAGCGGCCCAGAATCAGCGTCGCACCGACGAATTTGCCGAAGCGGCCAAGGTCATCAACGGCCCGGCCGGCAACCCCGAATGCGTCTGGCTCGGCCGGCGCGTGGTCCGGCTGATGTGGCGGGACGACCTCGATACCGCGTTCCGCCATCTCGATCTCTACGACCGCTTCGGCTGCCCCGGTGGTCACATCCAGGCCGCCTTCCGCTGCCTGACCCGATTCGGCGGTCAGATCGATCCCAAGGTCGCCGAGACCCTGGATAGCCGCGTGCACGCGTGCTGGATCAACCCGAACGCCCAGCCGCAGCAGGCCGCGGCCACGGCTTCCCCGCCGGCGGCAGCACCGGCCTCGGGCAATCCGCCGGCACCGCAGCCCGCCGCGAGCCCCTCGCCTGCGGCAAGCCCGTCCCCGGCCCCCTCGAAATAGCGCGATCGTTTCAGCTGCCGTTCAGGAACGATCGGCGATAGAGACGGTTGGCACTGCCACGCATCCCAAAAGGCATGCCCTCATAAGGACATGAGGCCATGACAGTTGTGAAACCGCGCGGCAGAGATATGCTCCCCTTGCCGCGGACTCGGTCGGATCTCGGGGTCAGATCCGCTTCCCTGCCACCTCAGCCCCTTTTGGTTTAGCCGCGATGCGCGTAGTCGCCGCCGTTCTGTTGCTCGTGTCTGTGCTCCATGCAGGAGTCTGGGGGGTCTTGCGCGACAAGGAACCCGCGCCCGATTTCAACGGCCTCCTGCCCAGCGTCTCCTACGCGCCGTTCGAAGGCTCGGCCCACCCCGACATCGACAACATCCCGACGGTCGAGAAAATCCGCGCCGACCTGAAGACGCTGTCGACCATGACGCGCGCGATCCGCCTTTATTCGTCCACGGGCGGCGTGGAACTGGTGCCGCCGATCGCGGCCGAGTTCGGCCTCAAGGTCACCGTCGGCGCCTGGATCGACAAGGACAAGGATCGCAACGAGCGCGAGATCAAGGCCGCCATCGAGCTCGCCCGCAAGAACAGCAACGTCGTCGGCGTCGTGGTCGGCAACGAGGTGATCTATCGCGGCGAGCAGAAGGTCGAAGACCTCATCGACATGATCAAGAAGGTGAAGGGCGCGGTCCGCGTGCCCGTGACCACCGGCGAGATCTGGAACATCTGGCGCGACAATCCCGACCTTGCCTCCAACGTCGATTTCATCGCCGCCCACGTGCTGCCCTATTGGGAGAACTTCCGCTCGGACCAGGCGGTGGACCAGGCCGTCGACCGCTACAACCTGCTGCGCAACCTGTTCCCCGGCAAGCGGATCGTGATCGCCGAGTTCGGCTGGCCGAGCCAGGGCTATAATCTGCGCAACGCCGACCCCGGCCCGTTCCAGCAGGCGCTGGTCCTGCGCGACTTCGTCAGCCGTGCCGAAGCCATCGGCATGGAATACAACATCGTCGAAGCCATCGATCAGCCCTGGAAATTCTTCGAAGGCGGCGTCGGTCCGTACTGGGGCATCCTCAACGCCAGCCGCGAGCCGAAATTCGCCTGGACCGGCCCGGTGGAGAATCCCGACTATTGGAAGCTGATGGGCATCGCGCTGCTGGTCGGCATCCTGTTGTCGCTGCCGATCTTGCGGATCCAGAAAGCGACTGCGAAGCAGGCCTTCCTGCTCTCGGCGACCGCCAACGGCGTCGGCGCCTGGGCCGCGACCGTGTTCGCCTTCTGGAACAGCCATTATTTCATCTTCGGCTCGGCCTTCGCGCTGACGCTCGGCATGATCCTCCTCGTTCCTCTCGTTCTCATTGCGATGGCGCGCATCGACGAGATCGCCGCGGTCGCCTTCGGCCGGCCGCCGCAGCGGCTTCTCACCAGGAGCACGCCGGTCGAGAACGTGCCGGAGAGTTACTATCCGAAGGTCTCGATCCATATCCCGGCTTATTTCGAGCCGGTCGACATGCTCAAGCAGACGCTGGATGCGCTGTCGCGGCTGAACTATCCGAACTACGAATGCGTGGTCATCATCAACAACACGCCGGATCCCGCCTTCTGGCAGCCGATCCAGGACCATTGCCGCGCGCTCGGTGAACGCTTCAAGTTCATCAACGCCGAGAAGGTGCAGGGCTTCAAGGCCGGCGCGCTGCGCATCGCGATGGACCGCACCGCCGCCGATGCTGAGATCATCGGCATCCTCGATGCCGACTATGTCGTCGAGCCCGATTGGCTGAAGGACCTCGTGCCGGCCTTCGCCGATCCGCGCGTCGGCCTCGTACAGGCGCCGCAGGAGCATCGCGACGGCGATTTGTCGATCATGCACTACATCATGAACGGCGAATATGCCGGCTTCTTCGACATCGGCATGGTCCAGCGCAATGAGGCCAACGCCATCATCGTGCACGGCACGATGTGCCTGATCCGCCGCGCCGCGATGGACATGGCCGGCGGCTGGTCGTCCGACACGATCTGCGAGGATAGCGATCTCGGCCTTGCGATCCAGGAGCTCGGCTGGACCACCCACTACACCAACACGCGCTACGGCGCAGGCCTGCTGCCGGACACCTACGAGGCCTTCAAGAAGCAGCGGCACCGCTGGGCCTATGGCGGCCTGCAGATCGTCAAGAAGCACTGGCGCCGCTTCCTGCCCGGCGCGAGCCGGCTGACGCCCGACCAGAAGCGCGAATATGGCCTCGGCTGGCTGAACTGGCTCGGCGCCGAAAGCCTCGGCGTGGTCGTGGCGCTGCTCAACCTCGTCTGGGTGCCGATCGTCGCCTTCGCCGACATCGCCATCCCCGACAAGATCCTGACGTTGCCGATCATCGGCGCCTTCGTCGTCTCGCTGGCGCACTTCCTGTCGATGTACCGCGCCCGCGTCGCGATCAAGCCGGGCCAGATGCTGGGCGCGATGATCGCGGCGATGAGCGTGCAGTGGACGGTGTCACGCGCGGTGGCGCAGGGCCTGATCACCGAGCACATCGCCTTCGCCCGCACCTCCAAGGGCGGCCTCAGCAGGATGTCGATCGAGTTCCAGGCGTTCTGGGAAGCCGTGATCGGCTCCCTGCTCTTGATCGGCGCCGGCGTGCTGGTCGCCTCCAACAGCTTCCGGCAGATCACCGAGATCTACATCTTCGCCGGCGTGCTGGTGCTGCAGAGCCTGCCGTTCCTGGCCGCGGTCGCCATCGCCATCCTCGAGCTCAGCCGGATCAACTCGTTCCAGTTCTGGCGCGACAGCGCGATCCGCACCGCCGAGCTGATCGGCCTCCGCCCGGTCGCCCTGCCCCCCGTCGGCGCGCCGCAAACCGTGCCGAGCGAGGTGCGGCGCGAGACGAACTGACGGGCGAAAAGCTCGCCCGCCATCCTTCGAGACGCCCGCCCGCGGCGGGCCCTCAGGATGAGGCCGTATTGTGGGGCGAGACTATCAGACCCTCATGGTGAGGAGCCCGCCAAAGCGGGCGTCTCGAACCATGGAAGGCCCGGCTCTTGCGGCAGCCTCCTCCCCTCGCGCAGGAGCTCATCGCTCTTCGGCGTGGATGGCGGTCCGCCAATCAGGTTGAGATTCCCGGCCTAACCAGCGGAAGCAGCGAGCGAATCCCCGCTCCTGCCATGAACTTCGGCAACCATCCGCACTATTGACCTCCGCAGCCACTCCCCCTACACAGCGCGGGCCGAGAGCATGATCCGGAAACAGCCGGTTTTTCCCCGCGACGCAAGCTCAAGAGCGCAGCGGCAAGACATGCTTCTCGAATGTCCGAGCACGATGGCGATCTCTTAATCTTAGCCATCAGCGGCCATGGGAGCGCGTAGCTCAGCCGGTAGAGCACGTGACTTTTAATCACGGGGTCCTGGGTTCGAGCCCCAGCGCGCTCACCAAGCAAGATCAATAGCTTAGGAAGAAGTGCCGGATTTTAGTTTTGTGCGCGGGGCGCGCAGGGGCAATGACTGAAACTACCTGGCTCGACATTTTCACGCGCTATGTCATTCCGCTGCTTCTCGGCGGTGCTGGCAGGCCTTATCGGCATTTGCAGCCAGTGAGGTACTGAGAAGCGCCGCAACAGACTTGAGACACGACGCGACCTGTCGGCCGATGGCGAACCCACAAAATCCATCCCCTTCCGGGGGCACATTCGCGCGCGTTGTGCTATGTGGGCCCCATGGGGATGACTTTCAGCCTGGACAGATCAAAGAACGACACATCCGTAACGCTCGATCTGATGCGCGCCGTTGCCGCTCAGATGGTCTGCGTGGGACACGCGTATGTCTTCTTCATCGGCAATTGGCCGGCCGGTCTCCCGTACGTTCAAAACGTCGGCGTTCTCCTGTTCTTCCTGCTTTCGGGATTTCTGATTACCCACACACTCATTTCACGTTCGGCAAAACCGGATTATGGATTCCTGCAATTCTTCATTGACCGCTTCGCCAGGATCTATTCGGGCCTCATCCCGGCCTTGTCTGACCGCCGAGCCGACGATTGCGCGCTACTACACACTGAAAACCTTCATCGCCAATCTGTTCATGCTGGAGGGCTACCGCGGCGTGTATCCCGACACGCTGCAATGGTCGGCATTCGGGTCGGCCAGCCCGCTTTGGACACTGGCGATCGAATGGCATATCTATATGTTCGCCGGGTCCTTGTTCTTCATGTGCCGGAATCTCAGAACAATCCCGCTGCTGGCGCCCGTGGCGTTGTTTTTCGGTCAGACCCCGGTTCACTTCCTGTTCGGCGCCTTCCAAAGCGACGGCGTCGGCCGCGGCCTGTTCACGCTCTGGCTCGCCGGAGCCGCAATCTATGTTGTGGCAAGACTGCCCTATCGGCTGCCGCGGGCAGCCCTCTTGGCTTTCGTCAGTGCCGCGGCCTTTGTCGCGATCACACCCGCCGGCAAGGAATACAGCTTCGTTGGATATCCATTGTTGGCAGCGGTGGTGTTCGGCATCGTCGCAGCGACTCAATCAAGTCACCGGCTCACGTCGCAGAGGGTGCAGCGAACGATCGGATTTTTTGCCGATTATTCTTTTTCGCTCTACCTGGTTCATCACACCATCATGTCGGCGATCTGGCTGCTGCTCCCCGACCGGGGAGTTTCGGTGTTCATCCTCGCGGTGGTGATCTCCAATGTGGTTGCCATCGGCCTAGCCTTCATCGGTGAGAACAAGCATAAGTTCATTGCTCGCCTTCTCACCGAAAGTTTTGCCTTCAGGCGCAACAAAGCCGCGCATACAGTTTCCTGATTAGAATTCCATCGCTTCGAAATTTATCCGGAGACAATAACGTGCCGCCTGCCGCGCAGGCTCCCTACTTCCAAGCGATCGCCCGCGCCTGTCGCCGCTATCCGCCTCGGCAGACGTTCGACGAGGCATTGTCGAGCCAGCGCCGCGTTGCTTCGTCACTCCAGCCGGGGACCGCGAAGCGTGCCGGTTGGCGTCGCACCTTCGTCAGATGCGCGAGACGGGCGTGCGCGGCATCCTCGCTTGTTGCGCCGACTATCGGTGCAGCCAACGCTTGGCTCTCATGCTGACGCAGGCCTGACGACATGCAGCCGACAGATCTCGAGCAGCGGTTTGTCTGCAGAGCGTGCGGTCGGCGCGATATTACGGTGACAGTGCACTTAATGGCAGCTGCGGAACGGCGCACGGAGCAGGTTCTTTCGATTTAAGTGCACTGTCACCGTAATTGTGGCCGCGTTGATGGTGGCATGCCGCGAGGTGAAGCTTTATGACGGCAAAACCTGAGATTGCGAGCGTTAGAAAGATTCGGTTAAATGCTCCGCCGATCGCCAAAAGCGGGATCTGGCGCAGAACATCTCTACATCGCATCGTCCGAACCCCAAGGGGTCGTGGCATGGCACTAGAATCCGCGATCCTGGCTGGAAACGCCCGCCTCGAACAGGCTGCCAAGGGCCCCCCGTCGATCAAGAGGCGGCCCCCCGATGATGACGCCGATGCGGTGCGGCGAATCCAGAGCGCGCTCGTGGCGCTCGGCTTCCCGCTCCCCAAGTCGTTTCGCAGCGGACCCGGTGCCCCACCCGACGGCCTGTTCGGCGACGAAACTTGGAGCGCCGTGAAGGCGTTTCAGCAGAAGGCGTTTCCCAGAACGCCAGCCGAGTGGGACGGCCGGGTCGGCAAGGCGACGCTCGCCGAGATGGACCGGCGCTTGACCGGAGCCACCAAGTATCTCATCGTTTACAAGGGGCTGCGCACGATCCCCGCGAGCCTGCGCGAGTTCGTCAAGTCGCGACTGATTGAGGTGTACAAACCATTCAATGTCGAACTCGACTTTAGCGAAGCGCGCGCGGCGAAAGACCTGTTGATCACGTTCACATCCGAAATGCCGGCGATTCCCATCTACGGCGAAAGTTCGCGTGTCGAGGCCACCACCGACGGCGCCACGAGGGCGGGGAGCGGCGACGGCTCGATCTATGTGCGCGCCCTCCAGGTCACTCGGATCGAATTGCCAAATAACAATTGTGAGGCGGCGTTTCTCGAAAAGGAGGACAAGCTCGGCGCCGCGATTGTGTACGTGACCGTGCATGAGACGGCCCACATGCTCGGCCTCAATACGGGCGGCTTTGACGACGGTGGACACTCGACCGACCCGGCCAACTGGATGTGGGACCCCGGCAGCCGGCCCGGCCCCAGTCCCCCCTTGTTCTTCGACTACATCGTCCAGCAGGGCGATACGCTGGGGATGATCGTCTTGCGCTATAAACAGGGAACGCTAACCAACTGCCATGTCGGACCGACGGATCTGACCGTCCAAGGCGTGTGGAACCATCCCAGAAATAAGAACGCCGGGTTCATTGCCGACCCGAACAAAGGAAAAATCCCCGGCCGGCGCGCCAACAATCCCAACTTCATTTACCCCGGCGAAAAAGTAGCGCTCTTCAACTACAACGTGAAGAAGCCTTCGTTCCGCGGCGCGGTCCCGCTTTTCGTGCAGAACAAAAGTTTCACGGACGAGCAGCAGGCGACGATGAACCGCTTCATTTCAGAGCGCAGGAAAATCGTGAAATGAGGCGCGGCCGCGGAGTGCATCAGTTTGAAAATGCATCGCCGAATTACGGTGACATGGCCGGACTTAATGCAGCGATATCGACTTCAATATTCAATATGTGTGTCGTAATGGTCGTTGCCGGCGAAGGATACGCAAGAGCCCAACCAATCCTACGTGCTGATTTTCACTGCGAGGGTTATGGGCGACCCGGTGGCTGGGTATTGGTGTTGTGGCGTGTGCGCCACCGGGCCTCGCCGATCCCGAACCTGGGCTGGGCCGGAGATCGACTACCAATAAGGTATGTGGCGTGCTCACCGGCGATTTGCGATCCGTCAAGTTCTATCAAGCCCGTAGGATGGGTTGAGCTCTTGCGAAACCCATCGCTCGTTGCGATCAGCGCCGCTGCGATCCGCGATCGATTATCGGAGCAATCCTCGAAGGACCGCGGAGTGGCCGACCGAATTGCCGGCGATGGGTTTCGCAAGAGTTCAACCCATCCTACGCACTGTCGGAGATCGAGCCGCGCTTCGTCTGCACCGCATGGGGCTGACATCAGGCCCGATTTTCTCGTCGGACCGACCGCCCGATGGCGGTCATCGTTCAAGCCGATCAGCGTCAAACAGCTAGTTTGACAGGCCTCGGTTGCAACAGCGATAACATCCATCGGAGCTGGCTGGGGTTATCACAATGCGAAAAACTGTTTTCCTCTTTTTGCTGCTGCTGACGGGCTGCATGAGCAAGGAAGAACGCATGGCGGCTGCCAATGCCAAGGACGACCAACAGTGCCTGTCGTACGGGGCCCAAAAGGGCACGGACGCTTATGTCAACTGCCGCGCTCAGCTTGAAGCTTCGCGACGGCAGGCTGATGCTGCACTAAGCGCAGCCAGCGATTCGAACCGCCCTCGGAGTTGCATCAACACTGGCGGGTATGGCGGCACGATCATCTGCAACTGAACTGACGATGATCCGCCTTCCCGCTTCTCTAACGCGCGCTCGATAAGTGCAGCCAACGCTTGGCTCTCATGCTGACCGCAGGCCTGACGACATGCAGCCGACAGATCTCGAGCGACGGTTTGCCTGCAGAGCGTGCGGTCGGCGCGGCCCCGACGTTCGGCCGGAGTAAGCCGCCGATGGCCCTCGCGGCGACCGATCACGTGAACCAACGAACAAATGGGAAAAGCCGCAGCGTGGTTCCAGCCCCCACTGCGGCATTCCCGGCAGAAATAGAACCAAGTACTTAAATCGCGCCGGTGTTCTTTCTATAGAACACCCCGTTCCGAAAATGGATTCCGTATAACTACCGGAGTGCGATGTTCTACGCATTGCCGCCCGGATGCGAATGTGGCACGGCTCGGGTTCCAGCCCCCAAATGCTCCCGGCTGCCGATTCAATTGCGGATCAGAGCGCCGGGAGTGCCGGGCGGGATAAGGTGGTCGTCCGACCTCCCGTCTCCCAAAAGGCAAATCCCTCGTCCCTGATACGATCGATATGTCGCACAGCGATGGCTCTGCGCCTCTGGAGGCTGCACTGATGTCATCATTTCTGAGCGCGTTGGAGTTGCGGTGACAGTGCATGCAACTATCGCGCTTACCACTCCGCTTGGCACTTGGCTGCTGTTCCCAAAGCCCTCCCACTCCAAAAATCGGAAGACACCCCGCCGGAAACGTGTACGCTTCTCCAAAACCGGAGGGACAGCATGTTTGAGATCAACGGTTTCGATACGGCGGGCGTCGTCAAACTCAAGCGGCTATCACTCGCCGCCGCCCTCAAGAAGGCCAAGGAGCTTGTTCAGGACGGCTGCCGGGACGTTCGGGTCGTTGATCCCAGCGGCCGCATCTATACTTCGTTCGACGAGCAGGCCGCCTAGTTCCGAGTGATCGCCTGCGCCTGTCGCCGCTATCCGCCGCGGCCGACGTTCGACGAGGCGTTGTCGAGCCAGCGCCGGGTTGCTTCGTCACTCCAGCCGGGGACCGCGAAGCGCGCCGGTGGCGTCGCATTCGGGCGTGGCCGGTCTACCGCAAGAGGGCGTGCGCGAGGGCGATGCACCGTTGCTGCGTCTGCGGCGGTGCACAGCACGAGCGACAGACCCACGAGACACAAGGCAAAAAGAGAGCGCATCGCATCAGCTCCAATCGAGCAATCGTTCCGTCATGTGTTGCACCTGTCGGTTCGCCACGATCGACCGCGCCTTCACAAGCAGGCGAGACAATCGCGGGCTGTTGCGCCGGCAATCGGTGACGCGGGCGCGCGCTCCCATTGCCAGTCTATTCGTTTGGGCGCACGCTCTCTCCAGGCGCTTCAGACGCCGCACGGGAGAGACACATGAAGGAACCGGGCCTGGATGGCCGCCATCGGGACAGGGATGGCCAGATCAGCAAGAAGCACGGCAACACGCTGGTCGGCACATTGCGCAAGATCTACGGAAAGGGTTTTGCGGCCGGCTATCCCGATGCGGCGCAGCTCAGCGAGGTCCTGGCCCAGCTGAACGAGACATCGCTGAGCCAGCTGCGCCGCGATCACGACACCGGGCATCTTGGGCACAAGATCGATCACGCCTTGAAGTGAGGCCTCGCGGTGAGAGCAGCCATCAAAGGCGCACATCCAGCACCAGTTACTGGCGTTCCTCATACTTGTTGCAGCGGCCATCGCCATGTTGGACCCGGCTGAGCTCCTGAAACGGCGGATCACAACGCAGGAGCGTGTACACTCTGTAGGAGGGCGGCGGGACGCGCCAGCAGAGATTCTGGCCCGCTGGTATCTGGTACGTATCCCCGTTCGCCAGCGTATAGCTGCACGAGGCGTCCTGAGCGTTCACCTTCGCCTCTGCGTGGGCCTGGCTCAGCGAAGCCACCGCGAGGAACATCACCAATAATCCGCGCATTTTGTCCTCCGCACATCTGATCGCACACTGTCCAACTGGGGTGCGGACATCACTGGAACAAGTCACGGATTCCTGAAAAGCACGCCTGGACCGTTCCAGGCGAGCCCCCAAAAGCTCGCTGACAACCCGCCAGAAACGTGTAGGATTCACCAAAACCGGAGGAGTGCAACGTCACCGTCATTCCACACGGATGGCTTCACGAACCGCCAGCATGGAATTGAAAGCGCCCATGTCCGGACCATCGCGCCGCGCCAAGCAGCTTGACGAAGAACTGCTCGCTCTCGGCGAGGGCACCATGCTGCTCGACGAGCTCGATGGCTTCATCGCCGGCTTGCTGACCTGCCCGGAACTGATCATGCCGAGCGACTGGCTTCCTGTCATCTGGCATGAGGACAGCGCAGACCAGGCGCCGATCTTCGAGAATCGTGATCATGCCAATCGGGTTCTCGGGCTCGTCATGGAGCACTACAACGACGTCGCGCGCACGCTGATGGAACGCCCCGAGCGCTACGGTCCGTTATTCTGCGTCGACACCCGTAATGACGACGTGCTCTGGGAGCTTTGGATAGAGGGCTTCGAGAAGGCCGTCGCGCTACGCCCGGCAGCCTGGAAAGAGCTGCTCGACGCCGATGCTAATACGGCGGCGGCGATGAGCGGGATGCTGCTGCTTGCCGAGATCGCCCGGGGAGACAAAGAGGTTGAGCTCGACGATCCCATCCTGACCGCAGCACCTGACAAGATCGCCGACTGGGTCGTCATCCTCAACGAATGGCGTCTTGCCAACCACCAGCCGATTCAGGATAGCGGCCCAACGACCTTCACTGCCCCGGGGACAAAGGTCGGTCGCAACGAGCCGTGCCCATGCGGCTCGGGCAAGAAATACAAAAAATGCTGCGGGCTCAACTGAGCACGCCCGCCGTCCTCACCGGATGCCTACCGTGAACCACGGCGCCGGATGATCGCCCCTTCAGCTCTCCGGAGCAGCAGCAGCCGGCACGGTCAACGGCGCCCCCCCGATCGAAACCGGACCCACGGGCTTCGCCGGCCGCACCATGCGCTTGCGCATCGCTGCGGACAGTCCATAGCGGGCATTCGCGCGTCGGACGGAGGACGTGACGTCCGACATCAAGACATTCTGCGAAAGCGTGTCGACCTTCGCGATCAGCGTGGACAGCTGCGACGATATCTTCCTCACGTCGACCCGCTCTTCCGTGATGCTCTGGCGCAGCGACAGCAGCACCAGCGAATCCTGCTGCAGGAGGGCGGCATTCTGCTGCAAGGCCTGGTTGTTCTCCTGCAGCGAAGCGGTGTGCTGCTGCTGCGCCGACTGGATGTCCTTCAAGGCAGCAACGACGGGATCCGGTTTCGGCGCCGGCGCTTCCCGGCGCGGAAGGAGTTCAGCCAGGCGGGCAACACTGAGGGAAGGCAAGCCGTACGGCAGCGTATAGATCGCCGCCGCGCCGTTGATGGCAATGGCCAGGGCACACGCCGTCAGCAGCAGGACTGTTTTGCGGTTTGGCCGCTCGACCGATACCGGTGCGTCCGCGAGCACAGATTCGTGTGCCCCGGCGGCGGCTGCAAGCGCGACGGCGTCGAGCTCTTCGGCGAAGCTTGGCGTTTCAAAGGACGCGGTCATTTGCACTGACCCCCATGGAGCGAGCAACAGGAAGCCGCCCCTGGAACGCCCTCGCGACGATCCTCTTACGCAGCACCCTTACACAACTGCCTAAAATTGTGGGCATTCTGGATTAATTCCACGTTAGCAGCGCTGCCGGCGGCCGGCCCTGCGGATCCCGTCCGATTACGGGTTCCTCCGCACCGCATTTGCGCGCGATCACCTCGGTCCGCGGCAGCGGCATTCGCTGCAGCGGATTTTCCGAAGATGGCACTATGCCACTGTTTTGCCCGACGGATCAAAGGGAAATTTGCGGCGGACGCGAGTCCTGTCGCAGAAGCCCTTATGCTGCAAGCATTTGGCTACTGTGCATGGGGTTGTTTTCGCATTTTGCGTTTCGCCGCCGTTGCAAGGAGTCGGCAGCCCCTCTCATGTCGGCGCGGCTTCGCATTTGGCGAGCTGGGCCAATGCGTCGGGCAAGCCCGACATGTCGGCCTGATATTGTCGTCCGGCCACGTCGATGGTCAGCGCCGCCGTGCTCAGCTTCGCGATGAGCTCGGGCGTCTGGCTGCTGGTGGGATCGGCCGAAACGAACGCGGGTCCCGCAACCTGCGTGCGCAGCGTGCCGATGGTTTTCCCCGCCTGGACGAACGACATGTCGCCCGCGCCGGTCGGCGGCTGCGCCTCGTCCACCACCAGCAGCACGTTCTCTGCTCCGCTCCGGACGATGGTCAGCCCGAACGGACGGGGAGCCTGCGCCGCCTTCCCGGTCGAGCAGACCCTGGCGCCGTTCGGATGCACGCGCATCTCGGTGAGCCAGCCGTCCGGCGTTCGCCAGGAATTGACCAACTGGCCTGCTGCAAGCGCGGGAAAGGTGGACAGGGTGATGATTGCGGCCAGAGCCACGGCTCCGCGCGCCACAAGGTTCGGTCTCGTCATGTCAGGAACTCCAATGGAAAGGGATCATCGCGCTGCGCCGGCGTCGCGCCGGCGAAAGCCCGCATAGCCGCCGTCGGCGTCGTAGAGGACGTCGAAGCCGTTGAGCAGATGGAAGCTGGTGTTGACGAAGGTACGCTCAGGCGAGACCCTCAGATGAATCTGGTCCGGCGCCAGCGCCGAGCCGCCATCGACGGCGAAGCGGTAGAGCTCTGGGGACGTCTCCGCCGTTCCCACGCGGATGGACACATTGCTGCCTGAGTCCAGGGACGTCGTCGCGCCGCCCGCCTGCTCCACCGGAACGGTCATGTACATCACGGAGACGCCGGTATCGACCAGCATGGTGCCGCAGGCCGGCGGCGTCCGGCCGTTCAACGAAATGCAGGCCGGTGTCGCCGACCAGTCGGGCCGGTCCTTCTGTTTCGACAGCTTCGTGAAGGAGAACGTCCCGCGGGTATTCGCTCCGGTGAGACCGACATGGACGCCGTGCGCCGTCAGCACATAGCCGCGGCGCCGTTCGCCGTGGCCGCCTGTCACGCGCAGCAACGGGTTCTTCTCCGGCGTGCTCTGGCTCTGCAGATCGCCCTCACGCCCGTAACCGATGCCGACCATCGCGATCCCACGCGGTGCATCCGACGGCGTACAGTCGCGGGCATGCTGCAGGCAATCGACACGGGTCACCGCGAGCACCGGCATCGGCTCGGTCTGCACCGCCGCGCCATCCAGGCCAACCAGAGCGACCGGCGTGACGACCCATTGTCCGAGCATGACCCGGCCGGAACTCGAATAGGTTAGCTTGCCCTCGCCCAGTGAAGCGAGCCGGTCGAAATTCGGAATGAAGCTCGCCGCAACCACGATGCCCGTCGAGCCGGAATCCAGCACCGCCCGGATCGGCCGCTCACCAAAGGACAGCCCGATCCGCGGAACCTCGCGCAAGTCGCCCTCTTCGGCATTGAGGTATCGCAGGAACAGACCCTCGCGGTAACGTGCGTAGTCTGGCAGGCCCTCCTGCGCAGCGGCCGCGGAGGCCAGAGATGCCAGCAGGGACACCAGGAACAATTTCACGCGCGTTTGGATGGAGAATTGCATCGTTCGCTTCCGTTGATCGCACGGCAAGCTACGCAGCAGGCGTTACCAAGTCGCTTCAAGATCCGCGCAATTGCGAGACGCTCCAAGTTCCCCGCAGTTCCTCTGCATCGGCGCGCCGATCGAGCCCGCGCCTTACCGTTCGTCGAGCAACTCCAACAGCTCCTCCACCCGCTCGAACGGTGCATCGCGCATCGGACCGTGATGGACGACGCGGTCGCCGTCGCGCTGCAGCGACTTGCCGCGGGACTTGCGCAGGCGTCCGGGCAGGAACGTTGCTGCCGCTGCTTCAGGACCGACATCGAGGCGGATGATGCCCCTGCGCTTGCACGCGATCCTGAGCCTGGCCGCGTCGAAGAAGTCACGCGCAGCCGTCGGCAAGGGCCCGAAGCGGCGCGCGGTCTCCTCCTCGAGGTCGTCCAGATCGTCTTCGTCATTGCACCGTGCCGCGCGGGCGTAGAGCTCGAGCCGCACCGGCTCGGACTGCACATAGCTGTCGGGCAGCATGTCCCCGACCGGCAGGTTCAGGTCGGGCACCCACACCGCAGCGCGCTCCTCGTCGGCCTTCTCCGAGGCCATCTTCAGGAGGTGGCTGTAGAGCACGGGCCCGAACACCTGGACGTGGCCGGACTGCTGCTCCGAGAACAAATCGCCCGCGCCCCTGAGATCGAGGTCGCGCTCGCTGATGGCGAAGCCGGCGCCCGGCCGGCTGAACTCCTCGAGCACGGCCAGCCGCTTCTCGGATTGTCCCGACTCCGTCTCGGTCAAGAGATGGGCGAAGGCGCGAATGCCGCTGCGGCCGACGCGTCCGCGCAGCTGGTGCAGCTGGGCAAGGCCGAACTTTTCCGGCCAGCAAACCACGATGGTGTTGGCGCGGGGAATGTCGAGGCCGCTCTCGACGATGTTGGTCGCGAGCAGGACGTCGGCACCGCCCTCGACGAAGCTCATCATCCGGTCGTCGATCTCGTCGGCAGGCAGCTTGCCGTGCAGACAGACGATGCGCAGATCCGGCGCCACCGCCTGCACCCGCGCCAGCATCGGATCGAGATCGTGGATGCGCGGACAGATCAGGAAGCTCTGCCCGTGGCGGCGCTGCTCGCGCAGCAGCGCGGAGGCGATGGCGGCATCCGACAGCGGCGCAATCCGGGTCGCGACCGGAAGCCGGTGCACCGGCGGCGAGGCGATCACGCTGAGATCGCGGAAGCCGGCAAGCCCGGCGGCGAGCGTCCGCGGGATCGGCGTCGCGCTCATCATCAGCACGTGGACGTTCCTGGCGAGGCCGGCGAGCCTGGCCTTCTCGGCCGCGCCGAAATGCTGCTCCTCGTCGACGATGACGAGGCCGAGATCGTCGAACTTGACGTCCTTGCCGGTGAGCGCCTGGGTGCCGATCACGACCTTGATCCGGCCGCTGCGCAGGCCCTCCCTGGTCTCCCGCAGCTGCGCACCGGACGTTGCCCGCGACAAGTTTCCCACCTCGATGCCGAACG
Organism: Bradyrhizobium sp. R2.2-H; assembly: GCF_004346455.1. NCBI lineage: Bacteria > Pseudomonadati > Pseudomonadota > Alphaproteobacteria > Hyphomicrobiales > Nitrobacteraceae > Bradyrhizobium > Bradyrhizobium sp. R2.2-H. The sequence goes on from NZ_SMBR01000003.1 coordinate 664,067, forward strand.
GCGCAAAGCGCTTCTGGAACGTCGCGACGTGCTGCCTTGCCAGCACCGTCGTCGGCACCGCGACCGCCACCTGCTTGCCCGACAGCACCACCGCGGCCGCCGCGCGCAGCGCCACCTCGGTCTTGCCAAAGCCGACGTCGCCGCAGATCACCCGGTCCATGGGATGACCGGATGCAAGATCGTCCAGCACGTCGCTGATGGCCTGGGCCTGGTCAATCGTCGTGAAGTAGGGGAAGCGCGCGACGAACTTCTCGTAGGCCGATCCCGGCGGCACCAGCTTTTCGGCGCGCCGCCGCCGGCGCTGGCTGATGTGCTTGGCGAGCACCTTGCCCGCGGCCTGGATCTCGCGCTCGGCCTCGCCGCGGCGGGCCCACCACGTGCTGCCATCCGCCTTGTCGAGCGCGAGCTTGCCGAGTTCGGTCGCGTAAGGCCACATCAAGGCGAGATCGGCCGGCGGCACCAGAACCGCATTGTCGCCTGCGAACTTCAGGCGGATCATCTCGCGCATGGCGCCGCCGCCGGTGTTGACGGTCTGCAAGCCGTCGAGCACGGCAAGGCCGCGCTGGAGGTGGACGACCACCGTGCCCTGCTCGGGCACATCGGCATGGTCGAAGGCCGCACTCCAGGCGCGCGCCATCGGTTGCGGATGATGCGCGCGGCTGCCGAGCACGTCCGACGCCGTCACCACGACCAGAGGCTTCTTCCCCGGCACGACGAAGCCGGCATCGAGATCGGCCAGCAACGTCGCCTCGCCGCCCCGCCCGCGCGCCGCCTCGTCCCAGTCGTCGCAGCGCTCCGCCTTGACGCCGCTCATCCGCTCCATCACGCGCAGATCGTCCTCGTGCGCGGCGACGAGGATCAGTCGCGATCCGGCCCGGCGTGTCTCCTCGACGAAGCCACGCAGCGCCTTCCTGGAGGACGTCAGCTTCGAAAACTCCGGGATGTGCTGGAAGGGCGCAGTCCGCGGCAGCACCTTCATGCTCTTGGAGAGCTGCTTCCAGTCGCGCCGTGCGAGATATTCGCGCTCCCGCTCCGATCGGCCTGCGGCCTCCTCGATCGTGTCCAGCCAGGCGTCGGCATGCAACGGGACGCCGGCGTCCGCGATCCATTTGGCGCCCCCGCAATAGTCGAACAGGCTCGCGCGCTTGCCGCGTTTGCCGGCAAGGCCGAGCCGCTCCGACATGGGATCGACGAGCAGCTCTTTGGTCTCGAAGATGATCCTGTGCTCGTTCGGGTCGAAGGCCACGATCCGCCTGATCGCACGCTCCGAATGCTCGATCCGGAACGGCCCCAGCGCGCCTGCGGGAAATATCTCGAAGGTCTGCCCGTGGAACAGCGCGCCGCCCGGATAGTCCGGCTCGTCGTCGAGATCGTATCCGAGGGCCTGGAGGCGGGTCTCGAGGTCCCGCTCCGAGAACGGACCGCCCACTTTCAGGCTCAGGCTCAGACGCGACAGGCTCGCCGGCGGCGGCAGTCGCTCCATCACCGCTTCCGCGGTCGACACGAGAAACAGCGGCTTCCTGGATTTTGCAAGGCGCCTCAGCACGGAGGCTCTGCGCCCTGCGAGCTCGTGCGACGGCTCGAGCTGATCGAACGGCAAGGTGTTCAATCGCGGAAACACCAGCACCTCGCAGGACGGGTCGAGCGCGTGAATGACGCTGCCCAGCCGCTCCGCCCTGTTCTCGCTCTCGGCGAGGAAGACGATCCCGCTGCGTCCGGACTGCTTCCATTGTGCAAGCAGGTGAAGAGCCATCATGCCGAGGGGCGACGAAGACGAGATCGTGGCGCGGTGCGATCCTTTGCTCTTCTTCGGCGCCTTCCTGGCCACCCCTGTCTTTTTCGAAAGCCTCACTTGAACCCGTTTCTGGTCTTGCATTGTAGCCAACAGAATGCGAGCCGCCCTCATCCCGAATCGGCAACTCGCCGCCATGCATATGGGATTTGCCCCGCGAACGCACCCCTCGTCGCAACGTTCAAGGGCGGCGCCGCGATCCCGACAAGCTGGCTGTTTTGCTGGGCCTGCAGCACGGAACTCATGCAGCCCGCGATCGGCATCGCCCGATGCAAGCATCGCGACGATCGAAGACGCCGTGCTCGCATGCAGCCACGAAAAAGCCCCAGCGCTTGGAGCCACACTGGGGCGTTTCGGTCAACATGAATAGGTTAAGCAATGACGTCTTCATAGCAGCGGTTTCGCCGCGCGCGTGTGAACTGGTTCACACGCTTTGCGTCGAGCAAACGACCTCAGCGCGAGAGGCCCTGAGGTCGCCAACCTTTATGGGAAAGGTTTTCTCGCGGCCCGGGGGCGTTGGGGCTTGGGGTGGGCCGTGAGCCTGGATTCGACGCACGCCGCGTAGAGTCGTTCCAATGATCGACGACCAACCTGCTGGGCGCTCCAATCACGCCGGAACGGAGTACCTCATCCCCCGGTTTGAGCGCGCACGCGCCACGCGTTAGAATGCCCGTTTTTATGGAGGCTCATTTGAGGTCATTCATTTTCATCGGCACCATCGCAATGCTTGCGACGGCCGCCCACGCACAGACACTGGTCGATCCCAACAAGGTTGCTCCCGAATACCGCGAGGCAGCCGAGAAGCGCCGCGCCGAGCAGTTGCGCCAGCGTGAATGCGCGCTGAAGGCCGATCTCGAGAAGGTGCTGCCCAGGGATCGCACCGCCTTCCTCAACCGTTGCCTGGAGACGATGGCGGCCAAGCAGTAACGGCCGACTATTCCAGCCGGCGCCTTGGCGCGATGCGCACAAGGTCCGCGGTCATTTGCCACGCGGGGTGAGAGGACCAGCTCAGCTCCGCCGCCGCTTTCGCGGAAACAGGCGGTCGCGGATGTAGCGCGAGGTCGGCGTCAGGCGGATGCCGCGCGGCTTGTGCCAGGCGGCGCGGTCGATCTCCTTCTTGTCGCCGATCAGCAGCCTGCCCTTGGCGGCCTTGGCAATGAAGATCGCATCGCTCATCTTGCGTCCGGAGCGCTTGTTCCTCGTCTTCACTTCCTTCCAGAGGGTGATCCTGCCGAGCTTCAGCTTTGGCAGCTCCTCCTTGATCTCCCGCCGCAGACAGTCCTTCTCCGACTCGCGCGGACGCTTGCGGCCGCCCGGAAACATCCAGAGGCCATCCGACCGGCGCCTGACCAACAATACCTTGCCGCGCCTGGCGGCAACCAGCTTGGAAGACTTTGCCATCGCTGCCGTTGTCGAAAACAGAATCGGGTCAATGGTAACTTGTCTAGTGGAACAGACAAGTTGTGACGCGCCTTGATCACAGGCCAAGCCTTGTCCGGTCTCTGGTGCGGCATGGCCGGCAGACCGCCCGCTGGCAGCGCGAGATCAACCCTTCCCCGCCTCCGCCCGGTCCTCGGTCCTGATCCAGGCCATCATCAATTCCCAGGCCACCGACAGGATGATCGGGCCGATGAACAGTCCGACGATGCCGTGGGCCAGTGTGCCGCCGATCACTCCGACGAAGATCACGATGGTCGGGGTGGTCAGGCCGCGTCCCATGACGAGCGGCTTCAGCATGGTGTCGATGAAACCGACGATGACGAGAAACACGGTGAGCAGCAGCGCCGTGGTGACGTCCTTGGCGGTCCAGATCCAGATGATCACCGGCAGCAGCACCAGGAAAGCACCGATCTGCACGATCGAGAGCAGCAGCACGATGAAGGCAAGAAGACCCGCACTCGACACCGATGCGAGCTTGAAGCCGATACCGGCCAGCAGCGCCTGCACGATCGCGACGCCGATCACGCCCTGCGCCACTGCGCGGATGGTCGCACCGGCCAGCGAGAGGAAATGCTCGCTCTGCTCCGGCACGATGCGGAACAGGAAGCTGCGGCCGGCGCCGACCAGGCGCGGCCCGTGCGGAAACAGGAATCCGGCCACGAACACGGAGACGAGAAACTGCAGCGTGCCGAGGCCGGCGTCGCCCGCGAGCGAGAGCAGCGGGCCGGCCAGCGGCTGGAGATACGGCGCCACCTCGCGTACCACCGCCCTAATGTTGGTGTAAGCCTGATCCCAGAGCTCGTAAAGCCAGGGCCCGATCAGCGGCCAAGTCTTGAGCTGCTCGGGCGCTGTTTGGAGCACGAGGTCGCCGGTGCCGAGCTGCTGCGCCAGCTCACGCACGCCGTCCACCGCGCTGATCCCGAGCCAGGTCGCCGGACCGATGACGATGCCCAGCGTAATCAGCGTCAGGATCGCTGCTGCGGTCTTGGGCCGGCCGCCTAAGATCTTCGCAACCCAGCTGAACGCCGGATAGAATGCGACCGCCAGCACGCCGCTCCAGGCCAGGATCGGCACGAACGGGCGGATGATCAGAAAGGTCCAGATGATCAGCAGGGCGAGCAGGCCAAGCCGGATCACGAGCTGGATGACATCCTCTCCGGTCAGGAGCTGACGGAGACTTTTCACGGGCACGGCTTTCCTTGCGGCATGAACGCAACTTCCGGCGCTTGCACGGCCCGGCCGTTATTGCCAGCAACGTATCCGGCGTCAAGACGACTGGAACTGACCGTGCCTCGATCAGGCCCCCATCGGGCCATCCGGCGTTGCGCGACGACGACGCGCCATCCCGGCCCGCGTCCCAGCCCGGCTTGGCTAACGCCCGTTAACCGGATTTCGCCGCGCCGGTTTACGCCGCTGCAAACGCTGGCGGCTACCGTGGATCGAGATCACCGAAACGCATTCCGTGCAATGGCCAACAGCATCTGGACGATTGAAGAGTTCACCTGTGCGGGTTGCGGCATGAACTACGCCGCGACCAGAGAGGAGCACAACGAGGCCCATACCGGCAGTTTCAAGTGCGGCATCTGTAGCGGCGTCGTGCACGCCTGGTCCGGCAAGCATCATTTCTTCGGCTGGCAGGCCGTGAAGACGAGACCGCCGGTGTTCGGGAGGCGCTGGTCGGGCGTCGAATGGTAGGCCGTCCGCGGCATCGCAGGATCGGCCGAATTGCACCGGCGCCGTTTGCACTCCGTTCACCGGTCGCCGCTAGATCAGGATGGATCCTCCGCGCCAAACCCCAATCATGGCCGACCTCAACGCCGTCCTGACCAGGCTCAACGACCGTCTGCTCCGCCTCGAGGGCGAGCTGTTCGTGCTGCGCTCGCTGGCACGCGCGACGCTGACGGCCGGCGACGACCATGCGGCACGCATGCGCAAGCTGGTCGAGGCCGCGAAGGTCGCGCTCGACGACGAGGCCAAGCGCCCGCTCGACAAGCCGACGCGCAAATATGTCGATGCGGCAACCGCGCTGGTGGAGGAGCTGCTGGTCGAGCCGACCCCGGCGCGGCCGCTGTTTACGGTCATCGACGGCGGCCGTCGCGATTGAGCGACCGACATTTTAGGCCCGCCATCGGTCAGCGCGCAGACATGCCGGGCGCACGCGCCGCAGACCTCTAGGTCGCCGTGGAGTTCTCCGCCTTGAGCCGGCTGAGCCCCGCCTCGATGATCGCGATCTCCTCGTCGATCTGGCCGATCGGCAGGCTGAAATCATAGCCAGACCTGCTCTTCAGATCGACCGCGAGCCGCTGCCTGTGCATCATCAGCTCGTCGAGCCCGCGGCGATTCTTCAGGCGCACATAGGCGTCGACGATCTGCTCGATTGCGCTCGGCATGAAATCTGTCCCGTGAAAAGGCCCGGCGGCGCGCCCGCGCCGGGGGGCGTTTTCGGTGTCGCGGTACGCAATACAAATCCGCGACGGTTTCCTCGATACGCCAAGCTGGTTGAGATCGTGTTACCGTCGCATGATTTCGTGATGCATGGCGTGAAAAGGCCGCCGGCGATCACGCCGACGGCCTAAGCCGGGTTCGAAAATGGATGCGGGTTGAAATGTAGCCAGCCCCGGTCGGGGCACATTATCAGCCGATCGAGGATATCTTTGTTAAAATCGAAACACAGGAACCGCTTATCGGCCACTTATCGTCCGACCGTGGCGGCGCGGCAACGCTAGTCCGTGACGCAGAAATAGGTGCACCGGCGGCTCGCGCCCGGCGGATTGTTGATAACCCGCGCAAACGCGGCGCGGGTGGTGACAGGGCGTGCTGACGTGTTATCGGGGAATGACGCAGTTGCGAAACGGATCGGACACCCATGCGCATTACCCTCGTCGGCTCCCGCCATTTCGGCGTGACCACCCTGAACATGCTCCGGGAGCACAGCGTTTCGGTCGTCCGGGTCGTGGTAGCCGATGCCGAGGATCGCCTCGCCGCGACGGCGAGGGCCGCCGGAATCGAGGTCGTGGTCCAGGCCAATCCGAAGCTCGTGGTGGCTGCCGAGATTGCCCCCGACACCGATCTGATCATCACGGCCCACAGCCACGCCCGGATCGGCAAGGACGCGCTCGCCGCCTCCAAGCTCGGCGGGATCGGATATCATCCCTCGCTGCTGCCGCGCCATCGCGGCAAGGCCGCCGTGGAATGGACCATCAAGGAAGGCGATCCGATCGCCGGCGGCACGATCTATCATCTCGCCGACCGCATGGACGCTGGCGCCATCGCGGCCCAGGACTGGTGCTTCGTCAAGAAGGGCGAAACCGCACGGGAGCTTTGGGAGCGCGCGCTGGCGCCGCTCGGGCTCAAGCTGCTGGCCGATGTGATCGACTACGCCAAGGTCCACAAGGCGCTGCCTGCCAAAGTCCAGGACGAACAGTTCGCGACCTCCGCGCCGAGTCTGTCCTGACGTTTACCCTTAATGTGAGCCCGCGTTGATTCTGCTTCGAAAACCGGAGTCAGAATCTCAAATAAACCATTGTTCCAACAGGAACAATTTTCGATTTGGCATCGCAACAAATTTCCGTCACATTTCGTCCGAATAAGCGTCAGCATATCAGACAAATTCAAGGATGGGATTTATGCGTTTTGGTCGCATTGCGGTGTTCTGTGCCGCTTCAGTTTTCGCAGGCACCCTCGCTGCCACCGCTTTCGCCCAGAGCCCCTATGACGGCAATTGGCACGTCACGATCGTGACCAAGACCGGCTCTTGCGAGCCGACCGCGAGCTCCACGCTCACGGTTGCCGACGGCAAGATCACCGCCCCCGGCGCTAACGTTTCCGGCACCATCGGTAGCGGGGGACTTGTGAAAGTTTCGATCAATGGTGCATATGCCAACGGTCAACTCAACGGCAACGCCGGATCGGGGAAGTGGAATGGAGCATCAGCAGGCATACCGTGCAGCGGGCGGTGGGAAGCATCGCGTCTATAAACCAACGCAGGTTCGTGCCCGAAATCGGCGGCTGTTGATCGCGGCCGCCGTTTTGTTTGCGGCTACGGCCGCCAATTCCGAAAGCAAAGCACAATCCGGTCCATTCGCTCCGATGGCAGGAAGCTGGAGCGGCGGTGGCACGGTCAGCCTCGAGGACGGATCGACGGAACGCATCCGTTGCCGGGCCAAATACGCTCCCGTCGGCCCCACAATGGAAATGACGCTGACCTGCGCCAGCGACGCCTACAAGTTCATCCTCTCCGCCAACGTTCAGTCGGCGGGAAATGCCATTACGGGAAGCTGGAGCGAGGCCAGCCGCAACATCTCCGGCTCGCTCCAGGGCCGCGGTGGCGGCGGAAACTTCGAGGTGGTTGCCTCTGCCGCCGGCTTCAACGCCAGCATCGCGCTGAGGACGCACGGCAACAAGCAGACCGTCACGATGCGCGCGGACAGCCAGTTCCGCGGCGCCAACATCTCGATGTCGCGCTAAGGCGGACGACATATTGACAATCGGCCCGGCGACTTCGCCGGGCCGTTTTTTACGCGGCCGGCACGAACGCCGTGACCTCGATCTCGACCTTGGCCCGGTCGTCCACGAGCCCACCGATATAGAGCAGCGTCGAGGGCGGGAAATTTCGTCCGAGCGTTTCCTTCCAAGCCGCACCGATGCCAGCACCGGCCGCTTCATACTCGTTGCGGCTGGTCAGATACCAGGTCAGGCGGACGATGTGCTCGGGGCCGGCGCCGGCCTCGCCCAGGAGCTGGATGATCCGTTTCAGCGCAGTCGAGACCTGCGCTGCCATGTCGGGCGCGTAATTGCCGGCTTCGTCGCCGCCGGTCTGGCCGGCCAGAACCACCCAGCGCCCCGGCCCCTCGACGACGACCCCATGGGAAAAGCCGCGCGGTTTTTTCCACTCGGCCGGCTGCAAGATATGCATGAGCGACGCTCTCCCCATCTTCTCGTTGTCCGGAGATGCCTACCATGCACATTGCATCGCTGCATCCGTTGATTTGGCCGTTGCAAACGCCGGTGATGTCGCCGATACCGGCCGTCCCTTCGGGTTTCCTTCCTCCGGTATCCTGCCCCCAATGAGCGCGACACCGTCCAGAACGATGGCTGCACTGTGGATGGCCGGCTGGCTGTCGCTGATGCTGGTCATGGCGGTTGCCGGACGCGAGACGACGCGCGAACTCAATGTTTTTCAGATCATGGAAGTGAGGTCGCTGGTCGGCTTCGTGTTGCTCTCGCCGATCATCTACCGCGCCGGCGGCTTGAAGATGCTCAAGACATCGCGCCTGCCGGCGCATGTCGGGCGCAACCTCGTGCATTATGTTGCGCAGCTCGGCTGGTTCTTTGCGCTGACGCTGATCCCGATCGGCCAGGTGGTGGCGATCGAGTTCACGATGCCGATCTGGACGGCGATCCTCGCGGCAAGCTTCCTGTCCGAGCGGATGACGCCATGGAAGATCGCCGCCATCGTGCTCGGACTCGTCGGGGTGATCGTCATCGTCCGACCCGCGACCGGGGAGATCAATCCGGGCCAGCTCATCGCGCTCGGGGCCGCCATGGGATTTGGCGTGTCGATGGCGCTGGTCAAATCGTTGACCCGCACCGAAAGCGCGCTCTCGATCCTGTTCTGGATGCTGGTGGTGCAATCGGCCGCGGGCTTCGTTCCGACATTGTTCGTCTGGACCTGGCCATCGACCTATGTCTGGGCCTGGGTCGGGGTAATCGCCGTCTGCGGCACATTTTCACATTATTGCCTTGCCAGCGCGATGCGCCACGCCGACGCGACGATCGTGATCCCGATGGACTTCCTGCGGGTTCCGTTGACCGCAGCGGCGGGCTGGCTGCTGTATTCCGAGCGGCTCGACGCCTGGACGGTGGTCGGTGCGGCATTGATCCTTTTCGGCAATCTCCTCAATCTGAAGCCCGTCTCGCCGGTTCCCGCCCGCGCGCAGTGAACCTCGTTTCGCCTGACGCGACAAATCAAAGTGGCCGTGTGATTTGGATCACGTTGGGAAACGATTCCACCGTGCACATTCGGCCACACAGCAGCGGGTTGAACGCAGCGGACTGCCGTTTTGGTGGCGCGGAGTCGGGCACTTCGTGTAGGTTCGTTGCCAATTTGTTGCTGCCTGCAATTCGATTCTGGGGATTTCAGAATGCGCTATCTCACCCTCCTCGCTTCGCTAGTGTGCATGGCACTGTCGATCGGTGCCGCCAAGGCTGACCGCCGCGTCGCCTTCGTCGTCGGCAACGGCTCCTACAAGAATGTCGCGCAATTGCCGAACCCGCCGATCGATGCCAAGGCGATGGCAGCCACGCTGCGCAATGTCGGCTTCGAGGTCATCGAAGGCTCCAATCTCAGCCGCGACCAGATGACGGAGAAGCTGCTCGATTTCGGCCGCAAGGCGCAGGGCTCCGACATCGCGCTGTTCTATTATGCCGGCCACGGCATCGCCGTCAGCGGCACCAACTATCTTCTCCCGGTCGATGCCGACATCAAATCGGAGATGGACGTCAAGCTAGGGGCCGCCATCAACATCGACCTGACGCTCGAGCAGACCATGGGCGATGCCAAGGTCAAGCTCGTCTTCCTCGATGCCTGCCGCGACAATCCGTTCGCCGCCAAGATCAAGTCGAACTCGGCGACCCGCAGCGTCAACGTGCAGAGCGGTCTCGCCGAGATGAAGTCCGGTGAAGGCACGCTGATCGCCTTCGCCACCGGTCCCGGCCAGACCGCGCTCGACGGCCAGGAGGGCAACAACAGCCCGTTCACCCGCGCGCTGATCGACAACATCACCAAGCCCGGCGTCGAGATCCAGCAGGCGATGACGTCGGTCCGCGCCCAGGTCAATGAAGAGACCCGCAAAGGCCAGTTGCCCTGGGGCCACACCAACCTGACGGGCTCCGTCTATCTCAATCAGGCGCCGACGACCCAGGTCGCCAATGCGGCGCCGACCGCGTCCGGCATCGTGCCGGCGGCGGCCGGGGATGGTGTCGAGCTCGAATACTGGCGCTCGGTCAAGGAGTCCAACAAGCCCGAAGAGCTCAACGCTTACCTCACCGCCTACCCGAACGGCCAGTTCAAGGCGCTGGCGCTGGCGCGCCTCGCGGCGATCAAGAGCGGTGCCTCGACTGCGACCCGCACGCTGAACGCCGGCGTCGATCCCGCAACCTTCACGGACGAGGCCACGCAAGTCACCGAGGACCAGATCGGCCTCGACAAGAACAAGCGCCGCGACGTGCAGCGTCGACTGACGGCGCTGGGGTTCGACACCAAGCTGACTGGCGTATTCAACGACGAGACGCGGTCCGTGCTCAAGCGCTGGCAGACCGCGCGCGGCTATCCCTCGTCGGGTTATCTCAACAAGAACCAGCACAAGGCCCTGCTCGCGGAGATCATTGCTGCCCCGGCGACCGCCAGCGACACAAGCCAGAAGCCGGCCCGGCGCGCCAGCGCTCCGCCTCCCAGCAGCGCGCCGGCGCCGCAACACCGCAGCAGCCCCGGCGACGCCGCCGGTGCGGCCTTCGTCGGCGGTGTCGTGGGCGGCATGATGGGCGGCATGTTCCGCCGCTGAGCCGAGCGAGATCGACAACGCCAAAGCCCGGCTCACGCCGGGCTTTTTTCTTTGGTCGTCCTCGCAGTGGCGTCGAGTTGGTGCCTACTTCCCCGCAGCTTTCCGCAGCGCCTCGTTGATGCGGTCCTGCCAGCCGGGACCGCCCTCCTGAAAGAACTCCAGCACATCCTGGTCGATGCGCAGGGTGACCTGCTCCTTGATGCCGGGAACGGCGCTTTGTTTCGGCGGCGCCGCGGCGACCTTGGCGGTCACCTTCTTGAATGCCGCCTCCGCTTCCGTCCTGGCATCGCCAAGCGTGCGCGGTCGTCTCGGTTGATCCGCCATCTGCTAGATTCCTTCGAACAGCGCCGTCGAGAGATAGCGCTCGGAGAAAGACGGCACGATCGCCAGGATGGTTTTTCCCGCCGCTTCCGGCCGCTTGCCGATCTGCAGCGCGGCCGCGATCGCCGCGCCCGAGGAGATGCCGCCCGGGATGCCTTCATGCCGGGCCAGCGCGCGCGAGGTCTCGATCGCGGTCGTCGAGTTGATCTTCACGATCTCGTCGATCACGGAACGGTCGAGGATGTCAGGAACAAAGCCTGCGCCGATCCCCTGGATCTTGTGCGGCGTGTGCTGTCCGCCGGACAGCACCGGGCTTTCCTCCGGTTCGACCGCAACGACCCGCAGCGAGGCCTTGCGTGGCTTGAGCACCTGGCCGACGCCGGTGATCGTTCCGCCGGTGCCGACGCCGGCCACGAAGAAATCGATGTTGCCCCCGGTGTCGTTCCAGATTTCCTCCGCGGTGGTGCGGCGGTGCACCTCTGGATTGGCGAGGTTCTTGAACTGCTGCGGCATCACCGAGTTCGGCGTCGTCTTCACCAGTTCCTCGGCGGCGGCGATCGCGCCCTTCATGCCTTGCGCCGCCGGCGTCAGCACCAGTTCGGCGCCGAGAAAAGCCAGCATCTTGCGCCGCTCGATCGACATCGACTCCGGCATCACCAGCTTGAGCCGGTAGCCGCGCGAGGCCGCGACGAAGGCGAGCGCAATACCGGTATTGCCGGAGGTCGGCTCGATCAGCACGGTGTCGGGCTTGACGATGCCCGCCTTCTCCATCGCGATGATCATGGCCGCGCCGATGCGGTCCTTCACGCTTGCTGCAGGATTGAAATATTCAAGTTTTGCCAAAATGGTCGCGTTTACGCCGTGCATGCCGGGCAGCCGGCGCAAGCGCACGATGGGCGTGTTGCCGAAGGCGTCGACGATCGAGTCATAGATCCGGCCGCGGCCGGCTTGGTGCGTTGCACCCGTAACGGAAGATGCGTCCATGATGAACTCCCTGTGGCAACGATCTGCCATCGCGGCCATTGCGCAGTTACAGACAGCTTGCGGCGACACGCAAGCGACAATGCGGCACATGTTAAATACGCTGCATCGCAAAATCACGTGAGCGGTAAAATCAGAAAACCTACGCATTTGTGTTGCGACCTCGTCAACTGATTCTGCTTATGTTAGACTTGGGTCTCAAAGCAGGGAGGTCACCACGATGTCAGCGGTTGCTGAAGTGATGTCGACCGTAACGCTAAGGCGTGATCCGCGTTGCAGCGAGCTGCCGACCTGTCCTGTCTGCGCCGACTCCATGGTCGCCGCCGAAGCTTCCGCCTACGTCTCGGACCACATGATCAGCTATCTCTGGACCTGCGATAATTGCGGCTATGGCTTCGTGACCAAGCACGCCCTGAAGCAACGCTTCACTTGCAACTGATCTTGGCTTGCAACTGATCTTGACTTGCAACTGATCTTGACTTGCAACTGATCTAGCGCGGTGCGATGTCGCCCCTCGCCCAGTCCTCGCGTGTGCGCTGATAGAACTCGTCGAATTGTCCCTGCGCGATCGCACCTCTGATGCCCTGCATCAGGAACTGGTAATAAGCGATATTGATCTCGGACAGCAGCATCGCGCCCAACGTCTCGCCCGCCTTGACGAGATGATGCAGATAGGCACGCGCGTAGTTGCGCGCCGCAGGCCATGAGCTCTCTTCGTCGAGCGGACGCGGATCATCGGCGTGGCGCGCATTGCGCAGATTCACCTGGCCGAAGCGCGTGAAGGCGACGCCATGCCGGCCATTGCGCGTCGGCATCACGCAATCGAACATGTCGATGCCGCGCTTCACGGCTTCGAGGATGTCGTCGGGCGTACCGACGCCCATCAGGTAGCGCGGGCGCTCTCTCGGCAGCAATGGTGCGGTCTCGTCGATCATCGCCAGCATCACTGCCTGCGGCTCGCCAACCGCAAGGCCGCCGATCGCATAGCCATGGAAGCCGATCGCAACGAGGCCTTCGGCGCTCGCATGACGCAGTTGGGGGATGTCGCCGCCCTGCACGATACCGAACAGCATGTAGCCGTCGGGGGCGTTCTCGAAGGCGCGCTTGCTTCGCTCGGCCCAGCGCAGCGACAATTGCATCGCGCGCTCGATGTCGGCGCGCTCGGCCGGAAGCCGCACGCATTCGTCCATCTGCATGGCGATGTCGGAGCCGAGCAAACGCTGCACCTCGATCGAGCGCTCCGGCGACAGCTCGACCTTGGCACCGTCGATATGCGAGCGGAAGGTGACGGCGTTCTCGCTGACCTTGCGCAAATCCGCCAGCGACATCACCTGGAAGCCGCCGGAATCCGTCAGCATCGGTCCGTTCCAGCCGGTGAACCGCTGCAATCCACCGAGGGCGGCGATCCGCTCCGCGCTCGGACGCAGCATCAGGTGGTAGGTGTTGCCCAGCACGATGTCGGCGCCGGCATCGCGCACCTCGCGCCAATGCATCCCCTTCATGGCACCGGCGGTGCCGACCGGCATGAAGGCCGGCGTCCGCACAACGCCATGCGGCGTGGTCAGCCGCCCGGTGCGCGCGGCCCCATCGGCGGCGAGCACTTCAAAGTGATTGGGGAGATCATTGTGCGGATTCATGGCGGTGCTTATTGCGTGTCGGGGCTGGCCGATCAACCCGCCAGACCGGGCTCCCGCCGATTTGTGCTCCAGACCGGGACAGCAATTCGCCCAAGGGGTCAGCGCCCTTCGCCCTTGCCAAACAAAACGATACCGTGTAGTTTTATCGTGGGGACTGGACGGGATGCCGCGGCGAATTTGCCGGCGGTCGTACATGCGTGATCGCCGGCCACCGACAATGCCCACCCCTTCATATTCGACCGACGCATCCGTCTCCTCGTGCGACCGGATCAGGCAGACTATCGTCCGCCTGACCGCATCGCTGGTCCTGGTGTGCAGCCTGGCGCTCGGCGCCTGCACCTCCCTGCCCCGCACGCCCTATACGGCCGCTGAAGCCAGCACGTCGCGCGTGCTCGATATCGACGGCCTCCGGCGCTACGCCGACGATCCCGTCACGAAATTCAGCTTCGAGAAGAGCAACAGCACCGCGACGAGATCCTATCTGGCGCTGTCCGGCGGCGGTGCTGACGGCGCCTATGGCGTCGGCGTGCTCAACGGCTGGACCGCGGCCAGAACCCGCCCGACCTTCACCGTCGTCTCGGGCGTCAGTACCGGCGGCCTGATCGCGCCGTTTGCGTTCCTCGGCCCGCAATATGACGACACGCTGAAGGAGGTCTACACCAGCGGCATCGCGGAGAGCCTCCTGAACGATCCCAGCATCATGCGCGTGCTGTTCGGATCCGGCCTCTTCGGCAATACGCGGCTGCGCGAGCTGGTCGCGCGCTATGTCGGTCCGGAGATCATGGCGCAGGTCGCGCGCGAGAATGCGAAGGGTCGGAAGCTGCTGGTGGTGACGACCGACCTCGACACCCAGCGCACTGCAATCTGGGACATGGGCAAGATCGCCGCGGTCGGAACGCCCGAGGCCCTGAAGCTGTTTCGCGACGTGATGGCGGCCTCGGCCAGCATTCCCCTGGTGTTTCCGCCGATCATGATCGATGCCGAAGGCCAGGGCCGCAAGTTTCAGGAGATGCATGTCGACGGCGGCGTGACGGCCCCGGTGCTGACATTGCCGGAAGCCCTGCTGTTCCAGAGCGGCCGCATGCCCGGCAGCGCGAGGATGGACATCTACATCCTCGTCAACAAGAAGATCGAGCGCAACTTCGAGCTCGTCTCCAACGGCACCATCGACGTTGCCTCACGCAGCCTGTCGGCAATCACCCAATCGCAGACGCGCTCGATCATCTTCTCGACGTACGATTTCGCCAAGCGCAACCGACTGGGCTTCCATCTCTCCTACATCGCGCGCGACTACCCCGCCCCGCCGTCCGAGGGGTTCGATACGACCTATATGCGGGCGCTGTATCAGTACGGATACGAGAAGGCTGCATCCGGCCAGGCTTGGACCTCGACGCTTCCGTGAATCCGCGTGACGGAACGAGGCCGTGTCGAGACCGTTGACGATACGGCCAATTCGGCCAGATTCGCGATGACGCCCCGGCTGCTGCGCGTTATAGAGCAACGACGACTGTCAGAAACGCGCAGGAATCATTGGGCATGGGATTGACTGCGACCAGGACAAAACCGGCAGCACCGCGGCGCGAGATCCCGAAATCCCGCGGCGGCCGGCCGACGAAGACCGCTGCGATCGAGCGCGACCAGCGGCTGATCGAGGTCGCCACGCGCCTGTTCCTGGACCGCGGCTTCGATGCGACCTCGCTCGACGCGGTCGCGGAAGCGGCCCGGGTGAGCAAGCCCACGGTCTATTCGCGCTATGGCGACAAGCGCGGGCTGTTCGCGGCCGTACTGAGGCGGGAGATCGCCCGCTGGCTCGCGCCGCTGTCGGCCGCGGCAGAGACCCAGCTGAGCAGCGCCGCCGACATCTCGGTCGAGCAGCGGCTGGTCGAGATCGGGCGCGAGATGCTCTCATTCACCTGCGGTCCCGATGCCGTCGCCTTCAGCCGCATGATGACGTCGCAGGCCATCAACTTCCCTGACGTCGCCAAGCTCGGCAAGGAGGAAGGCTGGCTCAAGGCCGTCGCCACCACCGCGCGCTTCTTCGATCATCTGGTGGCGCAAGGGGCGCTCGATGTCGAAGACACGACCATCGCAGCCGAGGTGTTCCTCGACGTTGTCGTCGGACACACCCACCGCATGGCAACGTTCGGAACGGCGCTCGAGCCGAAATCGGCCGAAAAGCGCATGCGCATTGCGATCAGACTGTTCCTTGCCGGTGCCCTGGGTCCTGCCGACCGGGTCCGGGACGCCGCAAAGGGTCCGGCACGCCGCCGCTCCTCCCGCTGACGATTCCGTGAACTGACGCTCTTTCCCCCAAGGGGCCGTCGCAACGGCATTGACCGAAACAAAACGATACGGTATGGTTTAGTTATAAGCTGGTACGGGCCGCTTTTCACCAGCCCCGAAGAGGTCCGGACCGCTTCGATCGTCACGGCAGGTACAGCCCGCCGCGGCGTTCCGCGGCCGGCCTTGCCCAAGGCCGGCCGCGAATTCTTTACGTTCATCCGGCACACTCGCAGGCCGAAGGTTTCGAGCATGACGACAGCCAGACGACGGACCTTGCAACTGCTTGCGATCGCCTTGCCCGCGCTGCTCCTCGCCGCTCCGTCGCAGGCGATCGTGACCGCGGACACGCCGACCGCGCTCCACAACGACACAGATGGTGATGCCGAAGCAGACCGCCAGGCAGTCACCCGCGAGATCGAACGCTTCCGCAGCTCGTCGATCACGATCAGCCAGGCCATGGCGATCGCGGAAGCCCGCCATGCCGGCGCCACCACCGCCGACGTGAGTTTCGACGGCGCTTCAGGCGTCCCTGTCTACCGGGTCAAGACCCTGCATAACGACCGGATTTGGCGCCACACCATCAATGCCGCGACCGGCGAGTTCGTCGGCGGCGAGGCCGCCCTGCCCCTCAGCGAACTCGACAACGAGGACCGCAGCAACCTCGCAGCGCTCGGTGCGATCAGGCACCGTCTTGCCGATGCCGTGCGCGTCGCCGAGCGCGCAGCCTCGGGCAAGGCCATCAGCGGCGGCCTCGTGCGCGAACGCGGCCGGCTCAATTTTGCGATCGTGGTGATCAGCGGCGACGACCTCAAGGAGGTCATCCTGGAGCCGCCGGGCGCCCGGGCCCGATAGCGACGAATTTCCCCCGGTCCCAACCGGGGCGAAAAGCCATTGACGGCCGCAAGACTCTCCCGCATAAGTCGCCGCCATGTTCACGACCACCAAACGCACGACCAAAACCACCACGGCCTCAGGGGCCCGGGGAGGCGTGCGCGCGTAGTCGTCGACGAAAACGCATCAGCTCTACGGCAAGCCCCGCCCTCGATGGTCCGGGGCTTTTTTGTTGTCTGGATTTCAAAAGCAATGGAGGACAAAGTGAGTAACGATCCCGTCGTCGCGATTGTCGGCGTCACCGGCGCGGTGGGCGCCGAATCCATCGCCACCATGGACAAGCGCGGCTTTCGCGTCAGCAGGCTCAAGGCGCTCGCCAGTGCCCGCTCGGCCGGCAAGACGGTGTCGTTCCGTAGCCAGAACGTCGTCATCGAGGAGCTGACCGAGCAGTCTTTCGAGGGCGTCGACATCGCCCTGTTCTCCGCCGGCGGCAGCATCTCCAGGAAGTTCGCGCCGATCGCGGTCAAGGCCGGCGCGGTGGTGGTCGACAACTCCTCCGCCTTTCGCATGGACCCGAACGTGCCGCTGGTGATCCCCGAGATCAACGCCAGCCGCATCCGCGACCACAAGGGTATCATCGCCAACCCCAACTGCGCCGCGATCACCGCGCTGGTGCCGCTGTGGCCGATCCACCGGCAGAACCGCATCAAGCGCGTCATCATCTCGACCTACCAGGCAGCCTCCGGCGCAGGTGCCGCCGCGATGGAAGAGCTCGTCGAATCCACCCGCGCCAACCTCAACGGGCAGGTCTATACGCCCAGGGTGATGCCGCACCCCTACGCCTTCAATCTCTTCAACCACAACACCGCCGTCGATCCCGACACCGGCTACAACGACGAAGAGACCAAGGTCATCAAGGAAACCCGCAAGATCTTCGAGGACGACACCATCGCGGTCGGCGTCACCTGCGTCCGCGTGCCGGTGCTGCGCGCCCATTGCGAGGCCATCACCTTCGAATGCGAGAAGCCGATCACCGAAGACCAGGTCCGCGCCATCATGGCGCAGGCGCCCGGCGTGAAGGTCGTCGACGATCGCGCCAGGAACTACTTCCCGATGCCGATCGACGCCTCGGGCCAGGACGACGTCCTGGTCGGCCGCATCCGCAAGGACCTCAGCGACGCTAGCGGGCATTCGATCTCGATGTTCGTGGCGGCCGACCAGCTGCTCAAGGGCGCGGCGCTGAATGCGGTGCAGATCGCGGAGCTGCTGCCGCAGCGGGTGATGGCGTAGCACATTCTCTATCCGTCATCCCCGCGCAATGGCGAAGCCATTTGTCGCTGGAGGTGCGAGCCGTGCAGCGCAAGGCGCTGCACGGGGAGCCTCGAAGGATGCACGGCCGAGGTGTCGCAGTGGGGCCGTCGCCCTTCGAGGCTCGCCGAGGAGGCGAGCACCTCAGGGTGACGGTGATAGATTTGCTCTACGCCCGAAACAACAGGCATGCATCGCCGTACGAATAGAACCGGTATCCGCTCGCGATCGCGTGCGCATAGGCCTGCTTCATCGTCGCGAGCCCCGCGAAGGCCGACACCAGCATGAACAGCGTCGACTTCGGCAGATGGAAATTCGTCATCAGGACATCGACGGCGCGGAAGCGATAGCCGGGCGTGACGAAGATCGACGTCTCTGCCGCGAAGGGCTGGATCGTGCCGTCCTCGCTCGCGGCGCTTTCGAGCAGGCGCAATGACGTGGTGCCGACGGCGATGATGCGGCCGCCGTTCTTTCGCGCCGCGTTGAGCCGCTCGGCAGTCTCGGCCGAGATGGTGCCCCACTCGGCGTGCATCTTGTGGGCTTCGGTGTCATCCACCTTCACCGGCAGGAACGTCCCTGCGCCGACATGCAGCGTGACGCGGTTGAGACCGACGCTGCGCGCGCGCAGCGCCTGCTCCAGCGCCGGGGTGAAATGCAGCCCGGCGGTGGGCGCAGCGACCGCGCCTTCGTTCTCCGCGAACATGGTCTGATAGTCGGCAAGATCCTGGTCGTCAGGCGTGCGCTTGGAGGCGATGTAGGGCGGCAGCGGCGGGCTGCCGAGATCGGCGATCGCCTGGTCGAGCGCCGGGCCATGAAACGAGAATGACAGCGTCACCTCGCCCTCGCCGCCCTTGGCCTCGACCTCGGCATCGAGATGGCCGAGCAGGCACACCTTGCCCTCGTTACCGAAACGGATGCGATCGCCGGCTGCGAGCTTCTTCGCCGGCTTCACCAGCGCCTGCCAGCGCGAGCCGTCGAGCCGCTTGATCAGGGTCGCCTCGATCTTCGGCTCGGTCTCGCGGCCGATGCGGCGGCCCTTCAGCTGCGCCGCGATCACCTTGGTGTCGTTGACGACGAGTTGGTCGCCCGGCTTCAGCCATTGCGGCAGGTCTGAAATGATCTGGTCGCGCAGCGCGCCATTCTCGACCACCAGCATTTTCGCGGAGTCGCGCGGGCTCGCCGGACGCAACGCGATGCGCTCGGGCGGCAGGTCGAAGTCGAAGAGGTCGGTGCGCATGAGCGCCGTCGCGCCTTAGGTCTTGGCTCGCGTCATTCCGGGGCGATGCGCAGCATCGAACCCGGAATCTCGAGATTCCGGGTTCGCGCTAACGCGCGCCCCGGAATGACCGCTACGCGGTCATTCCTTGTCGGCGGCCATCCGCGCCTTGACGATCTTGTCCGGATTCATCACCGGCTCGCCGCGCTTGATCTTGTCGACGTTCTCCATGCCCTCGGTGACCTTGCCCCACACCGTGTACTGGTTGTCGAGGAAGCGGGCGTCGTCGAAGCAGATGAAGAACTGGCTGTCGCCGGAATCGGGGTTGGCGGCGCGGGCCATCGAGGCGGTGCCGCGCACATGCGGCTCCTTGTTGAACTCGGCCTTCAGCTTCTTGCCGGAGCCGCCGGTGCCGGTGCCGTGCGGACAGCCGGTCTGCGCCATGAAGCCCTCGATCACGCGGTGGAACACGATGCCGTCATAGAAGCCCTCGCGCACGAGCTCCTTGATGCGCGCGACGTGGCCGGGCGCGAGATCTGGCCGCATCTCGATGGTGACGGGGCCCTGCGTGGTCTCGAGGATCAGGGTGTTTTCGGTGACGCTCATGCTCGTCTCTCTTGTGTTGGGGGTGAAGTCTTGTCAGGTGACGTTTTGCGGTTGCGGAACTGGATCGCGAACGGACGTCCCGCGGCGGCGCCGGCCATTGCATCGGTAAATGGCATCGGCGTGCAGCGTTGCAACGCCTCCATCACCGCGATCCGGTATTGCAGCCGGTCATTGTCGGAGGCCTCCGCGGATTCATAGGTAATCCTCGGATGGCCCAGGATGTTTCCGGCCCGGTTAAAGCTCACCACGACGGTGATGTCGAGTGGGCGAGCCTTGGCCGGCGATGGCGGTCTCCAGCAGGTAAGCAAGTGCCGGAAAATGTCCTGGATGGTGTTGACCTGCGCGTCCTCCGCGGCCGTGCTGGAGACTTCGAGCAGCAGCATCGCGGCAACCAGCAGCAGCTTGCCACCGCGGCGCGCCATGGTCGCTCCTATTTGATGTCGGAGGCGACCTGAACCTTCACCATCTTGTCGGGATCGGTGACGGAGCCGCCTGGCGAGCCCGGGGGCGCCTTCTTCAGCTTGTCGACGACGTCCATGCCCTGCACGACCTCACCGATCACGGTGTACTGGCCGTCGAGGCTGCCGCCATCGGCGAACATGATGAAGAACTGCGAGTTGGCGCTGTCGACACTGTCGCCGCGCCGGGCCATGCCAACGATGCCGCGGGCGAAATGCACCTTGGAGAATTCCTGCTTCAGGTTCGGATATTTCGAGCCGCCGGTGCCGTTGAAATTCTGGCCGTCGCCCGTCTGCGCCATGAAGCCGTCCATCACGCGATGAAACGGCACGTTGTTGTAGAAACCCTCCCGCGCGAGCTGCTTGATGCGCTCGGCATGCTGCGGCGCGATGTCGGTCCTGAGCTTGATGACGATGCGGCCCTTGGTGCTGTCGATGACGATGGCGTTGGCCTTGTCGAGGTTCGCCGGCAATTGCTGCGCCACCGCCGGCACCGCGAACAGGAGCGCGGCAAGAACTGCGAGAATTCGGATCATGACAACTCCGGTCAGGATGAGAAGGAAGCGGGCCGTTATCCGGCGAATTTGGCCTTGAGCTGTACCGCGACCTGCGGCGGGACGAAGGCCGAGACATCCCCGCCCATGCCGGCGATCTGGCGCACCAAAGTGGCGGTGATCGGGCGGACCATGGGAGAGGCCGGCAGGAAGACCGTATGCACCTCGGGCGCCATCGCCTCGTTCATGCCGGCGAGCTGCATCTCGTAGTCGAGGTCGGTGCCGTCGCGCAGGCCCCGGATCATGATCGTGGCGCCGTGCTTGCGCGCCGAGGTAACCGACAGATCGTCGAAGGTCACAGCCTCGAGCACGCAGCCAGCCTGGGCTGCCACGGGCCCGCAGACGTCATGGAGCATCTTCAACCGCTCCTCGGTCGAGAACAGCGGCTTCTTGCCCGGGTGCACCCCGATCGCGACCACGAGCCTGTCGCACAGCGAAGCGCTGTGCCGGACCACGTCCAGGTGGCCGTTGGTGATGGGATCGAAGGAACCGGGATAGAAGGCAATGCGCGGCATGGCTCCCTCCTACCGCGCCCGGCCCGGCCCGGCAAGCCGGGCAGGTTCCTTGCCCGTTTCTTGCCCGTTTCTTGCCCGCTTCCTGGCACGTCGCCCGGGAATGTCTCGCTGGACGTGTCGGCAATGGCTGGTTTGTTTCGTCCCCGGGGCAGCCACGAAACAAAACGGAGCGAGAACGAAACCATTTCCCGCATCGGCGAAGACGTCCGGAAACTGGCCATGGTTACTAATCCGGTCAACGAATGACGGGCCGCACACCGGGCGTGAGCGGCCGCATCACAGGGGACCGTCAATGATCAAGACCCTTTCAGCGATCGCACTCTCTGCATGTGTTGCCGGAGCGCTCACCCTCCTGCCCGGCTTTGCCCCCACCGTCGAAGCCAGCGTGCCGCAGCCGCTGGCCAAGAGCGACCGGCTCGACATCCGCACCATCGGAAAGGACTGCTCGCAGCAGGCCTGGCCGAACTTCGAGGCCTCCTGCCTGCGCACCGCCGGCACGAAGACCAATGTCCGCGAGGCGCGCCTCGTGACTGCCGATCGGACCCCGTAGGCCCTGTCAGATTCGCGTCAGCTAACCCCTTCCAGGCCCGTTCCAGTAGCAATTTGCGGCGTACCTTTGCAGACTGTTTGATGTTCGCGCCCCTCGGAAATGGTCCGTTGGGCGCGATTGCTTTGGGGGCGCATTTGTCCCGTACGTCCGTGAAGGAGTCGCCATAGTGCAGACCGCCCGCGCTGCACGAGGCAGCACGAATGTCCAACGATCCGCCTCTGCAGTTGAAGCCACGGCTGGCAATCTCGGTCGATCAGGCGCAAGCGATCGTCCGTCATGCAATTCCCCATGCGGCGGTGCAGGACGTGATCGAACTGCATGGCGGAGAGATCGGTACCGTCCTGGAAATCGCGGTGACGGATTCGCCCGCCTGCGTACTCAAGGCCTACCCTGCATCGCTGCAGTGGAAGATGGCGAAGGAGATCTACGTTCTGGGGCTTCTTCGTGACGTCAACGTAGTCGTTCCCAGCGTACTGTTCGCCGACGACACGAGATCGGTGATCGACCACAACTACGTTCTCATGACCAAGCTCGATGGTGCGGTGCTCGGCCGACGAGAGGCAGCGCTGACGGCCTCACAATTGTTCGACATCTATGCGGAGATGGGCGCGGCTCTGCGCAGGATCAATGACGTGACCCTCGACAGTTTCGGCTATATCGGCCCGAGCGGCGTCTGGACGGCATATCCGAGCAATCATGCCTACATGTCCGCGCAGTTCGACAAGAAGCTGAAGGAGTTTTGCACGCTTGGGGGAGATCCCGCGCTTGCCGAGCGGCTCCGACGCGATCTCGCAGGTCGTAAGCATCTGTTCGACGCGGCAGCCAGCCCCAGCCTGTGCCACTACGACTTTCACGCCGGAAACATTTTGGTCACGTCGCAGGGCGAGCCTCGCCTGTCGGGAATTGTCGATTTCGAGAATGCGACGTCCGGCGATCCGCTGATGGATATCGCGAAGGCGATATATTATTTCACGCCCGAGGATGCGCCGAAGCGAGATGGACTGCTCGCGGGCTATGGCGAAATCGAACGCCCCGACTGGCAGGAAACACTCGATCTCTACCGCGTGTATTGCACGCTCGAATTATGGTGCTGGATGGCGCAGATCGGCAAGCGGGAGGCGCTTACGCGTCTTTCCAATGAGCTGGCGAATGCCAGATGCGACGGCGGTGTCCGCTAGTCTAGGCGCGATTCGCGCTCCCGGCCGATTCCGTGACGCGCTCGACCGAGACGACGTCTCGCCGCACGCAGCCTCGTGGCAAAGCCGACGTTCCGCCTGCGATCGCTGACTGGTGGAGTTCGACGTGATGGCCTACCTGGGAGTGTGCGACATTCGAGCGCAACTGAATCTTGTCTGGCTCCGTCGCCAGACATGCGCAGCAACAAATTCCAACGTCCTTTCGATCGGTTAGCTTCGGTATTTTAGAAATTCTAAGAATGCTTCCAATTTTGACGTTTCGAGCGATTCAAAATTCGATCACCTCGACACCCCGGATATCGACCATCTAACACGCGCAAGGGTGCGAGGTCGCGTGAGGTCAGAATGATCATCCCGCCGGCGCGGCGATCGCCGGATGGGGTGCTGACATGGACTGCGCTGAACACGACCTGCATGGTCGTGCGGATCATCTTTCGAGTAACACTTTCAAGAACACCACGAGCTTACTCGCACTCGGCTGCTTGCTGATGGCGGCCACGCCTGGCAACGCGCAGAGCGCCGGCCCGTCCACCTTGCCGCCGGTGACGGTCGACGCTCCCGTTCAACGCGCTCAACGTCCGGTGCAGCCGCGACGCGACGCCACGGCGCGAGGCAATGCAAGCCGGCGCCCCGCTCAGCAGAGCAGCTCATCGCAGCAGCCCGCGCCTTCCGCACTGGTGGGGACCGCAGCGCGCGTCAATGCCGGGACCAAAGGCTTCCTCGCGACGCGAGCCTCCGGCGCGACCAAGACGGATTCACCGATCATCTCGACGCCGGCATCGATCGCCGTCATCACCCGCGACGAAATCGACGTGCGGCGCGCACAGAGCGTCCGCGATCTCATGCGCTACGCACCCGGCATCTATTTCAGCGACGATACCGACTTTCGCTTCCAGGAGGTCAGGGCGCGTGGATTCACCGTCGAGCAATATCTGGACGGTTTGCGCCTGCGGGGCGGACCGTTCGGCTTTCCGCGCATCGATCCCTATCTTATCGAACGCGCGGAACTCATCACTGGACCAGCGTCGATCCTGTACGGTGCGGCCTCGCCGGGCGGCATCCTCAACATGGTGAGCAAGCGCCCGACCGAAAATGCCTTCGGCGAGGTCTCGCTGCAAACCGGCTCGTTCGACCGCATTCAGGGTGCGTTCGACGTTGGCGGCCCCGTGGACAAGGACAAGACCCTGCTCTATCGGATCACCGGGATCGGGCTCAACGCCAACACGCAGGTCGACAATATCGGCGAGCAAAGGTTCGCGATTGCGCCAGCCTGGACCTGGCGTCCGAATGTCGACACGACGATCACCTTCCTGACCAGCTACCGGCAGGACCCGAAGGGCGGCGCTTTCGCACTGTTGCCGATCCAGGGCACGCTGGTGCCCGGCACCTACGGGCAAATTCCGAGGAATTTCTTCGCCGGCGACCTCAACTATGAGAGCCTCAAATACAAGCAGGCAACCGCCGGCTACGAATTCGAGCACCGCTTCGACGACGTCTTCACCGTGCGGCAGAACGTGCGCTATCTGCACAATGAGCTCAACTATGTCGAAGTGCAGCCCAGCGCCTTCACGACGACGGGCGCCGGTGCCACGCTTCGGTTGGTCGACGGCCGTACCATCAGGCGGAACTTCTTCTCGACCAACGAGAATCTCGACACGTTTGCCGCCGACAACCAGCTCCAGGCCAAATTCAACATGGGACCGTTGCAGCACACCGTGCTCGCCGGCTTCGACTACCAGCGATTCGACTTCAACAACTTCGCCCGCTTCGCCGCTACCAACACACTCGACATTCTGGCACCGAATTACACCCAGAACATCCTGGTTCCGACCGCGCCGTTCCAGAACCTCGACCAGCACCTGCAACAGCGCGGCCTCTATGTTCAGGACGAGGCGAAGCTCGGGCGGCTGACCGTGCTCGGCGGCATCCGCTACGACTGGGCCGAGGGCAACACGCTGGCCCAAAATACCGGCGTGCGCGTCCTCAACGACGATCAGAAACCGACCGGTCGTATCGGCGCGATCTACAATTTTGATAGCGGCGTCGCGCCCTATGTCAGTTACTCGACGTCATTCCAACCGACCAGCGTCGGCACGCTGGTCAACGGCCAGCCCGGCAAACCAACCACCGGCGAGCAGTATGAGGCCGGGGTAAAATACCAGCCGGTCGGCACCAATTTGATGTTCACGGCTGCCATCTACGACCTCAAGCAGCGGAATGTCCTGACCACCATCACCGGCCCCGGCGTTCCGCCCAACACCACCGCACAGATCGGCGAGGTCAGCTCGCGCGGCTTCGAGGGATCGGTGGTCGGAAGCCCCCTGCCCGGCCTGAGCCTGCGTGGGCAATATACCTATCTCGACAACCGGATCACCGCGCCCCAGGACGCCGATTTCGGCAAGCGGCTCGCCCTCACGCCGATGCACACGGCCTCGCTGTGGGCCAACTACGTGGTGCAAAACGGCCTGGCTGCCGGCTTTGGCTTCGGCGGCGGCGTCCGATACATTCACGAGATGTACACGACCAATGCGAACAACCTTACCGTTCCCACCATCGTTCCCGGCGTCTCCGTGCCCGCCAATGTGATCCCGGCCAGCACTGTATTCGACGCAGCGCTCTCCTACGATTTCGGAATGCGGCGCAAGGAGTGGATGGGCCTGAGCGCGGCGCTGAACGTCAACAACGTGTTCGACAAGACCTATGTCTCGTTCTGCACGGCCGGTGGTTGCCGCTGGGCGCTGGGACGAACGGTGTTGGGGACGCTGACCTACCGGTGGTGATGGGAATGACGGCACAGTCAGTCAAATGGTGGTCACTGGTCCACAAATGGACCAGCCTGATCTGCACGCTGTTCCTGCTGATGTTGTGCATCACCGGGCTGCCTCTGATCTTTCATGACGAGATCGACGACCTCTTCAAGTCGGAGGCCTCAGCCCGGAATCTCCCGGCGGATACTCCGCAAGCTCCGCTAAGCCGGCTGATCGACGCCGCCAAAGCGCGCTATCCGCAGCGTTACCTTCAAGTGCTCGGATGGGACGATGATCGTGCCAACGTCGTCAACGTGTTCCTCTCGAGTACGCCGGAAGCGCCCCCCGGGCAGCGCTTCCTGAAGCTATCGTTCGATTCTAGAACCGCGGAGCTGATCGGTGAGGACGCGCAGCAGGGCGGCCTGATGAGCGCGATCCGCATATTCCACCGCGACATGTTCCTGGGGTTGCCGGGTGAACTGTTTCTCGGCGTCATGGGCCTGCTGTTCGTCGTAGCGATCGTTTCCGGCATCGTGCTGTACGCGCCCTTCATGCGTCGGCTCAGCTTCGGCGCTGTGCGTCGTGCGGGCGCTCCGCGGGTCAAATGGCTCGACCTGCATAATTTGATCGGCGGGGTGGCGCTGGTGTGGCTGCTCGCCGTCGGCATCACCGGTGTCATCAACACGATATCCTTACCGCTGTTTTCCGCTTGGCGCGCGGAGGTGATGCCGGAACTGATCGCGCCGCATTTGGGCAAGTCGCCGCTTGGAAAATGGGCCGACGTCGATGACGTCGCGGCGACGGCACGCCGGGCGATCGACGGCAATACGCCGGCCAGCATCATCTTTCCGACGGTCGCGCGGTTCGGGACACCACGGCACTTCATCGTCTGGACCAAGGGATCGACGCCAATCACCTCGCGCCTGTTCACGCCCGCGATGCTGGACGCCGAAACTGGGCAGCTCGTCACCGCGCAGGGCCTGCCGTGGTATCTCCGGGCGTTGCAGGTGTCACGCCCGCTGCATTTCGGGGATTACGGCGGCCTGCCGCTCAAGATCATCTGGGCGCTTCTCGACATCGCCGCCATCGTCGTGCTCGCGAGCGGCGTCTATCTCTGGCTCGGCAGGCGCAAATCACCTCGGATCACCACGCGCGCGCAGGACCGGCCGCCTGCCGCAGCGACATCCGGAATTCGTCCATGACTCGCAAGCGCCACACCACGGGCGAGATCTTTCGCTGGCCGCTCCTGCTCGGAGTGCTCATCCTTGTCGGGCTGGCGTCAGCGCTGTTCGGAGACGATGGCTGGGACGCGCTGTCCTGGGCAGCACTGGCAATTCCGCTAGCCGTGCTCGGCTGGAAGGCATCGCGCCGGCCGCATCTTCCACGATCATAGGCCGGACACCGGCACGTCGCGCCATGCCGGTCCTGTCAAATCGATTGCAGCCGTCGACAGGGAACCGAGAGCTGACGGGATCTGCTTGAGCTACGAGCCGTTCCCGTTCTCGCCATTGCCGCTCTCCGCCTCTTCCGTGATGTGCTCGACCGACACCACATGCTCGTCCTCGGCGGTGTCGAACACGATCACGCCCTGGGTCGAGCGGCCGGCGATGCGGATGCCTTCGACCGGGCAGCGGATCAGCTGACCCTTGTCGGTGACCAGCATGATCTGGTCGGCATCCTCCACCGGGAAGGAAGCCACCAGATTGCCGTTGCGGTTGTTGACGCTCATGGCGACGATGCCTTTGCCGCCGCGGCCGGTGGTGCGGTACTCGTAGGACGAGGTCCGCTTGCCGTAGCCGTTGACGGAGACGGTCAGCACGACCTGCTCGGCCGCCGACATCTCGACATAGCGCTCCTGCGGCAGCTGGAAGCTGCCGGACGTCTCCTCGGCCTCGGCATCGGCCGGAACCTCTTCCGCCACGGCTTCGCCGGCCACCGCTCGGCGCATCTTCAGGTACGCCGAGCGCTCGTCCGAGGTGGTTTCGACGTGGCGCAGGATCGCCAGCGAGATCACCTTGTCGCCCTCGGCAAGCGCGATGCCACGCACGCCCATCGAGGTTCGCCCGGTGAACACGCGCACGTCGGTGACGGGGAAGCGGATGCACTGGCCGCCGGCCGCCGTCAGCAGCACGTCGTCGCGCTCGGTGCAGATCTGCACGTCGACGATCGCCTCGTTGTCGTCGAGCTTCATCGCGATGATGCCGGAGCGGCGGACGTCGACGAAGTCGGACAGCTTGTTGCGGCGGACGTTGCCGCCGGTGGTGGCGAACATCACGTCGAGATTGCCCCAGGTCGATTCATCCTCCGGCAGCGGCATGATGGTGGTGATGCGCTCGCCCTGCTCCAGCGGCAGGATGTTAATCATCGCCTTGCCGCGCGCGTTCGGCGCCGCCATCGGCAGCCGCCAGACCTTTTCCTTGTAGACCTGGCCGCGCGAGGAGAAGAACAGCACCGGCGTGTGCGTGGAGGCCACGAACAGGCGGCTGACGAAATCTTCGTCGCGGGTCTGCATGCCGGAACGGCCCTTGCCGCCGCGGCGCTGGGCTCGGTAGGCTGACAGCGGCACGCGCTTGACGTAGCCGGCGTGGGAGACGGTGACGACCATGTCCTCGCGCTGGATCAGGTCCTCGTCCTCGACCTCGCCTTCCTGCTCCATGATCACGGTGCGGCGCGGCGTGGCGAACTCCGCCTTCACCTCGGCAAGTTCGGTCTTGATGATATCAAGCACGCGCTCGCGCGAGCGCAGGATGTCGAGATAATCGGCGATCTCGCTGGCGAGCTTGTCGAGTTCGTCGCGGATTTCGTCACGGCCGAGTGCGGTCAGGCGCTGAAGGCGCAGATCGAGAATAGCTCTCGCTTGTTCCATCGACAGCCGGATCGTGCCATCCGCACTCATGCGGTGACGCGGATCGTCGATCAGCGTCAGCATGTCCTCGACGTCCCGGGCCGGCCAGTCGCGCGACATCAGGGTGTCGCGGGCGGTGGTCGGGTCGGGCGAGCTCCGGATGACGCGGATCATCTCGTCGATATTGGCGACTGCGATCGCGAGACCGACCAGGATATGCGCCCGATCGCGCGCCTTGGCGAGCAGGTACTTGGTGCGCCGCGTGACGACCCGCTCACGGAAGTCGACGAAGATCGCCAGCAGGTCCTTCAGATGCATGATCCGCGGACGGCCGCTGTCGAGCGCCACCATGTTGACACCGAAGCTCGTCTGCAGCGGCGTGAATCGATACAGCTGGTTCAGCACCACATCCGGCACGGCGTCGCGCTTCAACTCGACGACGACGCGGTAGCCTTCGCGGTCGGATTCATCGCGCAGGTCGCCGATGCCCTCGATCTTCTTTTCCTTCACCAGTTCGGCGATGCGCTCGACCATCGTCGCCTTGTTCACCTGGTACGGAATCTCGGTGATGATGAGCGCCTCGCGCTCCTTGCGGATGGTCTCGATCGCGACCTTGCCGCGCATGACGATCGAGCCGCGGCCGAGGTGATAGGCGGCGCGGATGCCCGCACGTCCGAGAATGACACCGCCGGTCGGGAAGTCAGGTCCCGGCACGATGTTGATCAGTTCTTCAATGGTGAGCGCAGGGTTGTCGATCAGAGCGACGCAGGCATCGATGACCTCGCCGAGATTGTGCGGCGGGATGTTGGTCGCCATGCCGACCGCGATGCCGCCCGCGCCATTGACGAGCAGGTTCGGGAACTTGGCCGGCAGGACCGACGGCTCGGTCTCGTTGTTGTCGTAGTTCGGCTGGAAGTCGACGGTGTCCTTGTCGATGTCGGCCAGCAGGGCCAGCGCCGCCTTCGTCAGGCGCGCCTCGGTGTAACGATAGGCAGCCGCGGGATCACCGTCGACCGAGCCGAAATTGCCCTGGCCGTCGATCAGCGGCACGCGCATCGAGAAATCCTGCGCCATGCGGACCATGGCGTCGTAGATCGACTGGTCGCCGTGCGGGTGATACTTACCGATGACGTCGCCGACCACGCGGGCGGACTTGACGTACTTCTTGTCGGGCGTGTGCCCCTGCTCGTTCATCGAGAACAGGATGCGGCGGTGCACCGGCTTCAGGCCGTCCCGGGCATCGGGCAGCGCGCGCGCCACAATCACGCTCATGGCGTAGTCGAGGTACGACTTCTTCATCTCCTCGAAGATGGAGACGGGGCGAATGTCCGAGGGTTGCGCCGGCTGGTCGCCGGGCTTGTTATCGTCGTCAGCCAAGGGGGAATCCGGTGAGATATTGTCTGGGAATCATATAGCGCATCGGGGGGCGGATAACCACCCTCGCGGCGAGCCGAGAAGCGCTTTTTCCGCTTATTTTTCCAATGGCTTACGGCTTAGAACAGGACATCTCGGACAACCCCGGAAATGCTTCGCGGAACCTTCTCCATGCCCCGGAATCCGCGCAGCCAGGGAGGCCCCGCGAGCCCGTCCGCAGCAGCCGGGAGCCGCGACGGGCCATCTCCTCGGAGTCGGAACGATTTGAGTTCAAGCCGAACATGAAGCGGGCCCGGAAAACCCGAGCCCGCTCCATCGATTAGACAGAATTGCTGACACGAAACGCCAAGCTCCGTCCGCGCGGCGTCTTTCGATCCTCGTCCTCACGAACGAAGTATGCAGGAACGCCCGTCAACTGTGTGTGTTAGTTCGTTGACTTGACTATGGAATCGTCGCCCGGAAGGATTCGTATTGTCAAGCTGGACGATCGATTTGGCCAACACCGCGAGGGAAAAGGCCGGGCGGAACGACCCTCACGCGTCGAACATCCGACAGAGCGCCGTCTCCCGCCGGTCGGCGTGCGCGCTGCGTTCGAGGGAATTCCGGAGCACCTCCGGGTCTCCCACCAAGACGGCAAGGTCCGTGGCACGGGTGATCGCGGTGTAGACGAGCGACCGGTCGAGCAGCCGGGTGGCCTGGACCGGAATGACCACACGCCGGAAGCTGGACCCTTGCGCCTTGTGGACCGTGATGGCGTACGCGAGCGTGAGGTCGTCGAGGGCGCGACCGCCCAGCTCATGGGTGAACCCGTCGAAATCGACCCGAAGGATTGCTCCGTCGATGCTGACAACACGGCCGAGACTGCCGTTGCGCAAGTCGAGCCGATAATCGTTCCGGAGGAACATGACGGGCTCGCCTTCCGCGAAGTGCTTGGTCGGATGCCGGGGCTTGCCCACGGCAAAGATGTCGTGAAAGCGCCGGTTCAGGGCTTCCATCCCGACCGGTCCGGCCTTCACCGCACAAAGGATCCGGAGGTCCTCGGTAAAGCCTCCGAGGTCAGCGACGATGTCGACTATGTCCTCGGTTGCGGCCTTC
The DNA here is from genome assembly GCF_004346455.1 of Bradyrhizobium sp. R2.2-H. Lineage (NCBI taxonomy): Bacteria > Pseudomonadati > Pseudomonadota > Alphaproteobacteria > Hyphomicrobiales > Nitrobacteraceae > Bradyrhizobium > Bradyrhizobium sp. R2.2-H. The sequence continues at coordinate 695,378 of NZ_SMBR01000003.1, forward strand.
TCGATTTGGAGATGTGCAACCCCCTGGCGGGCTTGCCCGGCGATCCCGGGCAGAGACGGCAGTCGTCCGGAGCGGACCGCCTGGGCGACGGCTGGGATGCCGGTGGCTTCGGTCTGACGGTAGACCTTCGTCAGCTCAACGGCCGGGATCTCACGTCGATCGATGAGCGCGTGGAGAACCAGCCCGAAGCCGATCGGAGGAAGTTGGCCCGGATCGCCTACCAGCAGGAGCCGGCACCCATCCGGAAGGTGTCGTAGGACGCGGTAGGCGGTCGGCAGGTCGAGCATCGACGCTTCGTCGACCACCACCACGGATTCCGGTCCCAGGCTCACTGTTTGCGCCTCTACGGCCTTTAGGAAGGCAGCGATCGTGGTGGCTGGCCAGCCCGTCGCCTCCCGTATCCGAACCGCAGCCCGACCGGCCAGCGCCATCATGTGCACGGTCCGGCCGAATGCCGTGCATGCGCGGGCAATAGCTCGCAGGACGGTGGTCTTCCCGACGCCGGCGCCGCCCCGGATGATGCCGCAGCGCTGTTGCACGGCAATCCGAACGGCTTCCCGCTGCTCGGCATCGAGGGCGATCCCGAGGTCAGTTGTCTCGAGCCAGCTCTCAAGCTCGGCCGTGGAGACCTCGCGCGCGATCAGATCGCCCATGACCGGTTCCCCGAGCATGGTCCGGATCCGATCGGCGACGTAGCGCTCCATCATGTGGGCACCGGCAGCCTGGAAGCCGTCTCCGACCGCGATCGCGGCCTTTCCCTGGACTGCCAGATCGATGGCCTGCTCCACCACGGTGGTCGTGCACTTCAGGAGACGACGGACCTCTGCGACCAGGTCGCGATGATGCGTCCAGGTGTGGTGCCGCTCCAGCCGGCCGTAGAGCGCGGCCTCGACCGCTGCAACGAGGCGCTGCGGGGCATGCTCGTCGACACCGAGCTGGCGCCCCGCGGCATCCACGACGTTCCAACCGGCGAGCGCCATCATCACGTACGGCGTCTCGCGGAGCTTTGCCGCGGCGTGTTCACCCCAGAGGCGGACGATCTTCTTGGCGAGCCGAGCGTCGAACCTATGCTCGTCCAGCCAAACGACGACATCGCCTTCGGCGAGCTTGGCCTTCCAGGCCTGCGCGAGCATCTCTGCGCGCTCACGGCTCAGAACCGTGGTCAGGCGCTCAACGTCACCGTTGCCAAGGACGGCGTAAAGCCGCTCGCCGAACGTCTCCCACAGCCGGGACGCAGTTGCGTATCCGATGCCTTCGAAAACAGGATCCTCGGCTAGGTGGCGGACAAGCGTGCCTCCCGAGTTAACCGGTTTCTCGCGAGCGGCCTTTGATGCTTGAAAGCTGCTCATGGACCGTGCATCCTCCGAATCGGCCGTCTCGCCGGACCTGCCACAGGGTCAAAGTGGACATTATTTCAAATTGCCTTGGATCGACCGTCATATCCAGGTCGGTGCGTAATCTGTGGACATCGGCCGCTGATATGAACAGGTGGATCCTTTGACCGCTATCCCCTTGACTGAATCTGCCCTCACGTCCGTTAAGCGTGCGGTCAGGCAGGACTATCCGAACCACAAATCATCCCATCTGACTGAGGCGATCGCAGCCGCCTGCGGCTTTGCAAGTCATGCAGCGCTGCGGGCCCGCATGTTGGAGCGTGCGCCGGCGCATCCGGACTTTGCATTGCTCGAGGAATCGCCGTTCCTGAGCCGTCTCGCGGCGGTGACGGGTGTCCCGATATCGGATGAAGACCTCCGTGGATTCTCCTTCGATCACCTCAACTACGAGGGTGCGGACGTGATTCCGACCGCGTCCAAGGGGGCCGCCAAGGTGAAGTACGACGGGTCGCGCAGGCGGCGGGCGTGGCGCAATGTGATGGTGGCCGGGATCAATGCCGGCATCGACCAGGGACTGTTTACGCCACGAGCCGGAGAAAACAGCTGGTCCCAGCCGGATCCGAGGTTTGGAGACAATCCTCGAACGTACCGCTTTATGATCGAGGATATTCCGGCCATTGCCAGCGTTCACGACGCGGGTTGGGACGAGCTGTCAATCCACGTTGCGCTGTGGCCGACGATCGAGGGCGAACGCTGGGTCCGAACGGCGAATGGCGGCTTCCTGGCGGGCGAGGTGTTTGCATCCGGGTGGCTTGAGCGGCGTGATGGTGCGTGGCTCCAGGTGGGAAATGATCCCGAATTTAGTTGCCGGAAGCAGCGCCTGGATCTGATCGCCGCGCTGGATATCCGCCCCAAGGGTTATGCGGATCGCGGCAGTTTTAGGTTTTGAGGCTATCATCGCGATCAGTCCCCGGAGGACGCTATCATGGCCGCTGTCACCATCCGCAACCTCTCGGAGGAGGCGCATCGCGCCCTGAAAGTCCGTGCAGCGCAACACAATCGCAGCGTGGAAGCGGAAATGCGCGCCATTCTGGAGGCCGCCGTGCGTCCCGAGGGCCGGCTGCGGCTCGGCACCGTCCTTTCGGAGATGAGCCGGAAGATCGGCCTCACCAATGCCGATGTTGAGGCACTCGAACATGGCCACGGCGCCGTGCCGCCGAGCCGCTGCGCTTCGAATGATCCTGCTCGATACGCTGCGCGACTGCATACCGCCGTGCTCGCTCCGGCAAGGGGCAGCCCGCGCCACGCCCGCTTCGCGGGCCCGTGTCGCTCCTTGCCTTTCGCTGCGCGCGGCGGTCCTGCTGATCGCGGGTCGGCTCCGAGGGACGGTCAGGCGCCAGTCTCTCCAAGGGACGGGATCTCACCGGGACACCCGTCGCCCAGTCTCGACCATGATGTCCTCGACCTGTTCGAGGTGTCTCAGCTTTTCACGAAGGCCGGCGTTTTCGGCGCGTAGGGACGCATTCTGCTGCTCGAGCGTCAAAATGCGCTGGTCACGGCGATCGGATTTTACGATCGGCTTCTCGTCACCGCCGGCGTCCGCCAGGCCCAATTGCTGGAGCGCATCGTCGAGAAGCCGCTTGGCCGCCGGATTTTTGTAGAGAACCTGCCGATCGAAGCCACAGGCGAGCGCGATCGCCGAAAAATTAGCCTTGCCGCCCCGCTCCGGAAGCTTGCGACCTTCTTGTCGAAGGCTCTCGAGAAAGCCCTGCAGGCGCTCGACGTTTTCGGCGCCGATCTCGCTTCCAGATTTTTGGGTCGCCATGGAGACACCTCAGTCGGTCCGACCGCGATCGTTCTCCTGAAGAGGCGCATCAAGCTGCTCGACAGTCAACCGGTGCAAATAGGCGTTGTGCCTCCACCGTGCGAACCGCGCCTCCAAGATCTCAATCCGCTTGCGCAAGCCTTCAACGACTTCGCCGATGTCCTGCGTGAACTTGGCCATGCGCTGGTAGTCTGCATCAACCCGGCTGCGCCGGAGCTTCCGCCCGAGCTTAGCGTTCTTCAGCTCTTCCTTCTTGTGCTGGAAGGCCAGCTTGATCTTGCTGTGGGAGCCGAGTGCCTGGCGGGTCCAATTACGTCCGAGCCGTTGCTCGACAGCCTCGACGACGTCCTCCCAGCCCATCTCGGGGCGCGACCATTCTTCAATGATCGTGCGAATGATGTTCTCATCCGCCTTACTGATATGGACACGCCGTCCGCGAGCGCCGCGGCGCGCAGTGGTTCGGGGCACCCGGCCAGCGCCGGGTTGCTTGCCCAAACCTTCAAGGATTCGTTTTGCCATCAAGTCCTTCGCCGAAGGATCGAAGGGATAAGCTGATTCTGCCCGAGTCTCGAAGGGGTCTTGCGATGAAGGATTCAACACGACAAAACCTCCCTGCACGCGGGCGTCAGACGCCCGTCGTCAACCACACCTGGGATTTTGAAGTCGCTACGGCCCGAAGAACTTTCTGACCACTGCCGTGGCCTCCGGATCTCCGACATCGATCTGCTCGGCGAAGTCTGGAAACGCCTCGAGGTGTTCTTCCTCGAACGGCTTCGCACCGAATTTCATCACTAGCCTGCCGACGGCATAGGCCTGATCCTTGGCCATGCGAGCGGCGGTACCATCCAGGCCACCCAGGGTCGCCAGCGCGTGTTTCGTCAGCGCAAAGGCGCGCGGATCCATACCGATTATTTCGACGGGCGAGCCGTCGCGCGCGACCGTGGTGGCGGAGACCGGCGCGAGGTCCAGAAGGCAGTGCAGCACCGAGATCTGCTCCTTGGACGCCTCCGAAAGGCGATCTATCGCCCGACGAACCGACTGCTGGGTGTGCAGGTCAACGTGGAAGCCGTGGCTGTTCTTGATTAATGGAGTGGGCCCGTGGAGCGTGAAGGACTTGTCAGCGCGCTGAATGACGGGAAGTAGCTCTTCCAAGGCTTCTTGACGGCTTTCCGCCGACGACAGGAGGTCCAGGTCGCCCTGGGGTTTAATCACCATCGGCAGCATGGCGCAGGCGTAAGCTTCGTAAAGAGAAAGAGCCGCGCTGCCGATCACCATCAGCTTCGGCCCGAGCAAATCGTTTGTGCCTAGTGCGCGCAGCACGTCGCAGGCGATCGGCTCCAACCGGCCGATCCGCAACGCCCGTCCTACCCGGATCAGCGGCAAAAGCTCCCGCGTCCATTCGGCGACGGCCTTATCGACCTCGGTTCGACCGCGGTCGAACTCGGCCTTCTTCTTCTCGGTCTCCGGCGACCGACGTCCGAGCGAGTTCATCTGCTTTTTGCCGGTGACAGGGTCGGTCCAATAGCTCGTGAGGTATTCGTACCCTCTGACCTTCTTCCAGCCCATCGCGCCCCGATACAGTTCCTGTTGCTTCATCAGGAAGACGCATTGGCGCCAGATCTCCCGGACATCTTCGAGATGCCGGATCTGGGCGCGGTCCATCGGAGTGGGTTCGAGATCGGCCATTTTTCTACCGAAAACGGAAACATAATACTATGAGGTAGAAGAAATTGCAACCATTCCTCGTGAGCGGCTGGACTTTCCGCGGCGAGTTACACATATTACAGTTATGGCGAGTGCTGGAGATGGAGTCCTGCCGTGGCCGAAGCGATGACACGACTGAAGGTCGAGGCGATCGAGCGCGAGGAAGCCCGCAAGGGAGCAAACTTCCTCGAGCGAGCGATTGCGCTTGAGCACGCCGGGCTGTTTCTCACGAGTGCCAATGGCAAGAAGGTGACGGTGGAGATGCCGCCGACCCTGATGCTCGTGCTGAAAACGCTGCTGAGGACGTTGGCCGATACCGGCGAAGCGCTCGTCTTGTCTCCCGACCTGGAGATTTCACCGGAGAAAGCCGCCGAGATTCTCGGTATTTCGCGGCCCCTCGTCTATCAGCGCATGGATGCGGGCAAACTCCCGTTTCGTTCGGTCGGGACACATCGCCGGGTCCGCGTAGACGATGTCGTGAACCTGAAGAAGGCTGAGGACGAGCGGCGCGCGCTCGCGGCGGCCCTTTCGGCTGACACCGAGGATCTCGAAGCAAACTATGCAAAGCCCGGTCAAAGCTCTTCTTGACGCGAACGTCCTCTATTCGAACCACCTTCGTAATCTACTGCTCCAATTGGCTCAGAACGACCTCTTCCAGGTCAAGTGGAGCGGGGGGATCGAGGAGGAATGGCTGCGCAATATGGAGCCGCGCACGCGAGAGCGCATTGAGGCGCACACTCTTCCGCTCATAAGACAGGGCTTTCCGGATGCCATCGTGACGGGGTTCGATCCGAACCACGTCATCGGAAAGACGGATGTGAAAGACCGCCATGTCGCATCGGCGGCCGCGGCAATCGCGCCCTGTGTCCTCGTGACGAACAATCTGCAGGATTTTGATTTCGAGGCACTGAAGGCACTTGGGGTGCAGGTGCAATCGCCCGACGAATTTCTAACAGCGTTGGCTATTTCGAAGCCCGAAGTGATGGAGGCCGCAACGCGCGAAGCCGCGGCGAACCTCACGAAGTCCAATCCGACGTGGGAGGACTATTTGACCCAACTTGCGACAGGATGCGGCTTACCGAAGTTTGTCGATTGCCTCCGTTCCAGCCCTGGCGTCGCGCCGGCCACCGCACCATAGCGGGACGCCTGTTACAGCGTTCGGGGATCAGACTGATGATGCCAACGGAGCGTCGTAGGACCGTGCTTGCGCTTGGAGACGAGAGTCGTCACCGATATCTGGATGAATTAGGAAGGGAGCTATTCGATGGGGGAAGCCAAGCGACGGAAAATGAGAGAGGCCGAGCTCGGGCCCGTCGTCTACCACCACACCAGCACCCTCCGGACGAACCTGCTTTGGATGTCGGGGGTCATCGAGGTTGAGGGGCAATCGCGGTGGCCAGCGTTTCATCCGAAGCTGGGCGAAATTCGAACAGACGCGCTGATGCGCCGGGCAATGAAGGATTTTCCGCCAGTCGCCTGGTTCACGTCCGAGATCGACATCCCAAATTGCCTCAGGAACACGAGGGTTTTCCTGACGGATAATAAGACCGGTGAAATCCGCTATGAGGAGGAAGAGACGGGCCGGCAGCTATCCGACGTTCTCGCCCTAAACCGCGTCGCGATCGGCTTCAGGCTCTCGGAAAACTCCTCCATCGTGCCCTGGCGCGATCACCCGGGATATCTCACCTCGGAGGGAGCAGAGCTGAACGAAACGGCTCGCGATGTCGGCGACGACCCCGACAAATGGTACGTCTCCGAGCAACCGATCGATCTGCTCAAGTCGGTTCAAATATGGTCTTCGCGAAGCGTGACAAATCCCAAACTGGAGCGCTGGGACTGGTACCTGAAAGACGTGCACAACATGGTTCGGGGCTGTCGCACCAATAACGGCATGTACATCCCGCCAACCTGGCTGAAAGACGAGGAGGCTCGTGCACTCGCCCGAGCGATGGGCATGCCGGCCATTTCCGGAGCTGCCGATATATCGACCCTGCCGAAGTGACCACCTCCGCCGAAGGGCGCTTTCTGGGACGAAGTTCAAATCGCTGTCCGAGCAAAGGTGCTCGGGCTTTCCAGGGATCAGGGCGCCTGCCCCCGAGCGCCTTCGTCTCCGGCTCTTCCTTGGCACCGTCGTGCTCGCCCGCAAGGGACGCTTCGCTCTACGCCCTTGCGTGCTGCGCGCGCCGTTGCCTGCGGGACGCCTGCGACGGCGGCTCCGGGGATCAGACTGATGATGCCGGCGGACCGTCGTAGGACGACGTGTTTGAGGTCGGACGGAGCGTTTCCAAGGTGGCGCAGATCGCGTCCTGCCTCCCGCGATCAGCCTTGGGAGGGCTCATCCTCCTTTGGCTCATCCCCTACCTGCACCAAGGTGCCATCCGGAATGTCCGGATCGTTGTGGACCGCAAGCGCCTTCTCCAAGCCAGCCACGATCTTCCGATTGTGGTCCACGTAGTTTGAGGCGCCATACGTCTCTTCGCTGACCTCCTTCTCGGACTCGGCGAGCATGGCTTTCTGCTCCTGGAGCATCTGCTGCGTCCGAGCAATGTGCTTGGAATCTCCCTTGATGATTAGGTGCTCGCCGCAATCGGCACAGCCGCCGTGCTTATGGCACGGCGCAAGCGTCCAGTCCTGGAAGCACATGCCGATGTCCGTCGTGTGTGCGGTGGCAAAGCGGGCCTTCAGGAACTCGTCACGCTCGACCGGCGGCAAGCGTTTGAAGGTCTCGGCCACCGACCCCATCACGGCCCCGGTTTTGAGGACTTCGCGGGTCGTTTCGGCAAGCGCCATGCCGCTCATATGGTCGTATACTGAGTTTTGGTGAAGGTTCTTTCGGCCCGACCAGCGCGCGATATCGAGCTGAGAGACGCCTCCTTCCTGTGCGAGCGTGTTCAGATAGTGCCGAACGGCATGGCTGCGGAGGTTGTAGGGTTTGCCGTGCTCGTCGCGCAGGTCCAGCCGTTCGAACACCGATTTCACATAACCGGATCCGGTCAGGAACGTTCGCATGTGCCGGTCGGAGAAGATCGTCACGATTGACTCGAAGTTGTTGCGAACCGGATGGAAGAAATTCAGGGGCAGCAGGAGCAGGTATTCTTCCAGCGACCGAGGAGCGTCTGGCGGCAACTTGGGCTGCAGCTCCAGTATCTTTTGCTCGATGTCGCCCAAGCGGTAGACGCATTGGGGAATTCCGGGCTGGCCGGGCAGTTTGCGCCGTTCTTTCGGCTCCACGCCCCAAGTATGCAGCGTGAGGCGGCCGGCGTTGAAGGTTGAGACGCCGAGAAGATTGGGTAAATCGCGTGACCACACCTCCGTTTCGGGATCCGCCAGTCGCCAGGGCGGAGGCAGGAATGCCCTCCCAGGGTGCTGTGCCATCCACTTGGCAACGTCACGCGCCGGCTGCGTGATCCGGGTGATGTCGGCGATCGCCTTTTTGGCGACATCGACCATGGCGGTTGGGATCCACTTGATCGAATCCGGGTATCCCTTCGATCCGCCGTACGCGATGCCGAAATTCTCGACCTGCTGTCCTGAGGCATCAAGCACCGGCTCCCCGTTGGAGGTGGCCTTTTCCGTGCGGATGCAGTCCACCCCAAGGTTCAAAACCTCGTTGATGCGCCAAGGCGCACAGAACAGAAGTTCCAGGATACGCGCGCGCAAAATGTCCGTATCGAGCGTCACCATGGAGGTCATCGCGATGATTGCGTCGATGACCTCCTCGTTGGCCATCTTCTCGGCGCGGCGGGATCTTGCCTGATCATCGATACGGGACCCGATATCGTCCTCGCGACTGATCGGATTCCGGAAGGAGATGATCGCCTTGGTGAGTGCCCGATCGTTCAAAAACTTCGCAATCTCGACGAGCGCGCCGGCCTGAGAGTAAGCGGAAGTCCGCCTCATCCGCCCCTCGAGCAACCGAGCCGCCCGAGCAAAATGCTCGGAGGTCAGCTCGGCAGGGTCATAGTTCCGATCGGATAGAACCTCGTAGAGAGCCTTGCTGGCATCGACGACCTTGGTGTGGGACCCGAAGGGCCGCGCGAACTCGCGCAGAACGACGATCGAGCGGATTAGGTTGCCAAACGGGCGAGCCATGACTTCGCGGCCGTCCTCGCTGGCACGGCCCTTACCGCGGGTCATGAAGTACAGCTTCCGCACCTGGGCGGAGGTCGGCCTGAGCTTCCGGGTGGACGTGATATCCCAGACTGGCGCGTCGAAATCGACGTCGGGACCGAACGCCTGGAGCTTCCGCGCATGCTCGACGAGCGCGCTCATATTGGTGCGGCAATCTCTTTCGATCCGAGACGGAAGGATGAGAATTTCGGCGCTGGTCGTGCGACTGCTAGGCCGGCGGGGGTTAGCCTTCGACCGCGGCGCTGGCGAAACGGGAACGGTCATTCCGCAGCTCCTTCACACAGGGTTACGACCTCGGCGACCGCCAGAATGGTCGCATCGTGAAGGCGGACGATCTGCGGGTCCCGACCGTCTTTCTCGCGCCGATCGCGCTCGGCGCAGAGCCAATCAAGCATTTCGCGGTGCGGACCGTTCTTCCAGGGCTGAAACTTTTCGCAGGTGTAGCAGGAGATCGGCGCGTAGAGGCCGCAGGCGCCGGCGCCGCACGTCCCCAAGTTGCCGTTACGCTCCGGCGTCTGGCCCGGCCGCCGACGAAACCAGGGAATACGCTTTGCCGGGTTGCCGCCGTTGACGGCCTCACTCTCGTCCACGACCAGGCGGCCCATGAAGGCGTCGGCGAGCGGCGCCAGCTTCAACGCCAAGGCGGCATCGAGCCGCTGAACCTGGTTCGAGCGCGTCTCGTAATAGACCTGGACGGTCTGCAGGTCTGAATGGTCGAGCATCATGGCGAGCTCGACCGGAAAGGCTCCTTCCTCGACGGCGCGGGTCGCAAATGTGCGACGAAAGCGCCGCGCGGTCACGATGAGATCACCACCCGTCCGATGCGACTTGACCCCGAGCTTACGAACCGCGTTCTTGAGCATGTCAGTGATGTCACTAGGAATAACGTGCATCGCGTATTCGCGAAGTTGCCCGCGAAGATCCAATCGCGGTCGAGAAGCCACAAACAACGGATGGGCGTACTCTTCAGACCAGCGCGCCGCCTTACGTCGTGACATGTTCTGATCAATGAGAGCCGCGACCAGGGGCCCAATTTCGTCGTTCAAAATCTCTGGATGAAACTGAGCGCGGAATTCCTCATCTCCCTTTTTGATCCGGGGCACGTAGAGCATGTGCTGGATGCGACCCGTCCCGTGCTCGACAATAGGCTTATAATCTTCCTCCCGCAGGAGCGCGTAGGCCAACGGATTGCAGCCGAGGCCGATCGCCAGCCACAACGCCGTGCGTTCCTTGAGATCAAGAACCGATGAACTCGCCGAGGCCCGGAGCGCAGTCGTCAACGCGATGAATTCGAGTTCGTCAAAGGCCCCCTTCTCGGGATCCCTGGTGCGAACGGCGTGTCCCACCACATTGTGTTCGATCACAAGATCGTCGAGCCTTGTTGCAGTCTCGGGTGAGAATTGCCGAAGCCCTTGCTGTGCGCACCATCGATACCAGGCACGAACATAGCCCAACCGGTAATCGGCAAGGCGCGGGATTTGCCGGAGTTCGCTTATAAGACGCTCATCGATATCCGCACCGTTCTCAGCACAGGCCCTGAGATGTTCAGAACGATGCAAATAGACCAGGGCGTCGAAGGTATTGGTGACGTGATCCACCGATGTCGCTTGAACGAGTTCGGCCAAGTACAGGGCAATGCTGGCCAACAAACCGGCGGACTGGACGTTCAACCTACGAAAATTAAGAGCTTCTGGTCTAAGAGAATTTAGCTTCCACACCCACCCGGTCGCATCGACCTCGATGCCGGCGCGGTCGTAGATGACGCCCTGGCTGGGAAAATGGCCATTGCCAGCGTCTTTGGCCACCTGCTTGGAAATCATTGCTCAACCTCGCGGGTGCTCTTGTCCTGCATCTTGAGCATGACCGTCCGAGCCCGCCTGCGGATCCGACGACCCTGGTAGTGGTCGCCTTGCTCGGAGGTGCGTGTCCACCCCTGGCTCTGGTTGCGGGCGTGCTTTTCCATCGCTTCGGGCAGGTCGAGTTCCTCGGCACCATCGCCAAATCTATCGTTCCATGTGTGACGAAGGACATGGGTGGTGAACTTGGCTGGGATACCCGGCACCTTCTCACGCAGTTGCGTGTACATGTAGGTCACGGTTGAGATGGAGATCGGCCTGCCTTGCTGCGAGAGGAACACGTACGGCAACTTCTTTGCCCCAGGCACTCTCTTACGGGTGCCAAGGATGTAACTGTTCAGCGCACGTACCAGCCTCGGTGTCAGTGGCACCGGATGAGCTAGCGTCTTTGTTCTCGGCGGGTTTTTACGCGGATCCTCGACGTCATCCGGCCGACGATGGACGATGAGCATCGGCTCATCACCATGAAGTTGGAGGTCACGCCCCTTTGCGATCAGCGCCTCAGACTTGCGCAGGCCGGCATCGTAGTAGAGCAACCAGAGCGCGTAATTGCGCTCCTGGTCCGAGGGCCTGAAGGGGTTGCTTGGATCGCCAGGCGTGATGGCCTTGAGGAAGAGTTCGCGATCGGTGTCGCTCAAACCCTCGCGCGTTACCTGCTTGGGAACTCGGATTTTGCCGACAATGGCCTTCCTGAAGTCGGCAAGACGCAGTCTGGCCTCGGCGAGCCGACTATCTCGTACCGACATCCGACTAATGGCATTATCCGCGTGGAATGAAACGTAGTCGCGAATGGCCTGGCACCGAGTTTTCCAGGTCGAACCCGCAACAACCGACTTGCCCTTGCGTTCACCTTCGGTCTGGCGTCTGCGGTGATGGAGGTTGACGCGCAGTTCGGACCGCAAAGCGGCCAGCTCCTCGCGGCTGAAGAGGTCGAAGCTCTCGATCCTCTGGCGCAGATCGATTCCGCAGCATGCGGCCCAATTGTGCAGCATGCAGACCGCTAGCATCTGCCTTTCCATGGTGCTCAGCGCCATGGACGTCGGGCGCAGATGCACGACGCAGTAAAGATTTGGCCAATCGACCGGCAATTCCTGCGAGTCGACGGTGAAAGTGAACAGATCACCTTCGAGGAGACGAATGGTCTTGGTGTGGAAAGGCGGGATTTCCTGCCACATCGGAAGAGATACTCAGGTCGTTGATGATGGACCCAAAAATCTCACGAGCCACCCGAAAAGCTCTAATTGCAAAGCATCGGGCCGCAATTCTGCAGCTAACCATCAGAACGGGCGAAGGATTTGCTCTCTAACTTTACAAACCATAGAAAATGGAAGGGAAGATTCGTGCTCTGCAAAACGGCCTGCGCCCCAACACTTTTCTCATCTGTCAAAGACAAAGTGCAGGAATCCGCTCGCGGTTTTCCCCAAATTCGTCCACCGCTAAGCACGACCGGCCTGCGCTATTTCGTTTTGGAAAGATTCTGCTCTGTAAAAATAGAGCTTTCGTAGCAAAACTTTACAAACTGCGAATCCTGCATTCGAGCAGCCAACGAAGTTTACAAAAACGATCAAGGCGATTTCCCCTAACCCGTTGCCGGATCGAAGAAATCGCCTCGAAAATTTACGTTCTGATATTCCTAATTGTCAGAACGGGATATCGTCATCCATGTCGCTGTTGCGGCCGCCGCCGGCGGCGACGGGACGGCGCGGTGCGCTGCTGACGGGACCGGAGGAGCCGAAATCGCCGCCCGGCTCGTCGCCGAAGCTGCCGCCTCCCCCGCCGCCACCGCGGCCATCGAGCATCGTCAGCGTCGAATTGAAGCCCTGGAGCACGACCTCGGTCGAGTACTTCTCGACGCCGCTCTGGTCGGTCCATTTGCGGGTCTGCAGTGCGCCCTCGATGTAAACCTTCGCGCCCTTCTTCAGATACTGTTCGGCGACCTTGCAGAGCCCTTCATTGAAGATCACGACGCGGTGCCACTCGGTCTTCTCCTTGCGCTCGCCGGTCGCCTTGTCACGCCATGTCTCGGAGGTGGCGATGCTCAAATTCGCGATCGGCCGCCCGTCCTGGGTGCGGCGGATTTCAGGATCCTTGCCGAGATTTCCAACCAGAATGACCTTGTTGACGCTTCCCGCCATCGCCGCTCTCCACTCCGAATGCCACTGAATTTCAAAAGGGCGAATCCCGCTGCCCGCGTTCCTCTGCGCCCCGTTGACGCGACCCTATACGCTTGCGGGACACCAATCAGCCCGCCACCCCCAAGGTTATCCCCACATATAGCATCCCGCCCGACTATGTTCCAGATTTGTTCTTCGTGCCAAAGGCACTGAACAGATTCTGGTCACACGCCGATGGCGCGGAACCCGGATGGAACTTTCCCGGGTTCCCGAGAAGAAGGAAAACCGCTTAACATTCATCAAGTTGCAGCTATTTCGATCAGTGCGCGAGTGTGGCATTTCGGGGACGGATTTTGCCCTTTCCTTGGGCTATCGTTGCCTTGGAATTAATTCATATGGGCGTCGCGCCTGATCAGCCCGCTTCGGGGACTTCAAGAAGCGGGCGAAACTGGGGAGACTGCAATGAATAAGATTCTTTTTGGTGCAATCAGTGCAATGGCGTTGGGGCTGGCGGCCCCCGCAAGCGCGGCCGATCTTGCCGCCCGTCCCTACACCAAGGCTCCAGCGCCGATTGCCACCATCTACGATTGGAGCGGCTTCTACATCGGCATCAACGGCGGTGGCGGCACAAGCCGCAAGTGCTGGGATTTCGTGACCCCGGCGACCGGCGTTCTGGTCGGCGAGGGCTGTCACAATGCGACCGGCGGCACCGTCGGTGGTCAGGTCGGCTACCGCTGGCAGTCGACGAACTGGGTGTTCGGTTTCGAGGGCCAGGGCAACTGGGCCGACTTTACCGGCGACAACATCAGCGCGGTGTCCGGCCTTCGCAACCAGTCCACGATCGACTCTTTCGGTTTGATCACCGGGCAGATCGGCTACGCCTGGAACAACGTATTGCTCTACGTAAAAGGCGGCGCCGCCGTCGTCGGTGATCGCTATCGGACCTACGATGTGGCGACCGGCCTCGAGTTCGACCGGGCCAACGAGACCCGTTGGGGCGGCACGGTGGGCGTGGGCGTCGAGTTCGGATTCGCGCCGAACTGGTCGGTCGGCTTCGAGTACGATCACATCTTCCTGGGCCACCGCACGATCGACTTCACCGGATCCGGCAATTTTGTCACGGCTCCGCTCGGTGTTTTCACGGCCTCCAATCGCATCGGCCAGGACGTCGATATCGGTCTCATCCGGTTGAACTATCGCTGGGGCGGCCCGATGATCGCGAGGTACTGATATCCCGCTGATATTGTTGGAGATCAAAGGCCGGCCTCGCGCCGGCCTTTCAGTTTTGGGCGCGACCTGCCCCGGGGCAACGAGTCAGTAACCATTACCTTTTGCGTCGTTGTGGCTTTTCGGAGACACAACTTGCGGCTTTGGTGGTGTAAGCACAACCTCAGTTGGGCCGTTGAGTCCGCTGCCCTTCCTGTCACGGAAGGCAACAACAGAAACTGGGACTGGGATTTAGTTGAAGATGAAGAAGGTTTTGTTGGCTTCGGCCTGTTTGTTCGCTCTTGCCGCTCCGGCCTCGGCCGCCGACCTCGCGGCTCGCCCTTACACCAAGGCTCCGATTGCTCCGGCCGCTGTTTATAACTGGACCGGATTCTATCTCGGTGTCGTCGGCGGCGGCGCTTGGGAAGAGTCCTCGACCGATCCGAAGATGAACGGCGGCTTCGTCGGCGGTACCGCCGGCTACAACTGGCAGACCGGCAACGTCGTGTTCGGCCTCGAGGCCGACGGCGCCTGGGCTGACGTCAGCGCTTCGGTCACCGGCTCGACCGTCGTCCCCGGCTTCGGCGTCGCCACCGCCACGCTGAGCTCGAAGACCGACGCCATGGGCACCGTGCGCGGCCGCATCGGCTGGGCCGTCAACAACGTCCTGCTGTACGGCACCGGTGGTTACGCCTGGATCGACAACAAGGTCACCGTCAGCGCGCTCGGCGTGAGCGTCTCCGACAGCCAGTGGCACTCCGGCTGGACCGTCGGCGCCGGCGTCGAAGCATTCTTCGCGCCGCAGTGGTCGGTCAAGGGCGAGTACCTCTATCGCAGCTTCGGCAGCGAGAACTACTTCTCCAACCTTGGCGTTCCGCTGGCGTCTGGCACGATCAACTTCCACACCGTGCAGGTCGGCGTGAACTATCACTTCGGCGGCCCGATCGTCGCGAAGTACTGAGCTTCGTCTCCGACGCGCTTGCGTTACGAAAGGCCGGCCTCGCGCCGGCCTTTTTGTTTGGCGGCACGCTCCAGCGCAGTTCCGCACGCCCGCTGCTGCCAAATGCCGCCAGCGCGCCAACAATCCGTTGACGATTCGCAAGTCGCACTGGAAATCCGCCGCCGTTCTTCCTACGTTCGCTGCCATACCCATCGGCGCCGTTCCCGGTTCCGGGCGAAGCGCGCCTTCAGCATTGGCGCGATCGCGCGTCTTTGGATTCCTTAAGGACCAGCGGGATGGACGAAGTGATCAAGGCGAAGCGCCAACAACAGAACGCGGGCTCGAGCCTGCGCGCAATTACGATCCGTGGCGCGCGCGAGCACAACCTCAAGAATATCGACGTCGAGATCCCCCGCGACAAGCTGGTGGTGTTTACGGGCCTCTCCGGTTCCGGCAAATCCTCGCTCGCCTTCGACACCATCTACGCCGAGGGCCAGCGTCGCTACGTCGAATCGCTGTCTGCCTATGCCCGCCAGTTCCTCGAGATGATGCAGAAGCCCGACGTCGACCAGATCGACGGCCTGTCGCCGGCGATCTCGATCGAGCAGAAGACGACGTCGAAGAACCCGCGCTCCACGGTGGGCACGGTGACCGAGATTTACGACTACATGCGCCTGCTCTGGGCCCGCGTCGGCGTGCCCTATTCGCCGGCCACGGGCCTGCCGATCGAGAGCCAGACCGTCTCGCAGATGGTCGACCGCGTGCTGGCGCTGCCCGAAGGGACCCGCCTCTATCTGCTCGCGCCGGTCGTGCGCGGCCGCAAGGGCGAGTACCGGAAGGAGCTCGCCGAATGGCTCAAGAAGGGCTTCCAGCGCGTCAAGATCGACGGCACCTTCCATGAGCTCAGCGAGGCGCCGACGCTGGACAAGAAATTCCCGCACGACATCGACGTCGTGGTCGACCGCATCGTGGTGCGCGCCGACATCGGCCAGCGCCTCGCGGAAAGCTTCGAGACCGCGCTGAAGCTCGCCGAGGGCCTCGCCGTGGTCGAGTTCGCCGACGCGCCGGCGGCCGCGCCTGCGGAAGAGAAAGAGAAAAAGAAGACTGCGAAGATCCACGACAAGAGCGGCCCCGAGCGCATCCTGTTCTCGGAAAAATTCGCCTGCCCGGTCTCCGGCTTCACCATCCCCGAGATCGAGCCGCGGCTGTTCTCGTTCAACAATCCCTATGGCGCCTGCCCGGCCTGCGGCGGCCTCGGCGTGGAGCAGCATGTCGACGAGGATCTCGTCATCCCCGAGAAGGACCTGACGCTGCGCAAGGGCGCGATCGCGCCCTGGGCCAAATCGTCGTCGCCCTATTACGTGCAGACGCTGACCGCGCTCGGCAAGCACTACAAGTTCACGCTCGACACCAAGTGGAAGGATCTGCCGAAGAAGACGAGAGACGCGATCCTCTACGGCTCCGGCGACGATGAGATCAAGTTCTCCTACGAGGACGGGGTGCGCTCCTACGACACCAAGAAGCCGTTCGAGGGCGTCATCACCAACATCAACCGCCGCTATCGCGAGACCGAGAGCGAGTGGGCCCGCGAGGAGCTGGCGAAATATTTCCATGACGTCCCCTGCGAGGGCTGCAAGGGCTTTCGCCTCAAGCCCGAGGCGCTCTGCGTCAAGATCGGCGGCAAGCATATCGGCGAGATCTCGGAGCTCTCGGTCAGGAAGGCCGGCGAATGGTTCGCGGGCGTGCCCGAGACGCTGAACACGCAGCAGAACGAGATCGCCGGCCGCATCCTGAAAGAGATCCGCGAGCGCCTGACCTTCCTGCTCGACGTCGGCCTCAACTACCTCACCCTGTCCCGCTCCTCCGGCACGCTGTCCGGCGGCGAGAGCCAGCGCATCCGCCTGGCCTCGCAGATCGGCTCGGGGCTGACGGGCGTGCTCTACGTGCTCGACGAGCCCTCGATCGGCCTGCACCAGCGCGACAACGCCCGCCTGCTCGACACGCTGAAGCGGCTGCGCGACCTCGGCAACACCGTGGTCGTGGTCGAGCATGACGAGGACGCCATCCGCCTCGCCGACTACGTGCTCGACATCGGCCCCGGCGCCGGCATGCATGGCGGCAACATCGTCGCCGAAGGCACCCCCGCCGAGATCATGCGCAACCCGAAATCCCTGACCGGCAAGTATCTGACCGGCGAGCTCGAGGTCGAGGTGCCGGAGCGGCGCCCGCCGAACCATCGCCGCACCATCAAGGTCGTGAACGCGCGCGGCAATAACCTCAAGAACGTCACGGCGGAGATTCCGCTCGGCCTGTTCACCTGCGTCACCGGCGTCTCCGGCGGCGGCAAGTCGACGCTGCTGATCGACACGCTCTACCGCGCCATCGCCCGCAAGCTCAACAATGCCAGCGAGGGCGCCGCGCCGCACGACCGCATCGAGGGCCTCGAGCACATCGACAAGATCATCGACATCGACCAGTCGCCGATCGGCCGCACCCCGCGCTCCAATCCGGCGACCTATACCGGCGCCTTCACGCCGATCCGCGAATGGTTCGCCGGCCTGCCGGAAGCGAAGGCGCGCGGCTATGAGCCCGGCCGCTTCTCCTTCAACGTCAAGGGCGGCCGCTGCGAGGCGTGCCAGGGCGATGGTGTCATCAAGATCGAGATGCACTTTCTGCCCGACGTCTACGTCACCTGCGACGTCTGCAAGGGCAAGCGCTACAACCGCGAGACACTGGAGGTGCTGTTCAAGGGCAAGAGCATCGCCGACGTGCTCGACATGACCGTCGAGGAAGCCGCCGAGTTCTTCAAGGCGGTGCCGCGCGTCCGCGAGACGTTCCAGACCCTGCACCGCGTCGGCCTCGACTACATCCATGTCGGGCAGCAGGCCACCACGCTCTCGGGCGGCGAAGCCCAGCGCGTCAAGCTGGCGAAGGAGCTGTCCAAGCGCGCCACCGGCCGCACGCTCTACATCCTGGACGAGCCCACCACCGGCCTGCACTTCCACGACGTCAAGAAGCTGCTGGAGGTGCTGCACGAGCTGGTGGCACAGGGCAACACCGTCGTCGTGATCGAGCACAATCTCGAAGTCATCAAGACCGCCGACTGGGTCATCGACCTCGGCCCCGAAGGCGGCGACGGCGGCGGCGAAATCGTCGCCTGGGGCCCGCCGGAGGACATCGCGAAAGCGCCGCGGAGCTACACGGGCAAGTTCCTGGAGCCGGTGCTGAAGAAGGCACGGAAGCCGAAGCGGCGGAGCACGAGCGAGGCGGCGGAGTAACACCGCTGCCTTGACCAGCCGGAATCAAGGCGAGGTGGAGGAATCTCCATGCCAAGCCGGACCTATGCGCTATTTCGGAACGCCATCCTCGCCGAACGCCAGGTGACCTGCGTCTACGAGGGGCGCCATCGCGAGCTCTGTCCACATATCATCGGCACCAACAAGTCCGGCGAGGAGGCCGTGCTGGCCTGGCAATTTGCCGGAGAGAGCAGCGGATCGCTACCGCAATGGCGCTGCCTGAAGCTGGCAAATGTCAGTGGTGCCCGGGCGCGGGACGGCCACTGGTATGAAGGTGGCTCGCATCGAACCACTCAGACTTGCGTCAGCGACATCGATCTCGATATCAACGTTGACGTCCGCGGGTTGCGGTCCCGCTAGCTCTGCCGACGAATTCAATCACCGCCTCGCCCCGCGCGACGGCTTCCGCAATTTGCGGCATGGCGCCTAGAAACCGGCGGATCAACGTGCGATTGTCGATGTTGCCCACGCGCACCCATAGCACGATCGGTCCCTAACTCTTCGCGACGCGAGAAGCGAAAAGTCGCGATCCTTGGTAACGAGGCGATCGAGAAATGGTTCGTTCCAGATCACCCCGTCGATCGCGTTTGCCATCCCGAACTCGGCCACATGAGCCGCATCGTATCCAGCGCGACGCATGGCCTCCGCGAGTGCAGGCGGAAGCTGCGCGTCGATCAGATAAAGTACGCTACTTGGCCGCTATGATCGGGTGGTCGACCTGACGGGCGGCATAAGCAAGCACCGCGTCGATGTCGGCCTCTTCCAAATATGGATAATCGTCGAGAATGCTCTCGCGCGACTGTCCCGCGGACAGCAGTCCCAGGACGTCGGCGACCGTGATGCGCAGATCGCGAATGCATGGGCGCCCGTGCATGCGCTGCGGATCGACCGTAATCCTTGCCAGTAGCTCCGACATCTGTCACCTCTAGGAAACGTCAATATAGCACCTCAAATGATATCTGTCAGCGCATCGCGGCCGGCCTGACGCACGATCCGCTCGGCACCTCCACCTCCATGCCCTACGCCCTCGCCATCTTCGACCTCGACGGCACCCTCGCCGACAGCTTTCCGTGGTTTCTCCGCACCATCAACGATGTCGCCGATCACTTCAATTTTCGCCGTGTCGCCGATGAGGACATCGAAGAGCTGCGGCATGCTTCGAGCCGCGAGATCCTCGCCCGGCTCGAAGTGCCCCTGTGGAAGCTCCCGGCGATCGCGCGGCATGCGCGGCGGTTGAAGGCTGAGGCAGCTGGCGAGATTCCGCTGTTCGCTGGCGTCGAGACGATGCTGCGGACGCTGGCCGAGAATGCCATTCAGCTCGCGCTGGTGACCTCGGACAGCGAGGCCAATGCGCGCGAGAAGCTCGGCGAGGCTGCGTCGCTGTTCGCGCATTTCGACTGCTCTGCGTCGCTGTTCGGCAAGCCTGCGAAATTCCGCCGGGTCGTGCGCCGCGCAGGCGTCGAGCCGGGCCAGGTCATCGCGATCGGCGACGAGGTCCGCGACATCGACGCGGCGCGCGCGGTCGGCATTGCCTGCGGGGCGGTGTGCTGGGGCTATGCGGCGCCGGCGGCGTTGCGGGCGCTGAGGCCGGATCATGTGTTCGAGCGGATGGATGAGATTGCGCCGACGCTAGCGCGGACTGGTAGGGTGGGTTAGCTCTGCAGATGCGCAAAGCGCATCTGCGCAGCGTAACCCACCACTTCTGTCTCCGCGGAATCCAAAGAGGTGGGTACGCCTTCCGACTGCGCTTCGCGCAGCCGCAAGGCTAACCCACCCTACACACCCCTACTCCGTCCTGCGCAAGAACGCCCCGAACGCGCGCGGGCCGTCGCCGGTCTTGACCTCTCCGATCACCTTCAACTCGGCCGCATCGATGATATGAAGCGTGTTGCTCTCCCAGCAGGCGACGATGATGCGTCTGCCGTCGGCGGTCGCCGCGATGCCTTCGGGATAGTCGCCGACAGTGATGCGCTTGATCGGCTTCAGCGTCGTAAGGTCGAACACGGTGACGGTGCCGCCATATTGGTCGGTGACGAAGCCGCGGCCCGGCGTCAGCGCCACCGCATAGGGGCGCATCCCGACCGGCACCCGGCCGATCTCGCGGGCCTCGGCGATATCGATGACCGAGACATCGTCGGAGCCGACATTGGCGGTGTAGGCCCGCCTGCCATCGGCGTCGATGGTGACGCCGAACGGGCGCGTGCCGACCTTGATCATGGCCTTGCGTTGGCCCATCGCGGTGTCCACCACCGAGACGCTGTCGTCGTCGCGGTCCG
This sequence comes from Bradyrhizobium sp. R2.2-H, assembly GCF_004346455.1. Taxonomy (NCBI): domain Bacteria; kingdom Pseudomonadati; phylum Pseudomonadota; class Alphaproteobacteria; order Hyphomicrobiales; family Nitrobacteraceae; genus Bradyrhizobium; species Bradyrhizobium sp. R2.2-H. The sequence goes on from NZ_SMBR01000003.1 coordinate 716,060, forward strand.
CCGAGAGCAGCAGCTTGCCGTCGGGCGTCACCGCAAGGCCCGACGGCGAGGCGCCGACTGCGATGCTGGCCGTGACGCTGCGGCTCGCCGTATCGATCACCCGCACCGCTGCGGCATACCAGTCGGCGACATAGACGGTGCGGCCGTCGGGCGCGACGGCAATGCCGAGCGGCCCGCCGCCGACCTCGATCCGCCCCGCGACTTGCCGCGCGGCCGCGTCCACCACCGTCACCGCCTTGGCGTCGGGACTCGTCACATAGGCAAAACGTCCGTCCGCGCTGACGGCCACGCCCGCCGGCTTGCCGCCGATCGGAATCGTCGCAACGCTGCGCGACGTCGCGAGATCCACGACCATCAGATCATCGCTGAGCTGGTTGGTGACGAACGCCTCCTCGGCGGACGCGCCGCCGAGACCGGCAGGGCAAAGGCTGGCGGCGAGCGCCGCCAAGGCCAGCGCCTGCAAGACCAGCGCCCGCACTGTCAGCTTCCGCTCTCGATCTTCTTCTTGAGCGCCTCGAGCCCGGTCTTGTACAGACCGCTCACCGCGGTCCTGGCGGCCTCGTCGCTCAGCTCCGGCGGCGGATCGTTGTTGGGATAGCCGCGATAGAACGCGCCGGCCCATTCCAGCTTCGCCTTGCCGTCCGGCGCGGGCGACACCGTCAGCGTCGAGGAATAATTGGTCACCGGCAGCACCTTCACGTCGACCTTGGTGATCCGGTACGAATAGCTGAGCATGTCGGGCTCGTATTTGTAGAGCTCCTCCTCGACCGTTGCGCCGCCCGTGAGGGTCAGCGTCCGCGTCGCGCCGATCTCGTTGCCCTTCTCGCCCGTGGTCTTGGTGACGGGTGGAAGCCAGCTCATGTCCTGAAAATTGCCGATCGCCGCCCATACCTTGGCCGGGGCCGCGTTGATCTCGATGGATTCCCTCACCTTCTGCCGGGTCGGCCCGTGGGCCCAGACTGGCTCGAACGCCGTCGTCAGTGCCATCCCCGCCACCGCCAGCGCCGCCACCCCGGCGATCGCCGGTCCCATCGTCATCCTCATGTCGTTTCCTCACTTGATCCTGCGCGACTTGACGCGCGCTGGAAGCAGCGTAGCGCATTTTTGGACGGTGGGGAGACCGGTTCGTGGCGCGGCTGTGGCGGCGCGCTCCCCACCATCACACCATCCGTTGCGGTGCCTGACGGGCAAAACACGCCAGACCACGGTCAAGCCCTGCGGGCGGAAATAATTCGCTTTACTCGAATTCGGAATTATCGCATGTTTTGGCCATCCCAGCCCGGGCCGAGGGGCGGATCGCGATCGTCACGAACGCGGGATGGGAATGTGGTGGACGCAGCCCGCGTCGCGCGCAGACGGTTTGCAGGGCGGGTCACTCCGTGAGCAGACGAGGCGCGCACACGACGGGCGCAGCCAGCGTACGGCAAAATCGTGTGGTCCCGGCGCCCGGGGTCTGCGCGCCAAGGCTTGTGGTGACGTTGCCGCCCGACCGGGTTCGCATCGTCAGCCATCCGCAAGGCGACGGGGGCAATAGTGCATCGCTCCCCGAGGAGATCACGACATAAGCCGTAAAACCACTGCGCAGGGAAGGCCGGATGTTTGGCTTCACCTGTATGCCGCTGTGCAGTGTTTTTAGCACACGCTTTCGCACAGTGGACCGCGGGTGCCAGCCGGCACCCGGCCTTCCCTGCGCCCTCGGCACTTTTGAGGGCGGCGTTTAACGCAAAGCTCGGGCACGGTGTGCCGCGAGAATGCAAAGCCACGCGTATGATGCAGGTAGCAATGCTAGAGAAATTCGGGCTTTCGTGCCCCGGACGCAGCGCAGCGCCCCTTTGGCGATGCGCTGCAGAGCCGGGGCCCATGCAACAGCACGACGCGCGGATTCCTGGGGCCCGGCTCTGCGCCGCAACGCTCACGCGTTGCAGCTTGTCCGGGACACGAGCGCGGAAAATGATGCCACTTCGCACTCCTACTCCGCCAGCGTCGCCTCCACGAACCCGCGTGGATCGGCACAAAACTCCCGCATCACCCGGTAATGATCGGTCTGTTCTACCGTCGTCGGCTCCAGGCCGTATTTCCCGAGTCGCAGCAGCCGCGCGTTGGGATAGGCCATCAGCACCGGCGAGTGCGTTGCCATTATCACCTGGCAGATGCGGGACTCTTCCATGCGGCGCAGCAGCTTCAGGAATTCGATCTGGCGTGCCGGCGACAGCGCCGATTCCGGCTCGTCGAAGATGAAGATGCCCTGGCGTTGGCAGCGTTCTTCGAAGAAGCGCAGGAAGCCTTCACCGTGGGAGTGCGAGAGGAAATCGGGACCGGCCTGGCCGGCGTCCCGTGCGGCCTTGTCCAGATATCGCGCAACCGAGAAAAAACTCTCTGCACGGAAGAACCAGCCATTGGTGATCTTCGGCAGCCAGCTTGCGCGCAGCGCCTTCGAGAGTTGGCCGCCCATCTTCTCGCGTGCTTCGGAATGATCGACCGGCCTGTAGCCCTTGCCGCCACCGGCATCGTCATAGCCGGCGAGCGCCGCGATGCCCTCGAGGATCGTCGATTTCCCGGTCCCGTTCTCTCCCACGATGATGGTGATGGCCGCATCGAAGTTGAGCTCGAAATCATCGGGGAAGATGGGCAGGCAAAACGGATAGGCCTCCCGATCGTGAACTTGCGACGGATCGAGCCAGACCCGTTTCAGGTATGGCGCGGGCAGGTTGATCGTTCGGTTGCTTCTTCGGCTCATGCCAACTCCAATCCGGCCATCCTCAATTTGAACATACCGAGAACGAAACCTTCGCGAAAGCTGCATTTGAGAAACATATGGAAACAACCAGACACAAACCCGACCTACGTCACTCGGGCGCAGAGCGCTACCTCAGCTTGCGCTGCGAAACCGCCCCGGGAAGACGTAGCTACGAGTCAATCTGCTGGCATGAGGTCAGCTCCCACCTCGCGACTCCGCAATGATTGCCGGACGTCCGGGACCGCAAGGCCGCCAGGAATGCCGCGATGGTGACGACGTATTTCGGCTACAGCTACATCACGCGCAATCTCAAGCAGTCCCTCACCCGGGTCGAACAGCAGCCGGACGTCGCACGGGAGGCCGCCTATTACAAGGCCAACATCGGCAAGGTGAAAACCGTCGACGATTTGATGAAGGACTACCGCCTGTATCATTACGCGATGAAGGCGTATGGCCTGGAGGACATGGCATATGCCAAGGCCTTCATGAAGCAGGTGCTGGAGAGCGACCTCAACGATTCCAAGAGCTTCGTCAACAAGCTGGTCGACAAGCGTTACCGGGAGTTTGCCGCCGCATTTTCCTTCAACGGCGCTGCAACGCCCGTTGCCCAATCGGACAACCAGACCGACGAGATGATCCGTCTGTACACGGCGACCAAGAAGAGTCAGGTCGATGCACTCGCCAGCGACTCGAATTACTACAGTGCACAGATCGGCAACATCAGCAGTGCGGACGAACTCCTGAACAACGATCGCCTTCGCAACTATGTCTATTCGGCATACGGGATCGATCAGAGCAAGTGGCCGCGCGACACGATCAGTCAGGTCCTGCGCAGCGATCCGTCCGATCCGAGCAGCTACGTCAACACCACCTTCGCGTCTCAGTTGAGCGGCCTCAACGCCCAGCTAGCTCAAGCCAAGTCGGACGTGAGCGCCACCAACACGAGGATCGCCGACTACACGGCCCAACTCTCGCAACCTGGCGCCGACGTGAGCCAGTTGAAGGTCCAGATCCTGGTCGAAAAATATCACCTGGAATCATACACGGGCAGCGTAGCAAGCCTCAGCGACCAGATCGCGACGATAGGTGACTTGGTAGATCTGGCTGGCGCGTTCGAGTTTTCGCCTGACGGGTCACTTCCGCCAGGCGTGTCCGCGCAGACTGCTGCAAACGTTACGCTCACGGCAAAGCGGTTCGACGACAGCAAGTCCGCCGTCTATTCGGCGGCAAGCCCGCTCAACGAGGCCTTTGCCATCAGGCAATTCAGGACGGCTCTTCTCACCGTCAATTCGCTCGACGCGTTCCTGTCGAAACCGGACGTGTACAATTTTGCGCTGGGCGCCGTCGGCCTCGATCCCAAGGAGGTCACCCGGGACAGCATCAAGGCCGTTCTCGAAAGCGACCTCAGCGATCCCAAGAGTTACGTCTATACCCTCAAGGACAACCGCTATGTCCAGCTCGCCCGCGCCTTCAACTTCGATGCAAAGGGCAATCTGACCACTCCCCTGGTGGCTCAGGACGCCGCCGAAGTGCTCGAGATTACGAAGGACTACGTCATTTCAGCGGTGAAAAGCGCAAGCACGGCGAGCACCCAGCAGCAGGCGGCCGTGCGGGCACAAGCCACCAAGGATGCGACGGATTATCGGGAGGCGATCGCAGGTATCGACAGCGCGTCCGATCTTCTTGCAAACAGGCCGATGGTCGATTTCATTCTCCTGGCCAAGGGTCTGGACCCCAGGAAGGTCAGCACCGAATTCCTCAAGAAGATCTTCGCCTCCGACCTGAACGATCCAAAGAGTCTTGCGAACACGCAGAGCGATTCCCGCTTTGCCGACATCGTGGCGTCGTTCAACTTCGACAGCAAGGGCAACGTCGCACGCCTGCCGATGATGGGTCCCCAGAATCGGGATCAATTCCGGGAAACACAGGCGAGCTATCTTCAGCAAAGCCTGGAGCAGCAGCAAGGGGAAACAAATCCCGGCGTCCGGCTGGCGCTCTACTTCCAGCGAAAGGCGGGCGACATCACGTCGGCATACGACATCCTCGCCGACAAGGCTCTTTCGGAGGTGTTCAGGACCACCTTCAATCTGCCTGACCAGATGGCGGCGATGCCGATCGACCGGCAAGCCAAGTACGTGGACAAATTCATGAAAATCAAGGATCTGTCCGATCCTGCGAAGGTCGCGAAGCTGCTGAATCGATTCTCAGCCATGTATGACATCAAGAACAGCGAGAGCACGGGCCAGGCGCAGTCTCCCTTGCTCAACCTCTTTCAAGGATCGAGCTCGGGCCTATCGGGCATGAGCGCATCCACGTACCTAGAGCAAAATCTGACCGACTTGGATCGGGAGGGATTCCCATGGGAGTCAAAATCTGATTCACCCTGTGTGCTGGACGAGGAGGCCGGCACACA